>CAKUVR010000035.1:0-25761 GCA_934698975.1 uncultured Bacteroidales bacterium
GGTAGCCGTACCGGAAGGTGTGGCTGGAACACCTCCTTTTTGGGGTTTTGCTCCGACAGCGGAAGACGCTCTGTACAAGGTTTCGAGTTCGGAACTCTGTACTAATCTTTCATTATTTATATAGGCTCTTAGCTCAGTTGGTTAGAGCGCTACACTGATAATGTAGAGGTCGGCAGTTCAACTCTGCCAGGGCCTACAAACCAATTTTTTGGCAAAGTCCGGGGGTATAGCTCAGTTGGTAGAGCACCTGCTTTGCAAGCAGGGGGTCTAGAGTTCGAATCTCTATATCTCCACAAGTAAAAGTCGGAACAGCTTTCGCTGCTCCGACTTTTTTTTGTGGAGATACCTCACCACCATTCAATGTATGGCAGCCCCAGTGAGGGCATTGTAGAGTTCAAATTTCCTTTTTTAGGCCGACTCTTTACAAGTATCTTATCTTCTTTGTAGAATCTAATGTGTTGAGTAATAATTGATTGTAAAATCCTGCCAGTCAATGTTGACCGGCAGGATTCCGTAAGTGATTATCTTGTAATGATTTGAAGTTTACGCCCGGATGATCTCAACTTCACCGTCGAGACCAATCTTGATGATCTGTGAGGCGAGGCCGGTGGCACCGGCTTCGAGTCGGGGGTCTACCGTGTAGTCAACAGCTTTTTTGATTTCCTCTGAGATGTCAGCGAATTTCTTCGGTGTCGGCTCTCCCGAGATGTTGGCGGATGTGGAGACAATCGGTCTGCCAAGCTTGTAGGTGAGCTGTAGGCAGAACTCCATCATCGGGATGCGGATCCCGACTGTGCCGTCAGCCGCCACCGTGTTGTGTGCCAGATGGAAACGGTCTGATTTCCATGGTTCTCCCTCGGCTGGTGCAGGGTAAGTCTTCGCTCCGGGGTAGATCAGCGTCATCGGTCTGTCGTTCACCTCGACCAGATCTATTGCCATCGGAGGAATCTCGTTCACATACAACGCTATTTGATCCAGGCTGTTGGCCAGCAGGACCAGCGACTTGCTGTCCGACCGGTGTTTTATCTCATAAATCTTCGCGACAGCCTCAGGGTTGGTCGCATCGCAGCCAAGCCCCCAGACAGTGTCGGTAGGGTAGAGGATTACTCCACCCTCTTTGAGAACCTTCAGCGTCTCGTTAAGGATCTCATCTATAGTCTTCTTTTGCATATTCATAAAATTAATCCATAAAGTGCAGGTAACAGGCAGTCACCGCAGTCACAGCCGCAGTCTCCGTCCGCAGGCGGCTAGGCCCGAGGTGGACCGGCACAAAACCTCGTTCCACGGCCAGCCGGGCCTCTTCCGGAGAGAAATCGCCTTCCGGGCCGATCAGCACGGTAATCGCAGCATCGGCAGAAATCCCTTCCAGAACATCCACGATGGAGCGCCTCTGTGTCTCGCCCTCAAAGCAGTAGCAGATCATCTTGACAGAAGCCTCCTCCGAATGTCCCAGAATGAAATCCCGCACAGGGACCGGTTCTTCCACCACCGGCAGTTTCGCTTTCAGACTCTGCTTCATCGCCGAGAGAGCAATCTTGCGGGATCTCTCAGTCTTGAACACCTTGCGTTCGGAACGTTCCCCGATGACCGGAGAGATCACATTCACACCAAGTTCCGTGGCCTTCTCCACGAACCACTCGAAGCGATCGTTGTTCTTCGTCGGGCAAACCGCCATATTCAATGAATATGAATGCCCTCCCCATCCGGGTACGGTTTCCAGAATCTCCGCCGTGGCACCTTTGGGTGAGTCGTCGCTCAGGCGGCAACGGTGCATATTCCCCAGACCGTCCACGACGGTTACCTCATCTCCGGCCCGGTGCCGTAGCACCCTTACGCAGTGTGCGCTCTCTTCCGCATCCAGAAAGGCGAACCCATCCTCTGTTTTGTATGCGTAAAAAATCTCCATACTGCAAAGATACAACATTGAATAATATAGCGTAACTTTGTACCTATGAAAAAACGTTACGAATCACTGGATGTCCTTAGAGGACTGACCGTCGCTTTCATGTGCATCGTCAACAACCCGGGCTCATGGACGTACATATTCCCGCCGCTCAGGCATGCGGGGTGGGATGGCTGCACCCCGACAGACCTTGTGTATCCATTCTTCATCTTTTGCATGGGCTGCGCCATGGCTTTCTCTTTCTCAAAGTACGAGAAAACAACAGCGAAGGCTTATTTGAAGGTCCTCAAAAGGGGAGCACTGATCTTTTTGGTAGGCTTTGCGTTGAACCTGTACCCGTTCTTCCCGACATCGCTCCACAACGAGACATGGTCTTTCGGACAAAACTACCTTTACTGGCTTCAGCATAAACGAATATTCGGTGTCCTCCAAAGAATAGGTATGGCGTATGCCATCGCCGGCTGCCTTGCCCTGTGGCTCAAAAAGCCCGGAAAGATTCTGGCCGCGATAGCGACACTCTGCGTGGCTTACACGGGAATACTGCTGATCTTCGGCCGTGATCCGGGAGCGTTCACCCTCGAAGGCAACGTCTCCATGAGGATAGACACATGGCTGGTCGGCGGCAACCATTGCTACCACGGCTACAACGGAACCGATTTCGACCCAGAGGGCGTTCTCGGCTCGATGACCGCTGCTTGTTCGTGCCTTCTCGGCTACCTGATCGGATCGATGATTCACAGGTCTCAAAAGAATATGTCCGCCACAAACACCCCAGACAGGGTTGTCAACAAGACATTTGTCTATGGCTGCTTGTCCTTGATTCTCGGCGTGGCCCTCAGCATCTGGATCCCGATCAACAAACCTCTTTGGTCTGTCTCATACGTCTTCTACGCCGCCGGTTGGGCGATGCTAGCGTTGGCTTTCCTTGCCTATTTGCTTGACATCAAAGGGTACGAGAAGCCTTTCGTGCCTTTCAAGGCCATGGGTATGAACGCTTTGATGGCCTTTGTCTTCTCCGGAATCATAGCCAAGAGCTACGGCTTCTTTGGGTTCGCCCCGAGCCGCTACTTCGGCGCCAATGAATATCTCTCCCTGTTGTGGGCGCTCATATTCGTGACAATCATATTCAGCCTCCTGTGGATCCTCTACAAGAAGAAGATTGTGATTAAACTGTAAGTAAAATGTTCATAGGACTGATTTCCGACACTCACGGGGTGTTCGCTGACGATGTGAGGAAGTTTCTGGAGCCTGTGGACCAGATCTGGCACGCCGGTGACTTCGGCACGCTTCAGTGCGCTAAGGACATTGCCGCGTTCAAGCCTTTGATCGGTGTGCACGGCAACTGCGATGGACTTGATGTGCGGCAGGAATATCCAGCTTACCAAAACTTTGAATGCGAGGGAATGAGGGTTCTGATGACCCACATCGGTTTGAGCCGTGGCAGCTATTGGGCCTTCAATCCGCATCAACCAATGTACGACCTGCGAGCAAAAGCCCTTCTGGATTCTTACCATCCTGATATATTCGTCTGTGGCCACACGCATATTCCTCAGGTTTTCAGAGACAAGCGGAACGGCTTCCTTTTCATGAATCCAGGCGCTTGTGGATTCCAAGGGTCGTCTGATGTGCCAAGGATGGCCCTTCGCTTTCAGATTGTAAGTGGTGCCATTGCTTCAATGGAGAAGTGTGAATTGCCTAGATAGCCTGAATAATGTCAAAAAAGTCAAAAAAATTATTGTAAATTTCAGAAATCTGTGTACTTTTGCGCTTTGAAAAACGAGTGAGAAAACATAGTTTTTTTAATTTAATAATATTATGAAGAAGGTATTTATGTCTGTTGCGGTTGTGGCTCTTATGGTAGCCGCTTCTGCTTGCGGTAACAACGCAAAGAAGGCTGAGGCTGAGACTGAGGCTGTTGAGGCTGTTGAGGAAGTTGCTGACACCGTAGCTGCTTGCTGCGATTCTACAGCTGCTTGCTGCGATTCAGCTGCTGTGGCTGAGTAATTTCAGCCATTGATTCCCGGAAGGGAATTTTATGTGCGGTATCCAGGGATGAAAACCTAGATGCTGCAATTTTTTTTGTCATCCCCGCCCTATTGCCTATCTTTGAAAGAAAATAACCCTCATGAAAGAAAAAACAGTATGGTTCTGCTCCAATTGTGGCAATGAATATCCCAAATGGATGGGACGCTGCCCGGCCTGCGGGGAGTGGAACACCATGGTGGAGCAGAAAGTCGTGACGGGCGGTTCCAGAAAGGCTCCGATAGTGGATTCCGTTCCGGGAGCCGGGCGCAAACCTCAGAAACTGAACGAGATTGATTCACGCTCGGAGGCTCGGCTTTCCCTGAACAACGAAGAAATCGACAGGATTCTCGGCGGCGGCATTGTGGAGGGTTCGCTTGTCCTGATCGGAGGAGAGCCGGGAATAGGCAAATCCACCTTGTCTCTTCAGATTCCTCTCGGCTGTCCATCCCTGAAAACCCTCTATGTGACAGGTGAGGAGAGTTTGCGTCAGGTCAAGATGCGTGCCGACCGTCTGGGCGGCGATGCAGCCAACTGTCAGATTTACAGCGAGACGTTGATTGAGAACGTGGTGGCTCAAGCACGTGAAATCGAGCCTGACCTGATGATAGTGGACTCGGTTCAGACGATGTTTTCGCAGACGGTTGACTCGACTCCCGGCTCGGTCACACAAATCAAGGAGGTGGCCGCCATACTTCTCCGGTTCGCCAAAGAGACCGGAATTCCGGTCATCCTGATCGGACATATCACCAAAGAAGGCTACATCGCCGGTCCTAAGATACTGGAACACATTGTCGATGTAGTTCTCCAGTTCGAGGGTGACAACAGAGGATCGTACAGAATCCTGCGCAGCATCAAGAACAGGTTCGGTTCCACTTCCGAGCTGGCGGTGTTCGAGATGACCGGCAAAGGCCTCCGTGAGGTCTCCAACCCTTCCGAACTGCTCATCCCTATGCACGAGGCCGGGCTCAGCGGCACCGCCATCAGCGCGATGCTGGACGGAACGAGGCCGTTTCTCTTTGAAGTTCAGGCGCTTGTCAGCTCGGCGGTCTATGGCACAGCGCAGCGTTCGGCCACAGGCTTCGATGTCCGGCGTCTGAATATGCTGTTGGCTGTCCTTGAGCGCAGGGCCGGATTCAAGCTTGCCCAAAAGGATGTTTTCCTGAATATGGCGGGCGGACTCAAGGTAAGCGATCCGGCTTGTGATCTTGCGGTCATCTCGGCGGTTCTGTCCTCCAACTTCGATTTCGCCATCCCATCCGACAACTGTTTCTCCGGAGAGATCGGCCTCAGCGGCGAGATCCGCCCTGTCGCCCAGATTGACCGCCGTGTCTCGGAGGCTTCCCGTTTGGGATTCAAGAAGATATTCATTTCATCATTCGCCTCTTTGGATCTCAAGCCTCAAGGCATAGAGGTGGTCAAGGTCTCCGATGTGCCCGCCCTCGTCCGCAGCCTCTTCAAATAGCCCCTCGTCCGCAGCGCCTGGCGCAGCGCCGGAGCATGATATTCGTAAATTGAAAAAAAATGCGTATATTCGCCAAGTTTTAAGACTAAACAAAACAAGATATGAATCTTAGAGACATCAAGAAGGACATTGAATATGTCATCGGAGCTTTCATCGATGATTGCTCCCTCTTCAGCGCGCTTAACCAGAAAGCTGACGACGAGGCTTTGGGCGGACTCTTTGACGAGGCTGTCAAATTGTACAATGACCTCAGAGACAAAGTGAACGCAAAGGTGGAAGGCAAGAAGGGTCAAAAGGCCGCATACTATGCCGGTATCCGTAAGGAGCTCCTTGAGAAGACAGACACCATGTACCAGAAGCTCAGCGAGCTCGTAAAAGCGACTGCCAAGTAATACGGGCTTTTCACTGAAAGATATTTAGGGGAAGGCTTTATGTCTTCCCCTTTTGTTTTATGCCCTGCCTTTCCGCCCGGCATATTTCATGAACAAGTATATTCCCAATTCAAAAGACAATTTATAGCGAATATGAAAGTAGCAGTGGTCGGTGTGACCGGATTGGTCGGAACCAGAATGATTGAAGTCCTCGGGGAGAGGCATTTCCCTGTGAGTGAGTTCATCCCCGTCGCTTCGGAGAAGTCTGTCGGGAAAAAGATTCCTTTCGCGGGGCGTGAATATTCAGTTGTGACCGCTGAGGAGGCGATTGCCCGCAAGCCTGATCTGGCTCTGTTCTCCGCCGGAGCGGAGATTTCCCGTGATCTGGCTCCGAAGTTCGCCGCCGTCGGTTGCCATGTCGTGGACAATTCTTCCTGTTGGAGGATGGATCCGACCAAGAAACTGGTTGTCCCGGAGATCAATGCGTCGGTACTTACCTCAGAGGACTATATCATCGCGAACCCTAACTGCTCCACTATCCAGATGCTTCTGCCTCTGGCTCCGCTTCATCGTAAGTACGTGATCAAGCGAATCGTGGTCTCCACCTACCAAAGCGTGACGGGTTCTGGCAACGCTGCGGTGGCTCAGATGAAAGCTGAGCGTGAAGGTAAGAAATGGGGCGAGTACCCAGCCTTCTATCACTATCCGATTGATGAGAACGTGATCCCGCACATCGATGATTTTCTGGAGGACGGCTACACCAAGGAAGAGATGAAGATGGTCAACGAGACCCACAAGATCTTGGATGACTATTCGATAGGAGTCAGTCCGACCACGGCTCGCGTGCCGGTGCTGGGAGGCCATTCGGAATCAATCAATCTGGAGTTCGAGAAGGATTTCACACTTGACGAAGTGCGTAGGATCTGGTCTGAGACAGAAGGTGTTACCGTACAGGATGACCCTTCACGCAATATCTACCCGATGCCGTTGTTCTCTCTTGGCAAGGACGATGTCTTTGTGGGCCGTCTGCGCAGGGACCCGTCAGTGAAATATGGCCTGAACTTCTGGTGCGTCAGCGACAACATCCGCAAAGGAGCCGCCACCAACGCCGTCCAGATCGCACAGTACCTCCTCTCGAAAGGCTTCCTGAAGGCCTAGTCCCCGGCCAGATGCTTCTCCCAGGCCCAGGCCGCGGCCAGCGTGTCCTCGATCGACCTCTCTGCCTTCCAGCCAAGCTCGTTGTTCGCAAGTGTAGGATCAGCCCAGATGGCAGTCACGTCCCCTGCTCTGCGCGGCGCGAACTTGTAGTTCAGCTTCAGCCCGTTGGCCTTCTCGAACGCTTTGATGAGTTCCATCACTGACAACGGCTTGCCCGTGCCGATGTTGAAGATCTCATATTCCTTCTTCATCTTGCCATCGAGCATTCTGCGGACGGCGAAGACGTGCGCCTTGGCAAGGTCCACGATGTCGATGAAGTCCCTCTGGCATGTTCCGTCAGGAGTAGGGTAGTCGTTGCCGAAGACGGAGAGGCACTCACGTTTGCCGATGGCGGTCTGAGTGATGTAAGGCACAAGGTTGTTAGGCACGCCGCGCGGAAGCTCGCCGATCAGCGCTGACGGGTGCGCCCCTACCGGGTTGAAGTATCTCAGCGCGATTCCCTTGACATTTGAATATGCCTTCACGGAGTCCCGCAGGATGTCCTCGCACATCTGCTTCGTGTTGCCGTAAGGAGAGGTGGCCGGCTGCCTCGGCGACTCCTCGGTTACAGGAAGTTTCTCCGGCTCGCCGTAAACCGTGGCTGACGATGAGAAAAGAATATTCTCGCATCCGTGTTTCCTTGCGGTCTCGATGACATTCATGAAAGACTCCAGATTGTTCCTGTAATATTTCAGCGGCTCGCTGACGGACTCTCCCACGGCCTTGAACCCGGCGAAGTGGATGACAGCGTCGATCTTGTTGGCCGTGAACAGCAGTTCAGTCGCCACCGGATCGCAGAAATCCATCTTGACGAAAGGGATGTCCTCCCTTCCCGTAATCTTCTTTACTCCTTCGTAGCATGTCTCGTCGCAGTTTGACATGTTATCGGCCACGATCACATCGTAGCCAGCTTCGATAAGCTCCACGGTAACGTGGCTTCCGATAAATCCGGCGCCGCCGGACACAAGGACACATTTTTTCATATCTCTGAATATTTTGACTCAAGTCCGTTCCGCACAAGCGGTTTTACACGCTGCAAATTTAGCAATAAAACACTATTTTTGTACTCTGGCCGTTTTTGTTTTCACCCATGTGCCACGGAACGGCTTGACATTCAAAAAGACTTTTGTTATGAGATTCGGAATATTCATGAATTCTTGTGTTTGTGCTTTGGTGATGTCGGTCGCCATCTCCCATTCCGCCGCAGCCTTCTCTCCGCAAGTACGTTCCACAAATAAGACGCAAGCCAAGTCCAAGGCTCAGAGATATATAGAACTAGCCTCCCGTAACGACATCCTGAAGTCATCCGTCTTCGGAGTCCTGGCTATGACCGAGGGTGGGGACACGCTGGCTGTCTGGAACAGCGATCAACGGATGGTTCCGGCTTCCACCATGAAGCTGATAACCACCGGAATGGCCATCCACCGTCTCGGTTCTGACTTTAAGTACGTCACCCGCATCGGCCACAGCGGCACGATCAAGGACGGAGTTCTGGACGGAGACCTCTACATAATTGGCGGCGGTGACCCCACAATCGCCTCCAAGGATTCCATAGCGATTCCACGGACCAAACTTTTCGCCCTATGGAAATCCTTCCTGGACAAGGCCGGCATCAAGAGAATCAACGGTAAGGTGATTGGTGACGGCCGCTATTTCGACGGACCGATGGAGCACGACACCTGGAGCTACCAGGACATCGGCACAGCCTACGGAGCCGGAGGCAACGGCCTCTGCTTTTACGAGAACGCCCAGGATTTCAGGGTGAGCGCCGGAGCCACGGTCGGCTCGCCGGTCAACGTCACGGTCTCCTTCCCGGACACTCCGTGGATGAGGTATGAATATCCCTGCCGGACCGCTCCTGCCGGTACCGGAGACCAACTCTACCTGTTCAACACCGAATTTCTCCCTTACGCCGAGATCCGAGGCTCATTCGCCATCGACCGCAAGACCAGAACCGAGGAATTCAGCAACAAGTTCGGAGCATACACCTGCGCCCATTATTTCTGTGAATATCTGAAATCCAATGGAGTCCTTGTCTCCGATGGCCCCGCCGACATCCGTCTCGGCCGCGTCCGCACCAACCTGTCTTCAAATGAATATGGCCCCTACGCCTCAGGAGTGGACAATCTGAATATGCTCGGTCAGACGTATTCTCCGTCCCTCGGCCGCATCGCCCGTGAGACGAATCTGAAAAGCGACAACTTCTACGCCGAGACCCTTTTCCGTACCCTTGGCCGCAGACTTCATCATTCGGCCTCCTACGATTCCTCGTATGTAGCTGTTAATGAGGTGATGAGAAGCCTTGGCGTCAGCACTGATGATGTCCGCATTGTCGATGGCAGCGGTCTGGCCCGCCACAACTACATCTCTCCGGCCTTCTTTGTCCGTTTCCTCTCCGCAATGATGGACAGCCCTGCTTTCGGTGACTACATCCAGACCATCGGCCGCCCAGGTGACCGTCATTACGAGTCTCGCCTCCGTGAGGTGTCAGTCTCCGTCAAGTCCAGAGTCCATCTCAAAAGTGGCTCCATGAACGGTGTCCGTTGCTTCTCAGGCTACATCGAACCTTCGGCCGGCTCCAAGCCCGACACCATTATCTTCTCCATAATGACCAACAACTCCCTGGCCCCCGCCTCCCGCATCGACCCCATAATCGACCGCATAATCACCCTCCTCGCCGCCGACAACTGATCCGCTTCAGTCCTGCGGAAAATAGAACGGGCTGCGGAATACAGAGATGACACCGGAACCGGCAGCGTCGATGTGACCGACTATGCGGCGGGCGCGTAGAGGCTTGCGGTTGTAAAAATCCGGTGCGGAGGAATCAAGCGAATTAACGCGCACTATCTGTGCGGAGTGGATAAACTTGCCTTCACCGATGTACATCCCCACATGAGTGGCTCGCTCCTTGGTGCTGTCAGTCGCCGCCTTGCCCCAAAACAGAAGGTCTCCCGGAAGCAGGTCACTCCAGTCCACTTCTCCGTTGCCCTTGAATATTCTCACATCATCTCCGACCCTTGCCTGCTGTGAGGCGTTTCGAGGAAGCAGTACTCCGTTCGCAAAATAGACACTGCGGGTGAACCCGCTGCAATCCACGTTCTTGATGGACGTGCCGCCCCACATGTATGGGACACCGAGAAACTTGTAACCCGTGGCCAGAAGGTCCTGCCTGAAACCATTCTCGTCCAAAGTCTTGTCTTTCCGCCCCTTAGCCCATTTGTAAAACACGGCGACATCCTTCGCCGGAACGTAACCGGTCTTGCCGGACGGCAGCACAACCCCGACGAAACGTCTGCTGAGAACTGCTCGTCCTTCCTCATAGCCTTTGTGCCGCCCGCCGGGATGCGTCTTGACACCATACATGATCCGAACAATGTCCCCGAGCACGAAATCGGAGACAATCCTGGAATCCTCTGAAGGCTCTGAATAGATGTGTGTCAAAGAAGCGGTGCAGATGTACTTAGGGGCTTCCAGATAGTCCTTGATTTCTTCCTCGCTCATCTGAACCAGCCCCATCTCATTGACCCAGGCCGTGTATGGCTCCGGGCTCTTGATCTTGACCCAGTACCCCGATTGGTCCAGCACCTCGACGACCGTGCCCATCAACGTCTGGTTCCCAAGCTCAGCGGCGTAGTCCGGCTTCTCGCGCATGAAACCGGCGGAAAACTCGACCACGGCCAGTTTCCTCTGAGCATCCATGGGTGGAGCCACGAATGCGAGCGATGTCAAAATCAAAACTGATGACAGCATTTCCGGGAAGATATTCATAACTCAATTCATATTTTAATAAGATGGCCGGCTTGCGCTCCACATTCTTAAGGAGCACATAGGCTTCATGATGGTTCAAGCCCGCATCATGTCCGGCTCCATTTTGTAAAAATATCCACAATTCATTAGTTTTGCAAGGAATATTTCGTACTTTTCAGCACGTGATGGAATTTGTGCCGGAACAGGTGGCGAGGAAGGGTGGTCACTTTTGAACGTGGAATAGGGCAGAGTGCTGAAATTATGCGAATGATAGAACGGTAGAAGGAGAAAACGACTGAATCATGTTTGATTATTCAGAAGGCAAAAGATACAATTCATTTGTTGGCTACTATCGCCGCAGATATGGCGAGCGGCTTCAGAAGCTGGTTCTGGACGCTGGTTTCTCGTGCCCTAACCGGGACGGGGCCGTAGGCCGGGGAGGGTGCACCTATTGCGACAACGCTGCCTTTCATCCAGGCTACAGCACACCGGGCAAGCCGCTCTTGACCCAGATCGATGAAGGAATAGAGTTCCAGAAGGTGCGCTATCCCAGAGCCAGACACTATATGGCATATTTCCAGGCATATTCAAACACTTATGGTCCGTTGGAGCGATTAAGGGCTCTGTATGAGGAGGTTTTGAGCCATCCCGAGGTGGTGGGGATTGTGATCGGCACTCGGCCGGATTGTGTTGATGAGAAGAAACTTGACTATCTTGCGGACCTTGCCGGCGGACGTGTATTGAATGGCTGGCATCGGTCGCTTCGGCAGACTCAGCGGCCAAATATTCAGGCCGGGACTCTGAACAATCCGGTCGCAGAACCTGTCGAAGTTGCCGGAATCACCCTCGCCGCCCCGATTGTGGTGGTCGAGTACGGCATCGAATCCTGCTATGACACAACCCTGCGCCACATCAATCGAGGCCACGATTTCGAGTGCGCCCGCAAAGCCGTGGAAATGACTGCCGAAAGAGGCGTCGACATATGCGCCCATTTCATCCTCGGCCTCCCTGGCGAGACCCGTGACATGCTCCTCGACCAATGCGGCCTCATCTCTTCCCTTCCGCTGCGCTCGGTCAAATTCCACCAGCTTCAGATTGTCAAAGGCACTGCGATGGAAAAGGAATATGCCGCCGACCCTTCCGCCTTCTTCCGCCCCGGACTCGATGAATATCTTGACTTTGTCATCGACATCCTCGAACGTCTTCGTCCCGACCTTTACATCGAACGTGTCGCCGGCGAGGTACCACCACGTTTCGTGAACGACACCCCTTGGGGGCTTGTCCGCAACTTCGAGATACTCCGTCTTCTGGATAGACGGCTTGAGGAGCGTGACACTTGGCAGGGACGGCTGTATCCAAAGGACGGCAAGACTGTCTGACGGAACGATGGCTGTTGTGCCGGAAGCGGGATTTTTTAGGTAACAAAGGCAGAACGGCGCTTCCGCCACGCCAACTATTGCGTGAAAATTCTTATATTTGTCAAATTTATTTGATTACAATGGCGAAGTTTGTAAACCGAGAGATTCCTGAAGGCCTCACCTTCGATGACGTTTTGCTGGTTCCGGCACATTCCGATGTACTTCCTCGTGACGTTGATGTCACCACAAATTTCACGACTGACATCAAACTTCACACCCCGATTGTGTCGGCGGCGATGGACACTGTCACAGAAGCCGATCTTGCCATAGCGATGGCGAGGGCAGGTGGTATCGGCGTGATTCACAAGAATATGACCATAGAGAAACAGTGCGAGCAGGTGCGTCACGTGAAGAGGGCGGAGAACGGAATGATCTACGACCCAGTGACGATCAGCCCTGACGCCACGGTGGGCAATGCCCTGGCGATGATGAAGAAACATCACATCGGCGGCATCCCTGTCGTGGACGCCAACGGATTCCTTATCGGCATCGTCACGAACCGTGACCTCCGTTTCCAGGAAGACATGCAACTGCCGATCTCCGAGGTGATGACCAAGGAGAATCTAGTGACCGCACCTAAGGGAATCACTCTGGCTGAGGCCACGAAGATTCTCCAGCGCAGCAAGGTGGAGAAACTTCCCGTTGTTGACAACGACGGAAAACTTGTAGGCCTGATTACCTACAAGGATCTCATGAAGATCAAGGACAACCCTATCGCCTCAAAGGACAGCAAGGGTCGCCTTCTTGTCGCTGCTGCCGCCGGGATCAAGTCGGACACGCTCGACAGGATCGGTCTCCTTATCGACGCCGGAGCTGACGCCGTTGTCCTTGACACAGCCCACGGTCACTCCGAGGGTGTCCTCAAGATGATAAAGAAGGCTTGTGACGCCTACAAGGATTTCCAGATCATCGCCGGAAACGTGGCCACGGCAGCCGGAGCCAAGGCTCTTGCCGAGGCCGGAGTGAAGGCCGTGAAGGTCGGAATCGGACCTGGCTCGATCTGCACCACGAGAATCATCGCCGGAATCGGCGTGCCGCAGCTCACAGCCGTCATGGAGGCCGCCGAAGCCCTCAAAGGGACGGGCGTGCCAGTGATCGCTGACGGTGGCATAAGATATTCAGGAGACATCGTCAAGGCCCTCGCGGCTGGCGCCAGCACCATCATGGCCGGCTCTCTGCTCGCCGGAACCGAGGAATCTCCAGGCGAGACCATCATCATGAACGGCCGCCGATTCAAGTCATACCGCGGAATGGGCTCCCTCGAAGCTATGGAGCAGGGCTCCAAGGACAGGTACTTCCAGGACATGGAGTCCGACATCAAGAAACTTGTTCCGGAGGGAATCGTGGCCCAGGTGCCTTACAAAGGGACTGTATCCGAAGTCGTTTACCAACTCGTCGGCGGGCTCAGGGCAGGAATGGGCTATTGCGGAGCGCACACGGTCGAGGAACTCAGGAACGCTCAGTTTGTCCGCATCACGAACGCAGGCTTCCTTGAAAGCCACCCGCATGATGTGACAATCACCAAGGAAGCCCCTAACTATTCTCGTTAATCCGTGGTGTCCAGAAGGTTCAGCATATTCATGGTGGCCGCCGCCATTGCCGTCCTGCCGTCCTGCAAGGCGATATCCTCGCTGATTCATGACGGCGAGGTGGTCGCCAGGCTGGGTGACCATAAACTCTATCGTTCAGAATTGGACGATGTTATTCCCAAGGGCGCTTCACCGGAGGACAGCGTGAAACTTGCCAACCTCTACATCAATTCATGGGTGAAGGACAAAGCCTTCCTTGACATCGCCCAGCAGCGTCTGTCCAAGGAGGAAAAGGATGTCTCAAAGGAACTTGAGGCCTACCGCCAGTCGCTTTTGCGTTACCGTTACGAGCAGCGTTACATCAATGAGCGCCTCGACACCACCGTCTCCCAAAAGCAGATTGATGAATATTATGATTCCCACAAAGAGTCTTTCAGGCTAGAACGGCCTATACTTAAAGCCCGTTTTATGAATATTCCGAAAGACTCTCCGAATCTTCCGAAAATCAAGAAACTGATGTCTTCGGACAAGGTTGAGGATGTGGTGGCCGCCGACAGCATCGCGTTCAACTCTACCCAGCGTTACCATGACTATTCCGACAAATGGATCGATGCGGTGAAGCTGGCCGCGGAGTTCGGTGTGGATTATGTCCAGATGCTGTCTCAGCGCAACGGTCACTTCATCGAGATTCCGGAAGGGAACAGCAATGTCTCTGTCGCCTTCATTGTGGATTATATGAAGGCTGGCGAAACCGCTCCTGTGGATTATTGCGAGGACAGGATACGGGACATCATCATCAGTGGAAGAAAGCATGATCTCCTGGCAGGTTTGGAACAGGACTTGATAGAAGACGCCAAGGTCAAGGAAAATTTTGAAATATATTCGAAATGATAAAGAAAACAGCAATCACCATCATCGCCCTCGCAGCGACCTGCGCGATGGCTTCGGCTCAGAAATACAAATATGTTGACAAGACCATAGCCGTCGTCGGCAACGAGGCGGTTATGATTTCCGACATTGAGGGTGCGGTCAAGGACCGCAGCGCCCAGGGACTGTCTTCGGACAGGAATATCCGCTGTGAGGTCCTTGAGTCGATCCTGGAGTCGAAAATATTCCTTATGCAGGCGAGGATAGATTCCCTCACGGTCAATCAGGACATGGTTGAGAGCAGCCTTTCCCAGCAGGCGGACAGGATGCTTACCTACCTCGGCGGCGAGGAGAAGGTGGAGGAATATTTCGGCAAGCCTCTGTACCGGCTTCGTCAGGAGTGGCGCAAGCAGTACGAAGACATGAGCCTCACCCAGCAGGAACAGCAGGAAATCATGAAGAAAATTCCTGAGATGACTCCTTACGATGTCAAGGAATATCTTGACACGGTCGATGCCAAGAATCTTCCTATCGTGCCTATCAAGTACCAGCTCAGCCAGATTTGCCTTTATCCTGACCGCGAGGCCGCCAACATGGCCGTGCGCGAGAAATTGCTGGAACTCCGCGAGAGGATCATCAACGGCGAGAAGTTTTCGACCCTGGCCCGTATATATTCGGAGGATCCGGGCAGCGCGCGTAAGGGTGGCGAACTTGGTATGGCTTCAAAATCAATCTTCTGGCCGGTTTTCTCTGATGCTGCCATGGCTCTGAAGCCGGGCGTCATCTCCCAGATTGTCGAGACTCCGGACGGATTCCATATCATCGAAGTCATCGAAAAGAAGGGTGATATGTTCAATGCCCGTCACATCCTGATGAAACCTAAGTACACGGACGAGGACAGGGAGAAGGCTTTCAAGACACTGGACAGCCTCCGCACCGAGATCAACAACAACGCCGTGTCATTCCAGATGGCGGCCAAATTCTACTCTCAGGATCCCGCCACCAAGACAAACGGTGGCCAGATGTCCGATCCGAACACAGGCTCTTCCTATTTTGAGATTGACCAGCTCAAGCCGGAAGACTATCTGGCCATCAAAGACTTGAAGGAAGGCGAGATTTCAGCCCCGGTTGAATCTACGGACAATGATGGCCGCCAGGACCAGGTCAAGGACTATGTTGTCGGCAAGACTCTATACAAGATAATACGTGTGGACAAGATCATTCCTGCCCACACCGCATCCTTCGATGAGGATTTCAGCCAGCTTCAGGAGCAGGTCCGTCAGGACAAGCAGATGAAGGCCATAGATGATTTTCTGGCCGGAAAGATCAAGGAAACCCACATCATCATCGACCCTATGTTCAAGGACTGCGAATTCCGCCGTCCGGGCTGGGCTTCAAAGTTTTCTGAAGACTGATGCTCGGTAGACGTCTGGTATATTCATTGCTCCTTCTGCTGGTTTCGTTGAGCCTTTCCGCCCAGAACACCGAGCAGAAGGACAGTCTTGTGCGTCTGCTTGGGTGTGATGAGCTTCAGCAGATCGAGGAATACGGCCAGAATTTCAGGAAGGCTCTCGGACATGCCAGATTCGAGCACAACTCCACTCTGCTGATATGCGACACCGCCTTGTGGAACGTCAACCAGAATGTGATCAACGCTTTCGGCAATGTCCAGATCATCCAAAACAATACTGTGCTCAGCAGCGAGAGCCTTGACTACCTGATTGATGAGAGTCTGGCTCAGTTCAGGGGAGCGTTGGTGCAGCTCAGGGACAAGGACGGTAATACCTTGCGAACCACCGATCTGGACTATAACACCAAGGATAGTGTGGCCGTCTTCAGGAACGGAGGCTCATTGCGCGACAAGGACGGACAGATCATCGAGAGTGATGACGGGCACTACTATTCCAAACTCAAACTGTTCAGTTTCACGAACAATGTCAATATGTACACTGACTCCATATTCGTGAAGACTGATGATCTTGATTACAACACAGGCACCAGCGTGGCCACTTTCGGGACGGGCACCAACGCATGGCGGGACAACAATATGCTGTCTTCGCAGGCCGGTTTCTACGAAAGGAATCTGGAGAAGTTCACGTTCTTCAGAGACGTGCATATTCTTACGGAAAGCCAGGAGGCATGGGCGGATACTTTGGTGTATTACCGTGTCCCGAACAATGTTGAGATGTTCGGCCACGTTGAACTGCTTGACACAACCCGCAATGTGGCGGCGGTGGCTGGCTATATGCAGTATATTGACTCTTTGTCATTCATAAAACTGACCAGAGAGCCCGCCGTGATAGCCATCAGCGAGCAGGGGGAGAAGAGAGACACTGCGTATATCGGAGCTGACACGTTGATTCTCAGGGCGATTCCAAGGTGCGATGTGGATTCGTCGGAAGTCGCCAATTCCGAAAGCCGTCTGAAGGAGATTAATGTGGATCCTGTCACCGAGTACCGCCGAAAAGCTGCCGAGGCTGCCAAGGCCGCAGCGGAGGAGGCGCGCAAGAAACTCGAAGAGGAGGATCCTAACGCCGCCGGTGCTTCCGACAAAGGAGCATCGTCTGCGGCGAAGCCGGCAGGAAACCCGGCAGGTGGCGCGATGGGCAAACCTGTGGGGAACCGCCGTCAAGGCCTTCCCGCCCCATGGGATGATTTTTATGAATATTCCCCTCCGCTGTTCCAGTTGCCGGACACCTTGAGAACCACGTCAGATTCGTTACGTACTCCAATCGACAGTCTGGCCGCAAAATCAACCCACGCCGCTGGTTTGGCTTCAACACCGGTCACTGAGTCCCCCTCAACACCGGTCACTGAGCCTCTTTCAACACCGGTCACTGAGCCTGTCGAAGTGACGCAGGATTCTCTTCTGACCAACAACCCGATTTCCCAAAGAGACTCCCTAGCCGCCCCGACGGATTCCCTGTCCACACCGAAAGATTCATTGAACGCCCAGACAGACTCTCTGGCTCTGGCCCCAAAGGATACCACAAAGATTAACTTCATCTACGGCATAAAGAATGTCAAGGTTTTCCGCAGCGATATGCAAGTGGCCTGTGACTCTCTGGCCTACAATGATCTCGACTCTTTGATCAGACTCTACAAAAGCCCCATGGTCTGGAACGAGATCAAGCGCCAGTACACCGCCGACAGCATAACCGTCATTGTCAAGAACCAATCCATCGACCGGGCCAGCCTGATGTCCAACGCGTTCATCATCGTGCAGGAGGACAGCATATCTTACGACCAGATACGAGGTGCCGAAATGATGGCCTATTTTGACAGCACCGGCACGCTGAAGCGGTTTGATTCGATGGGCGGCGCTTCGGGAGTGTTCTTCATTGAAGAGAACGGAACCCTCGCCACTGTCAACAAGTTTGAGTCAAAGATGTTGACTGCGACGTTGAAGGACGGAAACATTCAGGATCTGAACTACTTCGATGCCGTGAAGACAGACGCCTATCCGGTAGTCCAGATGAAGAAGGACGATAAGATTCTCAAAGGGTTTGACTGGGAGCCGGACAAGCGGCCGAAAGGACCGGAAGACATCACGTCGTTCAAGCCGAGAAAGTCGCAGAGGAAGGTTTACGAGAATATGCCTAGGGCTGAATTTGCCCAGACTGACATTTATTTCCCGGGCTATATGAACAGTGTCTATAAGATGCTGGCCCGTCAGGATTCCTTGAAGCGCGCCCGCAACGCCGAGCGCAGGAGACTGGAGGCTGAGAGGGAGGCAGAGGCTGCCGCTCTTGCAGACAGTCTCGCCGCCGCAGCGGCTGACAGCCTTTCGTTGAAGGATAGCCTCGCTCGGGCCGATAGTCTGGCCTTGAAGGACAGTCTCGGTGTTGGTCGTGATTCCTTGTCCGTACAGAAAGACAGTCTTGCTTTGAGGGACAGCCTGTCCGTTTCTGATTCATTGGCTGTCGGCAAGGCGGATTCTTTGGCAGGCGATCCTTCCTCCATCAAGAAGGCTGAACGAGAACGCAAGAAGGCCGAGAAGGAAAAGGCACGTCAGGATCGGATTGCCGCCAAGGAAGCCAGATGGGCGGAACTTGACGCCCGTGACGCGGCCAAGGCGAAGGCCAAAGAGGAAAAGGCTCTGAAAAAGAAACGCAAGAAGACTCTCAAGACCTTGAAGGCGATGGAGAAACGCCGTCAGAAAGAGGAACGGATTCTGGAGCGCTACAAGGCGCGATACGAAAAGCAGAAGGCCAAGAAGGAAGCCAAGGCCGCCCGTAAATCCGACGGCCGGTCACTGAGCCTGTCGAAGTGACCATTCCGGTCGCTGAGCCTGTTGAAGCGCAAAGCAAAGAAATAAGGACTGACCAGTTGGCCAGTCCTTTCGTATTATCCTTTATGGATTTCCCGTTAGAGAAGTTTCTTCTTGAGAGCGTCGATCATGTCCACAGTCATCGTCTCCAAATCGTAAGACGGAGTCCATCCCCATTCCTCGCGTGCGCAGGAATCATCCATCTTGTCAGGCCATGAGTCAGCGATCGCCTGACGCACAGGGTCTACCTCGTAGCGCATCTTGAATCCAGGAATATGCTCCTGAATCTTGTGGTAGATGATCTCAGGGTCGAAGCTCATTGAAGCGATGTTGAATGAGTTGCGGTGCTTCAGCTTTGAAGGGTCCGCGTTCATGATGTCCACGGCCGCCTTCAGAGCGTCCGGCATGTACATCATGTCCATATAGGTTCCGGCCGCGATAGGGCAGACAAACTCTTCACCTTTGACCGCCGCATAGTAAATCTCTACAGCGTAGTCTGTTGTTCCGCCTCCTGGAAGTGTGACGTTGGAGATCAATCCCGGAAATCTCACGGAACGGGTGTCCACGCCGTATTTCGTGTGATAGTAGTCGCTCAGCAACTCGGTCGCCACCTTGGTCACGCCGTACATAGAGCGTGGCCTCTGGATAGTGTCCTGAGGAGTGTCCTGATGCGGAGTCTCCGGACCGAAGGAGCCGATGGACGAAGGAGTGAACACAGCGACATTGTTCTCCCGGGCGATCTCAAGAATATTCATGAGCCCGTCGATCTGGATGTGCCATGCCAGCTGAGGCTTCCTTTCGGCTACGGCGGAGAGCAGGGCGGCCAGATTGTAGATCGTGTCGATCTTGTACTTCTTGACGATGCCCAGAAGCTGCTCGCCGTTGCAGACATCAGCCTCCTCGGCAGGACCGCTTTCAAGCAGGATTCCCTTTGGTTCAGCACCTTTGATATAGCCGGCGACAACGTTGCCTTCCGGGTACATATTCCTGATTTTCATTGTCAGCTCGGAGCCGATTTGTCCGGTCGAACCTATCACTAGTACATTTTTCATTGCTGTTCGCTTGTTTATTGCTAAATTAGCATCTACAAATTTACATTATTTTCTGAGATATGGCCTTAATAATGTCAAAATCTAAACAAATTTCTCAAAAATTGATATATTTGTCAGTGCGAAATCGAAACGTTTTATAAAATTATCAGATATGTACGGAAAATTCCAGGAACATCTAAAGGCAGAGCTTGCCTCCATCAAGGAAGCCGGACTCTACAAGAATGAAAGAAACATAGCCTCGGCTCAGTCTGCTGAGATCACTCTTCAGGACGGCAGCAAGGCTTTGAACTTCTGCGCCAACAACTATCTTGGACTCGCTGACTCCCCAAGGCTCATCGAGGCCGCTAAGAAGGCAATGGACGAGAGGGGATTCGGAATGTCCTCAGTACGTTTCATTTGTGGAACTCAGGATCTGCACAAAGAGCTTGAGGCAGCAATCTCGGACTTCTTCCACACCGAGGACACAATCCTCTATGCGTCCTGCTTTGATGCCAATGGTGGAGTTTTCGAGCCGCTTCTGACTGCTGATGACGCAATCATTTCCGACTCTCTGAACCATGCCTCCATCATTGACGGTGTGCGCCTCTGCAAGGCTGCCCGTTACCGCTACGCCAACGCCGACATGGCCGACCTGGAGCGTTGCCTCCAAGAGGCTCAGGCCCAGAGGTTCCGCATCATCTGCACCGACGGAGTCTTCTCGATGGACGGCAATGTCGCCCCGATGGACAAGATCTGCGAGTTGGCCGAGAAATATGACGCCCTCGTGATGGTGGATGAGAGCCACTCCGCGGGAGTTGTCGGCAAGACCGGCCACGGAGTCGCTGAGCAGTTCAATTGCTACGGTCGTATCGACATATTCACTGGCACCCTCGGAAAAGCCTTCGGTGGCACTGTCGGTGGATTCACCACAGGCCGCAAGGAGATTATCGACATGCTCCGTCAGCGTTCCCGCCCTTACCTCTTCTCCAACTCCCTGCCGCCGATGATTGTAGCCGCCGGCATCGAGATGTTCAAGATGCTTAAGGAAAGCAACGAACTCCACGACCGTCAGCAGGAGAACGTGAACTACTTCCGTGACAAGATGTTGGCCGCCGGATTCGACATCAAGCCGACCCAGAGCGCCATCTGCGCAGTGATGCTCTACGACGCGCCTCTTTCCCAGAAGTTCGCCGCCAAAATGGCCGAGGAAGGAATATTCGTGACCGGCTTCTACTATCCGGTGGTTCCGAAAGGCCAGGCCCGCATCCGCGTCCAGCTCTCAGCCGCCCACAAGCGCGAGCACCTCGACAAAGCCATCGCCGCCTTCATCAAAGTCGGCAAGGAACTCGGCGTCATCAAGTAAAAGTTCTTTTTTTGAATATACCAACGGTCACTGAGCCAGTCACTTCGGCAAGCTCAGCGACCGTTGCCTTTGCAGGCGTAAACAATCCCGGTCGCTGAGCCTGTCGAGGCGCCCGGGATTGTCTATACAAGAATCTTATTGTCAACGAATTACTCCGCGTAAAGCGAGATGATGTTGAGGATGACCTGCGAAGCCTTCTCGATGCTCTGAAGCGGCACGAACTCCATCTTGCCGTGGAAATTCAGACCGCCCGCGAATATGTTCGGGCAAGGCAAACCCTTGAAACTCAGGTTCGCCCCGTCGGTACCTCCACGGATCGGCTGGATCTTCGGCTTGATCCCGGCCATCTCCATCGCCTTCACCGCCTTCTCCACCACGTGATAGTGCGGTTCCACCTGCTCACGCATGTTGTAGTACTGATCCTTGATCACAGCCGTAGCCGTACCCTCACCGTACTTCACATTGATGAAGTCCACGCATTTCTGCATGATTTCCTTCTTGTTCTCGAACTCCTTGCGGTCATGGTCACGGATGATGTACGTGACATCCGCCTCCTCCACTGAGCCATTGATGCCCACGACATGGAAGAAACCCTCATAGCCTTCTGTATATTCAGGTCTCTGTTGAACCGGAAGCAACCCATTCATTTCCATTGCGATAAGAATAGCATTCTTCATCTTGCCCTTAGCATAGCCCGGATGAACATTCCTTCCTTGAATATGTATCTTCGCCGAAGCCGCGTTGAAATTCTCGAACTCCAACTCACCGATCTCTCCGCCATCCATCGTGTAGGCATATTCAGCCCCGAACTTCTTGACATCGAACTTCACGACTCCGCGCCCGATCTCCTCGTCAGGAGTGAACCCGATCTTGATCTCGCCGTGCTTGAACTCTGGATGTTCCACGATGTACTGCACCGCATCCATGATCTCGGCCACACCGGCCTTGTCGTCCGCACCCAAAAGCGTAGTTCCGTCTGTCGTGATCAGCGTCTGCCCCACATAATGAAGCATTTCCGGAAACTCCGAAGGCTTCAGCGCCAACCCCGGCACACCTTTCAAAGGAATATCCCCGCCATCATATTCATTGATAATCTGAGGCTTGATGTTCGCCCCCGAAGCGTCCGGAGCCGTGTCCACGTGGGCAATGAAGCCGATCGCCGGCACTTTCGCCTCGATGTTCGAAGGGATCGACCCCATCACATAACCATATTCATCAAGAGTGGCTTCCACTCCGAGTGCCTGAAGCTCATCGCGCAGCATCCGGAGCAGATTAAGCTCCTTTTCCGCCGACGGCTGGCTTTCTGATTCTTCGTTCGACTGAGTGTCAATGCTGACGTACCTCAAGAACCTGTCCAAAACTTTTTCCATTGTTTGTATACTTTTTCCCGGTCGCTGAGCCTGTCGAAGCGCCCGAAAAGGTGAACTTGTCGAAGCGCCCGAAAAGTCGCTTCGGCAGGCTCAGCGACCGTTTGTTTATTCCTTAGCCCTCAAAGAAGCAATCACCGTGTAGGCGATGATTCCGATGAACGGAATGATAGCGATCGCCTCACCGTACTGAGCGTTCCAATCGGCCATGAACCAATCCACGTTGAAGAACTTCAACAGCGCGCTCACGACTCCCATCAAAGCACCACCGGCTATGAATCCGGAAGCGATCAGCGTACCCTTGTTCAGACGAGCCTCGTTCAGAGCCTTGTCCTTGGAACGTGTGCTGACGTACCAGGAAATAGCTCCACCGACCAGCAGCGGCAGGTTCAGGTCGATCGGAATGAACATTCCAAGCGCGAATGCCAGAGCCGGAATCTTGAATAAAGTCAGCACGATGGCCAATACGGCGCCGATTCCGTAAAGCAGCCACGGAGCACCGCCACCATTCATCATAGGTTGGATCACAGCTGCCATCGCGTTGGCCTGAGGAGCCACAAGAGCCTGGTCACCAACGAATCCGTAGGTCTTGTTCAGCACGAGCATCACTCCGCAGACAGTCGCTGCCGCCACGGCCACGCCCACGAACTTCCAGCCTTCCTGCTTCTTAGGCGTGCTGCCGATCCAGTAACCGATTTTCAAATCCGTGATGAACGATCCCGCAACCGAAAGCGCGGTGCAGACAACTCCTCCGATGATCAAGGCCGCAGCCATTCCGGCATTGCCCTTAAGTCCCACTCCCACAAGGATAAGCGCAGCGATGATCAGCGTCATAAGCGTCATTCCGCTCACCGGGTTGGTGCCCACAATGGCGATGGCGTTGGCCGCCACAGTCGTGAACAGGAACGAGATCACCGCCACAATCAGAAGTCCCACGACTGCCTGCCAGATGTTGTTCACCACTCCACCGAAAGCAAAGAAAGCGAACACCGCCAGAAGTGTCAGCACAATTCCGAACACAATGGTTTTCATAGGAATATCCTCCTGCGTCCTCTCGGTGGTCTCCGCCTTGCCGCCCTTCTTCCCGAACTCGCTGACTGCCAAGCCGACAGCCGACTTAATCACCCCGAACGACTTGATGATGCCGATGATTCCGGCAGTCGCGATACCACCGATTCCGATGTGCCTTGCATAATCCTTGAATATCTGGTCGGGGCTCATCTCTCCGATTGTCATGGTCACTCCAGTGCCCATCAAATCAATCACTTGACCGCCCCAGATAAGATTCATCAGCGGAATGATCACCAGCCACACCAGAAAACTTCCGCAGCAGATGATGAAGGCATATTTCAGGCCGACGATGTAGCCAAGACCCAGCACTGCCGCTCCGGTGTTCAGTTTCAGAACGACCTTGGCCTTGTCAGCGATTGTTTGCCCGAATCCCATCACGGTTGTGCTCACCGTGTCTGCCCACGCACCGAAAGTGCTGACAATGAAGTCATAAAGGCCTCCGATGAGACCGCTCACCAGAAGCGTTCCCGCACCCTTGCCACCGCCTTCGCCGCTCACAAGGATCTGTGTCGTAGCCGTCGCCTCAGGGAAAGGATATTTCCCGTGCATCTCCTTTACGAAATATTTCCGGAAAGGGATGAGGAATAATATTCCTAGAACACCGCCAAGCAGCGAAGAAAGGAACATTTGCATGAAATTGACATCCACTCCCAAAATGTAGATGGCAGGGAGTGTGAATATCGCACCTGCCACCACGGCCCCGGAGCAGCCTCCGATGGACTGGATGATGACATTCTGCCCGAGGCCTTCCTTCTTGCCGAGCGCGCTAGTCAAGCCCACCGCGATGATTGCGATAGGAATCGCCGCCTCAAAGACCTGCCCGACTCTTAGTCCCAAGTAAGCGGCTGCCGCAGAGAAAATCACCACCATCAGCAGACCCAAGGTCACTGAATATGGCGTCACCTCCGCCCATTTCCTTTCCGCTCCTAACAGCGGCTTGTACTCTTCTCCCGGTGCCAGATCCCTCTGAGCGTTCTCCGGCAATGAATTTCTTGTTTCTTCCATTGATCGTTATTTTGTTCTTTGTTTTTATTCCTTTTAATCCCTTCGGCAAGCTCAGGAACCTTAGCTTCCCGGTCGCTGAGTTTGCTGAGCTTGTCGAAGCGCCCTGTCACCAGCCACTAATCTAGTCTTCCCGGTCGCTGAGCCTGTCGAAGCGACATGCCACACCCGACCACCAGTCTACCTTCTTCTCTATTGTTGAGGCCGCTGAGCTTGTCGAAGCGCTGAAGCGACTATTCCTTCAGAAGCATCCTCTCATTCTAGCCACTGAACCTGCCTTATCGGTCGCTGAGCCTGTCGAAGCGACAAAAGAAGCAACCATTCCCCCAACACAAAAAACAAATATACTATATTAAGGTGAAAAACCCCACCCCAGAAAAATTTTTATGAAAAAATGTCAAAAAAAATTTGGAGGTAAAGAAAAAGTGCGTATCTTTGCAGCCCGTTTCGGAAGAAGCGGCACAAAAACAAGTTCATTGACAATACTGAGAGATTACAACGAGGTAAAGTGAAAAGAAAAAAGATTAGCCGAAATAGAGATATGATAGGTTGATACAATTTCACAACAACACGAGATTCACAGAGAAAGAGAAGTCAGAGCGCACAGAGGATGCCTTGGCTTCGGCAGGCGAAGAAGGACGCGGTAAGCTGCGAAAAGGTCCGGGGATTTGCAAACAGGATTTGATCCGGACGTGTCCGAATGGGGCAACCCGCACGGCTGAAGGCCGTGCACCGGCGCAAGTCGGGGCGAACCCGGGGAACTGAAACATCTTAGTACCCGGAGGAGAAGAAAGAAAGAGTCGATTCCCTTAGTAGTGGCGATCGAAGAGGGAAGAGCCTAAACCGTGTGGTTCACGGACCATGCGGGGTTGTAGGACCGGAGATGGAGACTTTGTTATGAACTGGAACCGTCTGGAAAGGCGGGGCGCAGAGGGTGACACCCCCGTACAGGCATAATGACGAGGTTGAATCCGGCACCTGAGTAGGGCGGGGCACGTGGAATCCTGTCCGAATCCGCGGGGACCATCCCGCAAGGCTAAAGACTGCCGAAGACCGATAGTGTACCAGTACCGTGAGGGAAAGGTGGGAAGCACCCCGGGAAGGGGAGTGAAATAGAACCTGAAACTGTGCGCTTGCA
>CAKUVR010000036.1:0-24176 GCA_934698975.1 uncultured Bacteroidales bacterium
TTCCGTCCTTGGCTTTGAGGGTGATGCCTGTGCAGGCGTGGCAGTTCTGAAACGATGCCATCAAGGCCGCTGCGACCAATGCGATGGCTAAGAAAAAAGTTGAACGCTTCATAAATTATGTGGTTGAATTTAACGGGAATATGCCTGATCGCAAACCGGGCACTCCCCGCATGTTAACAAAAAGGAACGACCCGCAAATAGCGAGCCGCTCCAACATATTCATTGAAAAAAAGTCTTTCTAATGTGCTGATTTCTCTAAATTTATATTCCTGAAGCAAGAGTTCCGGCAGGTCATGGCTATTCCTTCTTCAGCGTGACGCTTGGATTCTCGGTGGCGGCACCGTAGCAGCGTGCCGTGACAACCAGAGCTGTGATCAGAAGCACAGCGACAAGCGCCAGAGCGAACACCCAGAAGTAAATCGGCACCCTGTAGGCGAACCCGGACAGGTAGCGGTTGACTATCCACCATGAGATAGGAGTCGCTATCACGAAGCAGATCAGCACGATCCTCGCGAACTCAATGTTGAACATCTTGAGAATCTCCCCTATCGTGGCTCCGTTCACACGCCTTACACCGATTTCCTTGCGACGATATTCAGTCTCGAACATCACGAGTCCGAAGACTCCCATCAGCGAGATGATGATCGCGAGCAGAGTGAAGAGGGTGATGAGACGGGAGAAGTTGGCCTCGGTCACATACTGTCCCTGAAGTTTCTTGTCAAAGAGCTGGACATCAACGTCATCCGGATTGACAGTCGGGTCAATCTCGGAAACCGCGGCGGCGATTTTCTTCATTATGGCCGGGATGTCGGCGTTCTTCTCGGTGCGCACCAGAAGTGTGGTGAGAGGACGCCAAGGATGTTTTCCGAATATGTACAGAGCCAAAGGTGACACTTCGTTCTTCAAGGAAGTGAAGTTGAAATCGCGGCAGAAGCCTGCGACCTCCGCATCCCCCTCATCCATGTGACCCGGCATTTTTTCCTCCAAGGTGAAGCCAAACTTGTTCTTCGCAGCCTCATTGAATATGAAAACTCCGTTCTCGGACTGCTCGTCGGCCTGGGTGAAGTCACGGCCCTCGACAACCGGAATGCCCATGAATTGCAGGAAGTTCCAAGCGACAGGATAGCACTGGAAGCTGATCTGTTCGCCCTTGTACATTCTGCCCCAACCCATACGGCTCGGCTGCACAAGGTCGCCATCCGCCCATGAGATGTCCTTGATCTGTGGATCCTCAAGGAGCTTGGAGCTCAAAGCCTCAGAGGATTTTGCGACTGTACGGTTCAGATTGGCGGTGAGGAGTTCCTCACGGTCGAATCCCATGTCGTGGCTGAGCATGTACTTCCTCTGGAGTCCCACGAAAGTGGCGCAGATGATCAGCGAGATGGAGATCAGGAACTGCAATCCGACAAGCAAGTACCTGAACACACGGCCCTTGGAGCTTGACGCGAACGATCCCTTTAGAGCAAGCGCCGGTGAGAAAGAGGTGATGTAGAATGCGGGATAAAGACTTGTCACAACAGCGAAGAAAAGTCCAAGAATGATTGTGAATATGCCTACGGACATATTCGCTCCGAATGCCGTGGAGCAGGTGATGAGGTTCGCTGCTGTGGAGGTTTGGAACAGCATCACGACAGCCGCGGCCAAGGCTAACGAAACGGCTATCAGCGACACGGCCTCCATCACGCAGTCCAGGATAAGGCTCGCCCTTGAGGCTCCGAGAACCTTTCTGGTGTTGACCGAATGCACACGCACAGGGACGAGGGCGAAGAAGAAGTTCACGAAATTTATGAATGCGATGATGATGACCAGAAGAGCCACGGCAAGCAAGGTGTAAGTCGTTGACTTGTTGCCGCTGGCACCGTTGCGGTTCGCTATCGTCTGGTCAAAATAGGTCTCTGTCAGAGGGATCAGACGGATTCTCGTGCGTTTGATTGATTCGGCCTTCTCTTCATCGCTGGCGTCGGAATCGCCTCCTATCAAGTCTTCCATAACCTTGCGCGTGGCAGCCTCAAGATCATCCTTGGACACACCCTCTTTGGCCTTGAAGTAATAAGGGTAGCTCCACTCGCTCCAACTGTCAATGGATTGGTCTCCGATCGGGCACATAGCCTCGAAGCTGGAAAGGTCCGAATTCATCGGCATATCCTTGTAGATCGCCACCACGTTAGCATCATGATAAGTTCCGGACTGCCAGTCTCTTATCATTATATGTCCACCTACTCCGACACCATATTTCTTCGCGGCGGATTCGCTGAAGGCATAGTCCCAGACTCCGACGTAGTTGTCCCAGGACCCTTCCGCAAGCTCAAAGCCGAACACATCAAGCGATCCTTTGTTCATCCCGGACATCTTGATCGAGACTGAAGGATCGGAGACCGCAGGATTCTTTCCATCCCCTACTATCACCTCGATCGGCTGTCCGGACAGATAACCGGTTCCTCCGGCCTCTATCTCCGAAACAGTGGATATCATCTGCTCGAACGGTGGCCTGTTCAGCCAGACCATATACTTCCCTTCCGTGTACCAGTCAGGCAGCGAAACGCAATAGATCCGATCCGCATCTTTGATCTCCTTGTTATAGGTCAGGTCGTGATGCACCTGCACCAAAATGATGTACAGCGCAGCGAACGCCACCGTCATCCCCAAAATGTTCAGCACCCCCGAAAGCGGTGTTCCCATTTTTCTTTTTCTGAATATGCTCATCTCACTTGTGTTTTATTATTCTCAAACTTCCCAAACTCGGAAAACCAGCGAGCCACTTCCGTGCCAAAACACATAAGCATCTAACATTCAAAACATTGCCCAAACCAATAAAATCAAAAAGTGTAAAATTTCTTTACACTCACTGTAAAAAAACTTTACACTTTCCTCCGGTCACTGAGCCTTCCGAAATGACCGTGTGGATGGCGCAAAAAATTCTCTCTGTCAAATTTTTCACGTCACAAAAATTTGCCAGAGAGAATTTGCTTGCGCTATGATGAACAGAAACTATCTGGAATTGCCGACGGATCTGTAATCCCAAATAATCTGTTTCTGTTTCAGACGGCTCTGGCCCATCAGTCTGATTGTGGTCTGGCTGATCACCTCAGCCGGCCATCCGTCAGCGAAATACTGCCAGTAGTTCCATGTCCCGACTTCTGCATCCTCCTTGACCTGTTTGTCGTATTCCTTGTCAAAATCCTCCTGCAGAGACTTGTCCGAAACCATCTCCACCAAAGCACCCATCATATCCTTTAGATCCTTCGCAGGAATTTTCGTGTCCACTGTCGATGAGATTTCATATTCCATAGTCTCAGGATCCATGTTCACACTCATGTGGAGGTCGGAAGCATATGCCTTCTGGCTCTCATCGGTATGCTCATCATAGTCACCGACAGTGTATTCATTGCCATGGCAGTTGAAGAGGGCCTCAATCTCCTCCGTATAGCCATCCACTATCGGGTCGATGTCAACCCCTTTAAGAATAGCATCCAGGTTGATGCCGACAGACTTGAGGCTATCCATCACCGGTAGTTTCATCATTTCCTCACAAGCCGAATCGAACAACTCTTTTGCCTGTTTCTTGATCTCTTTCAGGTTCTCGTACTTTTTAATACGTCCGTATTCATCAGTCCTGAACCTTATTGTGGTACCCGCGATCTTGTCCGACAGTCTGGCGACGAGTCGGTTCTGGAAATCTTCAAGCGGCGTGTCCTCTAAAGTATCATTCTGAAACCCAAGGAATTTATATTCAATTCCATAACCTTTTTTCGTGGAATCGGTCACCGTGAGCATCACTTTAGTGGAAACTCCGGATATTTTGGTTGTGTCTCCATCCTTGACAGTCCA
Organism: uncultured Bacteroidales bacterium; assembly: GCA_934698975.1. Lineage (GTDB taxonomy): Bacteria > Bacteroidota > Bacteroidia > Bacteroidales > UBA932 > Cryptobacteroides. The sequence continues at coordinate 3,829 of CAKUVR010000036.1, forward strand.
GCTTCCCTCATTGATCCAGTATGTCATCGTGTCCCTCTTGTCAAACCATGCGATGACCGCCACCGTCGAGTCACTCTCCTCCCGTGCCTGTGAAAATGACATTCCCCCGCCCGTGGAATACTCTTCAGCGGGTCTTATTTCACCTGAATGATTCACGTTCACAGAACCCGGTCTCCTTTCTTCCAAAGAATATCCCGATCTCCCGCCAGTTCCGGCGAACGACAGCACACCGGCAGCAATTCCAGCCGCCACAAGCAACACTTTTTTCATTATAAATCAGTATTAAGACTCGTAAAGCCAAACGAATAATCAAGCAAATTTAATAAAAATAAATGAATATCACATTCCATCCTGCCGTGGTCCATTCGCTTCAAAATGCACTGCAATCACCCTCAGCCGCGCATCTCTTCAATATTCTCCAACAATGTGTCGCACATTTATCGCCACACTCACCTCCTTGTAACCACAAAAACCACAACTACATACCTCGCTTCAGAGAACCAACAAAAAGTTTCTACAACAGCCCAAAAGTCCGTACTTCAGCACATAGCAAATCTCAATTTTTCAACCATACTGGATAAGCTACAAACAGCATAGAAATTGACCGAACTTCTCCCTTTGTCAATCTTTGAATATTCCAGCAGACCTGGAACTGTAAATCAGTTGTTATCAAAAAGATATCATTCCAGGTGTGCGTTATCGTTCACACCTGGAGCGGCAAACCGTTGTCCGTCAGCGAGATGGGTTTCCAGGTGCGGGCCGTTTTGCACACCTGAGAAAGGGCAGAGGCCACAGATACAACACATGGATGAATATGAGGCCGGTTCGGCTACGATTGGTTGGTGGAGGAGGCGGAAAAACTAAACGAGAGGATGGTCGGACTGAGCATAAGATGGAAGATTGCGGAGACATTGTCCATGCCTTCCATACCAGATATCTTGATATTCAATGAATTATACAAAGCACTTTGTCCATAGGGACAAAGCGTGGCGGACAGGGTTACTTTGTAAATTTGCACACAGTACAAGAAGGTATGGATGGGGCGCGGAGATGTTCATGGAAGTTCATTGATATATTCAGAAGTTTATTGGTATATTCATAAATAATTATTGGTATGAGAAAATTAGTTGTTTTGGGAGTGATACTGCATTTCGTGATTGGAGCCGGGCATCTGGCTTGTCTGTTTTGTCTGGAGACAGTGTTCAACATCTATGGAATAAACGGGATGATGGACGAGATTGCGACACATGGAGCCTGGCTGCCATATTTGATCACAATTTGCATCGCTATGGCGTTTTTTGTTGCAGGAAGCTATGGGCTGTCGGTTCTTGGACTTATACGTAGGCTACCGCTTCAAAAGGCAGCGGTTATCACCATGTTGGTTGTCTTCTTCGGAAGAACAATCTGGGGAATAACGATGCTGATAGAGGACTTTTCATGGCTTGAGATGTCATCCACAGGTGTCGCAGCTCTTCTTGGAATATGCTATATTCCTTGTCTGAACTTCATGTCGGGGAAAAAGTCAAGCGTGTTGACAGGAAAGATCAGCGCGAAATAAACAACTGTAAATCAATAGAACAAAAACTAAAATCATGAAATTTAAAATTGTACGTGGAATCCAACTATTCTGGGCATATTTCATAGCTCTTGGAGCGGTTGTGGGTTTTGGGATGATGATTTACGATCCAAGTGGGGTGACTTTCCAGATGGATCCGCTGCTCCCGATGCTGAAGGAAACGTTCCCTTACCTCTCATTCATGTTCGGAGATTTCATCAGTTCCGCTTTTGCGCTACTGATTGTCAACGGAGTCACCAACATGATTTCCATCTACCTTATCCACAACAAGAGCAAGTACGACGCGCTGAGCGGTCTGATATGCGGGTGCATTTTGATGTTGTGGATCATAGTGGAATTCTACATCTGGGGATTCAGCGGGCTGTCTGTGGCGTATGGCATTTTCGCGGCGTGCCAAATCGTGAATGCGATCTTATTCATGAAAATCAGAAGGACGCAAGCAAATCTTTGAAAACGCTTTCAGTTTATCGAATGATTGATGCGGCTACAGGTGCTGAGAAACGGTTTCCGCGAAGTCTTTGACTCGGACAGTGTCCGGAGCGGACTCGGAGAAGGTCTTGAGGCAGAGAGGACAGGCGGTGACTATGGTCTGAGGGTTGTTTGCCAATAAGTTACCGACTGAAGACTCGGTGATCTTGGCACGGTCACGGGCATCGAGGGTGAGGCTGCCGAGGCTGCCTCCGCAGCAGATGCTCTCATCGCCTTCCTTTGCGGCTTTAACCAAAGTGCCGACTTGGGCAAGAACCTCACGAGGCTCTTTGTAAACACCACAGCCACGGCCAAGCTCGCATGGATCGTGATAGACAATGCGTTCGTCTCCGGCGACGGGTTTCAGTTTGCCATCATCGACCAGACGCTTGATGAACTGGGTGTAATGAAGCACCTCAACGCCTTCGAGGGCATATTCATCCTTGAAAATCTTGTAGCAAATCGGACATGAGAGGACTAGGGTACGGCAGCCTGAAGAGAGGATCATCCTGCGGTTGGCGGAGATGGTCTCGTAGGCTGCTTCGGTTTTGCCGGCGAGCATCAGAGGGCGACCGCAGCATATTCCTCCGTCTCGGTCAGCGAAGATGTAGTCCACACCGGCGGACTTGAAGACTTTTTCGACGGATTTGATGATCCTTGGAGTCAGGTGGGTCATGCAGCCGGCGAAGTACATTACTTTCTCTCCGGATTTTTGAATATTAGAGGTCACTTCGGCAGGCTCAGTGACCGAAGGGGTTGGCTCAGTGGCCGAGACAGGAGCGGTCGCTGAACTTGCCGAAGCGACTGATCCTATCGGGCAATCGGCCTTAAGGTAGGAATAGTCATACGGCAGCGAATTGTTGACCGTGGCACGTTGAGCCCGTCTGAGCGCCGGGGCGTCAACACCGACCGGACAAAGTGCGTGACACTTGTCGCACATCAGGCATTTTTCAGCGATATCATTGATTTTCTTCTCGTTATGCCGGCGCAAGAAGCGAATGAAATAGACCGATGAATATTTAAGATTCTTCTTCTGCACGTTCATCGGACATGCATCCAGGCACAATCCGCAGCTGGAACAAGCGTAGATCTCCGCCTCCGCGACACCCTTGCGAGGATGACGGGGCTGAATCCCGGCGTTACGCAGCAGGATCCAGAGGACCTCCGTCAGAATGTGCATGTAGCGGCTGAACGGCATCGCAGCGAAGAACAGACCCAGGCATATTGAATATGCCCACCAGACCGGCATGAAGAAGAGTTTGTCTCCGAATATCCAGTGCCACAGGTGGTTGACAGGGACCGTCAGGAAACTTCCGCCGCTGAGGTCCGCCGTGAAACTCTCAGCCAGAAGCCTCAACGGGAAGATCATCCAAAGGCTGTAAAGGGCCACCCTGTCGGCCAACGACGGCTTTGTGGTGTGGCGCATTCCCAACACAATGGATCTGAACCTTTTGAATATGGCCATTCCGACTCCGGTCAGCACATAGAGCAGGAAGAAATCCATCAGGAAAAAGAAGAACGATCCCCTCAGCGTAACGTGCCCGGGGTTGATCCAGACAAAGAATCTGTAAAAAATCGGGTAGAAAAGTCCTCCATCCGTCCAGGCCAGATGCTTAGGCACGAACAACGCAACCTCAAGATGGCCGAGCACAATCAGCATGAACCATCCGAATGCGATCGAGGAGTGCATGTAGCCGAGCAGTGGCTTGCGTTTCCAGATCTTCGTGTGGAACAGGCAGTCGCAGAACAAGTCTTTGATGTTCTTCAGCGCGATCTTCGGGGTCACCAGCGACTTCCAGAACCTGCGCCTGTCATCAGCCGGAATCTTGGCCATAAGCCTGATCAGTCCCACGGTCAGCCAGATCAGCATGAAACTGATGCCGACCACGAACGGAATCACAAAGTTGCTGTAGCCCGACGGAATCCTGTCGATGACTTCGGGGGCGGCTTGGAGAATCATGGAATATAGTAGAGGGATCATTTCGTGCAGTAAATATTAGTGAGCGTCAGAAATATAAGTACGTTAATATTTGAAGATTGTTTCTGACAACTATTTTTCAGCGTACACCTTCGCTATTGACAGAATGAGATGACGTGTGTTGATGCCGCGCGGGCAGACCATCGAGCATTTTCCGCAGAGCTGGCAGGACTTCAGAAGACCTATAGCCTTGTCGGGGTGGCCGTTGTGGAGTTCCTCGATGGCGGCACGGAGGCTTGTCGGCACGAACTGCCCGGCGGTGCAGACAGCGGTGCAGCTTCCGCAGGCCATGCACTTGCGGACATCCGGCTCAATAGCGGCCAACTCTTCGAACTTCTCCCTGTCGAACAGGTCAAGATTGATTCTGGAACTTGGGACCAGACCGAAACCGAAATCTACCATCTCTCGCGGACCAAAGTCTTGTAATTCTTAGCGCTTGGAAATATGTCAGACAGGTACCTGTCAATCTCCACGACTGCCCCGCGGGCATCCGCAAGGGTCTCCGGCAGGGTCTTGGGCCCAGTAGCCGCCCCGGCAAGGAACAGTCCCGGGAGCTGACTGCGCTGTCCTGAGAGAATCGCGTCACGGACAGCGAAGAATCCGTCCTCCTCAACAGGCATCTCAAGCAGATCCCCTACCCTCCTTCCGGAAGCCGAAGGCCTCATTCCGGCCATCAGCACGAGGAGGTCGAGGGTTACTTTCAGCGGTTTGCCGGCCACAGTGTCCTCGGCCTTCACGAGAAGACTTCCGTCCACATTCTCGGAAACCTCGGCGACACGTCCTCGGATGAACCTCACGTCAAAGTCCTTCTGGGCGCTGAGGTAGAGATCCTCGTAGTGACGTCCGAACATTCGCAGATCCATGTAAAAGCAGTAGACCTGCGCGTCAGGGAAAGCCTGTTTCATCTCACAGGCTTGCTTCACGGCTGTGGCGCAGCAGACTTTCGAGCATGAGCGGCAGCCGGACTTCTCGTCACGGGAGCCGACACAATGCACGAATCCGATCTTCTTAGGATTGTCGATCCGCACATCGGAACCCGAGCCGAACCACGCCTCCAGATCAGCGTTGGTGATCACATGGTCATAGATTCCGTAGCCATATTCCTCCTTCTTTTCGGCCTTGAACAGGTCGAAGCCACTGGCCACCAGCACTGCGTCAGCCAGCACGGTGATGCCATTGGAAAGGATGACGTTGTAGGACTTGTCCAACCGGTTGATTGACTGCACCTCTGTGTCAGTGAAGCACTTGACTCCGTCCATCTTTCCGAGCAGTCCGTCAAGGGCAGCCGAGGCCGAAGCCCCGTCCGGAAACAGTCTGTCCCATGAGGCCAGATGTCCGCCAAGAGTCGATGCCCGCTCAATCAGAATGACATTGTAGCCCAGTCTCTGGAGCCCGGAGGCCGCCTCGAGGCCGGCAGGGCCTCCGCCTATGATGAGAATATTATTTTTCATGCGTTGGTATATTCAAAAAAACTATTTCAAACAAGTGCATGGATCGGGGCGTCCGATGTCCTTGCCGCTCTTGCCGAGGAACTTGCGGGCGGGGTCATATTCAACACCCATCTTGTCCAGAAGCGGCTCGACGCTGACTTGGTGGGTCTGGAGTCCAAGATCCCAAGGGTCGTAGCCAAGCACCAGGCCGGCCACTTCCTCGTAGGTGAAGACCGGGATTCCGTGTCCCTCCTCCCCGTAGGTCTTGCCGGTTGACTCGGCGATCACATATTGCCATCTGTCAAGGAAATACGGGCAACCGGGACAGTTGGTGATGATCATGTCCGGGTGGAACGGTTCCATGCTCTCGAACTTCTTGTGGGTGTTGGAGAGGGAATAGCCACGGTTGCCTTTGACGAGATATTGCCGGAATCCGAAGCCGCAGCAATGACGGCGCTCCGGGTAGTCCACGATCTCGCCTCCCCACGCCTCGATCATTCCGACGAGGACGTAAGGATATTCAGCGCCCCCGACCCCCTTGGAAGGGAACATCTTCGAATAGTGGCAGCCGATGTGCTCCACCACCCGGAGCGGGCGACCGGTGTGAATATTCACGAGTTTGTGCTTCGCCTGGGCCGCTATGAGGTTGCGGTACTTGTAGATCAGGTCGCTGGCGTGCACGAGGAATTTCGGTTTGGCGAACTCCAGACGGCATGTCTTCCAAAGGTTCTCACGCACCTTCGCCTCCAGCTCCGGAAACTCGCGCCAGGTCTCCATCGTCTCGCAGTAGAGGCCGAAAGAGGTGATGCAGGAGCAGACGTAGTTCTCGTAGCCGTTCTTCGCCATGAGCGCGAACTGGCGAGCGATGATCGTCATCACGGTCTCCTGCGGGATGGTGTCCGAGTGGTAGGCGATGCCGCCGCAGGTGGTGTGATGCTCTGTCTCGAATATGTCCTTGTCTAGCTCCTGCCTTGTTATCTTTAGGAAAGTCGCCTCCGACGCGGGGAAGAAACTCTGTCTGATGCAACTGCGGACGTAAAAATAATGATCGTCCGGAATCTCTTTCTGGTAGTCTGACCAGATTTTCTGTTTGCCTTCGTAGATCATTGAGGGCTATTGATTTAAGTGTTTCGGATCGTTGTCCGTGTAGATTTTCGCCATGAACTCGTCCTCGGTGAGGCCCATCTCCTCTGCCTTTTTCAAGCCAGCGGCACGCACCTTCTCCATCCTTTCGGTCGCTCCGGTCTCGTCGAAGATCCTCTTGAGTTGGTCAAGGTCTTCCTGTGGAATTCGGCGCATCGCCCCCGGTCCTTCCCCGTCCAGATTGCCACCCAGCCTCTCAAACACATCGTCAAGATGTTTCTCCTCCCATTCCCAGACCTTTCCGGCCTCGGGATGTCCAGCGTAGTCGAAGCGACGTGGATAGACGCAGTAGCCGTAATCCAACACATTGGCGCACAAGTCCTTGGTCAGCAAAAATTGCTGACGGCCTTTCTCAGATTCGATAAAGTAGCCAAGTTCGATGGACAGGTTGCGTAACGCCATAATAATCAATCCCGGAGCGTTCTTCCGAGGACATCTCGTCACACAGCTCATGCACTCACCACAGTACCAGATTGTGTCGCTTTTGAGCAACTTCTCGATCTCGTTCTCATCCTTGCTCTGGACGATATCCACAATCCTTCTCGGATCGTAGCGGTAGAACTCTGCCGCCGGGCAGATGGCCGTGCACGTGCCGCAGTTGATGCATGCGTTGAGTCCTTCCTTCAGGCGGTAGTCCTTCATAAGGAGGTCATAAAGTCTGCCCATCGCCTTTCTTTTTAGTCGGATATTTCTTCGCAAGTCCCTCAAGGTCAGACTTCGGGTTCATATTCCTTTCCATCCTCGCCAGCGTCTTGACAAAAGCCTCAAGGTCCTCACGCGGGATGTCCCCCACAATCGTGGCGACCGCCTCCAGGGAGAGTTCCGTCACTTTGTCCTTGATTTTTCGGGAATATGGCGTGACCTCGATGAGGTTCTGCCTTCTGTCCTTGGGGTTGCTCACGCGACGGACCAGTTTCCTGTTCTCCAGTCCGTCGATCAGTTTGACGATGGAATTCTTGTCCCTCATCGTGATGTCGGCGATCTGCTGTTGGGTCAGCACTCCCTCGTCCCAAAGCGTGTCCATCACGAGGAACTGCTCCGGAGTAAGGTTGAACCCACCCTTCTGGAACACCTCTGACATACACTGCTTCACGCTGTTGTGCGCGATGTTAAGAAACATCAGTATCTGCTTTTCCAGTACCATATCTTATAGTAAGACCTTTTACTCTTTTTTTGCAAAGGTAACACAAAAAGGTGAAAGAGCAATCAATCGTGAATATAATAGGTCAGAAAAAAAGAAAATTCCAAATTTTGCACGTTACCAAAATTTGAAATTTTATTTTTCTGACCTTAAGTGTTGAATATGGGGATTTCTAACAATATTTAGAAACACTGCCAGAAGTAACTATTCACCTAAACTTCTTGTCCTCTTCGAGCATGCCTAGGTAGGAGTTGTATCGCTCGAGGGAGATGAGGCCGCTGTCAACGGCTTGCTTGACGGCGCAACCGGGTTCGTGGGTGTGGGTGCAGGGAGTGAAACGGCAACCTTGCGAGAATCTTAGCATCTCAGGAAAATAGAGCGCGATTTCCTCTTTTTCAAGGTGAACAAGACCGAAGCCTCTTAGGCCTGGGGAGTCTATGATGAAGCCACCGGAGGCCAACGGGTACATCTCGTACAGAGAGGTGGTGTGGCGGCCCTGAAGATGGGCGAGGGAGATGTCACCGACCTTAGGATTCAGGGACGGATCCAAAGCCTTGATTATGGAAGACTTCCCCACTCCGGACTCTCCGGAGAAAAGGCAGATGTGGCCGTCCTCTTGTCCTCCGATTGCAGCCTTGAGTTCATCAATTCCCTCTCCCGTCAGTGCGGAAGTCTCGATGACCGGATAGCCAGCGCATTCGTAGATGCGGTGAAAATCAGCAAGTTGCTCCGGAAATTCTTTTCTGAATATATCAACCTTGTTCAAGACGATGGTGGCCGGGATGCCATAGACCTCGCAAGTCACCAGCAGCCTGTCCAGAAACGGCAGCTTGATTTCCGGGAAGAAAAGCGTCACAACTATGAATGCCCTGTCCAGATTGGCGGCTATCACGTGTGACTGCCTCGAAAGGTTGGTCGAGCGGCGGATCACATAGTTCTTGCGGTCCAGCACCTCGACGATCGATGCGGGATGCGTGGCGGTTGGTTCTTCTGAATATTCATAAGTCACCCTGTCACCCACTGCCACGGGATTTGTCGCCTCGCTGCCTTTCAGCCGCACCTTGCCTTTGAGCACCGCAGGAAAAGGCTGCCATTCAGGCAACCTCGAAAGCAGGAAATGGCTTCCCGCATTTTTGACCACTGTCGCTTGTCCTTTCATATTCAGCGACAAAGATAGTCATTCCTTTGAATATTCACACTATTCGTGAGTGGCGAAGCGCTGCTCGGCGAGGGCTTCGTACTTGGTACCGGGACGGCCGTAGTTGGCGTAAGTGTAGATGGAGATGCCACCGCGCGGGGTGAAGAGGCCGGTGACTTCTATGTACTTGGGATCCATCAACTTGATGAGATCCTTCATGATCTTGTTGACGCAATCCTCGTGGAAATCCCCGTGGTTGCGGAAACTGAACAAGTACAGTTTCAGACTCTTGCTCTCAACCATCCGCACGTCTGGAATATAACTGATCCGGATCTCGGCGAAGTCCGGCTGCCCCGTGATCGGACACAGGCTCGTGAACTCCGGGCAGTTGAACCTCACCCAGTAGTCATTGCCCTGATGCTTGTTGACGAACGTCTCCAGAACCTCCGGAGCGTAATCACTTTTATATTCAGTCTTCTTTCCGAGGGACTGAAGACCCTCCAATTCTCTTCCTTCTGCCATAGTTTTCAATTCTACTTTCTCAAATCAGCGACAACCGACCGACAGAACTATATTTCATTAACTTTAAATGGATTATAGGATATATCTAAATGGATTATAGGATATATCCTCATCGTATGTGTCGATTCCTTCATGTGCTTTGACTTTGCGCACAACCCAAGAGGTGACAGGCAGGATGATGATCTCATACAAGGTTTTCGCCACGACCTGAGTGAACATCAGACTGATCACAGCCCTGAATGGGAGCAAGCCTCCAAACGCTATCGGGAAAAAGATCAGGGAATCAGTCGCCTCTCCCCCGATGGTGGAGATGATGGCCCTCCAGCCGAAGCCTTTGCCCTTGGTCGCCACTTTCATCTTGGACATGATCCAGGCATTTACGGTCGAGCCGGCGATGAACGCCAGAAGCGAGCCGATCATCGATCTAGGAACAAGGCCGAACAGGGAGTTGAAGCTCTCCGCGGCGGCGTAACTGTCCTCGAACATCGGTTTGGGCAACTTCGTGACAATGAACGAGGCGATGGACACGAAGAGGCACATCGCGAAACCGATCCAGATTGTCAGGCGGGCTTTTTTATAGCCATAAACCTCTGTAAGACAATCGTTCAGAATGTACGAAATCGGAAACAGAAGAACCGCACCTGTAAGTTGCACCGGAAGAGGTCCGACTTGCCAGAGCCTTGGGATGAAGATGTTGGAAACTACCAGACACACGCAGAATGTCACTGACATCCAAACGTAGGTAACAGACAGCGTCTCACGCTGTTGATTAGTTGAATTTGACATTGTCTTTCTTGTTTTTAACGTGGTTTCAAGAACACAGGGCCGTTCCTTTGTCAGAGATCCGGACCCTTTTGCGGCTGCAAAGGTACAAATATTCCAGTGAAAATTCCTATATTTACGCTCTTAAAAAACGACAAACAATGCTGACACAGGAAGCCATTGACGCCGCAGTCAAGAATCTTTTCAAGGAAATCAAGTTCACGGACGAGCCTTCGGGACTTTACGATCCGCTCAGGTATATGATAGCGATCGGAGGAAAACGAATCCGTCCTACGCTATGTCTCATAGCATATTCATTGTACAAGGATGAACTCACACCGGAGATTCTGGAGCCGGCGGCAGGCATAGAGGTTTTCCACAGCTTCACACTCATCCATGATGACATCATGGATCGTTCGCCGCTTCGCAGAGGTGTGGACACGGTCTGGAAGAAATGGAATTCCGACACGGCTATCCTTTCCGGCGACGTGATGTGCATCGACAGTTACGCCAGGATCGCGAAAGCGCCGCAGACTATTGTCACAGATGTCATGAGGCTGTTCTCAAAAACCGCCGCCGAGGTGTGCGAGGGACAGCAGCACGATATGAATTTCGAACAGCTACCAACGGTTCCGATGGCAGACTACATGAATATGATCGGTCTCAAGACGAGCGTGCTCATCGCCTGCGCCGCAAAGATGGGAGCCATTATAGCCAGAGCGCCACAGAGCGATTGTGACTGCCTCTACGACTATGGCTACAACCTCGGTCTCGCCTTCCAGGTGGCCGACGACTATCTAGACGCCTATGGGGACGTAAAAGTCTTCGGGAAACCGATCGGAGGGGACATCCTCAACGAGAAGAAGAGCTGGCTGACCGTAAGGGCCTTTGAAAAGGCCGACGAGACTGTCCGCAAAGAACTTCAGGAAGCCATGTCAATGAAAGCCGAAAGCGATGATGAAAAGGCCGGGAAAATCGGCAGAGTCAAAGCCATCTACAACACCCTTAACATCGGTGATGATGCCCAGAAAGCCATTGTAGAACTCACAGAAAAGGCTCTTGGATGCGTCTCCGGCATCTGCGGCGGCAAAAAAACCGAGATACTGCGCGATTTCGCAGACCGTCTGGTCGGACGCACCAAATAGTCCAAGTCAACAATTTATACGTCGGCTGCCTCGTCAGCGTACCGTGACGACGGTCACGCCAGGTGTGCCGACGGTATATGTGCACCGCAAGGAATAGACCTCGTCAAGTTCCTTACGGATGGCATTGGTCAGGACATAGTCCCCGACTCCTGTTATGAAGCGGACACGCATCCCACGGTGCGGCAGACATTTCTTGAGTTCGGTTTTGAAAGCATCAATCTGGTACTGGAGTGCCTGCCCCGGCTGAATGGAGCGTCCCCTCGCCAATGCCTCTAGGTGAAGGTCGACTGTGATTTCTCCATAATCGGTGTAACGAGGCTTGGACGGCTCCTCCAAAGAATCCTGGCGGCGTCTCGTGAAAATAGAGTTACGAAGACGTTCCTCCTCCTTGTCATCAGTCACGGCAAAGTCCCATTTGCCAAGCCTCACGACCATTCCGTCGTCAAGTTTGACGAAATAGGTCTTGCCGTCAATCCGTTGGATACGCCCATGCGCATCTGATTCCATCAGAACAACCCTGTCCCCAACCTTGGGGGCGGAATATGCCTTGGCTGTCTCAACCGGTTTCTCACGCTTTTTTGCCTGAACGGCCGCCTTGACCGGTTCATTCTTAGGAATAAGCCCTTTAAGATCCTTCAGGCTGTGAAATGTCTTAGCCATAATCTCTATATCTTCTCCATCCTGTAGCGCAAGGCCTTGAGTTCCAACGCTGCCCCTATGCGATACATGGCGGAAAGCGTGTGACGGAATATATTAAAAGCGTCAACGCTCTGCGCCTCAACCCCTTGGCGCATCATGTACGAATATGCTTCTCCGGCAAGAAATGCCAGATTTCCGGCTATGTCCGCAGCCTCCTTTGAATTGAGCGGGCGCTTGAGAATATCCCTGGTCACATGCTCGTCAAGATCATCAAAGCCTCTCGAGCCGACAAGTGATGAATATCCTTGGTCCTTGTAACGCACCCAGTCCTTATCCCACCAGCACGCTACCGCCATCCCGATGTAAGCAGTCCAAGCAAGCACCACCTCCGGATAGGCATTGAACTCCCTGACCGCATCACCTGAATAATCCAAAGCGATAGGTTCCCATCTGGCCGTGATGTCAGGACTGCTCAGCAGCATCCCGTCCATAAGGCCTCTGGCAGTGCACAACTCTACGAGTCTATCGACCAGATCACTCTCGTATTTCTCAAATCTGTCCATTATTCATCAATAACGAAAAAGGCTTCAGACAATGTCCGAAGCCTTTTCGTGCTCTGCTAGGGACTCGAACCCTAGACCCACTGATTAAGAGTCAGTTGCTCTACCAACTGAGCTAGCAAAGCATTATGTTTTGAGCGTTGGCCGTGGCCTTGCTCTGGAAAGAAGCGATGCTCCTTTTAGTGATCCGTTCGGGGCTCGAACCCGAGACCCCAACATTAAAAGTGTTGTGCTCTACCAACTGAGCTAACGAATCTTTCCAACCTTTTCAAGAAGTGGTCTTCCTGATTGGGATTGCAAAGGTAGGGCATTCTGACGAAACTTCCAAATATTTTTGAGAAAATTTTACAAAAAAGTTAGTTCTTTCAAAAACATCGAATCTGCCGACCGTACCCAGTCAGGGAAAGATTCATCCGCCACAAACTCATTATCAGCGAAATGCAACAGCAGATCCAGATCAAAACTATCCGAAGCGACTGCCGGATGCGGAACAGGCACATTTTCGCCAGAGGCTGCCAACGTCATCCGGTATCCTTCTGTGGCATCGTAAGCATTGCATTTCTGTTCTATATGCGACGGTACCATCAAAAGAGGTTTGCCCAAATACATCGCTTCACAGACAGACTCGAATCCAGCCGTGGAAGCATAGGCATGGCAGCCGGCCATCTGGAGCAAGAACTCCTCGTCATTCAGATAATAGAACGAAAGTGTCTCATCGACCACTTTCACAGCCCCCTCGTCTGCCCTGTCCCAGAAGAAGCGCAGCGGAACATCAGGATGAACCGAATGCCACTCCATGACATCTTGCGAGAATCCGGCGTTCAGCATATATCCGTGAATATACCCGCCATCGCGCACTGCCGGATCATCAGACCCTGATGCAGGACGCAAATCAAGCACAGCCGGACGCAACAGCGGAGGAACGACCTTGATTTTACGCCTCGAATCGTCGTCCATTGGTCTGAAACTGAGGGCCAGGACCTTGGACGCTCCCAAAGCCACCATATTCGTGAAAAAATTCAGAGCGTAGTGGCCGGAATAGCCTGCGCATGGGAAACGGAAGTCTTTGTGCAGGAAAAGGAATTGGTGTCCAAGGCAGACCATCGGGGATTTCAGGCGGCTAAAACGGTAACCTAGAGTTCCCAGAATGTCATAGAAATTAACCACAACATCCGGGGACAAATCCTTCAGGCGGCGCGAGATGAATCTGACAGACGGCACGAAACCTGCTATGTGCAGGACATTGTACAATCCTGTCTTCAGCGAACTTGCCTTACGGTTTGAGGACGAGGGCACAAAGTTGAAGCTCTCGAACATCTCGACCGGTGCCTTGATGGTCTCAGCAAAGAAAGACGGCAACTTGCGGGCAGGACTCTTTCCTACCAGCACAGCGGCGACCTCGTGACCATTCTCACGCAGAAGCCTTTCCATGGAAATGGCCTGCGTCAGGTGTCCCCTCCCCTCACCTTGAACTATAAACACGTACCTCATGCCACAACGTGCCTGAAATTTTCATGAAGGCCGAAAGCCTTTACCTCTTGCTTGAATATTCCTTGATCATCTGCTCATCAGCAAGCGGACAGACGAGGACATCTCCCCCTTTGACAGCCACTATGTAGCCATCCAAACCTTTCACAATGACCGTAGCGGCGTCCTCGGCGTGGACTATGCAGCCAGCGCAATCAAAGAGACGCACGTCCTTTCCTATGGTCTTGTTCCCCTTGCAGCCAGAATCCTCAGAGCAACCATCCGGCACCGGATCATCATAATGAGAAGGAATATGCTCCTTTACAGAACTGTAACTGCCCAGGTCGGACCATCCAAGATTCCCCTCGATCACATATATCTCTTCGGACTTTTCCATCACCGCATAATCAATGGATATCTTTTCACAGGCCGGGAACAGTTTCCTGACAACATCCGTCTCATTTTCAGTGCCAAACGAAGCGGCAATCCTGTCCATCACATCGGCGATCCGCGGAGCGTGCGCGCGCATCTGAGCGACAATGGTAGCAGCACTCCAGACGAATATGCCCGCGTTCCAGAAATATGTCCCCGCGGCAAGATATTTCTTGGCTGTCGCAAGATCAGGCTTTTCCTTGAACTCCCGAACCTTGACAACCTCCTCTGGGCATTTCTCTTCAGCGAATATATACCCGTATCCGGTTTCCGGACGCGTCGGTTCAATGCCAATGGTAACTATCCTGTTGCCGGCAGCCGTGAAATTCAAGGCCTTCCGGATTATATTAGAGAATTTTTGCTCATTTAATATCAAAGCGTCGGCCGGAGTCACGACAATGTTGGCGTCTGGGCAGACGGAGGAAATCTTCCAGCAGGCGTACGCGATGCACGGCGCCGTGTTCCGTGGCTCTGGCTCCGCAAGAATATGCGCCGCCGGAATCTCAGGAAGCTGCCCCTTGACTATTTCCACATAGCCAGCCGAAGTGACAACCCAAAAATTCTTCAGGTCAGAGACAGGCCGGAAGCGGTCCACTGTCAATTGAATCATAGTCTTTCCTATTCCAAGCAGGTCGATGAACTGCTTGGGCTTCTCTGGAGTGCTCACAGGCCAAAGTCTGCTGCCGATGCCTCCAGCCATAATCACGACATGTGTTTCCATTATAATATAATATTTAGAGTTCGCCTTGATTATGATTTACAATCAAAAACGACATCATATCATCCGTAAATTTAGGAAAAATATATGAGTTTGGGTCTTCGCCACGCGATATTCTTAAAAAAAGGCACATCTACGCATATAGATTTCGCAGGAGTTGGCTATCTTTGCACAAAGAAATCGATCTTTGAAAGTTGTAAACCCGTCCGTGACTGAACAAGGGGTCGCCAGCCCCTAAGGCTTGCGCGCGTCGACTGAAAAGCCGGCCGCGCAGTTAGAAAGCTCCGGAAGCATAAGGTTGAACAAGCCGGGGTCGGCCAACCCCGAGCCTCGTAAGAACCGGACAAATCGCTCTTCATGGCCTGATGGCTGTATCCGGTTGGAGGTAACCACCCCTCCTATCCGCCAAGGGATGGATTAGCTGCCCATCCTGGATGTGACTGAACAATGTGCCGGAGCCGCTATTTGCAGGTAGTCAGGAATCCTGCGGGACGGGTTTACTTTTCAATATTCCACAGCATCAATCGTCTACAACCAATGAATATTCTTCAAACAAAACAAGTTTTGCATGCAATATATTTGTATATCTTCAAAAAAAGGTTAACTTTGCAGACTGTTTACAAGAAGTATAACAACTTTAAAAACAATAAAGAAATGAAAAAAGGACTTCATCCCGAAACCTACCGCCTTGTAGCTTTCAAGGATATGTCGAACGACACCGTGTTCATTACCCGCTCATGCGCCGAGACCAAAGAGACTCTCGTTGTTGACGGAGTTGAATATCCGGTTGTAAAGGTCGAGATTTCCAACACCTCTCACCCATTCTACACTGGCAAAGTCAAGCTCGTTGACACCGCCGGACGCGTCGACAAATTCTACCAGAGATACAAGAACCGTCAGAAGTAATTTCTGTCACGGAAACGATAGACAAAGAGAGGCCGCGGAAATTGTCCGCGGCCTCATTTAATATATACGCATTGACTACTCTTTTACATTGCGTCAGTGTCCATTTGAGTCCACACACCTGAAGTCGTACCCAGGGCGGATTTGCGTGCCCCCCATATTCACAAAATTCGGCTGTTACCGCCCGTAGATGATCCACGCAAACAATGTCAGTGGCGGTGAGATTGCAGACTGCGAAAAGATTGTGCCGCTACTGCTTTCGTGCCATATTAGTCCATTGTAATATGATTACCTAAAATATGTAGCCCCTCAGTTTTCCTGCAAAGTCATCCATGGAATCCTATACACAGGAAAATTTTCAGATTTTTCCTTATTTTTCACAGAAAATTTTGGAGGTTAAAAAATTTTGCTTACCTTTGCAATCCCAAAACAAAAGTACGCTGGGTTCGTATAACGGTTAGTACTCAAGATTCTCAATCTTGCAATAGGAGTTCGATTCTCCTACCCAGTACAAGGGTGCCGGAAACGGTGCCTAATGATTAAAAGGAATCGCTCGAAAGAACGGTTCCTATTTTTTTTGATGACTCCGCCAGATACTGATCAGACAGTGACAGGGAGACCGAGATAATGAACTTTAGACCCTGATTAAGGTAAGGCACTGATAGGATACAAAAAGCCTCGTAGAACTCATTCTACGAGGCTTTGGAGTGGTGTCGGGAAGAATCGAACTGCCGACACATGGATTTTCAGTCCATTGCTCTACCATCTGAGCTACGACACCATTTCCGTTTGGGATTGCAAAGATAGGCATTTTTCTTTTGGTTGCAAATTTTTTTGAGAAGAATTTGCATTTTTCTTCGCTGAGTGGATGTTTTTGGCTAAATTCGCCACGATGTCGAAGAAGACCTTCATACAGGTTATCCTTCCGCTCCGGCTGGAGTGGGAGCCGTTCTATTATCTGGATGGAGTGGTTGTATGTGTCGGAGACCGGGTGCGGGTGAACTTTGCGGGAAAGGAATATGTGGGGGTCGTGAGTGTTGTGGACGTTGGAACACAGGCGGAGGCCATGGGGATTGTGGAAAGGGTGAAGCCGGTTGTCGGGATCGCAGAGGGACTGGAGCCGGTCTCAGTGGAGGAGATCACTCTTTGGAGGCAGATCTCGGAATATTACCTATGCACGGTCGGGGAGGTTTACAAGGCGGCATATCCAGCGCAGAAAGTGGCAGAGGAGGAAGCGTTGGCACGACGGGAAGCGATGAGGGCGGAGAGAGAGGAGAAGAATAGGGCCAGAATAGAAGAGAAGATCAAGCGGCTGAGAGAGAGGGTAGAGAAAAAGGAAGAACTAGCAATGAAAGCCCGCAAAGCGGAGACTCGGAAGAGGTATCTGGAAGAAAAAGAGCAGCTGGTCTTGGAGGCAAAGAGATTGGTTGGTGAGGTCACTTCGACAGGCTCAGTGACTGAAAGGAACGAGACTGCGGCTGGGTATCCGGACGCAGAGTCTGTCGAAGCGTCCGTAAGTCCCTCTTATGGAAACAAAATCGTACTCTCGGCGGCGCAGGAAGAGGCATATTCAAAAATCAAAGGGATTTTCGCCAAGAGAAAGCCTGCGTTACTGCACGGGGTGACGGGATCGGGAAAGACAGAAATTTATCTAAAGCTGGCACAGGAAACGCTGGAGAAAGGGAGGAATGTGCTTTATCTGGTGCCGGAGATCGCGCTCAGCAGGCAGTTGGAGGACAGAATCAGCGAGGCATTCCCGGAGGAATTGTTGGTGTTCCACTCCGGCGAGACGATGGCAAAAAAACGGGAGGTGGCTGCTATCCTTAGACATTGCGAATCGGCAAAAGACATAAATGAATATGTGAATGTCCACAAAAAAACCAATGCCATAAAAGGCTATGCCTCAGAAGATCCGCAAATCATCAAAGTTTCATCCTGCGAAGCCATAAAGAATACTAATCGCCACGGCTATGTCGTTCTCGGCACCCGAAGCGCCATATTCCTGCCGCACAATAATTTGGGGCTGGTGATTGTGGACGAGGAGCACGACACGTCCTACAAGCAGGACTCCCCTGCCCCGAGGTACAACGGTCGCGAGACGGCAATAATGATGGCGAAGATATTCAGTGCAGATGTGGTGCTTGGGTCGGCCACCCCGTCGCTTGAATCGCTATATAATTGCAGTGTCGGACGCTATGGACTCGTCACACTGAACAAGAGGTTCTACGACGCTGCGGACTCTGACATAGAGATCATCGACACAATCGCCGAGCGGCGCAAGAACGGGATGATAGGAAGTTTCTCCAGAAAACTCATAGACCACATAGGCGAATGCCTAAGTGCGCATCGGCAAGTGCTGATCCTAAGGGAGAGGCGGGCATATTCCCCGATCGTGCAGTGCCAGGAGTGCGGTGAAATCCCGAAATGCCGCTGCTGCAACGTTAGTCTGAGCCTGCATCGGCGTGCGGACGGAAGCGAAAGACTCGTCTGCCACTATTGCGGCAGGGTGTATGAATATACCGGCAAATGTCCGCAATGCGGCGGTGAGTTGAAGCCGCTGGGAGCCGGAACTCAGAAGATCGAGGAGGAAGCGACCAAGTTGTTCACGAACGCAAGGATCGCCAGGTTGGACAGCGACAGTGCGCAGAGCAGGAAATATGAGACCGACACAATCCGGAAGTTCTCCAAAGGTGAAATCGACATCCTGATCGGCACGAGAATGGTCGCCAAGGGTTTCGATTTCAGCGGATTGACACTCGTGGCCGTACTTCAGGCCGACTCGATTCTCGGTCAGGAGGACTACCGGGCTGACGAGAGAGGACTCCAGCTTTTGGAACAGTTCAGGGGACGATGCGGAAGGCGTGGAGAAAAAGGGCTTTTCGTCATCCAGACATCCCAGCCGGAACACCCGGTCTATCAAAGCATTGACGGAAAACTGGACGAGAACGGGACAATGGCCCGCTTCCTCGGAGAAAGAAAGATGTTTGGCTATCCGCCATATTCAAGGGTCATCGGGGTCATCGTCAAGGATTACAACCAGCCAAGGGTGGACCTGCTGAGCCGCGAGCTTGCGGAGACGATACGCACCGCCTTGGGTGTCAGACTCAGCTTTGCCCCCGGAGTGCAGAACGGACCGAACGTCATAGGGCCATATTCCCCGGCCATCGACAAGATCTCGAACCAGAACATCCGTCAAATCAGAGTGTTGCTGCCAAAAGACAGGTCGCTCGTGAGAAACAAGGAGACGCTTGCGGCAGCGGTGGAGCGCTTCGAGAAGAACAAAAAATATTCAGGCCACATCGCGCTTGATGTCGATCCGGTGTGAAATGGAATCGGAATATGCACTTTAGGCTTGTGCTTGACCCCATCGGCAGCACTTTCGGCCTCTTTTGCTTCCCAAGAGTGCATCCCGCACTCTCGGGGAAACGTTCACCCCACTTTTCTCCTCCCGAGAGTGCAGCCGAACACTTACTGGCGACATTATTTCCCTTTTTCGCTTCTAAAAGGCTAACCAGCATCCTGAGCCCCGTGCCGTATACGACACGACTAATCAAAATGTATCGATAACCAGTGAAAATGTGTCAAAATTTCATAGATTTCCACGGGTTATCGCACATTTTCTTATTGGCCGTTTGAAATAATTTATCGGTTTCTGAACCTCGTCTGAAGCTTTTCCATTCTTATCAAAAGTTCATCAAATGAAACTGATTCTCCATAAATCATTGTTCCGCGCATTGTCTCGTAATCCGATTTCCAGATGTTGCGGATGTTTGCCGGAGGAAGAAGGACTATGCGGTCTCGGATGTCTGGAGTGTAATCTACATCCTTCATATGCGTGAACATCTCTCTGTGATGATAAATTGTGTTCCATAAATCGTCATTAGTAATTGCCGCTTTTGCAAAATCGCAATCCATCATTCTTTCCAGATCATACAGATGGCGTGACTTTCTGTCAACCTTTGCGCCCGCATCGGTAGAGAATAATTCGTGTATCAGGAATGCTTTCTCCAGAAAAGTTTTCTCAGGGACCGCTGTCGGAATATTCACGTTTTGAACTGACGTGTCTATTTTTGTCGCCGAGCTTACAAGACTGCTTACTTTTCGACATTCAAATGGCTCGAACAGCGAGCGTGAGCCAATTTCAAGCATCACTACCGGTTTCACATATCCGGCAGCGATTGGCACCATAGGCGTGTATTTTACAAAAATTCGTCTTGGCTCAGGATATGTCTTCAGAAAAGCGTTCTATCCTGTTGTAAGCAGTAACTTTGCATCAGCGGAAATCGGAAGTTTTAGTTTCAGCAGAAATCGGCATAATTGATTCAG
>CAKUVR010000037.1:0-22915 GCA_934698975.1 uncultured Bacteroidales bacterium
CCTTTATCTCCTTTGTCTCCTTTATCTCCTTTGTCTCCTTTATCTCCTTTGTCTCCTTTATCTCCTTTGTCTCCTTTTGCTCCGGTATCACCTTTATCGCCTTTGGCTCCGGTGTCACCCTTATCACCTTTATCACCCTTGGCCTTGACTTTGGTGTCATAGTCTCCGATCCACCAATTTCCGTCCTTGATGTAAGGGATAAGCCCATCCGCACCATCATTTCCTGTCAGGAACCAGTAGAAATCGACCATTGATGTTTTATTCTTATCCCATTGACTTCCTGGATTATGAGGATCAGCAATACCTGAAGCGACATATTCTTTCCATAGTTCGTAGGCTGACTTGCCGTTCACTCCATCGACTCCGTCAGCACCATCCTTGCCATCCTTGCCATCCTTGCCGTCCACACCATCCTTACCTTTCAAATAAAGGAAGAAATGACTGATGTCAACAGATCCGGTATAATCTATCTGTTTTTCCTGCACCGCCTTGACCCACAATTCATAGGCCGACAGTCCATCCTTTCCTGCGACACCCTGGATTCCTTGCTCTCCGCGCGGTCCTACCGGCATGGTCACCTCAAGTGAATTGCAGGAAGTCACCACCGACGCTCCCATGAGCGTCGCGATCAATAATTTGACTAGATTTTTCATGAATGAATATTATTTTTGTTGATTAAGATAATTCCACAGTGACTCCGATGTCACCCTTTCCATAACTACTTTGCGGTCTCCACGACGTTGATCATCCGAAGCCGACTCAGGAACGATTGCCATGCGTTTGCCGAAACCTCTGTAGCAAAGTCTTGCTGCAGGGATGCCTCTGGACAGCAGAGAGTCATAGACGGCTTTCGCACGCGCGCGGGACAGTTCTTCATTATATTCTTCTGTTCCCTTGGCGTCCGTATAGCCAGCCACAAGGAAATGGGTGTCCGGGAAATTCGCCAACGTGTTCGCGATGTCATCCAGAACAAACTGAGAATCAGCTGTGATCGTGGCTTTGTCAAAATCAAAATTAATGTTGTCCATCATCTCTGCCAATGTCTTCTCAGAAGGAACTTCTCTTACAACCTCCCGGATGACTTCGACAGGAACCTCTCTGACAACCTCTTTCTCCACCACCTTCTGCGGATAGAGACCGGCATACTCGTCAAGATGATTCGGGACATAACGATCCGCCACAGCCTTGTATTTGTCCACACCGCCAATCCGCAGAACAATACCGGCGGAAGCCTGAGCGAAATTGACACCATCTGTGCCAAGGGAACGGTTGTACTGTCCTTGAATATGCACACCCACCCTATTGCTCATCCATCCGATGACACCGACACCGGCGGATATAGGAAAGAAGGTGTCTGAATCAAACGTGTAACCTTTATTCCATGCGTCCTCGGCGCGCCATAAGGCCTCTTTTGAGACATCGCCCTGAAATTGTCCGAAATACGATGTCGGGAAATTCTTGTGATAACAATTCAATCCGAATCTGAGATAGGGTTGAATCCAACCGCTTCCACCCCAAGGACGCAACTGAACACCCGGGCTGACCATCAAAGAATATCCTTGCTTCATTCTCTCGGACTCACAATATCTGGCGAAACCAAGTGTGCCCTGCAGATCAGCATACAGCCAACGTTTCAATTCCAACGCCGAGTAGAGTTCAATTCCTCCATACAGCATCTTCTCATCCAGATTGAAGATATAATCCCCTCCGGTAGTCTGGTGAAAGTTCGAAACGGTGTTCCTCGTGATGTTCATGGCCGCACCTCCGAGACCGAATTCCCATGTTCTCGGCACTGTTTTGTTCTGCGAATGCCCGGCCAACGGACAAAGCAGTGCCAGCACGACGGTATAAACCGTCCTGTAAAATTTGATTTTCATAAGAGATAATTATTTGGTTAACAGTTATTTCAAAGCATATTCAGTAATGTTTTCGATGCCTGGAATACCAAAATACGCTGCTATCAAGTCTCCTTTAAGGTATATCTTCCGTCCTATAAGTTGTGGATTGTCCGGCAGATTGATCTCGGTACGGATGTCGCCTTTCGGTAGTTTGACAGACATACATGAACTTTTGGATGTGACCGAAGAACGTGACGCTATCGCCAGACAAGTCATGGATGTGAACGGAGGTGCGAACGAAATCCCTTCCTTGGCGGATGAAAGGTCCCCACCCACGATGAAGCCGCAGACCCACACGCCTTTCTCTCCTACATGCCCCTTGGCCTGCCCGACACCATAGGCTGTTGACTTTGTCGTACCCGGATCAGCCCCTTGGCCTGAACCTATATCGTAATCGTATCTGTTCCATACACGGTTAGTGTCCACAGAAATAGAAATGCCATTTCCCGCATCAGGCTTGGGTGGTTCAACCGCAGGGCAAGATATTCCCAATGTCAAGACTTCGCACGCCTCAAGGTAGCGGGTCAGAAGAACCTTGGAGGAGGAACCGTCATCAAGCGAGACCGTGACGTTTCCCTCCTTGAAATAACCTATCCGCTTTTCCGACCGGCTGTACTTCAGGTTGCCTTCCGCAGAAGATACCATAACCGAACCTTTCGGATAAGCCGCATCAAAATCTGAATCGAGTTTCATCCTGAGACCTGAATTAAGCTGTGTACAGTTCAGGCGAGCCCTAGTGTTTGTTCCCGATTGAACAACAACGACCTGCTCATCGCCGAACTGTGGCGCCGAGAATTCCGGTTTCTCGAACTTTCGGGACACTGCCTTGACAGTGTAGCTCCCCGGGTTGACAAGCATCGACTCCGGCGAATCGCCATACGCTCCCTCATAAAGCACATCACCCGCCGAATTTTTCACGGTCAAAATGAAAGCGTCCGTGTCCGGCAAATCCACTGTGGACCTTGTGAACACCCTTTGCGAGAAGTTCCAGCTTAACGTTCCTTGAGCGTTTTCATGAGGAATTTTGTTGCAGGAAAGCACAACGGCGGACAATGCCATAACTCCGGCCGTGGTGACCTTTGAAAGGATTCTGATAGAACTCTTCATAGTTGTAAATAATTAACGGTCCGCACCGTTGCGGGCCGTCTGCAAAAGTATGGCGACAAAACAGAAATAATGAAAAGAAACAGAAATACTTTTTTATAAAAAACTTAAATTTATGTTTTTTATAAAAATTCACGGGGCAATCGCAGTCACTGCGATCACCCCGCTACTTAACCTAAACTTAAACTATGAAAAACTTCACGTCAAATATACAAATTCTTTTAATGAAAACAATAATCTGAAACGATTTTTTATGCTGTTTTTGTTTACATTAGGCAAAATATACGTATTCTGTACATCCGAAATGCAAAAATCAATGATTTCAAACTGGAATCACTTAGCATCCCTAACAGTCCCGATAAGATTTCTGATGACGTTCTGCGCCTTGACACTTGGCCGCAAGCACAGAATCAACAGACCGACAGCGAAGGCTATTCCTAGCGTAACAGTGAATATTCCAGGAACTCCATCGACACCAACATTTCCCCATATGATTAAGGTCACGACTGCAACAAACACTGCCAGAACCTTACCTTTACGGTTTTTGTTTCCCTCCTTGAAAGAGACGGCATAACGGCGGATTTCCTCTCCATCTGAATTATGCCCGACAAGCCCGGCATCCTCCAACCGGCATGAGATGGCACGCCAACGCAAAGGTGACGACCAATCCACAAACAAGTCGCACTCCCCTGTCGTTTCCGGAAGTTCATCCATTGATATCTCATTGGCTCTTTTGACATCACCGAGTTTTGTCAATTCCGCCTTGATGCCCCCCAACACCGTTCCGAATGGTTTCTCGCTCGTGAAGAGCACCATCCCGGCATCCATCATCTGTACTTTCTTGTCAATCATGGCACAAATGTACAAAAAAAAGGACTGACCCAAAACGGGTCAGTCCAACATATTATCACATCTCTATTACGAGAAGTTATCGTAAAGAATGCTCTCCGGCTGCACTCCGAGACTGTCAAGCAGCTTGTTCACTGAAGCGACCATCATTGGAGGTCCGCACATGAAGTACTTGATGTCTTCCGGAGCATCGTGATCCTTAAGGTAGGTCTCGTACATCACATTGTGAACGAAACCAGCCGTGTACTTGACACCAGCGGCATCCGCTGCCGGATCAGGACGGTCAAGAGCCAGATGGAAGTGGAAGTTAGGGAACTCCTTCTCGATCTCGGCGTAGTCCTCAAGGTAGAATGCCTCGACAAGGCTGCGGGCTCCATAGAAGAAGTGAACCTCACGCTTGGTCTTGAGAGTCTTGAAGAGGTGCATGATGTGGCTGCGGAGAGGAGCCATACCGGCACCACCACCGACGAAGATATATTCCTGAGAATCGGGATCATTCTTCGGAAGAAGGAACTCTCCGAACGGACCGGAGATCCAAACCTTGTCGCCTGGCTTGCGGGTGAAGACGTAGGATGAGCCGACTCCTGGAGGAACGGGCAGCATCTTGAACACGCCCTTAGGCTGGCTTCTGTCAAACGGAGGAGTCGCGATGCGGACGTTCAGTTTGATGATGTCACCCTCTGCAGGATAAGAGGCCATGGAGTAAGCCCTGACGGTAGGCACCTCGTTCTTCGCCTTGATGCCGAAGAATCCGTACTTCTCCCAGTCCGCCTTGTAGATGTCGTCAACGTCGATAGTTGAGAAATCTAGGTCGTAAGCAGGGATGTCAATCTGGATGTACTCACCGGACTTGAAGTCAAGATGAACACCCTCAGGAAGTTTCACGGTAAACTCCTT
This sequence comes from uncultured Bacteroidales bacterium, assembly GCA_934698975.1. Taxonomy (GTDB): domain Bacteria; phylum Bacteroidota; class Bacteroidia; order Bacteroidales; family UBA932; genus Cryptobacteroides. Next base: position 4,749 of record CAKUVR010000037.1, read on the forward strand.
GATGAAGGTGGCCACGTTCTTGTTGGAGATGACCTCGCACTCAAGTTTCTGTACGCTGAGCGTTGACTCTGGAACCTGGATCTTGATGTTCTCCTTCACCTTTACCTGGCAACCGAGACGGTAGCCTTCCTTGATCTGCTTGCGGCTGAAGAATCCGGTCTCGGTAGGAAGGATGGTTCCGCCACCCTCAAGCACCTGAACCTTGCACTGTCCGCAGTTCGCCTTTCCACCGCAGGCGGAAGGAAGGAAAATCTTCTGATCAGCAAGAGTGTGGAGAAGATCGCTGCCCTGAGGGACATCGAGAACCTTCTTTCCGTCGTTGATGTCGATCTTGACAGTGCCGTCCGGAGTGAGTTTGATCTTGACATACAGAAGCAGGGCGACCAGAACAACGGTCACAACTACAATTGTGATGATTGCTGAAATTACTGTTGAAAACATAGTCTCTGCCTCCTTATTAGATTGTAAGTCCCATGAAAGTCATGAAGGCCATGGCCATCAGACCTACTGTGATAAATGTGATACCGATGCCCTTGAGTCCGGCAGGGACCTTCGAGTAAGACATCTTCTCCCTGATCGCGGCAAGTGTCACGATGGCAAGGAACCAACCGATTCCAGAGCCAAGTGAGTAAACCGTGGCTTCACCGACATTCACGAAATCCTTGTTCTGCATGAACAGCGAACCACCCAAAATAGCGCAGTTCACAGCAATCAGAGGCAGATAGATTCCTAGTGATGAATATAGAGCCGGAGCAAACTTCTCAACGACCATCTCGACAAGCTGCGTGAACGCCGCGATGACAGCAATGAATATGATGAGGCTGAGGAAGCTCAGATCCACACCTTTAATCAAAGCGTCAGGTGACAGTACATGCTTGTAAAGAAGGTAGTTGATCGGCAATGTCACAAGAAGAACAAAAATAACAGCGACACCAAGACCGGAAGCTGTCTTCACATTTTTCGATACCGCCAGATATGAGCACATACCAAGGAAGTACGCGAAAATCATATTGTCAACGAATATTGACTTTACGAATAAGCTTAAATATTCCATAATCAGTACTTGTCTTTGTCGTTATTTTTCCTGAAGGTCCTTCTGGATGCTTCTCTGGATCCAGATGATGCAGCCGATGAGAATCAGCGCCATCGGAGGGAGGATCACGAGACCGTTGTTGACATAGCCTGCCTCATAGAAGCATTCAGGGATGACCCTCAGTCCGAACAGGGTGCCGGAGCCGAAGAGTTCACGGAAGAAAGCCACCACAATGAGGATGAGGCCGTAGCCCACACCGTTGGCGAGGCCGTCAAGCAGTGAAGGGATCGGCTTGTTGCCGAGGGCGAAAGCCTCGATACGCCCCATCACGATACAGTTGGTGATGATAAGGCCGATGTAAACCGACAGCTGTTTCTCAATACCATAGGCATAAGCCTTGAGCACCTGGTCAACGAGGATTACCATAAGGGCCACTACGACCAACTGGACGATGATTCGCACACGGTTTGGAATCGTATTCCTCATCATAGAGAGGACAAGACTAGAAAGTCCTGTGACTATGGTGACAGAAAGGGCCATAACAAGCGCTCCTTTCAGCTCGACTGTTACAGCGAGGGAGGAGCAGATACCCAGCACAAGGACAGTGATAGGATTGCCCTTGAAAATCGGGTTAAGAATCGTTTCTTTGAGTTCTTTGTTCATATTACTTCCTCCTTGGATTATTCTGTTACAGCGGTTTTAGAGCAATGTCCTTCTGCACAAGGCTCCTTCTCGGCAGACTCCTTGCAGCTTCCGGCAGATTCGCCTTTGCAGCATGGCTTTGAGCCATCACATTCCCCACCTTTGCCACCGCAGCACTCATGAGCCGGAGCGGCGGAAGAGAGGAACGGGACATAGGCCTTGAGCCAGAATGCGATGGCCTCGCCAAGTCCCTTGCTGGTCATGGTCGCGCCAGTGATGGCGTCAACCGAGCTCTCAGGATCGGTGGCGGTGCCGACCTTTACGACACTGAACACCGGATCACCTGAAAGGTTGACCTTCTTGCCGATGAACTCGGCCCTGAATGAAGGGTCGTCCTTGATCTTGGCACCAAGACCAGGAGTCTCGCTCTCATGATCGAAATAAGCTCCGACTATAGTCTGAAGGTCCTCATCGAGAGCGATGTAGCCCCAAATCGGTCCCCAAAGACCAGCACCGTAGGCAGGAACGACAGTCACAGCCTTGCCGTCCTTGTTGAAAACATAGACAGGAAGGTCAGCGTTCGCACCGTTCTTAATGTTCTTGTTCTGAGCCTTGAGGCCGTCCTGAAGCTCGATGTTCTTGACATCGGTGCTGAGGTCACGGACCTTCTTGCCATCTAGACCGATGGTGAAGGCTTCCTTGATGTTCTGTGAATATGCTTCCAGAACCTTGTCATTACCCAACGCGCTGCATTCGTCCTTTGTGTAGAACTGCGCCGCGGTCAGCATCTGGCTGATTGTCTCGGCCTTGACATTCGCGTCCTGCTTCGGCTTGAGGGCCATTGACACGAAAGCGAGAATCGCTGCTACAAGGGCCACGACAATCGTCGTGTAGATTACTGTGTATGCGTTACCGTTAGTATTCATATTCCTTGACAATTAAGCGATTGTGACTTTTTTTGCTCTTCTGCTTGTGGCAGCGGATGTGACATAGTGGTCAATCAGAGGAGCGAATGTGTTCATGAGAAGGATGGCCAGCATCATACCTTCGGCATAGCCAGGGTTGAACAGTCTGACAACAACGCAGAGAGCTCCGATGAGGAATCCATAGATCCACTTTCCGGTCTCGGTCTGGGCTGAAGTGACAGGATCGGTGGCCATGAAGACTGTACCGAAGGCGAAACCACCCATGACGAGCTGATAGTAGGCAGGAACGTCAGTGGCTCCGCAGACATTGCCGAGCCAACCTACAAGCAGTGCACCGGCAACAGATGAAACCATGACCTTCCAGCTTGCGACACCGGTCCAGATGAGGATGACGGCACCGACAAGGATGGCGATCACTGAAGTCTCACCCACAGAACCCGGAATAGTTCCGGCGAACATATCCCAAAAACTAAATCCCGCGTTGTTGATTGCCTCAAGAGCGCCCTGACCCTCAGTCAGATAAGAAAGAGGTGTAGCACCAGAGATGGCATCAGCACCGCAACGTGGTGCAACCCAAACCTCAGCTCCAGACATCGCGCTTGGATAAGAGAAGAAGAGGAATGCGCGGCAGAGGAGAGCCGGGTTCAGGAAGTTCATTCCTGTGCCACCGAAGACTTCCTTACCGAATATAACCGCGAAAGCAACGGCAATCGCGAGCATCCAGAGCGGAACGTCCACAGGGACAATCAGCGGGATGAGCATACCGGACACGAGGTAACCCTCGTTGACCTCCTCACCCTTGATCTGAGCAGAGGCGAACTCGATGCCTAGACCTACGATGTAGGAAACGAGGTAGAGGGGGAGAACCTTGAGGAGTCCCCAGAAGAACTGGTTCCAGAATCCCGGAAGGTCTCCGACAGCGAGATTGTGCTGATAGCCAACGTTCCACATGCCGAACAAAGCAGCAGGAACAACAGCCAGCACAACGATGATCATGATTCTCTTGATGTCTACAGCGTCCCTGACGTGAGCGCCTCTGGCGGTCACGGTCGCAGGAACACGAAGGAAGGTGTCAAAGGCATCCCATGTAGAATGCAGCCACCCCAACTTACCGCCTTTTTCAAAAAGGCCTGGTTTTACTGTGTTTTCTTCCATAGCGATAATCCTTTAAGCCATTTCCTTTATCATGAGGTCGATTCCCTTGCTGATGATAGCCTGGATGTCGTTCTTTGAAGGATCCACGAACTCGCAAAGGGCGAAGTCCTCAGGAAGAACCTCATAGATACCGAACTGCTCCATCTTCTCGATGTCTCCGGCAAGGCAGGCCTTGATCAGATAGACAGGGAAAAGATCCATAGGGAGAACCTTTGAATATACATCCGAAACCACGAACGCGCGCACACCACCATGGGTGTTGGTGTCCATGTTGTACTTCTTCTTAGGCAGAAGCCATGAGAAGTAAGTCATCGAAGAGCTGAACTGATTGAATCTGAAAGGTTTCGCCCATCCAAGCACTTCTCTTTCACGGCCTTCCTTGATCAGGGTAACCTGATTGTCGAAGAATCCAAGACAGCCATCCTCACCGACATTCTCACCGGAGAGAACATCGCCGCTTATGAAACGGGTTTCTACACTGTTGTCATAATAGCCCTTGAGAGCCTTGATTGGCATTCCAGGAAGGGTCACAACGTAAGACGCGTCTTTGGCCACAGGACCAGTAATGGCAACCTTGCGGGTAAGATCCAACTTGCCGGTCTTGAAGAACTTGCCGATGGCAGCGAGAGCAAGAAGAGACAGTGTCCAGACAGTCTCTCCTTTCTTGATTGGAGAGATGTGGCTGATCTGCACGCCCACATTGCCGGCAGGATGCTTCTTGCCGTTGACGGTGTGGACGGTTGCGTCTGTGAGCTTGGCGAAGGCTGAAGCATCGCTGTTCACGCAGACATGAACCTTCGCGAGTTTAGACACAGCCGTGACACCGGCCTGAATAGCCGCCACGTCATCCTTGAAGGCAAATTCGGCGTCAGCCGCGAGAGGAGCCGTCGAGAATGCGGACACGAAAATAGCCTTAGGTGTCAAAGCCGGATCGGCGATGATTCCGTAAGGCCTCTGAATGATGAATGGCCACAGACCGCTCTTGAGAAGGGCTTCCTTCACCTCCTCGGCCTTCAGACCGGAAGGATTCTTGGCTCCGAAATCGACGGCCTCATTGGTGCTGTCAGCCTTCACGAGCACAGCAAGAAGCTTTCTCTTCTCACCCCTGACAATCCCGGCGACCGTTCCGCTTACCGGAGAGGTCAGGAGGATGTCCTGGTGCTGCTTGTCTGCCAAAACAGGGGATCCTGCCAGAACCTTGTCACCTTCCTTCACCAGAAGTCTCGGAGAGAACCCTTTGAAATCCGTCGGTTTGATGGCAACTGTGTCAGGCACGATCGTCTTCTTTGCTTCTAGGGCCGCCGCTCCGTTGATCGGAATGTTCAGACCCTTTTTCAAATCGATGATGTTTGACATATAATTAGTGTTGATTGTAATACAACCATATTTTTTACAACTTGCAAATATACTCATTTTAGTTAGTAATCCCTTAAAAATGCCTTGCCAATCTTTCCAAATATTCACCGAATTATTCTTTAATGCTCACTATTGGGAAAATTTCCGTATTTTCGTACCCGATATGGAAAAGAACGAAAGCGCTATTTTTGAAGGGCTGAACGCCGAGCAGAAGAAGGCGGTCGGCAGTGTTGACGGACCGGTGCTGATAGTGGCTGGTGCGGGATCAGGTAAGACAAGGGTGTTGACGAGCAGGATCGCCTACATTCTGGAGAGGGGGTGCGACCCCGCGAGAATAATGGCATTGACCTTCACGAAGAAGGCTGCCACGGAGATGAAGGAGAGGATCGCCGTCATGGTCGGCGAACGGAAGGCCAGAAGGCTCTTCATGGGCACCTTCCACTCCATATTCATAAGATTTCTAAGGGAATATGCAACCTCGCTCGGCTACCCATCCTCGTTCACGATCTATGACACGAGCGACTCGGTGAGCGGCATAAAGGCGTGCATAAAGGAACTGGGCCTGGACGACAAGATTTACAAGCCAAAGGATGTCCTGTCAAGGATATCCATGGCCAAGAACAACCTCATCACCGCCAGCGCCTACCGGAACAACCAGCAGGCGATCATCAACGACACCCATGCCCGCAAGCCACGGATATGCGACATCTACTCCCGCTACGCCGAGAAGTGCAAGAATTCAGGGGTGATGGACTTCGATGACATATTACTGAATATGAATATCCTGCTTCGGGATTTCCCCGAGGCAAAGGAGGCGATAGCGTCCCGGTTCGACTACTATCTCGTGGACGAATACCAGGACACGAACTTCGCCCAGTACCTGATCCTTAAGAAGTTGACGGAAAGGCATCGCAATCTCTGCGTCGTGGGCGACGACTCGCAGTCCATCTACGCTTTCCGTGGAGCAAAGATCGAAAATATTCTTAATTTCAAAAAGGACTACCCGGAGTGCCGGATTTTCCGCCTGGAGAGGAACTACCGATCGACAGCGAACATCGTGAACGCAGCCAACTCGTTGATAGCCAAGAACGAGAACAGGATTCCGAAAACCTGCGTGGCCGTCGGGGAGGAAGGCGAGAAGATACGCCTTCTGAAAAGCTGGTCCGAGCAGGACGAGGCCGTCACCATCGCCTCGGAGATTGTCGAGAGGATGCAGTCCGATCACGCCAAGTATCAGGATTTCGCCATTCTCTACAGGACAAACTCCCAGTCAAGAGCCTTGGAGGAGGCATTGAGGAAAAGAAACCTGCCGTACATGATCTACTCCGGCAACTCGTTCTTCGACAGGGCCGAGGTCAAGGACATGATGGCCTACCTGAAACTGGTCGTGAATGTCAACGATGACGAGTCCTTCAAGAGGATCGTGAACACCCCGGCAAGAGGAATCGGCGAGACTTCTCTCAACGCGTTGGCCGCCATGGCCTTCGACCTCAAATGCTCGCTGTTCAAAGCGGCATATTCAGAGAAATTCGCCGACTACGGCCTCAAGCAGGCAGCCGTCGCCAAAATCCGCTCTTTCTGCGAGATGATTGACAGTTTCGCATCCAAAGAAGTCACAACCAACGCGGACGAGCTGGCCCTCGGCATTTCCAACGCCTGCGGCCTGTACGCCTTCTTCAAGAACGACCCGTCAATCGAGGCTCAATCGAGGGCATCCAATGTCGAAGAGCTCATCAACAGTGTCACTCATTTCATTGAGGAGCAGAGAGAAAGCCACCTCCGTGACCTCATGGCGGAAGGGCAGGCCGAAGAGGATTCCGAGATTGAATATCCTGTCTTCACCCTCGGAGCGTTCCTTGAGAACATATCCCTGCTGTCCAACGTGGACGTGGAGGACGAGGAGGACACGAACAACAAGATCGCGCTGATGACCGTGCATTCGGCCAAAGGTCTGGAGTTTCCGTACGTTTTCGTGGCCGGTCTGGAGGAGAACATATTCCCATCCGGAGGAATGCTGGCCTCCCCTGCCGACATCGAGGAGGAGCGCCGCCTGTTCTACGTCGCCATGACAAGGGCAAAGAAAGCCGTCAGCCTCTCGTTCGCCAACACGAGAATGCGCAACGGCAAGCACGAGTCCAACTCCCCGAGCCGTTTCATCAAAGAGATAGACACCAAGTACATAGCCAATCCGCTGAAAAACGACAATTTTTCCGGCGAGGACTCACGTGACTTCGATGATTTCGGCGGGTTTGGCTCCCGTGGATTCGGCTCCGGGCGTTTCTCCAGAGACACCAACAATAGTTCCAATTTTGGTTCAGGGCGTTTTTCCGGTGGTTCAGGCTATGGAGCCAATAGGTTCGACTCCGGGAATGGATCATCCGGCAGGTTCGGGGGCAATTCCGGCGGCGCGTTTTCAGGCCGGCCCGGAGGAGGCAGCAGTACGGCAAATAAATACGGAATGGGTGGAAGCAATCCATACGGTTCTTCAGGCAGCGTCATGTACGAGCGCAAGCCCGTCTCAACTCCAAGGCCTTCCGACACCGCTTCAAAGATAGAGGCTCTGAGGAACCGGCCGTTGCCGCCAAAGATTTCCGACACCGATTTCGTCCCCGCCCCTATGACCGACTTCAAAGTCGGCCAACGTATCGAGCACAACCGCTTCGGACAAGGCAAGATTCTCGAGATCACCGGCACAGTTCCCGACCTCAAGGGCAAGATAGCCTTTGACCATTATGGAGATAAGGTCCTGCTCCTGAAATATGCAAAGATGCGCATTGTCTGATTCCACTTTCAGATAGAGAAATCCGCACATCTCCATCATCCGGCGTAAAACGTTACCTGCTAGTTAACAAGCGATTAGAAAATCCCGCCCTCCACTTTGGAGCGGCAGAATTTACGAATATACTAACCATCAACAACTTACATTTTACAATCATCGGATCGTCCCGACATCTTCTGCCAGAACCTTGAACGTAAAACAAATCTCAGATCTGATGGACTTGTCCGGCCATACACCCATCCACCGGACAAAAGCAGTCTACTGAACTGATTACCGGGCGGAAAGGCGGGAACGGAGCCAGATGCCGAGATTTGTGTCGTGCTCGGAGAGGCCTAATTTACGGCGAATGTCGCTGCTGATGATGTAGTTGCGCTTTTTCTTGAGGTAGTTGCCGACATCCTTGCCTTTGAGTCCGAGGACATAGAGGCAGCAATAGCCGACCTCCCAATCCGTCAGGCCGTGCGACTTCAACTCGGCAACGAACTCTGGGTGGCTGTCACGGAAGAGCACCATAGTGGAACGCATGAAATCATCCTGATCGGAGACCAGGCGGTCAAGTTCTGCCTCAGCGGCCTTGTCAAAGGAACAGTCTGAGGATAGTCTGGAGGCGAGGAACTTGTCCAGAACCGACATTCTCTCACGGATTATGGCCATCGCCTCATCGTCCGGTTTCCGCTTCAATTCATTATGCGCCTTCCTGAACAGACGCACAATGACAATCAAAACGGCGACCACAAGTACAACCAACAGGCACAGAAGCCAGATGGACTTTCCTCGGTCAATGATTGCCTGCTTGTCGGTGTAACGTTCCTCGATCATCTTCTGCTGCTGAAGGGCGAGAGTGTCCTTGTGGACGGAAGCCGCGTTCTGATCGATTATATTCTTGTAGTACAGAGCTTTCTCTTTCATCTCCTCGTCTCCCGAAGAGGAATAATAGTCCACTGCGATGTTGATTATGCTGTCGGAAGTGATCTCCATTCCGACTTTCTCCAAAGCGATAGTGTAGAGCAGGGCATGGCGGGCGCGAAGTTCCTTGGTGCCCAGCAGACTTCTGTCCAAAGAATCAAGCGCTACAAAAGCGCTGTCAGGTTGGGTTTCCAGCCTGTCCTCGATCTCATCCAGAAACTGTTCCGCTGTCCTGAACGTATGAGCGCAGGAAGCGAAGCAAAATGAAAGAATGGCAATGAATATGACAGTTCTCAGTTTCATCCGGCATAAAGTCACTCACGATATGTTCAAATCCGTGGCGAATCATCATTAGCGCTTACTAAATTAGCAAAAAAAACTGCAATGTAAGACTATGTGAAAGCACAAACAGCGAGGAAATTCTCCAACACATTATTTTTCAATAAATTACAATAGAAGAAAAATCTAAAGAAAACTCTTGTGTAAAACTATTTTCAGATAATTTTGCCAGCAAAGATTATATACCATGAGTCATAAAAGGACATATTCAGTATTAGCAGTTCTCGCTGTTTGCATTCAGGCGGCTGGCTTTAGTCCGGTCTCTTTGGTGGTTGGTGAGCTTAGTCGAACCACAAGCTCAGTGACCGGGACGGAGGAGCCGGTGACCGGGCAGATTGAAAGTCCGGAAACATCGATTGCTAAAGAGCGGACCGACACCCTGAAAGCGGCTGTGTTCACGGGGAGAAGCGTCAAGCATTTCAGCGACCATCAGAAATTCTACCTGAGCAACGAGGACAGAAACGCCCACGCCAGTGCATTGGAGACATTGAAACTGATACCGGGCATAATGGTCAGGGACGATGAAGTCACTCTGGTGAACGGTAAAGGCCTGACTATCCTCCTGAACGGGCTTCCGACAACCAGCGCTTCCCTATCGCTTCTCACCCCGGCGGACATCAAAAGCATCGACTTCTACCAGAACGCCCCGGCAAGATATTCATTCGCAGGCAGCGGCTCTTTGGTGAACATCATCACCCGAAGGCCCGGAATCGGTGGCAACCTGATGCTGAACCTCAAGGAAGCGGTCACAACCCCTTGGGGCAACAACGCGGCCTCGTACCGTCAAGTTCTGAAAAACACGATGATCGGCATTGAATATTCCAGCAAACCAAGCAAAAGCGGAGGCTACGGCATTGACGAATTTCTTGAATATGAAGCCGGAGGCAACCGATATACCAAGGAGAAAACAAGTTTGGACACGGACTTCACCCGCAACCAGCATTTCGCCTCGCTCGACATTGTCAGGATGAAAGACGAGAATAGCGCATTGAAAGCGCAATTATCGATAGGATACGAGAAAAAGGACTGGCCAGTCCGCCAAAGCGTCATCAAAAAAGTGACAGACATTGAATCCGGAGAAAGCACAATTTCGGAAGTAATTGACAGCAAAGACGTTTGGTCAGAATATCTCTCCCCTTCGCTCGACATCTACTGGAACCGCAGACTCTCCTACAAACACGAACTTTCGGTGAATTTCGTAGCCACCGCCTACGACACAAAAAGCCGCAAAGGGTTTCATGAATATGACGGAGCGACTCCTCTGATTTCTTCTGTAAGCCTGACAGACGGGCGGAAATATTCCGGAATCTTCGAGGCTGTTGATGACTGGAGGATTTCGGAAAAGCACAAACTCAGTTTCGGTCTCCGCTCAATGGCCAACTATTCCGACCAAAGCAGCAGGAACGGGGATATTCATGTTCAGTCAGAAATCAACACTTGTCTGAACAGGCTATGGGGTGAATATTCAGGAAACCTTGGAGGAGTCAGCTATTCGCTCGGCGCCGCAGTTGAGCATTACGGCTACGGCACCAATGAATCCTCAAGGAAAGATTATCTCTACCTCCGCCCGCTCGTTCAGTTGAACTACACATTCAACGACCACTCCTCTATGTACCTTAATTATTCAAGCTCGGTGGAGACCCCAAAAATCGGATGGCTGGGCACAGCCTCCTACCTTAGGGATGACAAATGGCTCTCGACAAGCAACAGCGAACTGGAAAGCTACACGACCAGAAGTGCGATGGTGGGTTATACATTTAATAATAACTGGCTGTACCTCAGTCCGTACGTTTATGTCTACCACAATGGCAATCAGATAATTCCGCTGTTCAGTCAAGAGAACGGGTATCTTGTGGAAAGAAAGGAACATTCCGGAAGCATGCTGGTGGTGATGGCCGCTCTCGGAAGCAGGATCAAACCTTTCAGGAATATTCCTCTCTCGCTCACCATCTATGCCATGTACAATGACCAGAGGCTGACGGGAGGCAAGGCGGACAGATCCGTCAAAAGCCTTGGCGGCATGGCCATGCTGAGATATTCAGGGGAAAAATGGATCGCTGAGGCAATGTACAACCAACCTTTCAGAGCCATCAGTGACCTCGGCATCGACAAAGGCGAGAACTATGGCTACTTTGAGTTCGCGCGCAGGATCGGGAAGAACCTCCGCATCGGAGCCGGAATGCGATACCCGTTCTACGACTGGAAAATCAGCGAGGAAACCGCGCCTGGATCCCCTCTGACTATGAAAAACACAAGCAGGATGACCAGTCAGAAAAACACGATCATCCTTACATGTGTCTATAATTTCTCTTACGGAAAGAAAACCCGCACTGTCAACAAGAAGGTCAACAACTCTGACAGCGACTCCGGGCTGTTCTAAGCCTAATCCAGTTCCGTCACGAAACGGTGCTTGCCGGGGGCGAGGGTTTTGGTCTCGCGGGAGCTGTCGGGACCTGGGATGAGGGCGGTGGCGGTGGTGCCGGCCGGAATCTCGACGATCCACTCGAACTTGGAGCCGTTGCGCTTCCAGTTGCTGACGATCTTGCCGTAAGGAGAATCGTACGAGCAGCTCACCCAGTCAAGGCCTTCAATCGGGTACGGCTTGAGTTCGATTGACTTGTAGCCAGGCTCAGCGGGACGGATGCCGCCAAGATATTCATAGTACCAGGTCACAAGGTCGCCAAGAAGCATCACGTGGTTGCCCGAGTTCATCGCAGGATCGGCGGTGTTGCCGTTCCAGAGCTCCCAGATTGTCGTGGCCCCGTTCTTCGCCATGTAACCCCAGCTTGGATAGGTCTCGTTGGTGGCGATTTTCAAGGCAAGGTCAGGTCTGCCGAACTCGGTCAAGGTGCGCATCAGGACCATCATCCCGACAACTCCGCAACTCACATGACCATCGCAGTCGACCTCGGTCTTGTGGACAATATGCTCGAATACATCGCCCTCACGGCCGGCCGGAACCATCCCAAAATAGAGCGGAAGCAGGTTGGCGGTCACGGTGTTGTTGCCGTAGAAGCCTTCTTTCGTGTTGAAATATTTGGCGTTGAACGCCTCACGAGCCGCGTCGGCATATTCATTGAATATTTTGACGTCCTCAGGATGCCCGGCTATCGGAGCGAACTCAACCATCTTGTGAAGGAGAAAGTAATAGAACGGAGTGGCGATGAGCGGAGATGCCGTCTTTCTCGCAGGATCCTTTGAATGAATCAGATCCAGTGACTCCGGAGGCATGCACCAGTCACCGTAGGTGTCCTTGATCATCACACCGTTTTTCAGGTACTTAGACCTCATATATTCAAGCCACTTCTTCATAGCGCCATAGTGATCCTTGATGGACTGATCGTCCCCGAAACGGCGATAGACCATGTCCGCGCCCGTGAAGAACGCACCAGGCCAGGTGAAATTGTCCTGATAGAGAGTCCAGTAGCGAGGGCAGACATCGGAGATGCGGCCTAGGTTATCTTGCCCGTCATGGATGTCAGTCAGCCACTTGGAATACAGGGCGTGGTTGTTGAATATGTAGGATTCGCCGTAGCATCCCATCGTTCGGTCGCCGAGCCATCCAAGCCTCTCGTCCCTCTGCGGACAGTCGGTCGGCATCCCGCGATAGTTGCCCCTGATTCCCCAGAAAGCGTTGTGGTAGATCTGGTTGATGACAGGGTCGGATGTCTCGAAATGACCTGTCACGGCCATCTTGTCGTACATCACCTGTCCCTCGAAATCGCTGAGCTTTGGCTCTTTCTTCAAGCCTTTGACCTCAATGAAACGGAAACCGTGATAGACATACTCAGGATGCCAGACAATCGGCTTGCCGTCTTTGGCGATGTAGGTGTCCAGAACCTTGGCTGTACGCAGGTTGGCAAGGTAAAGGGTGCCGTCCGGGTTCAGAATCTCAGCGAATTTCATCGTGAGGGTGTCACCCCTTTGGAGTCCTTTGGCCTTGATCTGAAGACGACCTACCATGTTCTGCCCCATGTCCAGAATGTAGCCATGGTCGGTTTTCGTGATGGAGACAGGCTTGACAATGTCCATCACAGCGATGTTAGGGTTCGGCTGGAGAACCAGTTTGCCTCCTGGAGCGTCCATCAATGAAGCATTGGGCCACGTGGAGTCATCGTAACCGACTTTGGTCCAGCCGGTCAGTTCCTTGCGGGCATCGTAGGTCTCTCCGTCGAACTCGTTGTTGGCGCGGATCGGACCATCGCATGTTATCTTCCAATTCTCGTCACTGACAACAATCTCGGTGCGGCCATCTGTGTACACAATGTCCAGCTGACACCAAAGCCTCGGAAGTCCGAACCCCTTCATACCGGGCTCCCTCATCGTGGTGTAACGTCCGCATCCAAGGCTCACGGCAAGAGCGTTCTGCCCTTTCTTAAGAGCCTTCGTGACATCGAACTCATTGAAATAGACCCTTGTCCTGTACTCGGAGACAGTCGGGGAAAGTTCCTGGTCACGGGTGATATATTCCCCGTTGATCCATGCGTCATAGACTCCAAGGCCACTGATGCGCAGTGTTGCTTCCTTCACCTTGCCGTCCAGAGTCACCTCTTTGCGAAGGTAACGGGCTGGCAGGACGGTGCTGCCCTTGAGGACATCCCCATTGTACTCGCAGCCGATCCACTTGCCGTCATATTCAGTGGCAGAGACAGACAAGACGGTAGCAAGAGCCGCGAAGGCGGTCAAAATTCTTTTGATCATCTTTTGAATATTTTAGTGTTATTTCTTGAATATCAAGTCGATGTCCCGCTCAATGGCAGGGTCTGCAATGTTCTCCGGAACGAAAGACCAATGACCGATAATAGTGGAATCACCGATGACGGCAGGGTCGATCACGTGATTCTTTTTGAGATATTCATAGAGAATCTCGCGGATCTCAGGGTAATATTCAACCGTCCTTTCCGAGATTCTGTCAGTGTTGATTCCGATCTCCCTCAAGAGTCCGCCGCCACCGCTGGCGCGGTAGGAGGTCATCGCGACATTGTAGGTCTTTCCGAGGTCGAATGGAGTGCCGTCAGCCATAGATGAAATCACGATTCTGGAGCCGAAAGGTTTGGTGACATCAACTGTGTAGTCGATTCCGGCGGCGGAGTCGAAATTGTAGGCCCTTTCGATGAACGACCAACCTTTCTGGCCGGTACGAGGATCATCCTTCTGGATGATGTTCAGCACATGATCGCTCGGTTTGGAAGCCGTGACAATCCAGCGGTTGTATGAGGCCTCAAGGTAGTCCTTGAGCTCCTGACCGGTCATCGTGATGACATAAAGTTGATTTTCAAACGGATAGATTGTGAATAAATCCTTGTAAATCAGCGTACCCGCCTTAACGAATCCATCGTAGGTCAGCGGAGCCGCGATCGAGATCTGGGCAGGAGCGCAGCCGAGACAAAGCGTGTGGACAAGGTTGACATAGTCGCACATGCCTTTGTAGGCGTCACGGGTGCGCATGTCCACCTTCAATTCACCCACTTCCTGTGTCGTGAAGACCTGCACAGCCTGATAGTCCTCGTGGAACTTGGCCTCCATCTCGGTGTCAATCCTGTGAGCGTCAACCGGAATCAGTTCCGTGGAATGCTCCCGCTTCACCACCTTGCCGTCATCCACGGTCATGCGCAGGGTTCCGTGTCCCACAAAGCGACAATGGCTTCCCGAATTGATCAGCCCGATGCTGTCACACGAGGTCACGAACGGCCTGTGGTCGTGCGAGCAGACCACGAAGTCCACCCCTATCAGACTTTTGTACAGGTCCATTCCCTGCCCTTCGAGCATCGACCCGTCCCCAGGCCCTGTTCCTGAATGCACGGACACAATCACGACATCCGGCTTCTCCTTTGCCCTGACCTTGTCCACATCCTCCTGAACCAGAGGCACAAGGCTCTCGAATGTCATTCCGCTCCAAAGTTTCTCCGACAGCCAGTTCTTCATGTTGGCGTTGGTGAAGCCCAGCACGGCAACCTTCAGTCCACCTTTCTTGTAAATCTTGTACAAAGGGAAATACGGTTTTCCGTTGTCGTTACGGATGGCGTTGCCGGCCAAAAACGGAATCCCGTATGACTCAAGATCCCGTGCGATGCGGTCATAGACCTTATGGCCCGTCTCGATGTCGTGATTGCCGACGGTGATGGCGTCGTAGCCCATGTAGGCAGCCAGACGAGGATAGACGTGAGGGGAAAGCGTGTCGACATAGTTGAAGTAGTACGCGGCGTTGTCTCCCTGAAGGCAGTCCCCGGCGTCAATCAGCAAGACATTATCCGCTCCGGCCACCGACCGGACGCTGTCCACGATGGTCTTGACGGCAAAGAGCGACTTCTTCACTCCCCCGCCGACGTAGGTGGAGTCGAAATAGCACCCATGCACGTCGTTGGTAGTCAGAATCTGGAGGACATAGTCCCCGTCCTTGGGCCCAGAACCGCAACCAGCCATCAAAAAACCGGCGGAAGCGGCGGCGATGATAGACTTGAATATTCCTTTCATACCTTATAAATATATTTCAAAATTCCTTTGTCTGCGTGAGCCGCCAGAAGCCTTGGCCGCCTTCTTGGAGTTCATAGCGTGCCCAAGGTCAAAAAGGACGCTAAGCTTCTGCTGGCTGCCCTGAAATCCGTCACCTGTGAAATGGAACACGGCTGAAAGCCTCAGACGCACGAAATCAGCGATGTACGGCTGCCAGTAAATCTCCGCCCGGTCATAAAATCCGGAATGCTTCCAGCTCCCGCCTTGGTCACTGATCCGGTAGAACGGACTTCCGGCGTACAGGTCCGGTCCGAGCATATTCCCACCAGCGTCTATAGTGAAGTAGTACGGCATCTGCCCTGTACCATAGTAGGAGTCATTTATGACACCCAGTTTCTTGTACCCGAGATTCAGCGACAGCAGCCCGCCGAACGCCGGCTCAAGCCCCGTCTCGTTGATCCTGTCCTGATGTATTCCTTGAATATAACTGAGTTTGGTGCTCCAACGGAAGTCTCTCCTCCCGGCGGTCAGCGACACGAAAGGCGAGACAAGGACATTGTCCACCACTCCCCTATATTCAAGCGTGTTAGCGAAATGGTACATGGTCGCGGTCCAGCCGGCGCGCAGGAAATCTCCCGCAATGGAGTAATTGCCGTATGTGAATATCTGGAAGCGTTCCCTGCGCCCGTGTCCGATCATCCCCATCCAGTCCAGACCGGCCTCGCAATAGCCTTTACGGGTTTCGTACTTAAGCAGCAGCCCTTCTATGTTGTTGTCATAGAATTGGTTCACATCGGAGATGAAAAGGGACGGAACCTGATCGGCCTTCACCGGATCCTCGGACCAATCCGGGTAGCCGGAGCCGAAAACGGAGTTCCGGCGAGGGAATATTCCCGCCAACAGATTGAACCTCTCACTCCTTCGCCGGCTCTCCAGGACATACCAGAAAGTCATCTCGCGGAAAAGCCCTGTGTTCTGAAGATCCTTGTCGCTCTCGGAGACCGGAGCCTCTCCCATATTCTTCATCACGTCTATTCCGAGCGTCAGCTGATGGCTGAACCGTCCGCCTGCCACCTTGACGCCAACCGACGGAGTCAGCCTCGCGGCGTGAACCGTCCCCGAGGTCTCAAACTTATTGCCCGCGCCATCATATTCCCTGTTGTCAAAATAGTACTGGAAATCAGCTCCGTAGGTAAAGGAAACCTTCTGTTGGGCACGGGCGGTGAAGGTCGATGCCAGAAACAGTGTCATTACAATTATGTTCTTTCTCATATTCATTGGCCATGGAAGGAAAATTCCGCTTCCGAGGCATTTATGCAAAATTACTGATTATTTTGTAATTTCGCACCCGTATGGATGGTCTCAAACTACAGACTCCGGTCGAGGCCGGGCTAAGCAAGGTCAGCATCTCGCTGAAAGACAAGATATTCGTGCTCGGAAGTTGCTTCGCGGACAACATCGGCAGGAAAATGGTGGATCTTGGGTTCGATGTCTGCGTCAACCCTTTCGGCACCATCTACAACCCCGTCTCGGTCTGCAATTCCATCGCGCGTCTGTCCTCAGGTATCCCGTTCACCGAGAGCGAGTGCGTCCAGATGGGTGCCGGAGCCGGCCTTGTCTGCTCTTTCAGCCACCACACCTCATTCGCCCGCCGCACCGAAGGCGAGTTCCTGAATGTCGCCAACGCGGCTCTGGAGGAAGCCTCGCGCCGCTGGAAAGCCGCCAACAAAGTCATCATAACCCTCGGCACGGCGTGGATCTATGAATATGCCAGCTCGGGGGAGGTCGTCTCGAACTGCCTCAAGATCGACGCGAAGGAGTTCACCCGTCGCAGACTTTCCCTCCGGGAGACTTATACCTTGCTCATGAATATGGTCGCGCGTCACCCGGAGAAGGAATTCATATTCACTGTCTCGCCTATCCGCCATCTTAAAGATGGAGCGCACGGCAACCAGCTGAGCAAAAGTACCCTCATGCTCGCCTTGGACGAGGTTTTGGCAAAGTTTCCGGACCGTTGTGACTATTTTCCGGCCTATGAGATCGTGCTTGATGAGCTTCGGGACTACCGCTTCTACGCCCCCGACATGGTTCATCCTTCGGAGCAGGCCGTGGACTACCTCTGGAACAGGTTCGTGGGGTTCACCGTACCTTCGGCGGAGATAACGGAACTTGATGCAAGACGCAAGGAGTTTCTGCGCTCACAGCACCGTCCTATCCATAAATAAATTAATGAGTTAATCACCTTCTTCGTTGCGTATTATCACAAATATTCAATAGTTTTATTTGCTTTTTAAGCCTAAAACGTTAAATTTGTAATCTTGATTTATGCGCACCAAACTACGCCTGTCAAGATTGCTGATTAAAAGGAAGTTTAACAACCAGTTTTAATACAAAACCATTAGTAAATGAAAAAGAATCGCACTTACAAAGTAAACGCCTTTCTGATGATGATGCTTGCGGGCTCACTGTCTTTCAGTGCCGCCGCTGCCGTCAGTGAGTCAGGTTTACTGCCCGCGGCGGCCGCTCAGCAGCAGCCCGTCAAGGGAACGATCGTCGATGTCAACGGCAACCCGATTCC
>CAKUVR010000038.1:0-22614 GCA_934698975.1 uncultured Bacteroidales bacterium
TTCCTTGCTCTCATCCTCCAGAAACGACGTATCAATCATATCGTAGAATTTCGGCAGGAGTTTTCTGTACTTTTCGATCATATTGTCAAATACCTTAGGAGCAATGCCTGAAAGTGTCATGGCGCTGACGAAATCACTTTTCTTCATTCGTTTCTTCCGCCCATTGAGTGTGAGCGCCAATTCTTCGGTGTCCTTTGGATTTGCCATTGAGACATTCAGGAGGTCGTACGCCGGGGTAAGGAACCACTTGCCTTTTGGCGCATAGAGAGAGAAGTTCTTCAGATGCATATCATTGTTTCCTACCAGCCAACTGAAGAATACTTGCTCATAGAAATCGGTCAGATCCAGAAGCGGCACATAAGAATATTTGGCGATTACCTTGGCAATCTGTTCATACGAACTCTTGTACTTGTATTCCGTCTGTCTCTCTGTAAGCTGGCACATGTCCTCCATCGGAATCTTGCCTCCGTCTGGTGTCCTGTCTATTCTTTTGGTAAGATAGCCCAATGTTCCATCCTGAAGCCGTATCAGAGTGTGAGGTACGACCTTTATCTTTGCGATTTCGGCCAGATGCATTGTCAAGTCTTCATTTTCCGGGAGAGCCTTGTATGTTTGGGTCTGCGGCTTGAAGATATAATCACCCCAAAGCCCCACTATGGTAAGCCTTCTTGACCCATCATGCCTGTCAAGATGGAGCGACAGCTTTGCCTGAACACCGGTCAATGTTGTCTGAGCCTTTATCACCTGAGCCGCAAGGGCATCCAAATCATTGAGGGAATAGGGCAACTCCGGGGCATACGGCATCCCGAAGAATTTCTTGGCGCAGCCCTTATGGAAATCCACTTCCCCCTCTGCAAGTTCCTTATAGCAATATAGGCATCTACTCATCGCTTTCATCATTTACAGGTACGACACTTACCACTCCGATGCAGTCTTTGCAACAGAGCAGGAGCAGGGACATACGATCCAATGAACTGATGTCGGTATTCCTTAACGCCACATCAAGCAGCCATCCTTCAGGAATCAGACCATCGAAGAACGGGAACAGAATCTTGGATTGGTAGGGCTTTTCAGAGAGTGGAAGTGTAAGACTCACTGGTTCTGAACCCTTATTGTCCAAGTATTCCTTATTGTAGCAGAATTCATAACCGGATTCTGTTTCTGTAAGAATGCCGGCAAGGTGGTCCTTAAAGTAAATCTCAGCTTTTCTCATTCAGTTCTTCTGTTCTTACCGGTGCAAGCTCATAACCGAACATGGCAAGCACCTGATTAACTTTATCCATCCTGAGCGTCGGCTTCCCCTGCTCAAGCTGACGCACGAAATTAAGACCCACGCCACATTTCAGTGCGAGGTCTTCCTGTGTCAATCCATACTCCTTCCGGAGGAATTTGAGTTTTGCGGACAACAGCGTCTTCATAATAATTATATCCTATCGGATGCAAATATAACGAATTTTGTAAAATTATATCATATCGAATATAAAAATCGCAGATTATCAAAAATTACATTAGTTCGAATATAACATCATAAAGCAAATATTTCCCTGTTAACGGTGAGACAGCCGTCACCATCGACGGCAAGAAGTGCGACAAGGAGGCCCTGACCAAGATCAAACCTGAATCCATCGCCTCGATGACCGTCTATAAGCCCGACATCAAGGAAACCGTGGAACTTTCCGACAGGAAAGATGTCACCGGACTTTTCGAGGAGTGACGAGTTTCCTTATGTCAAAAAAACATCAAACGGTATGCGTTTGCCGCCTGTTTTTCATAAATTCAGCGAAAAAAATCATTTTTTACTTGACTCGTACCCTACGTCATTGTATATATTTGCAGGCAAATAACAAAAGTGCACAGTTGTTATGAGTGAAATCAAGTTGAAAATCGGGGAGTTCTCCCGCCTGAGCAAGGTTACCGTACGTGCGTTGCGGCATTACGAACAGATTGGACTTCTGGTTCCCGAAATCGTGGACCGATGGACCGGATACCGCTACTACACCGTGGGGCAGTTTCAGAAAATTCAGAACATCTGCACCCTGAAGACCCTTGGCTATTCTCTTGAAGAGATCCGGGATATGATGGAAGACGAAAGCCATTTTCCTTCAGTCGAATCTCTTGAGGAGAAGATAGTCCGATGTGAGCAGGATCTGGAGGTTCTAAAGGAACGCCGCCGATTGCTCAAGGCGTTTGTGGCTTCCCACAAAAAGAATCACAAAATGGAAAAATTGTATTTTGAACCGTTGCCCGCAATCATCGTCGCGAGTCACAGAACCGTCATCCCTTCTTATGCGGAGCTTGGCAAACTGTGCTATGAAGTCATCGGGCCGGAAATGGCCCGTCTTGGATGCGAATGTATTGAACCCGGCTACTGCTACACCACTGAATATGGAGGATACAAGCCGCAGGACATCGACATTGAATATTGCGAACAAGTGAAGGAAAAGGGAACGGATTCCGCCATCATCAAGTTCAAGGAAATCCCCGCCGTTCCGATGGCCGCTTGTCTGAAAGTATTCGGTCCCTACGAGAATCTCCGTCAGAGTCACATTGACCTGCTTGCCCTGCTGGAAAAGGAAGGCTACAAGGTCACAGGTAACCCGCGCGCCAATTACATTGACGGCATCTGGAACCAAGAGGACGCCAACCTGTGGCTCACAATCATTCAGGTTCCGGTAGAAATCGCATAACTTAGAAGCTGTTTTGATTTGTTTGTTTGAAGGTTTGAGAGTGAAAAACTTCAGGTTCGACCGCTTCTACCAAGGAGGATAGCGGTGCTATCTGACTGAAGAAGCGGGAAGAAAATGAAGAATTTTCACCTCAAAGAACATTTCAAACAAATCAAAACAGATTCTTTATTTTACAAATCAGAATTCAGTGATGATCTGCTTATGAAGTCAATGGCATCAACTCAACAATGCAATCTGTGGCCAACTTTGCCGCTCCGTCCGCTTATGGTGGTGAGCAGCGCCATTCTCGTCGCGCTGTCTGTGCCGTTGCTGCCAAAGGCCGGATCAAGACGTACAGCGAAATAACAAATTAAGAGTAAAATAATTTCGGCATTTGCCGCGCTATCGAAAAAGGTCGTAAGAATAAGCGATACTATGTAAAGGATTATGAAAAATTCCTGACGACCTTGCCGGTGGACTGACATTTTGTCCATTCAAGTCGCAACCGGGCTGATATTGCACATAATTTGAAAAGTGTTTTCCAGACAAGAACATCATTCGGGATTGATTGCCCCCTATGACTGTCCTTGATGTTATTAGGGTTATGATAGAAATGAAAAGGCTTGTTTTTATCGCATTGCTTTTATTAAGCACGGTTTGCTTGAAGGCGCAGTCATTGACTGATTGCGAGAATGTTGTCAAAGAGACGGTGAACGTCATAAACAGTTATTCTTCGGAGGCTATTCAGTCGTATTTGTCTTCGGACTTCGAATGCTCCGGTCAAAAAGGCGATGTCGCCAAACTTGTGCTGAACGCCACCATCGGGAAGTTGGAACAGTTAAATGACAGCATCACGGAATATAAAAAGATCTCTGAGCGTCAGGATGGCAATACGCTGACGCTGGTATATTCATTCACATATTCAAAACTTGGGGAAAGGACCACGACTTTTGTGTTCAATGACGAGAACAAGATCAAAAGTCTTGAGCTGCTGAAGGCGACGGTCAGGCAGGCAGACAAAGGTTTCAAGTTTGAAAAACCTCAGGCCAAGGTGCTCACTGTCCCGATAACATTGTCAAAAGACAATCTGATTGTCACCCAGGCCGTAATCAATGGGGAGAAGCATAACTTCATCATCGACAGCGGCTGCCCTATACTTTATCTGAACAGCAAATATTTCAGGGGAAGTGAGGACAATGGGACACGAGTGAGCACATCGGAGGATGTCAACGGAAAAATCAGTGGCGGGCAGGATATCATTTACGTTGACTCCTTTGATTTCAACGGAATACGAGCCGACAGCATAAAGGTTATGATGTCAGACATCTCTCATCTGGAGAACGGCACAGATGTCTACGGCCTTATAGGCTATGATGTGTACAGGGACTATGACCTGCTGTTCGACTACAAGGGCAAGACTCTCACTCTGATTGATCCGGATTACACGGAGACCTTCCTGAAAGAGCACAAGTATGAATATGAAGAAGTGCCTTTCGAGATGAGCAAGGCGATGCGTCATATTCCCATCATCAATGGCCAGATAGATACGGCCAGCCTTACATTCGGCATCGATTGCGGAGCGTCAAGCAACCTTCTTGACTCCGGACTATGGGATGAATTCAAGAACAATCTGAGAAGAGTGAAGACGACCACCTTGAAAGGTGTCAGCAATGACAAAGGAACTGAGGTTCACGCCGGAAAGTTAAAAGGTCTCAAAATCGGCTCGGAAACCTTCAAGAACACCCGGACCGTATTCAATGACATCAGTCACCTCAATATGAGCAAGGACGAGAGAATCGACGGCCTCATCGGGTACCAGATCCTGTCAAGGCAAAAGACGATCCTTTCCTACAGAAATAAGAGACTCATTCTGATCAAGTAGAATATTCATAAAGGCAAGTATGAATATGCCTCCTGCGGTTCGGTGCGTCCAAAGATCCGCTTCACGCACGAAGCACACGAAGCAGACCTCTTGGTGCGTAGATAAGACATTTCCACTCACGGGAAACAGCAATGCCGCTCAGAATGTAAGCGCCAACGTCTTTGCGAGAGACAACACTTCGGCCACCCTCTTCTCGGCTTCTTCGGGAGAGCTATAGTCCAGATTCCACGCCGCCACGGTCGTGACCTCACCGATGCCCCAAAGAGAGGACAGCGCCTGGAGATATGAGCTGCCTTGGTCCAGCCGACTTCCAGTCTCTATATTCATGCCCCTTGTCGTGATGTACATAACCTTTTTGCATCTGCACAATCCTGTGCAGGTCTGTCCGTCGTCAGTGAAGGTGACGCCGTAGAGTGACATATTCTCGAAGAACGCCTTCAGCACCGCAGGGAAACTCATGTCCCAGAACGGAGCGGCTATGACAATCCTGTCAGCGGAAGCGATTCTGCGGGCCAGTGCCACCGTCGATTCCAGAACGACACCGGACGATCTTTCAGCAAGCATCTTCGGAGTCAATGCGCACAGTCCAACCGCATTGACATCAATGGTTTCAATGTCATACCGCGAAGAAAGCACATCCTTCGCTGCGTCAAGAATCTTTCTTGTTCTGGACTCCGGTCTCATGCAGGAGTCAATGATCAGCAATCTTTCCATTATCAAAATCATTAAAGCGGACAATTGTAAATCAATAACTTCCAAGATCAATGCACACAGCGAAACATCATAATTCACCGTTATCTGTCACCGCCAACTGCCGCACAAGCCTGAAGCACTTGTCCTATTTTCCATGCCAATTTACGGATTACTCTCCGGATTGGCAACACTAGTCAAAAGAAATCAGAGATGTGTCTCCACCGATTTTACGAAACTCCTTCATGGACAAATGCCTCAGAGATGACCGGGACAAAGAATAGTCTGAAAAAGTCGCTGTTCCAAGTGCAAGTTTTTCAGCCGACGACCAAACGGAAGCGCTTCCTGGGCACATGACGCTGAAGGCGTTTCGTACGATATCCAAGAAGAATCTTCCGAATGAAGACAACAGAATATTCACTATCTTTACGGGTCATTTCGGGAAGCGGCTTGAATCCACTCAAAGAGACGCCAATCTTGAACGGAGTAACCTCGTACGTAAATTCCATGTTATAACGCACCAAACCGAGAAGCGAAGCACTCTGCGTGAGTTCCAGATTATTACGCGCGGCACAAATGGAGGGAGGACTTTCGGGAGTGAAATCAAGGTTCTGACGCACCTGACAGAGGGAGGAGATGGTTTCGTGCGCAAAAGCAGCATATTCACGCACGGAACAATTTAACTAAAAAGACGGCAAGACAATGATTCAGGAAGGGTTCACATTCTACCGGCCTCACGAGGCGTTAATGGAATATGTCAGGTTCTACTGGGTGTTCAGGAGTGGCCTGACCATGAGCGCATTGACGTTTCCGACGGGATGCCCACAGATCATATTCCACAGGCGCAAGCCATTGTATATTCCCGAATTGGACACTTTTCAGAGCAGGCTGACCATAAGCGGGCAGGTCAATTTTCCGTCGCACCTTAGCGCCACGGGTGAGACGGAGATGATCGTGGTAGTTTTCAAGCCATACGGGCTTGGTCCGCTTCTGAATATTCCCGCATCGCTTTTCTACAATCAGGAAGTTTCTGGGGACGGAATTGATAGCCTCGGATTGCGGGAACTTGATGAACGGATCTCCGGTTGCGAAGACGATCTAAATTGCATCGAATTGATAGACAATTGGTTATTATCAAGGCTCTCTAAACAGGCAAACAACCAGACGCAACGGATCCAAGCTGTTGTCCGGCGGATGCTCACGGCTCCGGAAGCCACCGTCACAGACCTTTCCGCCATCGCCTGCCTTGGCAAAAAGCAGTTCGAGAGGTTGTTCCGTTTGCTTGTAGGCGTCAACCCTAAGGAATATTCAAGTATTGTCCGCTTTCAAAAGGCGTTGGCCATGATGCAATCGGGCGAATCAGTGCTGAGTCAGGTTGCCTACGCCAGCGGATATTCAGACCAGTCTCATTTCATAAGGGAGTTCAGGAGGTTCAGCGGGCAGACACCGGCCACGTTACTAAAAACGACAAGCATACACTCTGACCTGTTTTCGAATCCAGTATAATACGTAAAAGATAACGTTCCTCATCTTAGGCGAGTTTCATTTTACCGCTTGAAATGTCCATTTTGTTCTATCCTCCGTCAAGGGGTTCCGCTACTTTCGCGGACATATTCATAAAAAATCAAAAGCATGAAAGAAGTGAATTCCCAAGAGACCACCAGAGCCTACGCATTTGAGTTCTGGATGCGCGCCCCGATGCCGATGGTGACGTTCTTCAAGACCATCGATGTCACCCGACTGGCAAGGATAAGCCGGAGGACTGGACTGAAATTCAACATGTTGATGTGCTACTGCATCGGCAGGGCAGCAAGTGGAGTGAAGGAGTTTTACATGCTTCCTGTCAGTGGAAAATTGATTGAATATGACAGACTGGCGGTAAACACCATTGTCGCAAACAGGGACGGTGAAGTCAGTTCATGCGACATTCCGTTCAGCGATGATCTGCGAACATTCAACGGCAATTATCTGAAACTCACACGTCGAGTGGCCGAAAGCTGTACGAATCACGACCTTACGGACAGCATGGTCATCGGGACATCAGCATTGGCGAAGTATGAGATTGACGGGGCTGTCGGAATGTACAGCGGCATATTCAACAACCCGTTCCTGATTTGGGGCAAGTACCGGAGTCGTTGGTTCCGGAAAACCCTCACGGTCTCGTTCCAGTTCCACCACACCCAGATGGACGGAGCCCACGCTGCCATATTCCTAAGCAACCTTCAAGAAGAAATCAATCGGCTGCCGATTTAATCTTCCAAATGTTTTGCCATTCACGATATCAATTCCGTGAAGAGGTCATGTCTCTCGTTCGGTAACACTTTCGGCTTTTTTTGCTCCTCAAGAGTGCATCCTGCACTTTTGGGAAACGTTTTCTCCACTATTCGTCTCCCGAGGGTGCTGTTGAGTACTCTCGTGGGAGACAATTATGTCGCCAAAGAACGGTCGTATGAGAGGCTCATTATGACATTAATTGATCTTCACGACAATACGTTCATGCCTCCTCATAGTGATGACCCCCAGTGCGCAAGATATAAGGAATTTACGCACGAAAGGGCATTTCAAACAAATCAAAACAGATTCCCAATCCCTGCCGCCGGAGGAATGACAGGCCTCAACGTGATTCAGAAGCCCTTTCCGCAATAACCGACTTCGCCTGGACAAACGACAGCGCGTCCATGCAGGCCAGCAGGGTGGAATCGTTTAGATCGACCACCTCTGCAAGACAGTCAAGGCTTTCCGGAGCCAAAGGGCGGAATGCAGGAACCGGCGCGCCAGAGGCGTTCTCATTCTCAAAGCTGTCCCGCCGCATTTCCGCGGCGTTGGCGAAAGCATAGACGAGTGTGTTCTTCAAGCCACCGGCGTAATATTCCTTGACGGAACGGGCGGCGGGTACGACAGCGAGTGAATCTGCGAAAGCCCTGTAGCGGGCGATCACGTTGCCGGCATATTCCTCATCACTCCAGCGGTAGTCAATGCCCTCGCCGGCAAGGAACGGAGCGAACGGCAGGTCGTCGCGGCTTTCATTGTTCAGATAATGATTCAGCGCGGAATAATACCCACCGAAATACGCCGACGGCCTTTGCGCGACTCCCTCAAACGCATCCGAGAAATGCTTCTTTCTGACATCATAGGAATGCGCCGTCAGATCTATGAATATCTTCACGTCCTCACCGGCAGCGGCCATAAAATCAACATAAACAGGGTTTGTGAGAACCATCCCAGCCGGACCGTTCAACTCAAAACTTGCTGAGACTGAGCCGCTCACAGTGTCGATCT
Source organism: uncultured Bacteroidales bacterium (assembly GCA_934698975.1). Lineage (GTDB taxonomy): Bacteria > Bacteroidota > Bacteroidia > Bacteroidales > UBA932 > Cryptobacteroides. The sequence goes on from CAKUVR010000038.1 coordinate 8,518, forward strand.
GGACATCAACCCACCTCTGACCATCTTTAAGGTCATTCACATAAAGGCGCGCAGTCTGGCCGATGCCCTTATGATAGCCAAGCAAATGAATATCCACGTTCGTGGTTCCGTTCTCAAGCCTGACCGGAGGAAGGCCTTCCTCCCTGTCGGGGGCTGCGAGGAGTTCAGCTGGCACTGCGGCCAGGGACAGTGGCTTTCGGTGCCCGGTCAGGTCTATTCCGAACATCCTGAAAGCATCTCCGGGGCGTTCCTCTGAAAAATCTATGTTCTCCGTTCCCTTGGGCACATCCGGAAATGTCAGCGAAAATGTGTCCCGTCCGCTTTCGGGAATATAGAACTTTTCCCCGAGCGCAAGCCTGTCGCTTCCTATGCACGGCAACTTCTCGTCCCCTACCACAATGTGCGTTCCTTTGTCAAGCCGGATCCAGAATCCGGGAATGTACACCACGCTGAAATGCAGCACGGTGGTCGAATCCGTAAGTTCTATCCTGCTGATGTCCAACGTCTCCGTAGTGTAGAAATCCACCAAGGGATGCTCAATGACATCAACATCATGAACGCAGCCCGCACAAATGAGTCCCGCCAACAGCGACAACCAATATAATCCTTTCATCTCAAAACATTCATTTTACAGGTCTAATTTAAGGATTCCATTTCAGATTGGCAACATCCGGTAATTCCTATGATCATGAAATTCCCGGTGATTATGTGATTCTGCCGCAAAGGCTTGGATATTCAATTATTTTTTACAAAATTTGCGCTGACGGGCGGGGCTGTCTCTGTCCGGACTTGGCCATTTGATGGCATCCCCCATGTCAGGCCAAGACTATTATACGAACTATGGCGCACTGAAAACGCCTGACAAATTAATTAAAACCATGAAACGTAAAATGTTTTTTGCCGCGGCGCTCAGCTGCGTGGTTTCCGCAATAATGGTTTCTTGCGGGAAGGACAATCCTGACACTCCAAATCCGGAGCAGACACCTGATCCGGAACCGGAAATTCCTGTGACACCAAAAGATACTGTAATCTATGCGGTCGGCCAGGAGGCTGTTCCCGGAAAGGGTCACTATTATGCCACAATCTGGAAGAACGGCAAGAGATTCCTGCTTTCAGACGGGAGCTATGACGCTTTCTGCAACGGGGTCTATGCTGACGGCGAGACGATATACGTCGTTGGCTGCGAGGCGACCGGAGACCTTGTGGACGACGGTTACTACGATCCTTATCATCAGAATGTCGGCGTGATATGGAAATTCAAGGCCGGCGAGGAAGGCAAGGCCGAAAAGACCGTCATCAGCGACGGGAAATATTCCACTTCGCCTATCGCCGTGACTGTCGCTGACGGAAAGGTTTATGCGGCGGGATTCGATACTCCTGAATATGACAGGCGCGTCATCCTTTGGACGGACGGCAAGCCTCAGTACCTGACTGACGGCTCTACGGATGCTCTGGCGTACTGCATCTGCTCTGACGGGAAGGATGTCTATGTCGGAGGTTATGTCCAGCCAGCCGACAACAAGCAGGGCGGAGTGGCCACAATCTGGAAAAACGGTGTCGCTCAGAGTCTTACAAGCGGTAAAACAGTGGCGAAGGTAAACGCTGTCTGCGTTGACGGTGGCAAGGTCTATGCCGCGGGAACCGAGAAGGAGTCTGGCGGAAGATGGAAAGGTGTCCTCTGGATTGACGGCGTGGCCCATGATTTCACGGACTACGTGGGAACAGAAGTCACTGGCCTCTATGTCAAGGACGGGGAATATGTCATCGAAGGCAACATGACCGAGACCAACTCTGCGAAGGACATCTGCCCTTACATCTGGACTTCCAAGGGCGCTCAAAAGGTGGCCGCCGACATGGCACTCTGCCAAGGCGTTGGTCTGGCGGTGGCCGGCAAAGACATCTATGTGGCCGGCAACGAGAGCGCGGGCTACGACGCCGAGTACAATCCTATCAACCACGCCCACCTCTGGAAGAACGGTGTCGAGCAGGAACTTGAGGTCGAGTACAAAAACGACTTCTCGCTCTGGGGCGTCACCTGCGCCTACGTGGAAAAGAAGTAATCTTCACGAATATCCAAACTCAAGCTGGCCGTGGCACCCCCTCGGCCAGTTTGTTTTATATCCCAGCGCAACGGTCCGTGTGCCAAAGCCAGTCTCACACGTACGAACCATCATTCACATGTCTGCCGAGCGCAGAATCAAGCCATTTTCGCACGGCATTCCAAACAATTTTAAACAGCTTCCAAGGAATCCGATTTATTTTGTATTTTTGCACTGCGGATTTGTAAGCGTCTGGAATAGCGTCTGAAGAATCCGGGCTTGGTAGAGCCCGTACTCCAAAGGATTATATTCAATTAAAAATCAAAATTTTATGCAGACGAAGCAAATCTCCGGACGACTTACGTTCACCATTCTCTCAATCAGTCTTCTGACGGTTATGGCCGGGGCGGCGATGGCTCCGGCGCTGTGGGCTGTAAAGGCGCACTTCGCTGACAAGCCGGACCTTCTTATCCAATTCATCGTCAGTCTCCCGGCACTGTTCATAATTGTCACGAATCTCTGCTTTCCATTCCTGTGCAGAATCCTGAAAACAAAGAGCATCGCTGTAATGGGACTTGTCCTGTACATCGTCTCCGGCACCGGTGCGTTCTTCCTTGAAGACATCTCTGCTATACTCATCCTGCGCGCACTGCTTGGAGTGTCCGTCGGAATGATCATGCCGTTGTCTACCGGTCTGCTGTCCTACTATTTTCCTCCCGAGGAACAATCCAGACTGATGGGACTGTGCGCTGCCATGAACCAGATCGGTGGCGTGATCGCCACGCTGATCGCCGGTGTGCTGGCCAAAGTTGGATGGAACTATGCCTTCCTGGTATATTTAATGGGTCTTCTTGTCCTGATACTTGTCTTCCTATTCCTCCCCAACGAAAAGCTAGCCGCGCCCAAGAGTTCCGGAGGTGTCATCCTTAACCTGAAAAGATTCTGCCCTTCGGTTCTTGGGATGCTGCTTCTGATGATCTGCTTTTTCATATTCCCGACAAATTTTTCAGCCGTCTGCGTCAAGACGACATCTTTGGATCCTATAGCTGTGACCATCATCATGGTCGCACTTGATGTGGTGGCGGCATTGGTCGGAGTGGTGTTCGGTTGGATGATGAGGCGGTTCAGGCTGTCTGTCAAGTATTTCTCGCCCGCATTCTTCTTGTTGGGCTACCTTTGCTTCGCCATCTCGCAAAGCATTCCTTCCCTGCTTGCCGGCTGCCTGTTCATCGGAATCGCCAACGGCATCGGAGTTCCTTATCTGAACACCATAGCATCAATAAAAGCCGGGCAAGAGGCGGCCACGACTGTGATGCCGCTCCTCTCCGCCGCACTCTACGCAGGGCAGTTCCTCTCCCCTCTTGTTGCCACACCACTGGCGGCCAAATTCTTCCCGGACAATAATTTAGGAATATATTGGATCGCCTGCTTCTTCAGCGTGTTGTTCTTTTCGGAAGTCTTGCTCACCAGGCACTCCCAATCACAGCCAGCCTAAATCCATAATGCCCAAAGTTCCCGTACGCCAAATACAGTCTCACACGCACGAGCAACCAGTTCACATGCCTTCCGTGCTCTGAACCAAGCCATTTACGCACGAAGCACCAATCCTTGTAGTACCGTGAGCCAGGACGGCACTTCCACGCACCAACTGCAACCAACCACACATGAGTGGAAAAGGTAGATCTTACGCACTGGCACATGCTACAGTATATTCATTAGGGAGAAGCGGTAGCTGTCACTGATCGGGATGGTCTTGCAGCCGGTCATCAGGATGATGCCGGAACCGACTTCCTGGACTTTGGCGAGGTTGATGACGCAGGAGCGGTAGACACGGACAAGTCCGGCTCCAAGCTCAAGTCCCTCACCTGGCAGAACCCCACCGCCGTCACCCTCTGCTTCGGCTACAAGTTCTCGTTCTGAGCCCGATAAATGGCGGAAGAGCAATAACATTTCCCTTGAGTGAGAAATGGAAAATATTCATTATCTTTGTTTTGCTGACATTGATGATGAGGGGCATCTCATTGCGGATAAGATTCAGCCACGGAGTGAAAGGAGAGATTTTCGCTTCTCATGAAGAACACCTCGTTGCGAAGTCAAGATTCAGCGCCAAACATTGACAGACAAAGGGATATGGAGGAGAAAATGATTAAATACCCTATCGGGGTGCAGACGTTCGATAAGATTATCGAGGGTGGTTATCTTTACATCGACAAGACGGGATTCGTCCACGATTTGGCGACGAATTATTCATACGTGTTCCTCAGCAGGCCGCGGCGGTTCGGGAAATCGCTATTGTCTTCGACGTTCCATAGTTACTTCGCAGGGGAAGCGGAACTGTTCAACGGTCTGAAGGCTGGGGAATTGAAGAAAGAATGGACAAAGCATCCGGTGCTCCACTTCGACATGTCCACGGCGAAGCATTGCAACGAAGATGAACTGCTCAGCGAACTGAACATCAAATTGCTTAAATACGAAAAAATTTACGGCAAAGGTGATTGTGAGGTCGGTGTCAACCAACGATTCGAGGGGCTTGTCCACAGGGCAGTAAAGCAGACAGGCGAGAAAGCTGTCATAATCATTGATGAATATGACGCTCCGCTTCTGGACGTGGTGAACAATCAGGAGCGGCTAACGCCTATGCGGCAGATCATGAGGAACTTCTACAGCCCGATCAAAAGTCTTGACCCATATCTACGGTTCGTGTTCATCACTGGAATCACCAAGTTCGCCCAGCTCAGCATATTCAGTGAGCTCAACAATCTTAAGAATATCTCGATGATGCCGAAATATTCAGCGATCTGCGGAATTTCGCAGGAAGAACTTCAATCACAGATGAATATTCCTGTACAGCAAATGGCGGATGAGTTGGAAATCACTTTTGACGCGGCCCTGGAGAAGTTGAAGAGCAACTACGACGGTTACCATTTCTGCGCCAAATCCGAGGACATCTACAACCCGTTCAGTCTGCTCAATTCCTTGTCTGACAAAATGTTCGGCAGTTATTGGTTTGACACAGCCACTCCAACTTTCCTGATTGAGCGCTTGAGGGAGAATCCTATTTCCGAGAGCCTCCTGGACAGAATGAACGAAATCGCAAGAAGTGACTTTGATGTCTCACCGGAGTTTTCCGACAGCATCCTGCCTCTTCTCTATCAGACAGGATACCTGACGATCAAAGGATACAATTCAGAAGACGAATCCTACACTTTGGGCTATCCGAACCGGGAGGTCAGGGAAGGATTCCTCAAAGGCCTTCTGAATAGTTACAGAGGCTCGGAAGGGATGAGCGCCTCGTTCGTGCTCCAGTTCAACAGAGCCTTAAAAAACAACGACATCGATGGAGCCCTGGAGCGGATGCAATCTTTCCTTGCGGGAATTCCGTACGATCTGGAGAACAAGTCCGAGAAACATTTCCAGACCATCATCTACTTAATTTTCTCTCTGCTTGGCTACTACACTCAAGCAGAAGTCAAGTCCGCCGTCGGGCGGGCGGACGCCGTGTGCCGAACCAAGGACAGAATCTATGTCTTTGAGTTCAAGGTGGATGGCTCCGCTGAGGAGGCTCTTAGGCAGATTGACGAGAAAGGGTATCTGATTCCGTACAGGTTTGAAGGGTCAAAGATCCATGGAGTCACTTCAGTCGCCAAACCGGTCGCTGAGCCTGTCGAAGCGACCATCCGTAACGCTTCGACGGGCTCAGCGACCGGAAGAAGGCTCGTCAAGGTCGGCATCAACATCTCCACCCAAACCCGCACGATTGAGTCGTGGAAAGTCGCTGTGGAATAATTGAACAACATACAAGTATTCACCTACAGATTATTCAGGGAAAAGTCGCATCGAAGGTTGCTATTACGGCATAATAGCAATTATACCTTATTGGAAGAATGCTCGTTGGAAAAATTTTTCTCGTTTCAATAATCCAGGAATATACAGCTGAAGATCCTTTTTCGTTTTCTTTGCAAACTTCTGAATTTCCGAATAATCCACGTTACCTTTACGCCAAAGATAATCTTTGTAATCATCAAGGAATTCCTCCAACCTCTCATATTCAGATGTATTGCTCTGCTCTCTGAACAAGCGTTGAGTGTGATACAATAAATATACGAACAAGGTTGGATTATTAAAAGGCCCATCTGATGTCGGGCTTACAACTTGCCCTTTATACTCCGGCTCGGAAGTAAGTCTTACTCTATCATACCTTGAGTACTCTTTGTCACCACAATGGTCACCCAAAATATGCAAATCATAGACGAGAGCCGCAAAGGCCTCAATCTTAATTCTTTCTTGCTTATTGAATCTCCCTATACGTTGTACAGTATTAATCAATATCAGTTTTCTTTTTTTCCAATTTGCTTTATCATCATTACTACCGACATAGTCATAATTCCATCCTTTATGTGTAAATTTTTGATGTCGGGAATTAGAACTAAAATCAATCTCACTCACATCTTTAGGCAAACCTTTGACACCATGCTTCCTTAAATCATCCAGATAATTTTTACCTTTATCAGAAATATGGCCATTATAAAAATCAATGGTCAAATAAGCCGCCTCACATAGCATTCTAAAATTCTCCTGCCCTTTCTGAGAAAGGCTACAACCACGCTCAAAAAGGATATCTTTCAGGTCCGTGTTGTGTCCATCCTCATCATGTGCGCTCGCAATTGGTGTTGTCCACAGAAATAGCGCACAAAGAAACAGCAAACACTTACTTAATATATTTGTCCTCAATGTCAAAGCCATAGTCTTTAGCCTTCCTGTACCAAAAAACCGAAACATCACTATTCTTTTTGACGCCACGTCCCTCACTATAACATTCACCCAAAAGTTTACAAGCCTTGGCGACACTTTGCTTATCATTTGGCTTTGGCTCTGCAATCGATGCCGCCTTCAGTAGCCATCTCACAGCCTCGGCATCATTAATTTTAGTACCATACCCTTCCAAATAGGATTCCGCAACCAAAACCATGCTCGGCAAATCCCCTAATACTGCCATTTTGTAGGTTTGATCTGAATCATTTATCTTCGTTGAATACTCGGTATATTTCTTATACAGCATCTCACCGTTCGAGTTGAAAATAGCCTCTTTACCTTGTTTGCTGTCATATATTGAATAAATCCCAACAATATAGTAATCATCTCCGTAAAGGACTAGCGACGGAGAATAAAGGACACCTACCTTACGTTTGTAATACGAACTTTCAACCGCCTTATAACGGTCTTGTACAAAATTAAGATCCGGGGCAAGTTTTTCGGACAGTTGTTTTGTTATTTCCGAACCAATCTCTGCCTTTGTCCGGTTATTCTTCTTTCCCTCTTTTTCCTGCTCTTTTCTGATTTCATCATCCAACTTGTTCACATCATCAACTTGATACTTGTACTTATACATCGTCTCACCAAACTCTTCCACCTTTTCCGCATTGTGAGCAATAATATCAGAGCCGATTCGGAAATAGGCTTTTTGAGCCGCATCATAATACTTCTTCTTAAAAGGACGTATTTTATACTTCACCACAACATCACTTTTCCTTTGTTTTGAGTCAAAATGAAAAGCCATGACAGTTTCTTTGTCCAGGTCATCAAGATCATAGTCAATAATGCATATCATCTCCTTAGCCGATTTCGGATTATCAATCAGAACAGGAACATATAATTTGTCACCTATGGAAACCGAGAGGTTGCTATCTCCCAATACGCTTTTAGGTATAATGAATGACAGATGCTCCTCATCGATAAAGTTCTCCTCCTTGGGATACACATAATTAATGATTTTCTTTATGGCACTTCCATAGATTCCACCACCTTTCATAAACTGCCAATATTGTTTGAGCCATCCCTCTTTCTCTTTTTCAGAGAACTCCGAGAAATTGATGTTTTCATTTCCAAACGCTATCTTGCCATAATTGTAAGAATGTTGATAATATTGGCTCTTATCTCGACCGGAAGCAGAAAGGATCAGTTGCCTTAAACTGATTGCTTCTTCAATATATTCCGGATACAATGTCTTCGAGTCGATCAGATAATTAAGACACTTAAGAGACTCATTCGATTCACCTATCAAATAATAAATCTTGGCAAGGTAGGCGTTTTTCTCACCAGCCTCGGAATCCAAATAATTATTCTTCAACAACGAGATACATTTAAGTATCTCAGCCTTATTCGCAAGAGCCTTGCTTTTTGCCTTTGGTGCATCCTCACCAAGAAGAATCTGAATTTTATTTTTAAGCAAGTTTATGTAGTTCTTATCCTTGGCGACAATATCCGTTCCTTTTAAAAGTTCGAATTTCCTATAGCACTCAAGAGCGCTCTTGTTATCGCCTTTGATCTGGAAAGCATTGCCCAGTTCATACCACAGCGGAGGGAAAGACTCGAAATTCTTCTTTAATTCCGGCTCGCTCAATGCGTTAAGTCTCTCCGAATTAGTCTCAAGCTTAAGAGCCTTGACAAACATGTTCATACTATCCTCATTCAAGCGGCCTTTTGAACTGTTTCCACCGAGCAATTTCGCGGATGTTGTAAAAAGTGTGCTTTGCAATGAATATATTGTCCTCATTATATCTTGGTTCAAATAAAACATATCCCTGTCCAACTGAGTCTTCAATTGGTTTTTAGTGTTTGCGACAGCAAACGCATTGGCCACGGACGTGTATACCAAAGATGCGACCAACTGCTGCGGACTTTGTCCTGGAACGAATACTGATCCGAAATTAGAAAATGCATTAAGATATGCCGTTTTCTGCGCCTTGATATTCATCTGTTTGATGAAATCCTTTTCATTCTGCTTAAGTTTCAATGATGAGCAATTATCCAGAAAACGGTCATACGCAAAATTCAGATCCGAATCATTTATGTTTTCTATTTTCAGTTTATTGATGACCGAGTAGTATTCTTCCTCTGCAATAGCCTTATTATCAGACGCTTTGATTTTAGCGATAGAATACTGTAAATAATTCAGGTTAGAAACGAGATTCTTCTGCTGCTGCGGTGTAAGCCTGTCTGTAGCCGAAGCATTAAAAGGCAGAACTACAGTTGCAAGTAAGAGTATTGCTCTCGACAATCTACAAAACATAGTTGAAAACATCCAATTTCAGTCAAGTTCGGTACTGCCCGTCCCGAGTTTTTACAAAAAAAGACGTGGGAGTCTTACTCTTGCTTATCCCAAGCGCGGGCCTTGGCGAGCCTACCAGAAGGATAAGCAACGCAACCAGCCCACGTCGTGGATGATATACAGTAAGAAACCTACGCCTAAAGCGAGGCGACTGAATTGTCATCACAAGTGGACGTTCCCGTTGCCGTTTCCTCTTCTGGTAAAGTTCAAACCGCCAAGTTCGCGCTCAGAAGAAAAACGTCAAGTAACGTCTTTTATATTTTACCCCACCCAACCCTGCCACAATCCTCTAAAAGTTAAACCCCATCGAAGATTGTGTCCGAACTGGTTGAGTCTTGCAAAGATAATCGATTATATTGCATAAAACATCAATTTTCATAAAAAACATATTCTAACCCCCTAATGTTTTTTATCACTTGATTGAACTTAAGGGAAATGATTGTACATTGGCATCGGTTTCTGTGTGGCCGCTTGCCGGTTTAGGAACGTCTCCTCGGCAAAATGGGCACAAAATGAGAACCAACAATTTGTTTAACCAACTAAAACTATTATCTTTATGGCTGTTAATGGGTATGATGACCTGAGTGCCTACGGCTGGAGCCGTGCACTCTTGAAAGATGAGGGGATCGGATTCGGAGACGACGTGGATGTGGATGTGGAGGGTGATTCACTGCCACGGTACATAGACCCGCTGAACGATTGGGGATTCAAGAAACTTTTCGGGACAGAAATGAACAAGGAGTTCCTTGTCGCGTTTCTGACGGAGATATTCCCGGACAAGAGAATCAAGGACATCTCCTACCTGCCGACCGAGCAACTTGGGCTGGCCTCCGGTGACAGAAACGCAAGGTTCGATGTGATGTGCAAGGATGAGAGCGGGGAGAAATTCATCGTCGAAATACAGTTGGCCTACCAGAAGCATTTCAGAGAAAGAGCCCTGTACTATTCCGGCATGGTCATGCACTCGCAAGGTGTGAAAGGCAAGAAGTGGAACTACAACATCAAAGGGGTGTATTTCATCGGATTGATGAATTTCACCTTCGGACCGGAAAGAGGCGGAGGGTTGATCCGGAGATATTCGATACGTGATGATGAAAGTGGGGAGTTGATGACGGACAAGCTGCGGTTCGTGTTCATCGAGATCGGAAGGTTCGACAAACGACCGGAAGAACTCAAGACGAATCTGGACAAGTGGTTCTACGTGCTGAAAAACCTGCACAGCCTGCTGGAACGCCCGGCGGCGTTGGTTGACAGGATATTCAGGAAGTTCTTTGAGGCTGCGGAAGTCATATCCCTTACAAATGATGAGAAGAAACAATATGTCAGCAATATGATCAACGAGCGGGACACTTACAATCAGATAGCCTACGCCAGAGAGTTCGGGCGAGAGGAAGGAATCGAACAAGGCAAGGTTGCCGAGCGAGAGGCAATAGCATTACGTATGATAGGGGCAAACACACCTATCGAGTTCATCGTCAGTTGTACCGGCCTTGACAAGGCTGCCGTGGAAGCGCTTTTACAAAAGAAGTAGCAGGAGTAGCGGATATGACAAGCAAAGATTACAGGGATTTCGCGGTGGAGCAGATGGGACTGCTGGAGGGGATATTCACCAAGCCGATGATGGGAGAGTTTCTGCTTTACTGGCAGGGGAAATATTTCGGCGGAATCTACGACAACCGGGTTCTGGTCAAGAAGACCAAGACCAACGAGGGGTTCGGGATGCCGGAGGCGATTCCTTACGAGGGAGCCAAGGCGATGTATCAGGTAAATATCGACAACCGGGAGGAAGTGGCTGAGGTCATCAAGGCGACCTGCGAGGGGTTGAAATAGCACACTTCCATACTTCGACAAGATCAGTGGCCACAAGTTATGTGACCACTGATTTCTGATAATGGGGAAATTATCGCGCGCCTGTCACCTGACCTCCACGCCGGCGAACGAGCATTCAGCATTAATCACAATGGTGGGCAAGCCGGACTGTTGACGTTCCGGGATTCTGTTGTTCACACCTCCGAAAGAAGACTTGGAATGAACCTCGACATTGACATCTTTCGGGACGTAGATTCCCACTCCGGCGAAGTTTGCCTTGATGTTGATCACCACATCATCATTGATGATGGCGTCACGAAGGTCCAAACGGACGGAGCAGAAGGAAGCGTCAATGTCCGCGCCCTCAAACTCCTCGGCATCAATACGGCGGTTCTGCTCTCCGAACGCAGTGGAGATCTTAAGGATGTCCTTACCCTCACGGGAAATGGTGGAACATTCTCCCCCTGAATTCTTACGGTTCCAACAATCCGGACGGCCATCCTTTGAAAAGACCAGCATCACACCAAAAGCAATGAATATTATGGCGAGGCAAAGCTTCCAGAACATCGACCAGTCAATGAAACCTTGCGCCTGGAGAAGCAGCACAGCACCCAAGGCAATACCCCAAAAGGCGCCTAGATTCGGACGGGCGATAAATCCTGAGACACAAGGAAGGATAATTAGGAGTGTCCACCATCCCCGGAAGAATATGTCAAAGCCTATCACTCCGGTGACATTCAGAATCCACAGCACGCCTATGGCCGCTACGGAAAAACCCAAAAACAGTTTCGCTAACTTTTTCATACATTATCAATTATTAATTCTTATCTGAATCACAGCGGCAAAGGTACGGCGGAAAACGTTTGTGACAATGGGTTTGACACGGACAACGCACACAACGCAACCATTTAATTTTCAAGAATATAATAACAAAGATAGTGGACAAAGAAATAATTATAATGTGTGATGTCAGGGAAAAAGGCAAATGGCAGATTTTGCACGTTACCAAAATCTGCCATTTGATTTTCCCCTGACATTCGCTAACACATACTTTTGGAGTCGATCAGGAGCATTCCAACAATGCGAAGACGGAAGTATGATTTCCGTCATTCGCCCTTGCGATTGATTCCAAAACTAGAACGTGGCGATGAACTCGTCGATGCTGGAGCCCTCCGGGAGGGCGGAGGCGACACGGGCCTTGAGGCGTTGCTTGCCTTTAGTGACTGAGGTCGGGGATATTCCCATCATGGCGGCCATCTGTTTGCCGGTGAATCCGAAACGCAGAAGAACCGCGATGCGAAGCTCGGCGCCGGTAAGACCAGGGAACGAGGCCCGAAGCCTCTCAGTAAAATGGTTGCAGACATCGTCCAGAATCTTCTCCAGCCTGCCCCACTCGGCATCTGACAGATAGCGAGGATTCTGCTGTAGCGACATCACCAGTTTGTCCTTGAACATCAGGACAGAACGAAGCTCACTGCGCTCCGACTCGCTTTCCTTAAGCTGCGTCCTGCTCTCCCCTATCTCATTGTCCTTCCTCTCAATGGCAGCGTCACGGTTTCTGATGTTCCTTCTAAGCACCTTGACAATAACGAACAAAGCCACGAACAATGACAGCACGACAGCCACAGCGGTACCTATGATCCGGCTTCTGGACGAACGGATGTCAGCCTTCTCCACCTCGACTCGATCCTCGATGATCTGATCGTTCTGCTGGGACGCTTCCAATTGGCTCTTGAACTCATTGTGGATGGTCAGAAACTTGACAGCATTCTCCTTGTCATCAAGCAGATCACGATACACTATGTAGCTGAGCTGAGAACCGGAAAGTTTTGCTATCAGATCAGGAGCCTCCATCTCTTTGGCAGCATAGAAAAGAGCCGAATCCGGCATATTCATTTTACGGAAGGCGTCCGCAAGGACAGCGTAACGTACGCGGGCCTTTCTTTTTCCCTCACGGAAAAGCCTTTCCTGCGCGCGGACAGCGGTCGAGGCGCATTCTAACGCCTTATCGAATTGACCGTTACGGCTGTAGCACGCTCCAAGATTGTAAAGTGCCCTGGCATAGTCCTTATCATCACCATTGGAAATCTCAGCCGCTCGGAGAGCATATTCAATGGCCTCAGAATAATCCTTGCTCTCGTCACCTAGGAACAAAGAACGGTGAGACAGATTGATAAGAGCCGTCACCTGCAACGGCAACGACCCCGCCTTCTCCGCCTCTTCAAGCCCTTTCTCCAGATAAGGCAGCGACGCGTCATACCATTTACGGTCATTAAGGACGACAGCGTAACGCAAGTTAACCAGGGCCGCAAGCATATGATTGTCAGAGTCTTTTATCTCTTTCGTCGCAAGGAGCAGGTCGCTGGCCCAATCCGCTTGATCGCCCGATTTGTTGTCCTCCCGGACCACCGCGCGAAGATAGTACGCCTGAGCCTTCCTGTTCCTGTTGCCGTACTTGAGGAAATAGTCAACACCTGCATTCATCACAGCCTCGTCTATTCTCGGCTTATAGGCGTTGTACTCAGCGAATGTCCTCAACAGACAGTAAGAGGCATAGAGATAAGGACTCGAGGAGTCCGAGTATGAAGCCGAATCCAGTATGGTCAAAGCGCTGTCAGGCCGGGAGTCCAAAAGACTCTCAGCCCGACTTAAATCTTCAGGAAGTCTTGCTCCGCGACCGCACGAAAAGGCCATTAAAGCACAGACAATGAATATAATCGCAGGATACTTTCTCAACATAATCATCACAGGCGGTTTGTTGCGCGCCGGCTGGTCCAACCGGCTTTTGCCCGAACGCAAAGTTAGAAAAAATCCGGGAATAATTCAGAATATCATGAATCCCGTGAAGTCTTCTACTTTCTACTTTCCGCCTAGTCCGCTGCCGGTTCCTATTCGTGATGCCTCATCAATGCTTCCCACCTTGCGTGAACGTGTCTGCTGCGCTTTTCCGAACCTCCAGCTCAGGCCTACATGAAGCATTTGGGAATAATACTTTTGACCGATGAAAGAACTATCCACATTTCCAAGGACAGTGTCCGAGCCGAATCCAAGGCAATCCAAATTCGTGTTCAGGCTTCGCAGGACATCATCCAGATTGACGGAAAGGGTAAGGCGGTTGTCGAGCATCGTCTTCTTCACGCC
>CAKUVR010000039.1:0-22231 GCA_934698975.1 uncultured Bacteroidales bacterium
TCCACGCTTCACAGGCCTTACGGCCAGAGAAGCGCGGCTCGCCACTCCCTATGGGCAGGACAGGCACGGACTCCATTCCGCTTCCGCTCCATTGCGTCCGCACCAGACCTGCCGGGAAAGAGGTAAGGCTTCGCCTTGATTTCCTTGACGCTCGCTTCATCCTCTCCGGAAGTGTCGTCCACTTCGTTCCCGACACATCCTCCGAGGGCAAGCGGAGACGCGAGACTGTGACAGACGGTGTTTCGTTCCACTGCACACCGACTCTCCCAGACTCGCAGAGCGGAATCGCTACGTTGGCACTCCGCTCCATTTGTGCCGGGCCTATACGCTCCAGGGGCTTCAGTTCCTGCGTTGCGGCTGCGGGATTTACGCGGAGTCTGCCGAGACAATACTGCCTCGTCAGCCTGAACCGCTCCAATCCCTTCGCCTCCACTCCGTCACTCAAGCCCTTCCGCCGGCCCGGCTCACACGTCCGAAGTGTGTTGTCGTTCCACACTGATTCGACCATCTGTGCCAGAGCCGGAAAGACCGTCATCTCTCGCCTCGACCGTCATACCGTCCGGCTCCTGCCGCGCCTGTCGGCTTGCCTGCTCACTCTCCGGAAGACTGAAAGAACGATGCTTACGCATCGCACTTTCCGACTTCCTACGAGTCGAGCGGTGGGATATCCGCACGCTCCAATGCCAGTGCATAATGAAGCCACATCACACGCAGGAAGCGCGAATTAGGATATATATACCATTGTGCAGATAGAGCAAAACCGATTTTGCATCTTTCTGAGAGATTTAAACGATGCTGAGTAATAAATACTTCCCAGATTATCTGTAACTTTGCCCCTACTAAAGTCCCTATGAGTTACCTATATGGGGAAGACTTGTAGGATTCCTTTTTTTCGGGCGCAGTCCTCCAATCCTGGCAACATCATTAATCCGTCAATCGTTGAGGCTATGCCGAAGTATATTCCAAATTCAAGATTCTCCGACTGCTGGGCATCGGTCGGTAGCATTACATTCTATCATAAGAATGGACAATGCTATTTTCGGAAGAAGTCTGTTTGCAGGTTCCCAAGTTCGGCAGGGCAGATTGCAGTATCTGAAATCCACCGCCGTGCGCTTGCCGCCTGGCGGACACTTGACCACGATGTACAGCTCCGGTGGAACGAATATGCCAATGCCGTTCCATCCCATCGACCGCCGTTTGATGGCACCTCGCATATTACCGGACACAATCTTTTCGTGTCGGCATATCACGGATTCGCACAACTCGGTAACGAGCATATTCCTGAGCCACGAAAATGGACTCCGTTTCCTTGCGTTGTGATTGAGTCTATATCGACTGTCTCTGATGAAGAGAATCTGCGATTAATATGTAAAACAATAATGGCGAAAACGTCTGAACCGTCAAGATATAGACTCCATATCAAGATTCAATTTGCTTCTGCAAAGGTCGGCAAAAAACCGGGGAAGATGCGTATGTTTTTGGCAGATGAAAACTTTAGACGCTTGGAGTCTTTCGTTGTTGTCAAAGTGCCGATGTCCTCAGGTCTATGGAATGCAGACCTCAACGAGTACAGGCTATTTTGCCGATACTCATTGATAGATACCATTACAGGATACAGAAATAATTTTAAAGAAGGCACTTTTGCAGTCGAAGTCAATTCTAACTTAAATGTTCCCAAATAGGAAATTTAGTCCTTCAAAAGTTCATCAATATGGTTGTCCCAAGTCTCTTCCAATGATGCAAAAACGGATTTCACTCCATCTGTCTTTCTTTTGGCTCCTTCTGACAAGTCTTTCTGAAAGTTCTCGAAGTTAGTACCAAGCATTTCTCCGAAAGCGTGGAATACTTCCTTCTGATTTGGCTGCTGCCCGTGTTCATTGACGAAGAAATCGTTATGGATAAGAGAGTAGATTACCTTATATAGGTTTATTTTGTTCCCTCGCTTGTTGTTGAATTTTACGTTCTTGTTCGCCTTGGGAGAACTGGCAGGTTGTAGAGTCTGGTAGATGTTCGTGGTTTTGTTGATAGTCTCGTGATGCTCTATAACCGTGCCTATCGTGATGTTCTGATTGGAGCCGATTGATTGCATTTTGTCTGTTGGTATTAGTTTATAAAATTATGACCGTGACTATTTTGACAAAAGTACATTTTTCAGATGACTATTCTGCAATTAATCGCTATGGATTATTACGGCAACTTCGTGACAGATACCTGAATAAGCTCAAACTCATCAATCAATGCTTTAATTTCATTGTGCGATGATTCAGAAAAGTATTTAAGTATTGTATCAGGGGAGGAAAGCCTGAATGCGGAAGTGCTTTCAGAGTAGTTGTTATAGTTCCTAAGCAGGATGTCGGCAATATCAACACCTTTCGCTCTGTCTTCGCTTGTTGAATTTTGCTCAAGCCAATCACTGACTTTGATTCCTGTTCCATATAGCTTTTCTTTCCAGGCATCATAGCCGTCAATATCTGGGAATGCAATGACATCTCTGCCCTTCAGAACTTTCAGCTTGTCTCCCAATTGCGTCTTGCCGCCAGTCGCCAACCAAAGATATTGGGGCATAAGGACTGCACAAATAATGGCCGTTTTCTCAGCTTCTACTAACGCAACTCGCTTTTGTGGGTATTTGTTAAGCAAATGCTCGCCAAAAAGGCATTGAGTCAGCTGCCAGTCCTTTGGGAGAACCTTTCTGGCTTTTAAGATTGAATGCACCCAAGAAACCTTACAGGAAATATTCTCATCCTTAATTCTATGCCCTGTCTTTGGATTGTACTTCATTATTTTCCCAGTTCTGCATCGTCCTTCTTTGTCAATCTGGAAATATATCGTGTCCCTCTGTCTGGTTACTCCTATCTTGTACTCAACTAAAACAGTCTCGAGTATCTCTATGGGGACAATTGTCCTTAAGAAACTTGTCAAATGACTGTCGTAACTTATACGAACAGAGCCGGTCACATATAAATCAGGGATAAAGAACAATTGGCGAGGCTGGCGCGTTTTTGCTAAACTGTTGTTTCTGTTGTTATACGATGTTGCATGTGCCTCAGTAGAAAGATTAGGATGGTCTCTAAAATACTCCTTGGGTGTATAATGATAACCACAACCTGATTCGTGGTCGCATCGTCCGACTTTTTCGTCAAGTGAGTTGCCGTTTTCATCGACATACAACGTGAAGCATCGTTTGCCTCCGCAGTTGGGGCAGGTGTATCTGGATGACACACCTGCATAACGCTGCAAACTATAAGAGTGTTGGCTCATAGACTTCTAGTTCTATTGATTTTTGTTGTCCATTGTCCAACTGTCCATCTTCTGTAGGTGAGTTCTGGACATTGGACAGTTTGTCCTTATGCCTGGCGAGAATGTTGCTGACGGTCGACTTGCTGATTCTAACCTGCTCTGCAATCTTCCTGCAGGAGAGCCCCTGCTTACTCAATTCAATTACCTGCATTTCCTGTTCACTGATTTCAGCAGTTTCTCTATGTCTGAGGTGTTCACTCTCGGAAGCAAACTCAAGAAAGTTGAATCGGAGAAAACCATTGACCTTATCCACTTCATATACAATGATGTTGGATGCATCGTAGGTGAATGCGCCAGCTCGGACTTTCACTTGTTTGATATACCTTAACCGGTTGTCCTTTGCGCTCATTCCTATGGCGAATACGGAGTCAAAGAAGTTGTACAATTTCTTGCTTCCGGCGAGATGATTCTGTGTGATTGCGCTCGACAGGTCACGTTTGGGCGTATGAGCAATAATCAGAAGACTCAACCCTCGCTTCTTCTTTAGTGCCATCAACTTCATCATAAATAATCCTGCATCAACACCTTTGTCAGCCGAATTGCAGAGATATGTAAGATTATCGATGATTATGACCTTGCAGTTTTTCTTTTGGGCGGCAGTTTCTATGTCTTTGATAATGCATTCTTCGTAGCCATCGGCACCGATTGCGTATGGATTAACCTCAGCCCGGAACAAGCCTTCAGGAAATATGTGCCTTTCTCCACTTTCGGAACTACAATATCTCAATTGAAATTGTTTGTCTGAAAGCTCGCAATCAACATACAGTACATTTCTGCTTCTGGCAATCTCATCTGCCATCTGGACTGCGAAAATGGACTTCCCGAGATTCGAGTCTGCAAACAGACAACAAACTTCGCCTTCATACCAAAGTTCCCGATATAATTGCTCTGGATCTGGGCGATGAGCGGCATCCTCAACCGTTCTGTTTGCGCTCTTGATTGTCAGCATTCCGATTTCCGTTATGCTGTCATTGGAAAATGTGCTTTCTATTTCTTCCGAGATAGAGTCGGCGGCAGCTTTGTTGATTCCCATATCCATAGTTAATCTTCTTTATTGAGCCTATTGGATTTACCGTTTGCTTGTCCATTAGGCGAATTTTTTGAATCACTCCTTTCATTTTTGGCAAGTTCGTCTTGAATGAAGGGAATCTGGCGTAATATACGACCACACTGATCGTTCTCGTCTGATGCTATTTCGAGTATGATCTCAGAAATGTGTTTGGGCTGGTTCATTTCACACCTCCTTTCCTGCGTCTGACGTATTCGAGGGCTTCTGCGTCAATTTCCGCTTGCGTCTTTGCTCGGCCTTCATTTAGCCAGGAATCAATTTCGGAACGTAGGAAGCGAAGTTTCTTTCCACTTTTATGAACAGGAATTCTGTGTTGTCCGACCCATTCATAAATAGTGGACTTTGCCGGATGATCAGGATGATACTGGCTTAACTCTCCGATATTCATCCATTTGTCCTGTGATGACTCATCAGTTTTATTCAGGGCATCATTTATGATCCCCTTTAGACAGAGTATCTCTGCCTTAATTTCAGATACTGCTTGTGGCATCTGCTCAAATGTCATTTTTTCTTCTGTAGAAGACATTGTCGTAAATTGTTAAATTGAACAATGGCTCCCTTCTTTGTGCGCACAGAAAAAAGAACCGTGGCCTCGTTGTGAGGTCACGGTGCAAATGTCTATGAATTTTTCGATTCCGTTCTTGGACTCCAATTGGAGTCGATGACGATTTTTTACTTTTTCTTGCTGTTTTCCTGTTCTGCGATGGTATTATCGACTACTTTCTGCAGTTGATAAGTGGCGACGCCGAGAGGATTGCTGATGCCTTTAAGCGACCACTCAACCACAGTTTTATTTCTAGCGCGACAAATCAGTAGTCCGATGCTAGGATTGTCGTCTTCACCTTTCAGAAGAGCATCGGCAGCATTTACATAGAAATTGATCTTCCCTGCAAATTCCGGAATAAAGTCCACCACCTTGAGCTCCACTACAACATAACATTTCATCTTAATGTGGTAGAATACCATATCCGGGAAGAAAGATGCCTCATCTGGTCCTGGAATCCTCAATTCCATCTGTCTGCCAACATAAGCGAAACCACTTCCCAATTCAAGAAGGAATCGAGTAATGTTCTGAGCCAATGCATCTTCTAGTTTCCTTTCCTCGATATCTCCTGCTATTGGCAGAAAATCAAGTTTATATTCACCTTTGAGTATTTCGTTGGCCAGTTTGCCTTGAACTGCTGGAAGTTTTTCGTTGAAATTAGATAAGGCCTTACCCTTGGTCGCAAAAAGATTCGAGTCTATCTGACTATTCATCTCGCTACGACTCCATCCGTTAGATATAGTCTCATCAATATAAAACAAGGCCTCATCTATATTCTTGCACCTTCTAAGTATATCGATATGATGTCTCCACGGAATGTATGCGAATTTCTCCGGCATTGAATCCTTTAATTCGTTACCAAGTTGGTAACGAGTTACATCGCATTGACTATAAAACGTATACCAATTCTTGATGTATCTAAGGTTGGTGACGGAATAGCCTTCCTGCCCTGGGAACTCGTTTCTCAAATCCAGACTCAGTTTCTCGAAGAATCCGCTTCCCCAAGAATATGTATCCTGCAAAGTGTTGATGTCGTGCCCTAGTTCCCAGTAGAATTCGAGCATCGATTGGTTAATCCGCACGGATGCCTTTATTTGGGCGTGCCTGAGTCTCCCTTTGATTGACTTCAACCAAGTTGAATAATTCTCATCTGGTACAAAGCTTCCAGCCTTCACAAATCCTGCTTTTTCCATTATTTATACTTTAAATGCTTACAATGTTGGTATAAGGTTTACAGCCTTTCTCTTATTCTCATCCACAATCTTCGCATATATTTGAGTCGTGCGCACGTTACTGTGACCTAACAACTTCGATACCGTGTAAAGGTCAGCTCCGTAACTTAAAGTCAGTGTCGCAAAAGTGTGTCTTGCCACGTGGAAAGTCACGTGTTTGGTGATTCCGGCATTCTTGACAAGTGTCTTGAGGCGAACATCCGCATTGGTGACTTGATCGGGCAGCTTATAGAATACGTGTGACCCCTCTGGCATATCGCCTCTTTCTGGAAGCCATTTCAGCGCATTGTCTGAAAGAGGAAGATAGAGAGGCTTGCCTGTCTTCTTCATCGATGTCTCAAGTTGTGCCAAGCCATCCTGATTTATGGTGATTTCCTTCCAAGTCATCTTCTGGATATCAGAATACCTTAACCCACTGAAACAACTGAACAGAAATGCCGGTTTGACATCATTGTCTGGTCTGTAGTCAGTATCAATGATTTTCTGAACTTCAGCTAATGTCAGGTAACAGCGGCTTTTGGGTTCTGAGTGTGGTTTTATGCTTCGGTCTATGTCTTTGCCAGGGTTCTTGAGAATGATGCCGTCTCGTTCCGCCTTGTTGAGGGCGACCATAAGTCTTGCAAACAATGCCTCCTTATACACATTGCTGATAGGCTTCTGCTTGCGCTTTTTGTCCTTACACTCCCGATCAAAATCCCGAGTGTCATTATTAAGAAATTCGATGAATCCGATGAGAAATTCCTTGTCAATATGGCTGAACATTATGACCTTTCCCTTGTATCGTATCAGACGCTGGATGGCACTACGCAGAAGAATTGCACAGGACTTGTGCCCGTTTTCCTCATAGTCATCAGCCATGTCTTCGCAATACTTGATGAAACTCAATTTTCTTGTTCTGTTCTTATCCTTGAACCCAAACTCTCCGTTCTGAATGTCGATGATGTATTGCGCCTTTATTGCATTGGCCAGACGCACCTGCTCCTTATTCCAAAGTTTGTCAGCCCGTGTCTTTTCTTCTTTCAGATATAGATTCAGAAACTTGTATTCCCTGATTCCGTTGACATAGCAGTCCAGATAAATAGAGGAGCCGCCTTTCTGGAGTTCCTTATACCGTATTTTTATCGGTTCCTTATTGGTTTCTCTGTCGTCTTTTCTCATAATAATCAACGGTTTATAACTATAGGCAAATATAAGTAAAATGATTTGAAATAGCAACGGAGTAACAAAACCAATGAAAAACCATTAACAATCCGTAACTAAAACACAATTTTATGTACTTGTAATGCCGATTTTACATTTCATTTCGAGTAACAACGGAGTAACAAAATTTTCAGAAAATTGCAGTTTTAAACCAGAGATAAAGAAATCGCTAAAAATGCAAAACGGCAATAGGAATCGCTCTATTGCCGTTTTACCTATATTTGTCGATGCTTGTTTATGGCCATATCTTCACATAATCAATAAAGTTGCTGTCCGGCATAGTCTTTTTACTTAAAACAAGTTGCAAAGATAGCGAAAGTTTGGGAAAGACAGAAGATTCAACAAAATCTGAATTATCTAGATGAAAATTATTGATAATCGCAACTTGGTCCGGAGGTTAGGTCACTTGTCGCTTTGAACTGTTTTCGGTGCGATCTCGCAGATGTTCTGTGGAATTTCTTTCAGAACCACACTGCGCTCATCGCTGTCCAACTCCTCAAACGGTTTTCCGAAGTGTTCTTTGCCATATTCATTTCTGATTAAAGAGACTGCGTTGGACAGTTCCTTCAAGGCGGTGACGTACGTGCCGTATGGTGTGGCTGTGTCCGTCTGTAAGCAGATCATTGTCTGATGGTTTGAGCGTATGGACTCAGCGGCAATATACAAAAGTTCATCCGGTGTGACGAAAATCGTGTCGTACAAATTCTTGTCCTTGTTGAAGCGTAGGTACAAATACTTGCTATTCTTGTTGATACATAGATAGTGCACCATCTCCTTTGGCATATTCTTAACCGCTTCCGACGGCTCGATCAATTTGAGTCCAGACTTTTCAACGACTTTATTCTCAGGTGGGATACGCATCGGCACGCTTCCGAGGTCCTGGCAGGAGTATTGAACCTTCAGGACTGAGGCATTTCTGAGCAGTTCCCTGATGTCATAGATGACACCGCATCTTACTTCCGTTGGGGCAAGGATTTCTACCTTATCCGCATTGTTCCCTTCCGGCAGAGAGTTGAGCGCGTCAGGAATATCCCCGAATGCGATGCTTTCTCCATTCACGAGATAATGAATATCCCAGTTGCCGTCCGTTTTGACCTCAATCCTGACCGTCCGTTCATCCGTGGATGAAGAATTTTCATTAACTTTACAGTCTGTGATTGTTCTGGCGTTCAACGCCAAAGTGCCGCAGACAAGCGGCAGGATGTAGGCGACTCTGGGCCACTTCATCGCTGTAGCGTTTGATTTTGACATCATAGTAATACGATTTTTAAGAATACTGTGATTAAAGCTGTTAGTGATTGAGTAGCCGCTCGCGCTGACAGCTTTTCTTATTAATGAATATTGGTATTCCTTGATGTTCGCGCCTTCCCGGAGGACAGCGTCATCGGCCTCATATTCATGGACGGCTCTGAGTTCGCGTTTGAAAAGCCAGGCCGCTGGATTGAACCATTGGAAAACCGACATAAGGTCAAACAGAAGGACGTCTAATGAGTGCCCAAGCCTGATGTGTGCCTTTTCATGTTCCAGAATATGCCTGTTGCCGCTTTTGAAATCTTCCTTGCTCATCACGATCCATTTCATCCAGCTGAAAGGAGGGATATTCTTGTCGCACACTATGACTTCGCTTCCTTGGAGCTCGTTGCGTTTTCCGCTTCTGATGAGTCTCACTACACGACATATTCCTAATAGTGTTCTGCAAAGCACAAAGAATGCCCCAAGCCAGAAGGTGGTGATAATCAGAGGTTCCCATGGAGTTTTACCGGTGTTTTCAATGACAGAGGGTTCCATCGTGCCGACTTCGTTGATTATTTCAGGAACGATTGTCTCAGGAATATTCGCGGTTCTGTGGATGGTTATTGCGCACAGCGGCAGTACGAATGAAAGTATGGAGGTCGAGACGATGACAATCCTGTTCACCTTATGCATCTTTTCCCGGCTCAGAAAGCACTTGAAACAGAGGTAGAACGCGATGAGGATCAACGCGACTTTCAGCTGGTATAGTATGAATGTGAGCATAGGGAACGTGTCAGTGCTTTTCTTCTATCTGTGCGATGATTTCTTTCAACTCCTTGATGCCTAGTTTCTCATCTTCAAGGAATTGCGAGACCACGCTTGCGAAAGAGTTGTTGTAATATCTCTCAACGATGCCGCTGATAGTCGTGCCTCTATATTCCTTTTCAGAGATTCTCACTTCGTAGATGAACGTGTTGGCGACAGGCCGGCGTGAAAGGAATCCCTTGCTCTCCAAAAACGACACCTGAGTTGAGACCGTGGTGTAGCTTGGCCTCGGTTCAGGAAGGCTGTTCACAAGATCCCGGATGCACATTTCCCCCTTCCTCCAGAAAATGTTCATCAACTCCTCTTCTTTCGCTGTCAATGTGTTTTTCATGTTAAAACGAATTAGCTTGCTGCGAATATAAATTTTAGAATATCTACTATTGTTTTTAGAAAATATCCTAAGATTTATCTTATAGAAGGCTGAGATGTCATTTTTCTGTTTGTCCTTATAAACGGCTGATGCCATTCTTTGCATATAGATTCTTCAGCCGCTTGATGAATATGCAGGCGACAGGTCAGTGCAGACTCGTTATGCAGTTGAAAGGCTTTTGTGAAATTTACACTATTTGTATCCTTAGCGCTGTTTGTCCGGTGGATTGTGTTTTCACCGGACAAAACGCATGGCCTCTACATTTCGTCCGGCCAGCAAGGCTTTCACCGGACATGATATTGATTCAACTGGCGGAAAGTCATCAGCGTTGAATGTCATGTAATATAAATACTTGAAGGTAAATGACATAATAAAACGTCCTCCTACCAAAAGCGGGCAGGAGGACGTTCTGTCAGTAGGTTGATTTGCATCGTGTTAGGCTCCACACCAGAATGCTAGCGCTCGATGAAGAGTGGAGAGGCAGTCAGGTAGTTGCCGGTCGGTGTGAAAGAAGAAGATACGATCTTCACTTTCTTCACGAGAACAGGAGTGTCAGCGTTGCGGGCAGCGATGAAGGAATAGGTTCCTTTCTCGGTGGCCCAGCCGGTGCGGGACTCATCGTAGGAGGCGAGAAGACTTTTCGGAATCTTGATCTCGACTGCTTGGCTTTGGCCGGGAGCGAGGGTGTTTGTCTTGGTGAAGCCCTTGAGCTCACGCGCGGGCTTGTCCATGTCCTTGCCGGGGGCCTTGACGTAGATTTGGACGACCTCCTTTCCGGAATGCTTGCCGGTGTTCTCCACGGTCACGTTGACAACATAATCATCTCCAGTGTCTTCCACTGTCATACCGCTATACTTGAAGTTCGTGTAGCTCAGGCCGAAGCCGAACGGGTAGGCGGTGCGGACCTTGTCGGTGACGTAGTACCTGTAGCCTGAATAGATTCCCTCACGGTAGTTGACATAGTCGATGTTTTCAAGATCGTACCGTTTCGTGACTCCGATAGGTGCCGGACGGTAGAACGAGTAGTTGACCGGTTTGTCAGTGAGAATCTGAGGCATGGTGCCGGCGGTCGGGTCATCGTAGTAGCTTACCGGAATGCTCATCGGAAGCCTTCCGCTCGGCGTCTCCTCACCAGAAAGCACGGACGCGATGGCGTGACCTGCCTCGCAGCCCGGCAACCAACTGACTACCACGGCATCGGCCATGTCCTGCCAAGCGGTCATGTCCACGATTCCACCAACGTCCAGCACGACAATCAGCTTCTTCCCTTCGGCGTGAAATGCAGAGGAAACTGCCTTGATAAGCCTAAGTTCGTCAGCAGACAACAGATAGCTGAACTGATAAAGCCGGTCCTTTCCCTCACCGAAGATTCGTCCGATGGTGATGACAGCCTTGTCTGCTTCCTTTGCTGCCTTAGCCAGAACGGCTTTGGACGGCAGAGCCTCGGCAGGACGTTCGGCGTCCACGAACCACTGGTTGAACTTGCTGTTGATCCTGCGGGTGTTGAACTTCTCGTATTTGAGGCAATCATTGTAGAAGTCATCCGTGGTCTTGTCAAGTCCGAATCCCGCATCGGAAAGTCCCTGCTTGAGGTTTATCACATAAGAACCGTTGACGTTTCCGGCTCCTGTGCCTCCGGTGATGAACTCGTAGGAAGTCACTCCGAACAATGCGATCTTTGATTCAGGAGCCAAAGGAAGGGACTCAGAGTCATTCTTCAGCAGCACGATTCCTTCCTCGGCGGCCTTGCGGGACACAGAGGCATTCCGCTCAAGGTTAGGTTTGTTGGAATATTCATACCCTTTGAAACGAGGACATTTGACGATAAGCCTCAGAAGCCTTGTCACGGCAGTGTCAACAGCGGACATCGGTAATGATCCATCGTTCATGGACTTGATGAGACGCTTGTAGTGGTCGTCGCTGCCCGGCTGGACCATGTCGTTGCCGCTTGCGACCATCTTGTCTGAATATAACCCCGCGGCCCAATCTGTCATGACCACTCCTTTGTAGCCCCAGTCATTCCGCAGCACACCTGTGGCAAGGTCGTGATTCTCAGCGGCAAGAGTGCCGTTGATGTAGTTGTAGGAAGTCATTACGGTCCAAGGGTCGCTCTCCTTTATGGCGATTTCGAAATTCCTGAGATACAACTCTCTCAAGGCCCTTTGAGACACCCTTGTGTCGAGGTACAACCTGTTGAGTTCCTGATTATTGGCAGCGAAATGCTTGATGGATGTCCCGACTCCTTGGCTCTGGATTCCACGGATGTAGCCGGCAGCGATCTTGCCTGCCAGAAGAGGGTCCTCGGAGTAATATTCAAAGTTCCTCCCGCACAGCGGATTGCGCTGGATGTTGATGCCAGGGGCAAGGAGAACGTCCACCCCATATTCAAGAACCTCGTTGCCGATGGCCTCGCCGACTTCTTCGACAAGCGAAGGGTTCCATGTGGAGGCCAGAGATGTCCCGATCGGGAATTTTGTGCAGGGACGGTCGTCTATCCTTACTCCGGCTGGGCCATCGGCCAGCACAATTGCCGGGATCCCGAGCCTTTCGATCGGATGAGTCGTTCCGGCTGCACCTTTTACATAGAGAGTTGTGTAGCCAACGCCAGTGAAAGCCTTGGCACCGCTGCCGACTAGTAGGGCAGCCTTCTCTTCAGTCGTCAACTCGTTGACAATCTGAGAAATGTTGTCACCGTTCAGCTTCAGTGGCGAGCCAGCGAGCAGAACGGTGACCAAAAGTGAACCTATCATCATAAATTATGACCTGTCCATCATTGTGAATATCCTTCCGCGAACCTCCTCGATGGTTCCTGTGCCGTCGATCTCCTCGTACTTTCCGGCCTTCTTGTAGTACTCTACAAGCGGTTCGGTCTTCTCGTGGTAGGTCTTGATGCGGTTGTTGATTGTCTCGTCCTTGGCGTCATCCGCGCGGCCTTCGATGGCGGCTCGGTGCTTGATGCGCTCCTTGATCATCGTGTCAGGGATCATGATGGAGACAACTGAGGTGACAGCCTCACCGTTCTTGGCGAGCATCTTGTCAAGGGCCTCGGCCTGTGCGATTGTGCGAGGGAATCCGTCAAGAAGGAAGCCGGACACTCCGGTAACTGTCTTGAACTTGTTCTCGATCATGCCTTCGACAACCTCGTCCGGGACAAGCTCTCCGGCATCGATCAGAGCCTTGGCCTTGAGTCCGAGCTCAGTGCCCTTGGCAATCTCGCCTCGGAGAAGTTCTCCTGTGGAGATGTGGCAGAGATTGTACTTTTCAACCATTGCTGAGGCCTGGGTGCCTTTTCCGGCGCCCGGAGGGCCAAATAGAATAAAATATTTCATATCTGAGTCCAATACATAAATGTCTTTGAGGTTTCTTCCTAATTCGTTGTAGTCCAGTCCGAATCCGACTATGAAGTCGTCGGGAATCTCCATCGCCACGTAGTCGAGCTTCACATCCTTGGTGTAGGACGCCGGCTTAAGGAGCATCGTGCAGATCTTGGTCTCGGCTGCCCCCTTCTCCTTAAGGATCTCCTTAAGCTCCACGATGGTGTTCCCGCTGTCCACGATGTCCTCCACAACGATGACTCTCTTGCCTTCAATGCTTCTTGTCAACCCCATCGTTTCCCTGACCTTTCCGGTCGTGTGCGTCCCGTCGTAGGATGAAAGCTTGATGCAGATAAGCTCACAGTTGAAAGAGAGCCTCTTCATCAGTTCGGAAGTGAACATCAGGGATCCGTTCAGGACACAAAGGAGTACCGGGCAATCTGTACACCCATTGAAATCATGGTTGATCTTCTCGGCCACATTGTCGATGGCTTTCTCTAGTCGCTCGTTCGTGATGAACGGCTTGAAGGACTTGTCAAATAGTCTGACGTTGCTCATTGCGGTTCGTTCTTTATTGTATAGAACAAAATTAAGTATTATTCCTTAAATAAACAGAAAAATCAAGCCTATGTTTTATTTTTCTTTTCGTTTTTTACGTTTATTAACCTTAACTTGCCGGCCTGAACCTGAACGTGAAGGAAATGCTGCCCATAGGGCATAAATATCACTAATCATGAATATGTTGAAAAACTTCATTGCCGCGCTGTTGGCGCTGACGGCTGTCTCTATGAATATGACCGCTCAATCTGATGAGCGTATGATGGCGATGCTCTACCTGTGCGGAGTTGATTCCGAGGAGGAACTGGACGAGCAGGAGGTGGAGCGGTTCGCTGTGCTGGCCTCCCACCCATTGGAAATCAACCTTGCGTCAAGAAGCAGGATGCTCTCATCCGGGCTCATGAGCCAGTATCAAGTTGCGAGTCTGATTGACTATCGCTCCCGGAACGGTGATGTGCTTTCAGTCTCCGAGCTCTCAGCCGTTGACGGTTTCGGAGAGGATTTCGCCAATGCTCTCAAGCCTTTCATCTCGTTTGCCTCCAACGCTTTGCCCGGACAAGTCATGTCAGATACTAAACGCTTGTCTCACGAGGCTCTTGTCCGTTCCGCTGTCAAAGGAGATGCTTTCAACTATGGTGCAAAGTACAGAATGAATTACAGTGAGGCACTCGAAATTTCATCAGCAGCCCGGACGAAATATTCCGACAAGGAGCAATTCCCTCCGTCCGCATGGTCTATGAATATGACATATTACGGTAAGAGAAGGCTTGGCAAGGTCATCGTCGGAGACTTCAACGCGCGCTTCGGCCAAGGGCTGGCTCTGTGGAGCGGAATGTCCATGTCTGGGTTATCCACCTCATCCTCGTTCATCAGACGTCCTTCAGGTTTGTCGCCCTCCGGCTCATGGTCCGGAATAGGAAGCCATAGGGGAGTGGCGGCTGATTTCACGGCAGGACGCGTGGTTTTCTCCACGTTTGTCTCCTTTCCAGGATTGCGCTCATGGTGCGAGAGCGGCAAACCCGCAGAAATCTCCTTGATGACGGGGGCAAACGCCACTCGCTATTCTCGAAACGGGCAAGTCTCTCTTACCGGTTACTTCCAAACAGAACCAATGAATGTTTCTGTCAAACCTCAGACAGGGAAATTGTCCGGAGATTTCCGCTACTCATGGCGGGGAGTGGATTACTCTGGAGAGGTTGCATGGGATTTTGGTGGGCAATGTCTTGGAACCCTCCTCGGAACAGTGATTCCTTTGGGAGGAGAATGGAAGCTCTCATCAGTTGTGCACAGTTATCCATCGGAGTTCTCTTCAGATTACACCGGAGGAATTCATAGTTGGACAAAGACTTCTGATGAACATGGCATTGCCTTTGGACTGGAGAAGGCAGGGGCTTATCTCACGGCTGACATTGCTGTCAAGGATAAAGATAGGTCCAGAAGGCAGTTACGGGTTCTGTTCAAGCTGCCGTTTCAGCTGACAAACACCTCAGTGCTGTCGGTGAAGGTTACCGAGCGGTTCCGCCCTTACGAGGAAATCCTAAAATACCGGACGGGGGCAAGGTGTGATCTAGACTGGTCCAGTTCCGGACTGTCAGCGCGCTATGGTCCGTCAGACAAGCCCACATGGAAGCTCAGGGGTCGGATTGAGGGGCTTCTGTGCCGTTCGCTGGCGGGCCTTGCCTATCTTGAAGGTGGACGTAAAACGGAACGGTTCAGCGCCTATCTTCGAGGCACCATATTCATTGTGGATAATTGGGATGACCGAATATATTCCTACGAACGGGACGCTCCGGGTAATTTCACGGTTCCTGCCTATTACGGGCGTGGTTGGAGCCTGTCTGCTGTGTCGGGGTGCAAGTTCCGTTTTGGCGGAAGAAAGGTTTTGAAACTGTATTTCAGAGCCTCGGCAGTTGTATATTCATTCATGAAAGAGCCTAAACCATCGGTTTCGGAGGGAAAGATTCAGGCCGTGATGACATTTTGACCACTATTTAGGAATCCTGATTTTCATTCCTGGCTTGATGTTCTCACCTATCCCGTTGAATTTCATGATCTTTTCGGCTGTCATGCCAGGGAAATGCTTTGCGATGCTGTAGAGAGAGTCTCCTGCTTTCACGGTGTAGTCTGTGTAGTTAAGCTGGCTGGAGGCCGATTTGACGGCAGATGCGGTCGGAGCGCCGCCACCTTTGTAGATACGGATTTTCTGCCCGATGCTGAGATTTGTGCTCCTGAGGTGATTCCATTTCTTGAGCTGGTTCACGGTGACATGGTATCTGGCCGCAATCTTTCCCAGCGTGTCACCCTTCTTGACCTTATAAGTGATCGTGCCTCCTGAATATGTCTCACCGGATGAACGCTTCGAGTCTTCCACCAGAGTCTGTGGGTTTAGATATTCAGAAGCCTTGTAGGTGTAGATTGAGTCCTCATGGGCCACGAAGTCGCTGGAGTAGTTGTAAGGGATTCGGAGAATGTAAGTCTTGCTGTCTCCTGGAATCACATCTTTGATGTACTGCGGGTTAAGGTTTCTGAGTTCGTCAACCGAGATTCCGACCAATTCGCTTATCTGCTTGAAATGCAGGTTCTTGTGGATTTCGAAGGTGTCTAGTTGCGCCGGCATCTGCATGTTTGCCGGGGTCAGTCCGTACTCCTTGCTGTAGTGTATGGCGTACATCGCACCGACAAACGCAGGCACGTAGCCTCTGGTCTCTCGCGGAAGATGGTCATAGACCGACCAGAAATCCCTCTTCCCTCCGTTCCTGCGGATGGCCTTGTTGATGTTGCCCGAGCCGCAGTTGTAGGAAGATATTGCCAGGTTCCAGTCTCCGAAAACGTTGTAGGAGTCTGTCAGGTAGCGCGCCGCAGCGTCGGCTGACTTGAACGGGTCAAGCCTCTCGTCCACGAACGAGTTGATTTCCAGTCCGTAAAGTTGGGCGGTTCTGAACATGAACTGCCACATCCCTTTCGCTCCGGCCCTGGAGACAGCCACCGGGTTCAGCGCCGACTCGATTATGGCCATGTACTTGAGCTCGTCCGGAAGGTTGTACCGGTTGAATGTCTCCTCGAAAATCGGCATATAATACTGGCATAGCCCCAGGATAGTGCCCATCTTGGTCGGCATCTTTTCCGAATAGAGGATCATGTAGTTGCGGACCTTGTCGTTGTAGGGAAGTGTGATGAAGGAGTTCATCTTCTCCAGCCTGGCTTTCATCACATCATCCGGGACGTTGGACGTGAACCTGATTGAATCCATGTCGTAGCCTTTGCCTTCATCGTTCTTCCGGGCCTGGCGGTGCAGATACCAGATGCTGAGCAGGCTGTCAGTGACCTCCTGCGTGTAGTCCTCCGGGGTCAATCCGACAGCGGTCTTGAGTTTGTTCTCCTCATAGACATCAATCATTTCATCCGCTATGCTGTCTTTCAGAATGCTTTCCCGCTTCAGTTTTTCCAAGGCTCTCTCAAGGGAATCGACCCGTTGTCTGAGTTCCTGATTCTCTTCCTTGATCTTTTTCCTGAATACCTGCGCTCCTGCGTTTCCTTGCAACAGAAAGAGCATGATCAGTATGACGGGCAGCGTGGCGAATGTGGTTTTTCTCATCCTTTGGAACTCTGTTTAAAATCTAAGACCAACTTTGATTCCTATCGCATTGTCCCCGAAAGCTCCCATGCCGAAACTCATCGGAGGAACGGAACGGGCAGGGGACGCTATCGCATATTCATTATATTGAGGAATATATTCATTGTAAGGCGATATGACGGTCGGCGTGACCTTCAAGGTGAGGTCATCGTTCATTTCAAAGTCCTGCATATAGGCGAACACATTGGCGTCGATCACTTGAAGCAGGTAACTTCCGACAATGGCGACGACGGAGTAGTCTCTGTAGCGTCTGTAGACATTCCTGAAGTACAGAGCCCTTTCCGCAGGAATGGTGCCGGTGTACCCACCGTCAGGATTTGTGGCCTCGTTGTGGATGCGCTTGAACCTCTTGTAGTTTTTGCTGTTCAGCGCATAGAAATGGTAAGATCCGATCATCATTCCCCAATAGATAGGGATCTTCCAATATTCTCCGTTGTACGCCTGTCCCAATCCCGGCAGAAGGATTGAATATATCGTCGCCTTTCCCGGCTGGTTCTTCACGTCCCTTTTGTAGTTTACCACTCCGTCCATGAGGGTGGCCCAATAGATGAATCCAGCACTGGCGAACATATACTTGGCCATGTCCTTTGACCGGGTGTCCAACTCAAACTCCATGTTCGGGTCAAGCGCCATCGCGATGTCGTAGCCTTTCTTGGAGTGTCTGTACTTGCTGTTGTAGTGGATTCCAAGCCCTAGTGTCGTTCCTATGCCTCCGTAGATGATCGGCAGCTTCCAGTACTGCTTGTTGTAGATCTGTTCGGCTCCGATGAAGACGGTGGAGCCGGCGAACATAGTTCCGATCCTCAATGTCGTGTCCTTGTGGCTTACACCTCTGAAAAACTCCCGGAACGACCACATCTTGTCCACGGAATCCCTCGCTGAGGTGGTGTCGCTCGGGTCATTGTAGGTCTGGCTGAACGCCTCTTCCCTGAACTGAGCTTTCACGCCCGTGGAAAAGGCCGCCAGACAGACAAGCGCCAGACATATCCTGAGAATCAGATTCTTCATTGTTCTTCTTAGATGTTCGAGTCCTCAAGGGCTTTGAGGAACCGGTTCACTTCCTCGTCGGAGTTGAACTTGATTGTCATCGTTCCCTTTCCGGAGGCCGAGCGTTTCAGGCTGATGCTGTTATCAAAAAACTTGCCGATGTGCTCGAGGACGCGGTAATATTCATCAGGAAGGTCCTGCTGCTTAGGGGTTGGTTTGGCATTTTCGCCTTTGCTCAGTTTGTGGACCTTCTCCTCCAGTTGACGCACCGATAGGCCGTCCTTTATTACGAGGTCGCAGAGTAGCTCCTGAATATGAGGGTCCTCCACTCCGAGAAGCACCTTCGCATGTCCGGTGCTTAGAAGCCCGGTCTTGAGGTCGTGTTGAACCTTGGTCGGCAGTTTGAGAAGCCTCAGGTAGTTGGCGACCGAGGCGCGCTTCTTGCCGACACGCTGCGCCATCATCTCCTGTGTGAGGTTGCATTCGTCCATAAGCCTCTGATAGCTCATCGCCACCTCGATCGGGTCGAGATCCTGCCTCTGGATGTTCTCCACGATGGCCATCTCCAGCATTCCCTGATCATCGGCCGTGCGTATGTAGGCCGGAATGATGTCCATTCCCGCCCTCTTGCAGGCCTTGAACCTGCGCTCGCCGCTGATGATCTGATAGCGCCCGTTCTTGAGTTTTCGCACCGAGATTGGTTGGATCAGACCGAATGTCCTGATGGAATCCGCCAATTCTTCCAACGCCTCGTTGTCGAATGCCATACGAGGCTGGTAAGGGTTCGGCTCAATCAGATCCACCGGGATCCTCAGCACGTCACCATAGTCCTGCTCCGGCTTCGATCCGGCGATCTCCTTGTTAATATACCCTACCGGTTTCCTTTCCGGTCCGATTGTCTGGATGTCTCCCAAAAGGGCGCTGAGACCTTTGCCCAGTCTGCTTTCCTGTTTATTGTTGCCGCTCATTGTAATTCCTTTTGCAAGTCCTTTGTCTCTCGTTATTTCTCGTTCTTCTCCAACACTTCCTTGGCGAGTTTCATGTAGTTGGTCGTTCCGTTGCTGACCACATCGTACAGGATGATAGGCTTGCCATGCGAAGGTGCCTCGCTGAGGCGGATACTCCTCTGAATCACTGTGTTGAAAACCATATCTTGGAAATGCTCCTTTAGCTCGTTCACGACCTGCGCATGAACCTTTGTTCTGCCATCGAACATCGTCACGACGAACCCTTCGATTGTCAGAGAAGGGTTTACCCCGCTCTGTACCAGCCTGATAGTCTGGAGCAGCTTTCCGAGTCCCTCCAGCGCGAAGAACTCCGGCTGCACAGGAATCATCACGGAATCCGCAGCCGAAAGGGCGTTGATCGTGATAAGTCCCAGGGAAGGGGAGCAGTCGATGATGATGTAGTCGTAGTTGTCACGGATCGGGGCCAGCCTTCTCTTCAGTATCGTCTCCCTGTCCTCCACATCGATCATCTCGATCTCCGCTCCGACAAGGTTGATGTGTGACGGAATCATCTGAAGGTCAGGGATCTCCGTCTGGATCAAGGCGTCCTGTATGTCAATCGTGCCGATCATCACCTCGTAGATCGTCCTCTTCTCGTCGTTGTCCGGAGAGAAATTCAGCCCTGATGTCGTGTTGGCCTGAGGGTCAGCGTCGATGATGAGAACCTTCTTCTCCAGCACGGCCAGAGATGCCGCAAGGTTGATGGCGGTCGTGGTCTTTCCCACTCCGCCTTTCTGATTGGCTATTGCTATGACTTTTCCCATATCCTGAGTTTATATTCAACTTTCAAAGTTACGGAAAATCTCTTGAAATGACGAATAAATCATTCGACCTTGCTGGATTTTCCCGACCGGAACTCTTGAGGAGACATGCCGGTCTCCTTGCGGAAGAACCTGCACAGGTAGGCGGGATCCTCGAAATTGAGCTCTGTGGCTATATTTTTCACTGACAGGTCGGTGTTCTGCAGCAAGGTCTTGATAGCCATTGTGATCTGCCAGTTTATCATCTCTTTGGGACTCGCTCCGGAGGTCTTGAACATAAGTTTATAGAGATAGTCCGGGGTTATATTCAGTTTTTCCGCATAGAAGGCTACATCCCTGTGCGAAGTGTAGTAGCGTCCCACAAGCATATAGAAGCGGCTGGCTATACTCGCGGCCCTTTCATTCAGAAAATCTTCTATCTCCATCCCGGACAAAGCCATTTCGCAGGAAATCCCTGTGAATATGTTGAATATGTTGTTTTTCAGCATTTCTTTCCCATGTTCGCCAGCGTAACGTGTTATCACCCATTCGGTAAAGTCGAACCAATTCCGCAGAGCCTCGCTCTGCCTGTCGTTTGGCCGGATGACAGGAACCTCATACATTCTGTCCCAGAATGTGGCTGGAATCTTATAGAATGCATCGTCGGAAATCTCCTCTGTAACTGAAATGTACTTTGCCAGGAAATTATCGGAGACATCAATCGGAATAAATGAAATGTCTCCAGGAAGAAACAAAAAGTCTCCAGAGATGATGTGATGTCTTTTAACATTCACCCCGACCATGGCCTCCCCATCCACGCAAGTCATTAATGTGCATCCATTTGTGTCAACGACTTTTCCAGAGCAATCCTCAAGGCTCGTGACCCCGGCCGCACCGTAGCCTTTTATATTCCAGATTTGATGTTTTGATACTGCCATAAGTGGTTGCGAATTTAAGAATTTAAAATGTGAATATTATCGTTTTATCCGAAAAAGTACCATAACATCCCAGATTAGTGCAGCGGTCGGGGAAAAGATTACCCTTATCTTTGGGACCTTATTTTTAATAGTATGCGATTAAAGACATTTATCTTATCAGTGTCTGCGGCGACCATCCTTGTAGGTTGTGGCGGCGGACAGACATCACAGGAGACGGTCACGTACCCTGTCATCAAAGTGGAAAAAAGTGACGCTGTGATAGCGGAGAGATATTCATCAACCATCGAGGGACGGCAGAGTGTCGAGATTTACCCTCAAGTGTCCGGCACAATCTCAAGGCTTTGTGTCAAGGAGGGCCAGAATGTACGGAAAGGGCAGACTATGTTCGTGATTGATCAGGTGCCTTATCAGGCGGCTCTGCGCACGGCGGTGGCCAATGTCCAGGCTGCGAAGGTTCAGGTCGAGACGGCGAGGCTGGAGAATGA
Source organism: uncultured Bacteroidales bacterium (assembly GCA_934698975.1). GTDB lineage: Bacteria > Bacteroidota > Bacteroidia > Bacteroidales > UBA932 > Cryptobacteroides. The sequence continues at coordinate 21,437 of CAKUVR010000039.1, forward strand.
GAGCAAGCAGGCCCTCTTCGAGGAAGATGTGATTTCTGAATATGATCTCTCGCAATCACGGAACTCTCTCGCTATCACCGTGGCCGGACTGGAACAGGCCAAGGCTCAGGAGATAAACGCCCGCAATGACCTGTCCTACACCGAGGTGAAGAGTCCGGTGGACGGAGTCGTCGGCACACTGCCTTACCGTGCCGGAGCGTTGGTCGGCCCGTCAATCCCTCAGCCGCTCACCACGGTGGCAGACATCGGACAGATGTACGTTTACTTCTCGATGACCGAGAATCAGATCCGCGGACTGATCCGCCAGTACGGCTCACCGGATGAGGTCATCGAGCGTATGCCGGAGATTGAACTGACTCTTAACGACGGATCTGTCTATGAGGAAAAGGGACGGATCGAGACCATCAGCGGAATCATCAACCCTCAAACAGGAACGGCTTCCGTGCGCTGCGTGTTCCCTAACCCCAAGCGCATCCTTTTCAGCGGAGGTGTCGGCAACGTCGTGCTGAACCGTCAGGAGAAGGAAGTGATCGTTGTCCCGCAGTCTGTGACCTACGAGATACAGGACAAGATATTCGTTTATAAAGTTGTGGATGGTGTGGTTGTGGCGAGTGAGATCAAGGTGGATAATCTCAATGACGGAAAGGAATATATCGTCAGGGATGGATTGTCTGTGGGTGAGACTCTGATCAGCGAGGGTGTGGCCCTGCTGAAGGATGGTACACCGGTCAAGGTTGAATATTCAAATAAGCAGTAAGCAAATGAATCTTAAATATTTCATCGACCGTCCGATTT
>CAKUVR010000040.1:0-20698 GCA_934698975.1 uncultured Bacteroidales bacterium
GAAAACGAATCGGAGTCATGGACCAGGCTCATCAGGGTTCTTACCCACGAGATCATGAACACCGTCACCCCGATCGCATCCCTTTCCGAGGCTCTTTCCGAATATGCCGGGACGATTACTCCGCCCTCCGACGGCCCAGACCTCAAGGCGGGTCTGGAGACGATCGCCAGTTCGTCACGCGGCTTGATCAAATTCGTAAATTCGTACAGGGATCTGACCCACGTGGCCGTACCGGTGAGAAAGGCTTTCTTCGCCCGGGATCTCGCCGCCAAGGTGATCGACTTGAGCCAGCCTGTGTTGACGTCCTCTGGAACTGTCGCCGTCTTTGTCGAAAAGACCGAGGATGTGCTCCTGTACGCTGACGAGAGCCAGATTTCGCAGATTCTCATCAATCTGGTGAAGAACGCCGCCCAGGCCGGAGCGAAGCACATTGAGATCTCCGCCGAGATTGACAAACGGGACAACGTCATCATCAATGTAAGTAATGACGGGCCACCGATCAGCGCGGCGAGCCAGGAGGAGATATTCATTCCTTTCTTCACCACGAAGCCCGACGGCAGCGGCATCGGCCTCAGTCTCTCCCGCCAGATCATGAGAATGCACGGCGGCACCCTCCGACTCACCCGCTCGGACTCCGAGGTGACAACTTTCACGCTGATATTCAAGTAGAGTTTTCCAGCGTTACTCACTCTTGAGGGAATCGACAGGATTCATTCGGGCGATTCTCAGGGAGCCGATGGCGATTGTGGCCACGATGATGGCCAGGACAGCAATGTCGGCAGCGATGAAGAACAGAGGACTCAGGGCGATCTTTACCGGGAACTGCTGTAGCCAGTAATGAGCCACAAGCCAGGCACCTGCATCACCGATGATCACTGCTATGACGGCCATCTTCAGGACATCCATCACAAGCATCGACACGATCTCCGAGGACTGGGCTCCGTTGACCTTGCGGACAGCTATCTCGGCACTACGGCGGTAGTTCTCGTCACGGACATAGGAGATGAGGCCGATGATGGCGATCAGAAGTGCGAACAAGGAGCCGAGCTCGTAGGTTCGCTTCATCTGCTTTGTGGAATCGTACATGCTCACAAGTGTTTCTGAATATGCCTTCACTTCAGCATCGCTGTCCGGAGCGACTTCCTTGATGGCGTTCTCGACCTTGCGCATCGTCTCAGGGGTGACCTCGTTCAGCTTGATGACAATGGTATGCATCAAGCCGGCCCAATCATATTCACCCTTCTCCTTGTCGGCCTCCGTGTAGAAATCCTGATTCCAGCAGAAGCGGACGCTCGGACGCTCGTCCATGTCGGTAACATCCCCGATGACATAGTCCTCATAGACTCCGCAGATGGTGACCTGACCGTGTTCGGAGATGTTGACAATCTTGCCCACGGCACCGTCCGACCAGTCCGCGAAGGCGGCCATCTTGGTCACGAACGACTTGCTGACAACCACATCGTTAGGCCCTTTAGGGGTTGATCCCTCCACAAGACGGAAGCCCATCATATCAAAGAAACCTTCCGAGGCGCCATATTCATCGGCGATGTTGAAAAGCTCGCGGTCGTCTCCAGGCAGACTTACGTTGTTGCCGGAAGCCCTGTAGAAAGGCAATGTGTATGTCAGTTCAGCGGCTTCGACCTCAGGAAGCGTGCGGACGGCACCGGCGATGGCGTTCATCCTGGTCTGGTCGTAGGATGAGAATGTCTCATAGACCAGATTTTTGTAATCGTAGCCCGGATCAGTGTTCAGAACCTTGCGGTACTGGAAGCTTACGATCAGCACGAGAGACACGAGCACGGCATTGATGGCGAACTGGAAGGCCAGCAGGGAGATTTTCCAGCGGCGCTTGCTCTCCTTGTAGCCTCTGAAGGCGCTGGAGATAGGAATTCTGTTGAACATCTGAGCCGGGATGATGGCTGAGACTAGGAACACAAGAATGACAATTCCAACGATGATCCAGATGGAGAGCGGAGTGATCAGATCCTGCACAGGGACTCCGAGCAGGGATTCCACCGCGCCTCTGAACGCCAGGACAAGCAACGCTGCCACGACAAGGGAAAGTCCCAGATTGCCGGCTGTTTCCTTGAGGAGAATCTTGTTGATGTCCCAGGCTTCGGCTCCGTAGCATTTACGGACTCCGACTTCACGGGCTCTGCGGATGACATCCGAGATGGCCACTAGGACGTAGTTCATTATGGAGACGAGAAGAAGCAGGATGGCGACAATCGAGAGGATGAAGACCAGATTCCTGACCTCTGGTTGAGAACTGTGTTCCTTGGCCAATGGGGCGAGGAAGTACCACATCGTGGTGCCGTTCTTTTCCAACTCATCCAATGGCTGATGCGCTTTCTGCATCTCGTGGATGGCATCCTTAAGAGACGCAGGGTCAACGCCTTCGGCAAGTTTCACGAATCCGATGTAGCGGTCGTTGCCGAGCCAGTTGTTCAGACTCCACGAACTCATCGTTTCGATGGACAGGATGACATCCGGATGGATGGAACCGTTCTTCGGAAAGTCTTCATAGACTCCGCAGACTGTCAGCTTGAGATTCGGGACCTCTTCGTTGGCGATCTGTTTGTCAATGGCCTCATTTATTCCGCCTAACTTCTCGGCGAATGTCCTTGAAACAGCGACAAAGCCGCTCCATGACTTAAGCGCCTTCTCCGGATCTCCCGCAAGGAACGGTCTGTCGAATATCTTGAAGAAGCAGGAGTCGGTGATGATGTGTTTGGCTTCCACCTTGCTTCCTTCCTCATCAATGATGAAATTCTCATTGTTAAATACGCTTGAGAATCTTGTGGCCTCAAGCACGCCTGGAACCTCGGCCTTGAATCCCGGAGCCACCGCTCCGCTGACCTGCCCAAAATCCTTGTCCTCGCCTTGACGGGCTATGCCCGTGCGAATCTTGTAGATTCTGTCAACATCCTGATAAGCATTGTCATACGACAGTTCAAAACACACTTTCGCGATCAGGATGACGGCAATCGCCATTCCCACTCCCAAGGACAGAACCTTGATTATCAAATCACTTACTCTTCTCATGTTTCCCCCCCCCTATGGAGGTTAATAATTAATTTTACAGTATTACTCCTTTTTCAGTTCGATAGCCGGGTTGGTGCGGGCGGCACGGATGGCCTGCCAGAGGACGGCAAGGACGGCAATCACAGCGGTGAACAGGCCGGCGATGGCGAAGATCCACCAGTGGAGGCCGATGCGGTAGGAATATCCGTTCAGCCACGTGTGCATCAGGTTCCACGCCACAGGCACGGCGATTATGAACGCCACACCGATCATCTTCATGAACTCGGCCACAAGGCCCCACAGAACAGTGTTGTAGTCAGCGCCATATACCTTCTTCAAGGAGACGGTCCTACGCTCCTGCTGCATATAGTACGAACTCATCGCCACAAGGCCGAGAGCCGAAACCAGCAACGAAAGGATTGTGAATATGACCATGATCTCCAGCACCCTTCTCTCGGAAGCGAACACAGTCTTGATGTCATCCTCAACATAGGAAGCATCGAAAATCTTGTCAGGATACATCTCATCGATGACAGCCTTTACCCTTGCGAACGCCTCCTTGTGATCCGGCGTGGTCTTCACAAGAATAGTCCACGGCCATCTTTGGGCAGGATATTCATCATACTGGTAGATCAACGCAGGATGCTGCTCCTCCAGCAACGGCTTGATTTTGAAATCATAGTAGATTCCGCCGATCTGCATCGTGCTGTTGGATTTGGTTGTGAACTCCGTAGCGGTCTCGTCTATTCCGAGGACTCCGTAGGCATATTCATTAAGCCAATAGCAGTCAGGTGTGTGGTTGTCCTGTTTCTTCCTGATTCCGAGGATATTGAAATAGGCACTGTCGCCCTGAACCATCTGGAACGAAGCCTCCCTTCCGCTTTCGGTGGACATTGTCCAGTTGTTGGTTCCGAACATCGGATAACCGTTACCGAGACCGACAGCCTCGACACAGCTTTCCGCATTAAGCTTGTTGATGAGCGGAGTCAAATCACCAGCGCGGCCATATTCATTGCTTATCGTGATCTGATCCTCGGTGTTGTAGCCCACGGGGGCGCTTATCATAGAGCGGATCTGGAGGAACATCGTGAACGCCGTCACAAGCATCACGACCGTGATGACATTCTGAATGACAATGATGACCTTGCTGTAAAGTGTCTTGGTCTTGAGCCTGAGCGTTCCTCGGACAATCTCGATCGGCTCGGCCTTCTGGATTATAAGAGCCGGAACAATGCCAGCGATGACACCGACCAGAACCGTGAACAGCACGCAGACAAGCACGCTCAGCGGAGAGACAGCCTTGAAGATCGAGATGTCATAGTTAAGCACCTTCGAGGCCGCTGGGGAAATGGCCTCGCCAAGCAGGATGGCGATGACCATAGCTGCCGCGCAGATGATGGTGCTCTCGACAATCATTTTCAGGAATATTCCGCCTTTCGTCGCGCCGATAAGCCTTCTGGTGGCCATCTCCTTGGCACGGAAACCGGACAGCGCCGTGGTCATGTTCACATAGTTCAGGATGGCGAACAGGAGCAGCAGGAAGCACATTCCGGCAAGCAGCATCACGGTCGTCTTGTTGCCAAGACGCAGACTGTCATTATAGTCCTCATTGCCGTCCGACAGGAAATAGACATTCCGCAAAGGAATGATCCTCACGTCGTTATCGTCTCCGCCGTAGTCTGACATATATGTCCAGAAATTCTCCCGGCACCATTTAAGAATGTCATCGTGTCTGGCCGGAAGATCAGCGTTCGGATAAGCCATCACAAAGCAAGTGGATGATCCGGCGTTGGACATCCGCTCGTCGTTCGCCTTATTGGTGATCGTCATGATCTCTCCACGAAGGAATATGTCGCACGGTCTGATGATGGAGTTCTCAATGTCCTTGAACACACCTGAGACTGTCAGGTTGCTCACCGTCGAATCAGCACCATCGAAACGGATCTCACGTCCGACCGGATCCCTGTCTCCGAACTGAGCCTTGGCGAAAGACTCACTGATCAAGACACCGCTTATCGAGGCCTTCCACTCTCTATAGTCACCTTCCACAAGAGTGAAACTGAACATATCAAAAAACGACGAGTCGGCGTAAGATGTCCTGACGTTCACGGTGTTGCCGTCGATCTTGTACTCCTGCATTCCGTTGCAGGAATATGAAGCCGCCTTCTCGATCTCCGGGAAGTTAGCCTTCATGTGGCGGGACAGCCAGTAAGCGGACGAAAGGGTCTCTTTCTGGGCGATCACATAGATCCGGTCAGCGTTCTTTTGGAACGAGTCTGTGTTCAGCTGGCTGGTGACATACACTGCCAGAAGCAGGACAAACGCCATCGAGAGACTGAGTCCCAGCAGGTTGACAGCGCTGTAAAGTTTGTTGCGCTTCAAGAAGTTAATGAAACTGTTCATATTCCGTTCACGGCCTCGTGGAGGCCAACTATTTGTTTTTTGATATATTCATAAACCTTAAACGTGAGGACCGGCAGCCTATGAGTAACTATATTACATTATCTACTGTCAAGTCCGCACCGACGGTCATCAGCTCCGCCGGATTACTGGCCAGTCCTCACGGATAAGATTTCGTTTTGGTCCCTGAGCCTGTCGAAGGGACGGTCATTTCGACAGGCTCAATGACCGGCACTAAAGTTCGTTCTTCACATCGGAGACAATCTGGCCGTCGAAGAGGTCGATGGTGCGCTGTGCGATGGCGGCGTCTCTCTGGGAGTGGGTCACCATCACGATTGTCGTACCCTCCTTGTTGAGTTCGCTGAGAAGATCCATAACCTCCTTACCGTTCTTTGAATCCAGGTTACCTGTAGGCTCATCGGCGAGGATCAGCTTCGGACCTGCTACAACGGCACGGGCGATGGCCACTCTCTGCTGCTGACCTCCGGAAAGCTGCTGAGGGAAGTGCTGGGCTCTGTGGCTGATGGCCATTCTCTTCATGATCTCAGTGACCTTCTGCTTACGCTCAGCGGCGGAGATGTTCAGGTACCTCAGCGGAAGCTCGATGTTCTCGTAGACATTCAACTCATCGATCAGGTTGAAACTCTGGAACACGAATCCGATGTTGCCCTTGCGGAACTTTGTGCGCTCCTTCTCCTTGAGCTGGCTTACCTCTGTGCCGAGAAGCTCATAGGAGCCTCCTGTCGGGTTGTCAAGAAGGCCGAGGATGTTCAAAAGGGTTGACTTACCGCAACCAGAAGGACCCATGATGGCAACGAATTCACCATCAGCGATTTCGAATGAAACCCCATTGAGGGCTGTTGTCTCGATTTCTTCGGTTCTGAAGACCTTTGAGAGATTTGTAACTTTAATCATGACTTTGTAATTTATATTTGTTATTGTTTATATTCTTGTTTTGGCAGCCCTTCGACAGGCTCAGCGACCTATTAGAAGACAAGTACATCGCTGTCGCCGTAGTTGTCGTAGGATGAGGTGATGACCTTCTCGCCCGGCTCCAGACCTTCGAGAACCTCGTAGAACTGAGGGTTCTGGCGACCGATGCGGATCTCGCGCTTGACGGCCTTTCCGCCATCCTTGGTGACAACATAAATCCACTTGCCACCGGTCTTCTGGTAGAATGTTCCTCGAGGGATGAGGACAGCCTGCTCCGGCTGACCGAGCTGAAGGTTCAGGTAATATGTCTGGCCGGTCCTGATGTTGTCAGGCTGCTGGCCCTCGAACTTGAAGTCCGCCTGGAACTTGCCGTCGCGCACCTCCGGATAGACCTTGCGCACCTGTGCGTCATATTTCTCGCTCTGACGCTCGAATGTGGCGTCAAGCCCTGGAACCACGCGGTCGATGTAGTGCTCATCTATCTTAGCCTCAATCTTGTAGCTGCCTTCGGAGTTGATCTGGCCGATCTTTGTGCCGGCACCGATGTACTGACCAAGGTTCGCGTCCAGAAGTCCGAGGACTCCATCAATCGGAGCCTTGATCGTCAGGCTCTCCTTACGACGACGGATCAGCTGCATGTTCATCTTCATATTGTCCAGGCTTTCGCGGAGACTCAGGAGCTGGGTTGAACGGTAAAGACTGTCCTGCTCCATGCTCTTGAGGGTAAGGTCAAGATTCTGCTGCGAGAGTTCGTAGTCTTCCTCAGCCTTGAGGAAGTCCTCTCTGGAGATGAGTTTTTCTTTGTAGAGCTGTTGGTTCTGCTCGAAAGTTCTCTTGTTGCGCTTGGCCTCGGAGGCGTAGCGGAGCCTGTTCTGCTCGTGGGAGAGTTTCTGCTGCTCCATCGAGATCATCGTGTTTCGAAGGATGTTCTCCTTCTCGGCAAGCTCAGCCTCGGCGTTAAGTATCTGGAGATCAAGATTGTCGTTGGAGAGTACAAGGATCGGCTCGCCGGCCTTGACTGTTGATCCTTCCTCGACGATGATTTTCTGGACGGTGCCGCCCTCAAGCGGGCTGATCTGAATCGTGACCATCGGCTGGACCTGACCGCTCACACGGATGTAGTCGTTGAACTGTCCGTCAGTGACTTCGCTGACCGTGATCGTGTCCTTGTCAACCCGGAGGGTCTTGGAATTGTCTCTGAACACGAGGTAGAGCACGAACACTACCACGATGGCTCCAAGCCAGTAAGGCATCGCCTTTTTTGTGAAGGCTGATCTCCAGCCTTTCTTTCTTTCGATTATCTTGTCCATAATGTTTGTTGTTATCTTTTTGTTACTTTATTATTATTTTCTATTCTTTGGCGGCCCTTCGACCCTTCGACAAGCTCAGGGACCACGTTAAGATATTCATTGATTGATGTAATCCACTCCGTTGTAGTAGTTGACCACGCTGCGCTTGATGAAGTAGGTCAGCAGCGAGTTGAGCCGTTGGGCGTTCGCCTCAAGGTAGTTGTTAGAGGCGGTCTGGAACTCGATCGGAGAGATGAGACCCTGCTCCAACTTTTTCATATTCAATGAATATGCTTCCTCCTGTACTTCGGACTTTCTTTGCGCCTGGATGTAGGCGGCGGAAGCTCCGTCACGATCCTGGACAGCCCTACGCACTTCGGCTGAGATCTCCCTCATCTTCTGGTCGTACTCGGCTGTGGCCTTCGCTACAGCATTCTTTTTTCTTGCGATGTTGCTATGGCGCTGGAGCCCTGAGAAGATCGGAATATTCAGGGACAGTTGGACATATTCACCACCGTTGTTCTTGAACTGGGTCTTGAACGGATCGGATGTCGAGCCGCTGCCAGGATAGGTGAAATAGGTCGTGGACCAGCCGGCGTAGGCATTCAGAGAAGGGAGCAACTGCCATCTGGCGGTGCTAAGTTCCCGCTTGGCGTTCAATAGGTTGTACCTTGCGACACGGGCAGCAGGATTATTGTTCTGCGCGAAGTCCACCATGTCTTCCATGGCCAGGGAATCTGTCAGCATCCGCTCAGAGTCGAGTGTGGTCGGAAGGGTCGTGTCAATGACAAGCTCGCTTGGTTCCGACCAAAACATCACGTCCTCAAGGGTGATCTTCGCATCGTTGAGCTTGTTGTTGGCTTCAACGAGCTGGTACTGCTTGTCGGCAAGGTTGGAATCCATCTCGACCACATCAGCGTGGCCTTTCTGTCCGAGTTCCTCCTGACGGCGTGCCTTAGCGAGGGATTCCTCCGCAACCTCAACCTGAGATTTGTAAATGTCTGCAAGTTGACTGTAGTAGAGCACGTTGCAGTAGGCCTCCATCGTGGCGAGACAGATGTCGGCCTCGATCTGGTCTTCTTGCGAGTTGCCAAGAGCGATGGATGTCTTGGAGATCTTCATGTTGTTCACGGCTTTGAATCCGTTGAATAGGGCGATGCCCGCGCTGACTCCGTAGCTGTTGTGGAAGGATGTCGTGGTGACGTAAGTGTTGGTCTTAGGGTCAACGGCACGTCCGAAGTTGTAGTAAGCGTAGCTGCTTCCGCTGATCTCTGGAGTGAAAGCCTCGAAAATCGCGTCCCTTCTGGCGAGGCGGGCGTCACCGTTGGATGCCTGCTGGATCCTGACCTTTGTGCTGTTGCTGATCGCATACTCCATGCAGTCCTTCAGTGTCATCGGATTCGGAAGCGACTCCTGCGCGAAAACCGGAGCCGCGGCCATCATCGCCAATGTTATGAATATTGCCTTTTTCATGTTCATTTTATCTTTTCGGTAAAAGTCACAAGCATTAGGCGTGCCAAAACACATAATTAATTAGTTATGAATATTTTAGCGATTTTCGCAGTTTTCAGAAGTGTAAAGAAATTTAACACTGGGTGTAAAGAAACTTTACACTTTCCGCCAGTCACTGAGCCTGTGGTCCATGAGCATGCGATTCCTGAACTTGTCGAAGGGTCGAAGGGCCAAGTCACGGTGACCGCTTCGGCAAGCTCAGCGACCAGTCTTTGGCATCTCGGGGGCAGATTATAACCAAACGCACCCGAAAAGCACTTTGTCTAGCCTTTCGGGTGCGTAAACACCGTTTTTGCCCCCGCCATCAAAACTTCCGCGAGGATGATATGTCGTGGCAGATAAATGGTTAATACTCAATGACAAATCGATATGACCCAGTAGTGTGAAACGAACCAGGCCGCAGTGCTATTCCTGTCATATTCATCTCATTAAGTGCCACGACATCAGTCCAGCAGCAGATCCAGAATCTGTTCGTTCACCAATTCCGGCTGCTCCATCTGGATGAAATGACCGCAGGTTGTGAGTTCTGTGTAATCCATCCGAGGGTACAGTGCCGCCATCTTCTCTTTGTTGTCAGGATCAAGACCGCTGTTCTGGGTGCAGATGATCTTGGCCGGAGCCAGAATCGGCACACCGGTCCACCACTTCCGCGCCACAAGGTTACCCATCGTGCTTGAGGCAACATATTCAGGAGTCATGGGCATTGTGGACATGGCATATTCAGTGATGGATGCCGGAGTGTCGGGGCCAGCGAGCGAGGTGACGAAGCCCTCGATGTTCGCACGACAGCCTTCACCCTTGAAACTGTCAGAGAAAGCCTGGATCGCGGCTTCATATTCAGGGCTGACCGGTTCAGTGTAAAAGCAGTACACTCCGTCGATGTCGCAAAGCGCCCCCCTGCCTCCCGTCAGAAGCACCTGCCGGCAGACTGGAGTGCCGAGGCTATGCCCCACGAACACCGCTGAATCAACCCTCTCCGCAGCCATCACAGCATTCACCGCATCAGCGAAATATTGCAAGGTGTACTCCACCCGCGGCTTGTCGCTTCCACCGAATCCGGGCAGGTCTATGAATATCATCCTGAGGTCCTTGATGTCTTTCAGCCCCTCAAACTGTTTCTCCCAAGAGTACATGTCGCACCCGAACCCGTGGATGAACACCACGGCCTTATCGCCCTGACCATATTCCTTGTAATGAATTTTCACGCTGTCCATCCGGGCGTACATTGAAGGCAATTCCTTGATAGAAGCTGGAGTCTTTGAGCATCCTAAAGCAGTGGCGATCACCATCGTCAACACCGCAAGTCTAATGAATATTCTTGTTCTCATGACGTTAATTATTATAAGCAGATTCCTTAGAGAATCCGATGCAAAGTTACATCAAAATCGAATATGCACGAAAATCCAGTATGGACAACCGCTTCGTAGAACTATATGATAATCAGTAGCCAAGCCATCAGCACACGGACATTTTTTCAGCCAAATACAATTATCGGGTGCAAATCACAGCGTATTGCCCCCGAAAAGCATTCAGAGAAGCGTTCCGGGGGCATAAACGCCATTTTCGCCCCCAGCAACATCGCTAATAAATAAAACCAGATCTTAAGCAAGTCGCTGATTTCAACGGGCATAATGTTTGTAATCGGCATGGAATCTCCTTATATTTACAACGATTTAACGGTTAGGCTTATCAAACCATGAGGAAGAACTTGTTACTTGCTGCCATATTCACTCTGTTTCTAATTGCAGGTGGACTGAAAACACATGCGCAGGTGCCCATCTCAATCAAATGTGAGAATAACGCCAAGACTGTCACGGACATCAGAGTGCAGATCACCATCCCGTCCGGTGAAACGAAAAAGTATGAAGAAAAAAATTTGGAAAGCAACGTTTTGGAATATCAGATTGAAGGTACCGGAGAATGTAAACTGTTCATCCAATTCAAAGAGAAAGAAGCCAAGGCGCCAACTTTCATCTCCAAGAAGTTCATCATTTCAGGGGAAGAAAAGAATATTGAAGTCCACACCTCCATGAATCTCAGGAGCATGGTGATTCCATGCGGCACTGAATATTCAAACAGAAGGTACTGCGTTCTGCTTATAAAGAAAGTTTATCCGGAATGTCCTGAAGGACAATACCCCAAGGGATATGAAAATGATTCAGAGCGGACTGGATTCTGGGAATATGCCCTCCAGAGCGTAATTCAAAAATAAGTAAACAGACCACCGGTACAGGAAACGGTGGGTGAAATATAAACCTATACGCACGAGGTGGCAGAGGACAGCATGGCCGTGAGCGAAGCATGGCTGCCAGCGCAGATAGCGAGAAAGACTTCCCGAAATTTTGGTAACGTGCAAAATTTCGGGAAGTCTTTTTTGCTACAGCCATTATACAGATGGCTTTCTTATTCCTCGGTCGAGGATGTCGCTTCGACAAGCTCAGCGACCAGACGGCACAGCCTTAGGCGAGACGCTTTTCGAGGCGCTCGCGGATGGCGGCGATGAAGTCGGCGGAGTTCTTGACCTGTGGGGTGACGCCTTCCATAAGGTTGGCGAGATCCTTGGTCACGATGCCTTCGTTGAGGGTGTCGAAGCAGGCGGCCTCAAGCTGGTCCGCATAGTTCACAAGCTCAGGGAGGTTGTCCAGTTCACCTCTCTTGCGGAACGCGCCGCTCCACGCAAAGATCGTGGCGATAGGGTTCGTGGAGGTCTCCTCACCCTGGAGGTGCTTGTAGTAGTGACGGGTAACAGTGCCGTGGGCGGCCTCATATTCATACTTGCCGTCAGGGCTGACGAGAACGGATGTCATCATGGCGAGAGAACCGAAGGCGGTGGAGATCATGTCGCTCATCACGTCACCATCGTAGTTCTTGCAGGCCCAGATGAAACCACCCTCGCTGCGCATGACACGCGCTACAGCGTCATCAATCAAAGTGTAGAAGTACTCAATTCCGGCTGCGGCGAAGGCATCCTTGTACTCAGCGAACACCTCCTCGAAGATCTCACGGAAACGTCCGTCGTACTTCTTGGCGATGGTGTCCTTTGTGGCGAACCAGATGCTCTGCTTGAGGTCAAGGGCGTACTTGAAGCAAGCGTGGGCGAAGGAACGGATCGAAGCGTCGGTGTTGTGCATTCCCTGAAGAACGCCAGGGCCCTTGAAGGTGTGGACGATCTGCTCTTCCCTCTTGCCGCTCTCGCCTTCGAAGATGAGCTTGGCAACTCCCGGTTCCTCAACACGGATGTCAACACTCTTGTAGACATCACCGTACGCGTGACGGGCGATGGTGATAGGCTTCTTCCAGAACTTCACGGCAGGAGAGATGGAAGGGATGGTGATAGGTGTGCGGAACACGGTGCCGTCAAGCATGGAACGGATGGTTCCGTTCGGGCTCTTCCACATCTGGTGCAGGTTGTACTCGGTCATACGCTTGGCGTTAGGAGTGATGGTGGCGCACTTCACGGCAACACCGTACTTCTTGGTGGCGTTGGCTGAGTCCACGGTCACCTGGTCGGCGGTCTCGTCACGGTGAACGAGGCCAAGGTCATAGTATTCTGTCTTCAGATCAACAAATGGAATGATAAGTTCATCCTTAATCATTTTCCACAGGATCCTTGTCATTTCATCACCATCCATCTCAACGAGAGGAGTGATCATCTGAATCTTTTTCATAATTGAATATCAAAAATTAAAGTGTTTTACGAATATATTACTTGTTCTTCTGCGCGGCGTAGAAGTTCATCAGGCAGCCGTCAGCGAGGATCTCACGCTCGTCGGCGGTGAGGTTCTGGAAGTAAAGGTGGATATCCTTGACTCCATCGGCGCAGATCACCTTGGCGTCGATCTCCTCCTTACCGGAAAGGATGGCCTCGCGGATGCCGGGAACATAGACGAAGTCACCGGCTACATATTCAAAAGGAGTGTCCTTTGAGATTGTGAAAGGAACGATGCCCCAGTTGATGCAGTTGCTGCGGTAACGCTTGGTGGCATATTCATAGCAGATGTTGGCGTCGCCGCCGAGCACCTTCTGGCATGAAGCGGCCTGCTCGCGGGCTGAGCCGTCGCCTGGCTTGTTCGCGAACACGCATGAGCCGAACGAAGTGTTCTCTGGCTTCGCACCTACCTTGGCGAGAGCGTCAAGCACGTGCTGAGGGGTCTTGCCCTCACGGCGCTCAAGGTCTTCAGCCTGGATCCTCTTGCTCAGTCCTACATATTCAGGGACACGACGTGAGAGAGCGAACTCGGAGAGTTTCAGAGGGTTGGAGCGGTAGCTTGAGGTTTCGCCGGACGGGATGAGCTCGTCGGTTGTGGTGACAGGGTCGTGGATGACAGCAGCGAGTTCGAGAAGCATGTTCTCCTCCATCGGGTACATCTTAGGCCAGTCCTTGATGTTCGGTCCGTAGCGGAGCTCGACTGTAGGGTCAGCCTTGCCGAAACCGTAGTAGATGCGGCTCTTGTAGATGCGGTCATCGAATGAATATGGCTTGTGTGTGTCTTCATATTCAATGTCGGTGGCGGCTGTGATGACTCCACCGTTGGCTGCCGTGGCGGCGATAGAGCGGGCGTCCATCAGGCAGACAAGGGAGATCTGTCCCTGGCCTGGCTTCGAGCCTTCGCGGTTAGGGAAGTTGCGGGTGGTGTGGCGGATCGAGAGTCCGTTGTTCGCAGGAACGTCTCCGGCACCGAAGCAAGGTCCGCAGAACGCTGGCTTGATCACAACACCGGCCTCAAGCAACTCTTCGGCAATATGGTTGCGTGTGGTCGCGAGATAGACAGGTGTAGACTGAGGGTAGGCGGACATCGTGAAGTAGTCGTTACCGATGGTCTTTCCCTTCATGATAGCGGCGGCTTCGCTGAGGTTGTCGTAAGTACCTCCGGAGCAGCCGGCTATGATGGCCTGATCAGCGAAAGCCTTGCCGTTCTTCACCTTGCTCTCAAGGTCGATGGTGATCTTGTCTCCGAAACGTTTCTTGGCATCTTCCTCTACCTTCTTGAGGATTCCCTCAGGGTCAGCCTGGAACTCGTGGATCGTGTAGGCGTTTGAAGGATGGAACGGAAGGGCGATCATTGACTCCTGCTTGGAGAGATCAATGCGGATCATCGAATCGTAGTAAGCGATCTCGCCAGGCTGGAGGGTCTTGTAAGCCTCCGGACGCTCGTGCATCTTGTAGTATTCCTCTACCTTCTCGTCTGTGATCCAGATAGAGCTGAGACAGGTGGTCTCGGTGGTCATCACGTCGATTCCGTTACGGAAATCGGTAGGGAGGGATGCTACGCCAGGGCCGGCGAACTCAAGCACTTTGTTCTTCACGAAACCATTCTCGAACACAGCCTTTACAAGGGAGATGGCCACATCATGAGGGCCGACACCCTTCTTAGGCTTGCCTTCGAGCCAAACCAGAACAACCTCAGGAGCGTTGATGTCCCAAGTGTTGTGGAGGAGCTGCTTTACGAGCTCACCGCCACCTTCTCCGACACCCATGCAGCCGAGAGAGCCGTAGCGGGTGTGGCTGTCCGAACCGAGAATCATGCGACCGCAACCAGCGAGAGCTTCACGGACATATTGATGAATAACTGCCTGATTGGCAGGGACATAGATTCCGCCGTACTTCTTGGCCGCAGAGAGTCCGAAGATATGGTCGTCCTCGTTGATGGTACCGCCGACAGCGCACAGGGAGTTGTGGCAGTTGGTCATCGCATAAGGGATAGGGAACTTGTCAAGTCCGCTGGCACGGGCAGTCTGGATAATTCCGACGTATGTGATGTCGTGTGAAGCCATCGCATCGAACCTGATGCGCATCTTCTTGCCTTTGCTTCCGTCCACATCGTGGGCGCGGAGGATTCTGTAGGCGATGGTGTTTTCGCGGGCCTCGTCGGCAGACGGCATTCCTGCGGCATCGTTGACGATAGTCTTGCCATTTTTCAGGTAAACGCCATGTGGAATCAATTCTACCATAATGGAAATTAGTTTTGTGTTAATAAATTATTAGTTAACAATTAATTATACTATCTATAAATATAGTCAGGGACAGCATGTCGGCGCTTCCGCCGGGCGAAATGTTCTCCCTGATGAAATCCTTGTTCAAAGACGACATTTTGGTCTCGCAGAAGTCTTCCAGAAGCCTTGAGGCCTCGGACTTGACGCGGGCGAGTCCCTCCGCTCCCCTTCTGTGGAGAATGTTGGTGTCGTCAAGAGTCGTCATTATGTGAAGCAGGGTCTTGTGGCAGCGACACGGGTCAGCTTCTAGATCGCGGTAATACGGCAGCCAGTCGGTGAACAGCTCCGAATAGGCCGCACGGGCGTTCTCAAGAGCACCGCTGACCTTGAAGCTTCTCTTTGCCTCGGCTCCGTGCGTGCCTTGGGCGAGCGGAATCTCCGATGCGATGCGGGACACTAGTTCCTTAAATGAATATGCCGGCACAGATCTCGTCCTTGACGCTAAGTTGGAGGCTGCTGCAACGGAAAGGCCGATGCAGAAAAGGGCTCCTTTGTGGGTGTTCACTCCACCGGTGGCTTTCAGCATGGCTTTTTCGGCCTCGATTCCTATTTCCTTTATCCTTGCTGGATCTATGACTTTTGCGGACTCCACGGCCAATCTTGTCAGGTAAGGCCTTAATGCGGAGATGCTTTTGGACATCAGGGCATAGTCCATGTCTTTGTGGGCTCCGTTGTCTTGTTTATCGACAAGGCCCGGTTTCGGGGTCGTGTCGAGTTCCATCCGTAGCGCCCGTTCAGCGAGGTCCGCCACCAGATAAGGGACGGAGGTTTCAGGAATATATTCCATCGCCTCTCTGAGGTTGCCTTTGTCTAAGGCCCGCCTCAGCGAGGTGGCGCTGATTGGATTGCCGTTCTGCTCAAGTCTTGGGATTTCAATGAAATCTATTCCGGCCGGACGGTGCGCTTCGACAAGCTCAGCGACCGGAGAATTTGGTTCAGGGGCCGGATGGTTCGGCAAGATCTCCGCCATCAACTCGTTGTAGCGATGGGTAAGCGCATCTGCCGGCTCACTGCCGGCGAAACGCACCGTAACCCCAAGTGGCTTAGCGATGTGGTTCACAAACAGATCCAGATCAAGGGCGATCTGAGTGTCCGTAGCATCATCCAGTCTCTTCAGGAAATATGTCGGGAAAGTCGCCGCCGAGATGGCGTAGTCACTGCCCTCGCAGACGGTCACGTTGTCAAGTCCGGCGCAACCGGCCTCGATCATCGCCTTTCTCTCAGCGTAAGGAAAACGCGAGCGATCTTCCTTAACAACAATCACATAGAGATTGTCCACCTGCGAGGCGGCCTGTTCGATCAGCCAGCGATGCCCTTTGGTGAACGGATTGGCGTTCATCACGATGACCCCGTTCCGTCCCGGACGGGCAAGCGAAGCCAAATACCTCTCGTACTCCGTAAGCCCTCCCTTGCCGTTCTCCATCAGAACAGCCTTCGGGGCTGACGCAAGCAACGAGAACCCAAGGCTTTTGAATATCCCCACGTTCTCCGGCTTGGTGAAAGCCTTGACAGACTCCAGACCATCCTCACGTGCGAGAGCGATCAGGCGGGACACAAGAATATTCATAAGTCCTTCGCTTCTTGCCGCTTCCGACACAGCTACGCACTTTATGACATTGCCGTCAAGTCCGCCTCCCGCAAGGATTTCATCTCCATCCTCGTCGCGGCTGATGACCACGTAGCGGTCCAACGGAGCGAGTCTGAGTCCATTGGCTGAGAGGAAAGCCTCAACCCGTCTCCGGACTGAGTTCAACGACAGCGGAACCTCGCTTATGTAGTGACGGTTATCGCACATAGGCCTCGATCATTTCGTCTATCTTGGCCGTCAATTCAGCCATCGTGTGAGTACGGTTACGCATGCAGAAGCGAGCCTCGTTGTCACAGACAAGGCACTTCCTCGGACTTAGGCCGATCGACCCTCTTGAAACAGGAACTCCATCAGAGTCAATTACATCCAAATCAAAAAGACGGCCAAGCGGATGCGTGTCCTCAATGCGGCACGTCTCACGTTTGGCTTCCTCGTTGGAAAGAGGGGTGACGAGATAAGCCTCGTAGCCGGTCGGCAGATCGCGGAGTTCCAACTTCAGCATCTCACGCCCGAAAGCCGAGACCAGAGCCGTGACAGCGGCCTGGGCGACCACAAGGGATTGTAGATTACGCTTGACCTTGCCCGGCATTATGACCGTAAGGCAAACCAGAGTCCTTCCAGGGTAGCCTTTCAGCAGTTCCTTCTGGAAAGAAGCCCGTTCCTCACGACTTGCCAGCAGATGGTCAAGCGTAATCTCCATAAACAAGAATCTATCTAATAATCAGAAGCAGTTTGACTTGATAATTTCTCCTCCTTAAAGGGAATCTTCAATAAATCAAATTAGTCTTCGATGTTCATTATGACATCCATCACCGAGCCGTCACGGTTCATCACAACGCCCACAACCTTGTCTCCGAACGGAAGCGGGTCAGGAACACCGATGGACTTGAGAGCCAACTCCTTAAGGTCATGAATATCAACAATCTTCAAGCCGGCTTCCTTCAGGCGCTCCGCGATCTCAGGACGGCGCGGGTTGACCGCGATGCCATATTCAGTGACAACGACATCGACTGTCGAGCCAGGAGTGATGAGAGTTGTGACCTCGTCCACCACGCAAGGGATGCGTCCGCGCATCAGAGGGCAGACGATGATGGAGAGGGCCGAGTCGGCAGCTGTGTCAGGGTGTCCGCCGACAGCTCCTCTGATGACTCCGTCGCTGCCCACAAGCACATTGACATTGAAGTTGACATCCACCTCAAGAGCCGAGAGGATGACGATGTCGAGATAGTGGACGGCTGATCCAGGTTCGTCCGCGCTGGCATATTCATTGGCGGAGACTCCCTTGTGGAACGGGTCGTTCTTGATGGATTCGGCGGCCACGCGGTCGAATGACTGAACGTCGATGAGGCGCTCGATGAGGCCTTCCTCGTGCATCTTGACCATGTGGGCGGTGATTCCTCCGAGCGCGAAGCTGGAATGAATGCCCCTCTTGATCATTTCTTCACGAATATACTTGACCGCGGCAAGAGAAGCTCCACCGGATCCAGTCTGGATTGAGAATCCTTCCTTGAAATAGCCGCTGTTGACGATGACCTTGGCGGCGTTCATCGCGAGCAGGATGTCGCGAGGGTTCTTGGTGTCGCGGATGGCTCCGGAAGAGATCTTGGAAGAGTCACCTACAGAGTCCACGAGGACAACATAATCCACATCGTGCTCTGAAATCGAGTTCGGAGTGTTCGGATAATCAACGAGATCGTCGGTGATGATCACAACCTTGTCAGCGTACTGGGCGTCAGGCTTAGCGTAGCCGAGGGAACCGCAGATGGACTTGGCGTGATTGGAGCGGGAGTAACCGCTGGCGTTGCCGGCAGGGTCACTGGAAGAAGCGCCCAAAAAGGCTACATCAATGTGAAGATCACCGTTGGCGATGGCGCTTCCACGTCCTCCGTGGCTGCGGAACACAACCGGCTCCTCCATCAGGCCGTGGGAAATCTCCTTGGCGAGTTCGCCGCGGAGTCCCGAGGTCGAAATCTTTGTGATCACTCCGTTCTTGATGTGGTCGATCAGCGGAGCATGGACGTCCGAAAGGCTGGACGCGGCGAGGTGGAGATTCTTGAACCCCATCTCGGCCAGTTTGCCCACAACCATATTCACAACCTTGTCTCCGCCTCTGAAATGGTGGTGGAAGGAGATTGTCATTCCGTCCTTGAGACCGCTGAGTCTGATGGCATCCTCAAGCGTGACCACCTTTGACTGAACTTTCTGGAGATCCTTGCGGAATGTGGTGTTCTTCGGGGTCTCTCCTGAATACACCTTCTTTCCCATCGCGGCCGCCGCCTTTTCCACGAACGCCGCCCTTTCCTTTATATTACTCATAAACTTCCTCCTTTGTTAATATGCCCGAAGCGATTGCAAGG
The DNA here is from genome assembly GCA_934698975.1 of uncultured Bacteroidales bacterium. Classification (GTDB taxonomy): domain Bacteria; phylum Bacteroidota; class Bacteroidia; order Bacteroidales; family UBA932; genus Cryptobacteroides. The sequence continues at coordinate 19,098 of CAKUVR010000040.1, forward strand.
TCAATGGTGCGCTGCGCCCTGATGACGACAGGACGGTCAACCATCTTGCCGTTCACGGCGATGACGCCTGAGCCGCGTTTCTCGGCCTCCTTGATGGCGGCGAGAATCTTCCTGGCCTTCTCGATGGCCTTCTCGGTCGGCGCGAACACCTCGTTCACGATCTGGATCTGACGAGGGTTGATGATGGACTTGCCGTCGAATCCGAGGGTCTTGATGAGCTCGACCTCCTTGCGGAAAGTCTCCATGTCATCGAGATTTGAATATACCGTGTCAAGGGCATCGATTCCGGCAGCCCTGGCGGCAACCACGATGGTCTCGCGGGCATAGAGGAGTTCGGCTCCGCCCGGAGTGCGCTGGGTCTTGAGGTTGGCGCAGTAGTCCTCGGCTCCGAGGGCGATACCCATCATCCTCTTGGAGGCCTTGGCGATGGCGAAGGCGTTGCAGATGCCCTCCGCGCTTTCGATGGCGGCCATCATGCGGGTTCTTCCCAGACAGCCTATCTCCTTCTCGACCTTCTCGATCTCGGCCTCAAGCTCGCGTACCTCATCGGCGGTCTCGGTCTTAGGCATGCGGATCACCTGGACACCGGCCTTCACGACAGCCTCCACGTCCTTGTGACCGTAAGGGGTGCTGAGCGGATTGATCCGGACAACCATTTCGGTGTCACCGTAGTCGATTGATTTCAGTGCATTATAGACGAGCAAACGAGCCGCGTCTTTTTCGGCCATTGTCACGGAGTCCTCCAGATCGAGCATGATCGAGTCAGGCCCGTAGATGAAGGCATCCTGCATCATTCCAGGATTGTTGCCCGGAACGAACATCATTGTTCTTCTTAATCTTTCCATAATCGTAACTGATTGAGTAATCATTAAAGAATATGTCAAGTCAGTGGTGACCTATTCCTTAACGCTTACTAAGCCCAAACATCCTTACCTGTGGCGCGGACGGCGGCCGCGGTCACCCTTGCGCGGATCGTGCAGTCACGGGCACCCTTGTCAACTGCCTTGATGTCAGCGTCCTCAAGGCCGAATTCGGTGAGTGTTTCCTCAATGACCTTGCGGATCTGTCTGCCAAACTGTGCGGCTACAGAACTGTCAAGGTCGATGTGCAGACCTTTCGTCTCTGCCGGGGCGATCTGGATCATGATGTCACCTGACTCCAGCGTTCCGGCTACAGCGTTCTTTACTTCCATAGCGAAATGTGTGATAAAAAAGTCATCAGTGTCTCTGAATATCAGAGGCGTGTTAATAATTATGTGTCAATCTTAAACAAAACCAACCCACAGCGACTACAATTTTTCACAATATTCGGAATATTCCGAAAAATATATAACCACAGCGACAGGTCGCATCTTGTTCCGCCAAAGGTATGATTCTTTTTTCAGTTGGCCAAATTTCCACCATACATTTTTCAAAAGTATTGGTCATTTCTTTTCCGGTCGCCGAGTCATAACCCTTTCGGTCACATCAGGACCACGAAAGAAGTGCCGAGAGTGAGCATATAGTCATCGACACTCTTCTTGAAGTGTAAAAAGCAACTTTTTCTTCAACAATTTTAGGTAGTTTTCATTTCCGCAGATTTCGGCAGTCTGCATTCGGCAT
>CAKUVR010000041.1:0-20128 GCA_934698975.1 uncultured Bacteroidales bacterium
ACAACGGAGACCTTGGCCGGAGTCAAGCAGGGTGAAGACACCAGAAAAAGTTTGAATGTCAAACCATTGCTCTGGTCATTGAATGCGTCCGCCGGTCTTCAGGCGAACCTGACCAAGAACATCGGCCTTTACGTGGAGCCTGGTCTTAGTTATCATTTCGATGACAAGTCTGATGTCCAGACCATCTACAAGGATCGTCCTTTGGACTTCATGCTGACATTCGGGGCTAGATTCTCATTGAAGTAGGTGTTATGGAGTCTCCGACGCCGGTGAGGGAGGAAACCGCATCATGAACCTTTCCGAAACCGAAGCCGGAGATGATCCGTGACATCTTGGCGGCGATGCGGTCGTTGCAGAGGTTGCCTATGGAACCTTCGTGAGTGTGGTGAAGCTCGCCGTGATATTCAAATGTACCTTTTCTGATTGCCTCTGCTACCTGCCGGTAGGCGTCTCTGAACGGCACTCCGTTCTCTACCAGATGGTTGACCTCCTCCACGCTGAACGCAAGGCGGTACTTACGATCGCTCATCGCATCTGTGACGACCTCCATTCCGCGGACGGCATATTCAACAATGTCGAGGCAGTCGTTCATTTCCTTGAAGATCGGGAAGAACACTTCCTTGAGGATCTGCATGTCCCGGAAATAGCCGCTCGGCAGGTTCCCGGTGATGAGGCGGATGGTGTTCGGCACGCCCTGAAGCTTGTTGCAGTGAGCCCTCACGAGCTCGAACACGTCCGGGTTCTTCTTGTGCGGCATGATGCTGGATCCGGTCGTCAGCGCGTCCGGCAGATGGATGAACCCGAAATTCTGGCTGGAGAAAAGACAGCCGTCCATAGCGAGCCGTCCGACTGTCTCCGCGATTGAAGAATATGCGAACGCCACGGCCCGCTCCATTTTCCCTCTTGTCATCTGCGCATAGACTGAGTTGTAGTCCAAGTCTTCAAAACCAAGAAGTTCTGTGGTCAGAGTCCTGTTCAGCGGAGCGGACGAGCCATAGCCGGCGGCGGAGCCGAGCGGGTTAAGGTTGACGACTTCCCAAGCGGCCTTCATCATGCTGAGGTCATCGCAAAGGCTCTCGGCGTAGGCTCCGAACCATAGCCCGAAGGAAGATGGCATGGCCACCTGCAGATGGGTGTAGCCAGGAATCAGCACATCCTTGTACTTCTCGCTGGCTTCCTGAAGCGTTTTGAACAACGATTCCACCTTGTGTACTGTCTTCTCGATCTCGGCGCGGGCATAGAGTTTCAGATCCACCAGAACCTGATCGTTACGGGAACGCCCTGTGTGCACCTTCTTCCCGACATCCCCGAGCTTCCGCGTCAGCATCAGCTCGATCTGAGAGTGGATGTCCTCCACGTCATCCTCGACGTAAAGCTCTCCATTGCGGGCGGATGAATATAATTCCTTGAGCGCCGGCAGCAGTTTGTCCAGATCTTCCTTTGAAAGAAGCCCGACACTCTCCAGCATCGTGATGTGGGCCATAGTGCCCATTATGTCGTACGGAGCGAGTTCATGGTCAAGCTCACGGTCGTTGCCCACCGTGAATGCGTCGATCCTCTCGTCCTCCTTGAATCCTTTGTCCCAAAGTTTGTTCGCCATATACACATTGTTAATATGGATGCAAATATAGCCAATAATGATGTCCGTTGCCAATTCTTGAAGCAAAACTTTCCGTCACCCAAGTATTCGATATATTCATTTGAAGCGTCCGGCGGAAATCATTGTGAGCGGATTGGATTTCTGATCGGTATGGCTTAACTTTGCGACGATATAGTGACAGTGGATTTTTATGAAGTTTCGTTTGGAATCACCCTATAAGCCGTCAGGAGATCAACCGGGGGCGATAGAGGGGCTTTGTGACGCTCTGAGCCAGGGCGTGGGGGATGTGACTCTGCTGGGAGTGACCGGGTCCGGAAAGACATTCACCATGGCAAATGTCATCGAGAGACTCCAGCGGCCGGCGCTGATTCTCAGCCACAACAAGACGTTGGCGGCGCAGCTTTACGGGGAGTTCAAGAGTTTCTTCCCGTCCAACGCTGTTGAATATTTCGTCTCCTACTACGACTACTACCAGCCGGAGGCCTATCTCCCGACAACCGACACCTACATAGAAAAGGATCTCAGCATCAACGATCAGATCGACAAGCTGCGTCTCAGCGCCGCCTCGGCTTTGATGTCAGGAAGGCGGGACGTGATTGTGGTCTCCAGTGTGTCATGTCTCTATGGCATAGGGAACCCGGATGACTTTCATGCACAGTCTGTTGTCGTCAAGAAAGGTGAACAGCGCAGTCTGACAAGACTCCTTTACCATTTGGTTGACGCCAACTACAGCCGCACTGAGGTTGATTTCAAAAGAGGTACTTTCAGGGTCAGGGGCGACACGGTCGATGTCTTTCTCGGTGGGTCTGACGAGGCTGTGAGGATCGAGTTTTTCGGGGACGAGGTTGATTCGCTCTCGCTGATTGATCCGCTGACCGGAGCGCACATCGAGTCTCTGGACGAGGTGCCGATTTTTCCAGCCACCAACTTCGTGACCACAAGAGAGCGCAGCATCAAGGCCGTGAGCATGATTCAGGATGATCTCAAGAAGCAGGTCGATTATTTCAATGAAATCGGCAAGGGATTGGAGGCCAAAAGATTACAACAGAGAGTGGAGAACGATCTTGAGATGATGAAGGAGATGGGATACTGCCCTGGAATCGAGAACTATTCCCGCTATCTGGACGGTCGCCAGCCCGGCCAGAGACCGTTCTGTCTCATAGACTACTTCCCGAAGGACTTCATCACTTTCATTGACGAGAGCCACGTCACGATTCCTCAGATCAGGGCGATGTACGGCGGTGACCATGCCCGCAAGTCTGTTCTCATTGAATATGGATTCCGCCTTCCGGCCGCTTCCGACAACCGTCCTCTGACATTCGACGAGTTCAACGAGATCACCGACCAGAAGGTCTATGTCAGCGCCACTCCGTCGGACTACGAGCTGGAACGCTCCAACGGCCTTGTGGTAGAGCAGGTTGTGCGGCCTACCGGTCTGCTGGATCCTCCGATCGAGGTCCGCCCTACAAAGAATCAGGTTGATGATCTTGTCGAGGAGATCCGCAAGAGGGCAGAGAAGGACGAGAGGGTTCTCGTCACGACCCTGACCAAGAGGATGGCCGAGGAACTGACCGACTATCTGGACAAGATAGACATCCGTGTGCGCTACATCCACTCCGATGTGGACACCGGTGAGCGTGTGGAGATCATCGAGGATTTCAAGAACGGACTCTTCGATGTGCTGGTCGGAGTGAACCTTCTGCGTGAGGGATTGGATATTCCTACTGTGTCGTTGGTGGCCATTCTGGACGCTGACAAGGAGGGCTTCCTTCGTTCCGGAAGGGCATTGACCCAAACCGCCGGCAGAGCCGCCAGAAACGTCAACGGCCTGGTTATAATGTACGCTGACACCGTCACCGAGTCGATGGAGCAGACCATCCGCGAGACCAACCGCCGCAGGACGAAGCAGATTGAATATAACAAACTTCACCACATCACCCCTAAACAGGTTGAGGTGAAAAGGAATATTCTTGTGTCTGAACTTTATGGCGAGCCGGAGAAGGCTGTCAACCCTCGTGTGAAGAACGGCCCGAGCGGAAGGGTCAGCGCTGCTGATTCGGTTTCCAATCCGACATATATTCCTAATCCGAGCGATCTTGGCCGAGGTACGGTTTCCGTCGGGCTTGGACATGATTCCAAGAGGGAAGGGAACACGGCCTATGTGGACGGATTCGTCAAGGCTGATCTGGCCGCCGTGCTTCAGGATCCGGTGATCCGTTCGATGAGCCGGGAACAGATCCAGAAGACCATCGCCGAGGACAAGCGCAGGATGGAAAAGTCTGCCGCCGACCTGGATTTCAGCGAGGCAGCCCGCTACCGTGACGAGATGTGGGCGCTCCAAGAATATTTGAAGGTCTGGAAGGATTGATCTTTCCGCTCACTTCGACAGGCTCGGCCGCTTTGGTAGGCTCGGTCACTTCGACAAGCTCAGTCACTTCGGCAGGCTCAGTGACCGAGGCGGTCCATTCGGTCGCTGAACCGTCCTATTCGGTCGCTGAGCTTGTCGAAGCGACTTTATTATTCTGTCGAAGCGACTATATCATTATACCCTGGAAACCTTCGTCACATGCTTCAGCAGCCGTATCTGCGAGATCACCTTGTCCAATTCCATGTTGGACGGCACGGAAATCCTCATCGTTATCTCATAGGTGCCGCTCCTGCGGTTTTCATTGACGTTGAATGTCCTGAGGGACGCCTTGAAAGTGTTCACGATCTCGGTGATCTGTCCGATGACCGATGACTCCATGTCGGCCACAATCTTCAGCGAACTCTGGAAACTTCCTCCGGCAGGGGAGTCCGCCCACTTCACCTTCTGGATTCTGTAAGGATAGGCACTGATTAGACGCGCTGCGTTCGGGCAGGAGATCCTGTGGATTTTTATGCCTTCGGTCCTTGTCACAAACCCGAACACATCATCCCCGAAAACGGGATGGCAACACTTGGACATCTTGTAGTCCAACCCCTTGAGATCCCGAGCGTTCAGTACCAGAATGTCATCCGAAGAATGCCTGTTGCCCCATTCGGAAGTTCTGGTCTCGATTCTTTCCGCCTCAGCCTCTCTTGCCGCCTCTATGGCCTCGGCCGCGATCCTGTCCCTGTCAAGGATGTAGTTCTTCACATCGTTCACATCGACCTCTCCGTCAGCAATCGCCGCATAGAATGAGTTGAGAGTGTTGTATTTAAGCCTTTTCAACAATTCGGCCACAACATCGTCAGGAAGTTCCAGCTTCCAGTTCTTCAGCCTTCGACCCAGAAGTTCCTTGCCCTGAGCGGCTTTCTTATATTCCTCTTCATTGAGTTCCTGCTTGATGCGGTTGCGCGCCTTCGAGGTCACGACGAAGTTCAGCCAGTCGGACGATGGCTTCTGGTTCTTGCCGGACATGATGTCCACCACATCTCCCGTCTTGAGTTTTTCCCTGATTGACACCGCCTTGCCGTTGATGCGGCCACCGGCGCACCGCACCCCGAGTCCTGAATGAATATTAAAGGCGAAATCCAGCACAGTGGCTCCGACCGGTAGGATTCTAAGTTCTCCGGACGGGGTGAACACGAATATCTCTTTGGAAGGCGGCTGCGGAAGCTCGTCTGGACTGCCTTCGTGCGGATGCTCAAGGGCATAGCGTACGGAAGTCAGCCATTTGTCCAGCTGCGCCTCGTGCTTGATGCCTTTGTATGACCAGTGCGACGCCTGTCCGTTCTCGGCCTCGTCGTCCATTCTCTTTGTCCTGATCTGAACCTCGATGTAGGCTCCGCTCTTGTTCTTGACCGTGATATGCAGGGACTCGTAGCCATTCGGCTTAGGGTTCGTCACCCAGTCGCGCAGACGTTTTGTGTCGGCCTCATATTCCTCTGTCACGTATGAATATACCTGCCAGCAGATGTCTTTTTCCTTCTTTGCATCCGGTTCGCAGTCGATGATGAACCGGATGGCGAAGACATCATAGACTCCCTCGAACGGAACCTTCTGTTTCTGCATCTTGCGCCATATTGAATATGCCGTCTTGGTCCTTATCTTCAACTTATAGTGAATCCCGGAGTCCGACAACGTTTTCTTGAGAGGCTCGATGAACTCCTCGGTCAGTCTGATGCGGTCTCTTTCCGTGGCCTTCAGCTTGTTGGTGATGGCTCGGTACTGTTCCGGTTCGGCGAAACGGAAGTAGATGTCTTCCATCTCGCTCTTTATGTTATAGAGTCCAAGCTGGTGTGCCAGAGGAATGTACAGCATCAGGGTCTCCAGAATCTTCTTCTCTCTGGAGGCTTTCGGGAACATCTCCAGATGCCTCATCACCTCTAGCCTGTCGGCGATCTTGAGCACGGTCACCCTCGGGTCGGTCGAGTATTGCACGATTAGTTTCTTGTAGCTCTCGGCCTCCAGCCTTGTGTCCTTAGGCTTGATTGTGGCGATTTTGTTCAGCCCCTCCACCATCTTGTACACATCCTCTGGGAAACCACCTTTCAGTTTCGGTCCCTGAGCTTGTCGAAGGGTCTGTGTTTCGGAGGAGGATATGCCTTGTCGTGCTGTCCCTTCGACATGCTCAGGGACCGGTCTTTCCGACCGTAAATCTATCTCCGGATGTTTTCTGGTAGCTTCATGAAGGAACACCGCCGCCACACAGTCCGCCGGCAGACCGATCTCGTCCGCAGCGATCAGCGCCACGTTGATCGGATGCTCGATGAATGGATGCCCGTTGCCGCGAGTCTCGTCGGCCAGAGCCGCCGACGCAATCGCATAAGCCTTGTCGATGAGGGCTTGTCCGGCCTCATCATATTGGGGAAATCTCTGATGAATCGTGTCCATAGCAAAGTCCGTTTTACGCCCGAAGGCATCATACTTCCCAAAATTACAAAAAAACTTCAAATAAGAGACCGTTTTGAATCTGACTTCTGAATCTGATTGATAAAGAAAATGGAAAAGGGCGGTTCAGGAGGAACCGTTCAAGGTTGTCTTTCCGTGAACGATGACACCTTTTTTGCCCCATTGTGAAAATTATTCGGAAATCATAACCCAATATTGAAATATTATGCATATATTTGCAGAGTGTTTTGAATAAATATGCTTTTACAATGAAAGGCAAACTTGAAAGGCAGAGAATAATCAGAGAGGTCATAAAAGACAACAAGGTCGCGAATCAAGAAGAACTTTCCACATTGCTCGAACAGCGTGGCTTGTGTGTGGCTCAGGCGACTTTGTCCAGAGATATCAGAGAATTGAGAATCACCAAGATACACGATGGCAGCGGTTACCGTTACAGTCTTCCCCAGCCTGGAATGCTGCGTGTTTCGCTTCGTGAATCGTCCATGACTTCCGACAGCATAGACAGTCTGGAGTTCTCAGGCTCGATGGCGGTGATCAAGACAAGACCCGGGCACGCCGGCATGATTGCCTCCATCATCGACGACGGCCATCTTCCGGAGGTTATGGGAACCTTGGCCGGCGATGACACGATTCTGATGGTGCTGAGAGAGGGGGTGACACACGCCTCTGTGGCCGAATCACTTGCCGGGATATTCAAAGGCATTGACGGCAAAAGAGTTAATTAAAGGATTAAAAACGAACTATACAAAAGATGACGCAGGACGAATTGACTGTTGAGGTCGCTTCGGACAAGCACCTCATTTATGTCGATGAGATTCTTAAGACAATAGAGGATGCGGCCAAGGTCCGTGGAACGGGCATAGCGAAAAGAAAGCCTGAGTATGTGGCACAGAAAATCAAGGAGGCCAAGGCTGTAATCGCCCTCCAAGGTGAGAGGTTCGCCGGGTTCAGTTACATAGAGACATGGGAGCACAGGCAGTACGTGACGACATCCGGACTGATTGTGCATCCTGACTTCCGGGGCCTGGGGCTTGCCAAAAGAATCAAGGATTTGACTTTCACTCTGGCGCGCACACGGTGGCCCCACGCGAAGATATTCAGCCTCACCAGCGGCGCCGCCGTGATGACGATGAACACCCAGCTTGGCTACAAGCCGGTGACTTTTGCCGAACTAACCAGCGACGAGTCGTTCTGGAAGGGTTGCGAAGGCTGCATCAATGTGGATGTTCTGAAGCGCACCGACAGAAAGTACTGCATCTGCACTGGGATGCTTTTCGATCCAGAGGAGCACCTTCCGGCGAAGATCCCTCAGGAAGTCCTCGAACGCATCCGTAAGATCGAAGAGGCGGAGAATGACAACAAAAAGGATTAATGAATATGGAAAAGAAGAAAGTTGTGGTTGCCTTCAGTGGTGGCCTTGACACATCATTCACGGTGATGTACCTCGCCAAGGAAAAAGGCTATGAGGTTTACGCGGCCTGCGCCAACACCGGTGGATTCAGCGCTGAGCAGCTGAAAGACAATGAGAAGCATGCCTACGAACTAGGGGCAAAGGAATATGTAACCCTTGACGTGACCAAGGAATATTACGACAAGAGTCTCCGTTACATGATCTTCGGCAACGTGCTGAGGAACGGCACATACCCTATCTCGGTTTCCTCTGAGAGGATATTCCAGGCCATGGCGATCGCCCGCTACGCAAAGTCGATCGGCGCCGACGCCATAGCTCACGGATCGACAGGAGCCGGCAACGACCAGGTCCGCTTTGACATGACGTTCCTCGTTATGGCTCCGGGAATTGAGATCATCACCTTGACAAGAGATATGGCGCTTACCCGCCAGTTTGAGGTTGATTACCTCAATGAGCATGGCTTCAAGGCTGATTTCAAGAAACTTAAATATTCCTACAACGTCGGCCTTTGGGGCACGTCCATCTGCGGCGGCGAGATTCTGGACTCCACTCAGGGACTCCCGGAGGAGGCCTATCTGAAGCAGATCACCAAGGAGGGCTCCGAGATCATCGAGATCGAGTTCGACAAGGGCGAGATCGCTGCTGTGAACGGTGAGAAATTCGCTGACAAGGTCGCAGCCATTCAGAAGATTGAGTCCATCGCGGCTCCGTACGGCATCGGCCGTGACATGCACGTCGGAGACACCATCATCGGCATCAAAGGACGTGTCGGTTTCGAGGCAGCCGCTCCGATGCTGATCATCGCAGCCCACAAGTTCCTGGAGAAGTTCACCCTTAGCAAGTGGCAGCAGTACTGGAAGGATCAGGTCTCCAACTGGTACGGTATGTTCCTGCACGAGAGCCAGTACCTTGAACCTGTGATGAGGGACATCGAGGCTATGCTTGAGAGCAGTCAGAGGAACGTGACCGGTAAGGTGACGATGGAACTCCGTCCTTGTTCGTTCTCGACCGTCGGTGTGGACTCTCCGTGCGACCTTGTCAAGACCAAATTCGGGGAATATGGCGAGATGCAGAAAGGCTGGACCAGCGAGGATGCCAAAGGCTTCATCAAGGTCACATCCACCCCTCTCCGTGTCTACTACACCGCCCACAAGGACGAAGGCGAACAACTGGAAAAGGAACTGTAGCCTGCACGAAGGATAATTGATGAATATTCACGGTAATTATGATAAATGAGTGTGTGAAAGTCGGAATCGTGGGTGCCGCCGGCTACACTGCCGGCGAGCTCCTGCGCATCTTGACCAATCATCCGAACGTTAAGGTGGTCTTTGCGCAGAGCGGAAGCCACGCAGGCGAACCGGTGTGGTCAGCCCATCAGGATCTGTTGGGGGAGACCGACTTGAAGTTCAGTGCTGATGCACCAGTGGAGCAGGCCGATGTGATATTCCTTTGCTCCGGACACGGAAAGTCAAAGGGTTTCGTGCATTCGCTGCCGGAAACCTACAAAGGAGCCATCATCGACCTCAGCAACGATTTCCGTCTGGCCGCCGATGCGGAGGATTTCGTTTATGGCCTTCCTGAGGCTTTTCGGGACAAGATTGTGAAAGCCAAACATATAGCCAACCCTGGATGTTTCGCGACATCTATTCAGTTGGCGCTTCTGCCTATGGCCAAGGCTGACAAGTTGCCTGAAATCCACGTGACAGGAATCACTGGTTCCACTGGTGCCGGTCAGGCTCCGTCCGAGACGACGCATTTCAGCTGGAGAGCCAACAACCTCTCGGTGTACAAAGCGTTTACCCACCAGCATCTGGGTGAGATAGGGGAGACCCTTCACACTCTCGCTCCAAGCTATGAGGGCGAGCTGAACTTTGTGCCTGTAAGAGGGGACTTCACCAGAGGTATTCTGGCTTCGGTCTATTTTGACTGCGACCTCTCCGAGGAAGAGGCTGTGGCCTTGTACAAGGATTACTACAAAGACGAGCCTTTTGTGCACGTGATCGACACGAATCCGGATTTGAAGATGGTCGTGAACACGAACAAATGTGTGCTGAATGTCCGCAAGCACGGCCGTAAGCTCCACGTGATCAGCATCATCGACAATCTCGTCAAAGGCGCTTCCGGCCAGGCCGTCGAGAACATGAACCTCATCTTCGGCCTCCCGGAGGACACAGGCCTTCACCTGAAAGGCACACGGTTTTAATGGTCACTGAGCTTGCCGAAGCGCATGGTTCTTACAAAAATTATTGACAATGAATTTATTTGACGTATACAGCCTCTTTGACGTGACCCCCGTCAAAGCCAAAGGCACCAGAATCTGGGACGACAAGGGGCAGGAATATCTCGACCTCTACGGAGGCCATGCCGTCATCTCAGTCGGCCACTGCCACCCGAAATACGTGGCCGCCATCACCGATCAGCTGAACAAGATCGGCTTCTACTCCAACAGCGTGAAGAACCCGCTTCAAGTCGAGCTCGCGCGGAAGATCGGAGAACTCTCCGGACTTGAGGACTACTTCCTCTTCCTGATCAACTCGGGAGCGGAGGCCAACGAGAACGCCCTCAAACTGGCTTCCTTCCACACCGGAAAGGACAGGATGATAGCCTTCAAGGGAGCCTTCCACGGAAGAACCTCTGGAGCCGTGGCCGTCACCGACAATCCGAAATATTCAGCTCCGTTCAACTCGCACCACAATGTCACCTTCCTGCCTCTGAATGACATTGAGGCCGTCAAGGCGGAACTTGCCAAGGGCGATGTCGCAGGAGTGATCATCGAGGGCATTCAGGGCGTGGGCGGAATCGTCATCCCGGACGATCAGTTTATGCGTGAACTGCGCCAAGTCACCAAAGAAGCAGGCGTGGTGCTGATTCTGGACGAAATCCAGAGTGGCTACGGTCGGAGCGGCAGATTCTTCGCCCACCAGTGGGCAGGAATCAAACCGGACATCGTCACGATGGCGAAAGGCATGGCGAACGGCTTCCCGATCGGTGGAGTCCTGATCTCTCCTGAGTTCGAGGCCACCAAGGGAATGCTCGGCACGACTTTCGGCGGCAACTACCTCGCGATGGCCGCAGCGAATGCCGTCGCAGACATATTCAAGGAAGAGAATCTCGTCGCGAACGCCTATGAGGTGGGTGAATATCTCAAGAACTCCATCCCGTTCTCTCCGAGGATCAAGGAAGTCCGTGGCCGCGGCCTGATGGTCGGCATCGAGTTCAACGAGCCGATTGCAGAGATCAGAGGCCGCCTCCTTTACGAAAAGCACATATTCACAGGCGTTTCCGGCAAGAACATGATCCGCCTTCTTGCCCCGTTGACCCTCACCAAGGCGGACGTTGAGATATTCATTAACGCATTGAAGGAAGTATTATGAGAAGTTTTTTCCATGTGAGTGACATAGGCGACCTCGGCAAGGCGCTTGAGGAAGCGAAGCAGGTCAAGGCGACCCCGTTCGCCTGGCAGAATCTTGGCAAGAACAAGACCATCATCCTGATCTTCTTCAACAGCAGCCTTCGCACCAGACTGAGCAGCCAGAAGGCAGCTATGAATCTGGGAATGAACTCGATAGTGCTCAATGTCAACGGTGACAGCTGGAAGCTTGAGACCGAGATGGGCGTGGTGATGGACGGTGACAAACCTGAGCATCTGCGCGAGGCGATCCCTGTCATCGGCAGCTACTGCGACATCATCGGCGTGCGCTCATTCGCCGGCCTGAAGGACAAGACCTTCGACTACAACGAGACCATTCTCAGGCAGTTCATTGAATATTCCGGCAAACCTGTCATCAGCCTTGAGTCGGCCACGGTTCACCCGTGCCAGGCCTTCGCCGACCTCATCACGATCAATGAATATAAAAGCGTGGCTCGTCCGAAGGTGGTTCTGACGTGGGCCCCTCATCCGAGGGCTCTGCCTCAGGCCGTGCCGAATTCGTTCGCCGAATGGATGAATGCCGCTGATGTGGATTTCGTGATCACACAGCCTGAGGGCTATGAACTTGACCCTCAGTTTATCGGCAAGGCCCGTGTGGAGTACGATCAGATGAAGGCATTCGAGGGTGCTGACTTCATCTACGCCAAGAACTGGTCCTCAGTCTCTCACTACGGCCAGATTCTCAGTCAGGACCGTGCGTGGACCGTCGGCGCAAGGCAGATGGCCGTCACCAACAACGCCTACTTTATGCATTGCCTCCCTGTGCGAAGGAATATGATCGTGACCGACGAGGTGATAGATTCTCCTCGCAGCATCGTCATCCCGGAGGCCGCCAACCGTGTCGTCTCCGCCCAGGTCGTGATGAAGAGGATGCTGGAGGATCTACAGTAATTTTTGAGGAATATGATAAAGGATTCATTGAATATAATTAAGGTCGGTGGAGCCATTGTGGAGAACGAGGAGTCTCTGCAGACTCTTCTGATGTCATTCTCAAGCCTGAAGGGCAGGAAGATTCTCGTTCACGGAGGCGGCAAGATCGCCACTGAGGTCGCAGCCAAACTTGGTGTCGAGACTCAGATGATAGATGGACGCAGGATCACCAGCGCGGAGATGCTGAAAGTTGTCACGATGGTCTATGGCGGTCTTGTCAACAAGAATCTTGTGGCCCGTCTGCAAGCCCTGGGGGTCAACGCCATCGGTCTCACCGGTGCTGACCTGAACCTGATAATGAGTGTCAAAAGACCGGTTCAGCCGATCAATTTCGGCTATGTAGGCGATATCAAGTACGTCAACGCCAAGGCCTTGGAGAACCTTCTTGAGTCCGGTGCCGTGCCTGTTCTCGCCCCGTTGACTCACGACAAGGAAGGCTCTATGCTGAACACCAACGCCGACACCATCGCCTCGTCCGTCGCCCAGACCCTCGCCTCCGTCTATGACGTGACCCTGACATATTGCTCGTCTACTCCCGGCGTGATGAAGGACCTGAACGACCCTTCGAGCGTGATCCCGACAATCACCAGTTCCGATTTCGCCCCGATGGTCGCCGACGGCACCATCTCCGAAGGAATGATCCCGAAACTCCAGAACGCCTTCGAGGCCATCAACTCCGGCGTCTCCCGGGTCGTAATCACCTCAGCCTCTGCCCTTGATTCCGGCACCACGATCATGGCCGACCCTGAGACCGATGACTGAGAAAGCGGCAAATGTTATGGTTCAGCATTTTGCGGCTTTTCACTTATTCCGCGAACTTGGCAGTCAGAGGTCTTGTTTAATTACTCATTGTGCTGACTACTTGGCGATAAATATCCATCGTCCAATAATGGGTGGCATTTGTTTGTACAATAAAGAGATAGGTAATTTACTTATTCCGGATTCGTGTTTGACGGCTTTCATATTATGATGCCGTCATTATGGTCTCCAGATATTTGTAGCACTTCTCTTCATTCCAACCAAGGATTCTGATTTTGTCCTCTACATATTGTCTGAAGTCGACTTCCCTCTTATCTTTCGGATACCGGTAGATCTCCGGCTTGATGTGTCTGTAAACTTGCTTTAGGATTTTCCTGTCAGCTTTTGTCAATGTTTTGTCCTCTTTAAGATCGGCTTTTATTTTAAATCGATATAGTTCCGCCTTGACTTCAGGAGAACATGAACGGAAAACATCCATTTGCCTGTCCACTTCCATTTCGATCAACTTACTTCGTTTCAGTGTGTCGTTGATGTGAAAGTCCTTAGGCTCATTGCTAAATGAGCTTGTTATACAGATCATTGTAAGAATGATACTCAATATTATCTTCTTTTTCATAATCATAATCACCAAGGTTGGTTAATGCATATGCCAGTACAAGGATCGTTTCCCCATAGTCCACACCCCTCAACTTCTGTGCATTTGAAGTTATTGTTGTCTGAATAGCATTCCTCATAACGTTTCTGTTTACAGTAAATGTCTGTCCTGCATTCGCATGGAGGAGCAACTTCAGATGTGTCAGTATATGCGGTATCAATTGGGATTGTATCAATAAGACCAGTGTCGATATAGTGTCCTCTGGTTTGAGCAATCGTTTCTAAGAAGAATGACTTTGTCCTTTCTTCCTCAGTCATCCATGACTCCAAATATTCATATACATGATATTCGTCCCATAAATATTCTTTCTGCATTTTCGCTATCCATAGCTCGGTCATTGCTTTTAATTCGGATTTACCCTTTTCAGTATCAAAATGATAAGGCTTTAGAGAGTTGATTAGTCTTGAGTATTCTTTAAGTTCAGAATTACTTAGGATGCCTTGTTGTTTAACATTATCTAGTTTTCCTTTCCAAATTCGGATTTTTGACACCCCAGATAAACCGACATAAACAGCTTTTTGCCTATAGAAAGGTAAAGAGATAAAGTCAATCCTATCGGAAACCTCATAGAAGGATAAATTTTCTTTGGCCCAATTGTCAATGTTTGGATCGCAACTTAGCTTTTTCTCCTTTTGACAGGATATTATGACTATCGACATCAGAATGACAGTCACAAGCAGGTAACTTGATATACGCATAATGTTAGATGTATTAAAGATGAATAGATCCTATGATTGGAATCCTAGTGTTAGAAGGAGTCCCATTTGTTGTAATAATTATTTCTTTGTAAAAATCTCCTGGTGAATCTGTTGCGTGATACTTTATCTTTAGGTTAGTTGATTCATGTGATGGTATTATCTTAGTGCAAGATAACTCAATACAAGAACAAGATGCTGCAATTTGATAGACAATAATGTTCGAAGTACTTGTATTATGTAGTCCAATCTGGCATTCTATAGTATCACCTTTTTTTAATTTTCCTAAATTTACTCGGAGACTGTCAATTTTTAAGGTTGATATTCTTTGAATACTCTTTGTGCCGAAATCTTCGGTTGTAATACTATAGTATAATGGATTATTAATGAATCGTTCGTCACTAAAGATTCTTTTTTTGATTCTATTTGATTCTTCATCATTACCGATTTTGTCATATAATCTCGCCAACAAGTAGTCTAAATATAGATTATGACTGTTCTTTAAACATGAAAGTATGAAATTGATGTCATTGTTAATATCGTTATAATAGTCTAATCGTAGTTTATTCTGTATCAGATATAGTCTATTAACTAGCGTGGTCAACGAACTGTCTTTTTCTTGATAAGAACTTAAGTTTGAGTGAATTGTTTCGTACCTTAAATATTTTGAAATGTCTGCCAAATCTTGGCATTTGTCTGTAATGCCAATGATTTTACTTTGTCTGACAATAATGACCAGAGGAAGATTTTGTGGATAAAATAATCGATATGCATTTAGATTTTCTTGTATGGAGAAATCACAGAAAACATATTGAATTGGTTTTTTGTACTCTATTCCTGAAAACAAACTTGTTCCCTTTTTGTGTTTGATTTGTGAGTAAGTGCTTAAATCACCAGCTATTATTACATAGGTGCTATCTGAATGCATTGACTTAGATATGGCTGTATCAAAGTTCATACTATCAAGCTTGTCTTTCGGTGGAGAGCATGATGTGGCAATCTCCCATACAAGAATAATAATTGCGAATATGTGATAATTAAAATTCATATTTATTACCTCAATAAGGTTATCAGCAAAGATATAAAACGTTTTTTTATATTGCAATGATGTTTACCAAAAATTGCAGCGGAAAAGTAAATCAATACAATCAACGAGTTTTTTCATCGCCCAGACCCTCGCCTCCGTCTATGATGTGACCCTGACATATTGCTCGTCCACTCCCGGCGTGATGAAGGACCTGAACGACCCTTCGAGCGTGATCCCGACCATAACCAGCTCCGATTTCGCCCCGATGGTCGCCGACGGCACCATCTCCGAAGGAATGATCCCGAAACTCCAGAACGCCTTTGAAGCCATTAACTCCGGCGTCTCCCGTGTCGTCATCACCTCCGCCTCCGCTCTGGATTCCGGCACCACCATAATGGCCGACCCCGAGACTGACGACTAGATTTTAAAGGAGGTGTCGACGGCGGTGTCCCAGAGACCGACCACGGTGCCGGAGTGCTTGTCTATTCCGGTATATTCAAGGGAAGAGTCCTCGTAACGCTTGAACTTATAGACGGCATCGTTCATCAGCTCGCTGTTGAAGACACCGAGGCTCACGAGCAGACTGAAATCCTTGAGGGTCAGGCCCGTGACCTTGCGGAAGAGTTCCGGCTCAAGCTGCTCGATGACATCCTTGAGGCAATATTCCCGGAAATCTGTCAGGTACATGAACACCGGGATGCGGGTCGCGAATTTGATGAGTTTCTCCTGAATCTCCTTCCGCTTGCTCTTGAACTCCTTCTCCTCCTCGCTCAAACGCTTCTTTTCCGAGGCGGATAGGCCATCGCCTTTT
This sequence comes from uncultured Bacteroidales bacterium, assembly GCA_934698975.1. Lineage (GTDB taxonomy): Bacteria > Bacteroidota > Bacteroidia > Bacteroidales > UBA932 > Cryptobacteroides. The sequence continues at coordinate 16,135 of CAKUVR010000041.1, forward strand.
TCCTTCTTGGTGTTTTTGACGTGCTCGGACTTGTTGATGATGGTCTCGATGTCGGAGTTGAGGTTGCGGAAGCCCTCGATGTTCATCAATGCCCTCATGGCCTCAGGGCTGTTCATCAGGCGCTGGAGGGTGGCGTTGTCCACATTGACCAGCACCGCGCTCTCCCAGCGTCGGGCAAGCAGGGTCGCTGTTGTTCCGCTCATGGCCATGTCCAGAACTCCGGCAGCATCGATCTCCTTCATCGACGAGCCGTCGAAGGCAAGGATGGGCAGGAACTTGATGAACTCATCCACCTTCCTCTCCGGATTGGATTCGTGGACATTGAGCCGGCAACTGTATTCCGCGACCTGCCTCAGCGCCCTGTTCGGAGCGAAATCAAAGACATAGCAGAAGGGCTTGAGGATGACCTCCTCCCCACGTTCGTCCTTTATGGTCCACGGGGACTGCACCCTGAATGCGGCCTGGAAATATGTCTCCGGAGAGGTCGTGTTTCTAAGCATCAGAATCCCCGTCCACGGCCTGACCGTGACTCCAGTGGAGAGTTTGCCGCAGGAGAGGGTGATGGTCTTGGTACGCTGTGGGTCCTCCATGGCGTCATAGACCGGCTCCACAGCCTGAGCGCCCATCCCGGCCTCGCTGCCTGCCGCCACAACCACCTTGTAGTCATCGAAGAAACGGTTGCAGCGCTTCCTCAGGAGCCTGGACATGGCACGGCACGCCGCCACGGACGGCAGAAACCAGTAGGTGTGCTGGAGATAACTGAGCAAACGACTGTCGGAGAACGGCATAGGCGGTTTCTCCTTGCCCAGTTTGAGTTCCGTCACGATGGTTTCCGTGTAGGCACCACGGATCAGGTCCAGCCATTTCTGGACATATTCCTCGTGCAGGAAATGGTCGTCCTCCGCGCGGAAGAACTCGTTCAGGTCGAACTCGTCGAACTCACCGCGGGAGGCAATCTCGCTGATGCTGTCCGGCAGCTGATAGGTCATCATCACCATTTTGGGAAGCTGGGCGTAAGGGTTATGCCCTCCCTGCCATGCCTCCTTGGCGGCCTGCTCGTCAGAGTACGTCCAGTTGAAGATCTGCTCCTCGATGAACTCCCCGGTGGAGATGGCCCGGAACGGTGTGCCCGAAAGGTAGAGGTAGGCCCCGGTGCGCAGCGGCATCAGACCTTCGTCGTACATCTCCCTGGCCTCCAGCTCTCTGGCGTTGTCCGCATCCTCAGCGAGGATCTCGCCCATTTCCTCGGCACGGCCCAACGCCAGGTCTTTCCTGTCGTAGAAGTTCCTGGCGTTCCTGCCCCACGCGCCGTAGTGGTACTCGTCCAGAACTATGCAGTCCCACCCGACCGTCTGGATCCATTCGTTAGTGGCCTTTATGCCTCCGGCAGCGTTCCTTCCCAGGACATCTTGAAAGGAGGCGAAGCACACGAAAGGCCTGCCCTCATCGACACGGTTGAACTCACGGTCTTCCCGCTTTTGGCAGAACTGCCAGCCAGCGAAATCCTTGTGGGTCAGCAGATCCTCCTCCCATGCGGTTTTGACGGCCGGTTTGAAGGTGAGGACCAGGACTTTCGTCCAGCCCATCCTGAGTGCAAGTTGGTAGGTGGTGAAGGTCTTGCCGAAGCGCATCTTCGCGTTCCAGAGAAAGTGCGGGATGAGTCCCCGGTTGGCGGGGTCTTTCTTGAAGGCGTTGAAATAGAGGGCGGTTTTCTCCACGGCCCGTTCCTGCTCAGGGCGCATCTTGAAATCCTCGGTCCTGTCCATCATCCTGTCCTTTCCCGCCACGGCTGCTGCGATCGCCTTTTCGACCTCCCTCACACCACAGACACACCACTCTCCTTCAGGATTAGGAATATGCTCCTTTTTGAGGATGTCGCGGACAAGGTGGTCGTCAAACGTGGATCCGTCCTTGCGCATGGCCGGGCGCTCCAGGACGATCCGGTACCTCACATGGCTCGTCTGGTTCTGTTCCCGCGCGCGGATCTCCGCCGTGCGTGTGGTGTAGCCCACCTTGAGCCACCCCTTGTGGGCCGGATAGTCAACATGCTCATAGGCATAGATGGTCGGGGTCGCTGCGACCCTGCCACGGAGTAGATCTTTTGTCGCCATCTTTGCAATTATATTCGTGAATATGTTCGTGGATTAAACATAGGGGCTATTCCATCGGTCGGATCATGGATTCGATGAATGCGATCTCATCTTTGTCGAGGCCGTACTTCTTGTACAGCATCTCGTCAGTCCACGGGTGCGAGAAGTCTTGGATGGGGACATATCTATACACTTTATTAGTAGCATGTTGTGTATTTTTGCGTAACAACACTAAAAAGCGGAAGAATTTAGTCCTCATATATTCCATTACATTTCTGCAAATAGCCTCTGATGGAAAAGGTCCTATCATCAGATAGGTCTCGGAACAACAAGAATTTGGTTCTCCATAGAAAGGCTTTCCTATCACAAGGTATGGAAAGTTCCCTCTTTCTCCATAGGCATAAGAAATATACACCTTATGTTCCTTTATCTCCTTGTTATTAACAGTTATATGATTTTTAGGAATATATCCATTGCTTGGATATGCATAAATCCTCACACTGTCATACTCTTTTGTTGCAGATATTCTATCATTCGTAGCCACCCCAAACGGTTTACGTGAACTGACCATTGTCGAAAAAGACTTCTCATTCAAGGCTTTCACTTTACGTAGGATATTGATTGCGGCATTAAAGCGTACAAAGGTGTCATCGCCTTTCTCAAGCAAGAACCTTGTGGCTACTGTTTCTTTACCATTAATAATTGAATGAATATGGCATGGTCCTAAGTAATCACGGTTCCATAAAAAGAAACAAACTCCGCCAGACAGATCCACCCCCGGAAAGCACTCTGTAGAGTCAAAGTAATCAACAAGATGACTGATATGCTTATCATTTAGCATATTGTTCCTGAACTCATCCAATCCTTTGCCTCCTGAATACCATCTGGCAGGAATAATCATAGAAAGGTAACGCGGTTTAAGATTCAGCGCTTGTATTACAAACAAATGATATATAGGTTTAGCGCTGGCTTGCGCTCCGCCGTCACTCAACTGGTACGGCGGGTTGCCGACGATCACGTCAAACTTCATATTACCAAAGAATTGAGATGGATTTTCTGTGTGGATGAACATGTAGGCGTACTGCTCAGACTCTGAGCCTCGGTCATAGACAGCCTGAGACGCACCGCAGTACTTGCATCTGCCGTTCGCCCAGGTGTGAGAACGGTTGGAGTAAAGAATATTCCCGCCTTCCGTGTCGAAGCGGGAGACACTGTAGTCTCCGTTGGCGTGCATTGAGCAGTAAAGCGAACGTCTGGACAGATAGGATGTCAGCTCGGTGACGGCAATGCCAAACACCTGATAGTGAAGAATATGATCGATACGTTTCTGACGATCGGGAATATTCAGTTCCAGCCCTCTGTCGAGCCGTTTGACAATCTCGCGGAGGAAGACTCCGCTCTTGCTGAACGGGTCCAGAAACTTGGTGTGCGGGCTCCGGAAAAGGTCCTGAGGGAGAAGGTCGAGGATGCGGTTCGCCAGTTCCGGCGGTGTGAAGACCTCGTCGTTGCTCAGGTTCGCCAGGCAATTGAGGACGTCGGGATTATAGTTGTTTGTCGCCATAGGTCGCTGCGTTTATATTCAGAAAATGTACGGGAGCATAGGTCTCGACCGGGATGTCCGAGAAGAGGCCGTCGCTTTCATATTCACCGACCAGGTAGGAGAATTCGTAGTCGCGCCGGTTGACCTTGTCGCCTCCGATGAAACTCCATTCGCTGATGTGGATCCATTCGTCAGGTTTGTCCGCACGCTTGTAGGTGAGCGCGTCGCCGTGGATTATGTTCTTGGAGAGGATGTAGCGGACGGCCTCGATGCACGCGTCCTTGCACTTGGATTTGAACAGCCGAGTGTACTGCTCCGTGAAGTAATTCAGGAGTCTCTCACGACAGGCCGAGGCGTTGTCTTC
>CAKUVR010000042.1:0-19709 GCA_934698975.1 uncultured Bacteroidales bacterium
CATACCAGGCTTGAAACGTTAACTCAAGTGGGTGGTTATCGCCGAAATGCCTGGGTGGTCATCACTGAAATCCGCATATTTTGATAGGAAAGAGAAAATTTGTGCTATATTTGTACGAATTAACTGAAATCCTATATGGTTCTGCTGATAGTTTATATGCTTGGAACGCTGGGGGTGTCGTTCCTTTGCTCGCTTCTGGAGTCGGTGCTGATGTCAACGCCGCTCTCTTACATCACGATGAGGAAGGAGCAGGGGTACAGGCCGGCGGAGAAGTTCCTGAAGTACAAATCTGACCCGGACAGGCCTCTGGCGGCTATCCTTTCTTTGAACACAATTGCCAACACGCTTGGAGCGGCGGCTGTGGGCCGTCAGGCGACCATTTTGTTCGGAAGCACATGGTTCGGAATCATTTCGGCTCTGACGACATTGCTGGTGTTGGTCTTCTCCGAGATCGTTCCTAAGACCATTGGAACCTCATATTGGAAGAACCTTATGGGGTTTGTGACATCGGCCATCTCGTTCCTGTCTGTTCTGATGTGGCCGCTTGTGATTATGGTCCGCCTGATCACCAATCTTATGACCAAGGATGATGACGAGGCTACGGTCAGCAGGGAAGAGGTTACGGCGATGGCTAACATCGGGGCTGAGGAAGGCGTGATTGACTCTGACGAGAACAAGGTCATCCAGAACATCATGAAGCTGGACAATGTCAAGGCCTGCGACGTGATGACCCCGAGGATTGTCGCGATGACGGCGCAGGAGAACATGTCCCTGAAGAATTTCTACAAGAACGACACTTATCTGCATTTCTCCAGGATTCCGGTCTATGGGGATTCTCCGGAATATATCACCGGCTACATCCTTCTGAGCGATGCGCTTGAGGGACTCGCCGATGATGAGTTCGACAAGAGGCTTGTTGAGCTGAAGCGCCCCATATCTTTCTTCAAGGAGGATGACTCATGCGGCCACATCTGGGAAGAACTGCTCAAGAAGCACGAGCAGATCGGTCTCATCATTGATGAATATGGCTGCTTCCAGGGCATCATCACGCTTGAGGACATCATCGAGACCATTCTCGGCCTTGAGATCATCGACGAGAACGATCAGGCCACGGACATGCAGCAGTTTGCCCGTGAGCGTTGGGAACGACGCCAGAAGCGGTTTCGCACAATCGTGCTTCCAAAAGAAGAGGAAAAGGGATAAAGATAATCAGTAACGCTCGGATACTATTGATTTACAGTCATCACAATATCGTTTTATTGTGATGATTTTTTGATTATATTCGGGAAAAGATGTTAATTTGCATCAGGATATTTTAAATTTTTATTATGAAAACTAAATTCATGGGCATCATGGCGCTTATCGCGTCCATTATCGCCACAACTGCTTGTCAGAAGGACAATGCTGATGAAACTTGGAGACAGATTCCTGTTGACCAGATCACGGTGGAAAGCGGCAAAGCTGTGGTCACTGTCAATGAAATTCCTGAAACAGACGGAACCGTCCAGTTTGTTGCGGAGAATGAGGACGATGCAACACTGAACATGACTGGAATAGTGCCTGGTTATGCTGAGATTCAGATTGGAGTGGATCTCCAGAAACAATCTGATGACTCTTTCGCGTTCAAAGGCTCCACAATTCTGTCGACACCTCCTTCAATAGCCGCTACGTTGCGCAGCACTGAAGAGAATCCTTGCTATGCTGTCAACGTGGAAGGAACGATCACTATCGAAGGCGTGGTCAATGTTGCTGTGACCACCCAGGTTCAAGGGGCTTCCGCTTTCTTGGCCGGAACTTGGAATCTGACTCGCCAAAGCAAGGTGGATTTGACACTTACGCCGGTTGATGGCCCTGTTCACATCACGTGGAAAGCCGCGGGGGCTGCAGGAACAGCCGTATCCGCAATCCTTCCGACGGTGAATATGCTCGCATGCCAGTTGATGGCGGAAACGCTAGATCAGGTGACCTTCGATGAATCCGGCAACATCATGGCCAAATACTATGAGGATCTTGATTTGGGGGATGATCCTATGGCAGCGATCAAAGCCCTTGTAGGAGAGATCAAGCCTGATTTGAAAGGGAATGTGACGTTCAAGGCACACCACATCGACTGGACCACTTCACCAAAGGCTAATCTTGCGTTCTGGTACGCCTTCGACAACTCCTTTTTCGTTGTCCCTAATGTGTCAGCCATCGCCAAAGCCGCCGATGACTTCTCAGATTCAAGAGCTGACATTCAAGGAACTGACATCTCTTCCTTCCTTGAGATTCTTAACGCTTTAAAGGAATACGGTGTTGATGTCAATACCATCAACGCTGAACTTCAGAAAATATTAAGCAGGGGAATCGAATTGAAATATTCACTGGAAGGTGGCAATCTCAAGATTTATGTGGACAAGAGCCTGTGCGATCCTATGGTCACCGCCCTTATTCCTGCCCTTTCTGTTTTGGATACTCTGCTTGAGCAACTCTCACAGTCAAATGACCCTGAGGATCAGAAGATTGTCAGCAAAATCAAATTGATTATGGGTATCCTTGGCCTTGAGAAACCATCCGATTTAGGAACACTCTGGAAGGCCACGACCGAATTTGAGTTCGCTCTTAATCTGAATAATCAGACAAATTAACTGAATATATCAAACTCATACGTAGTGAGGGAGTTCCGCTGGAATGGTCATCGAGATCTCGCACAGTCCGGCGACAGCTCCCTCTTTTTTTTCATGCACTTTGGAAGGTCATTATGTGCAAGCCGTTCTTTTTGATAGGGTATAAGGTTGATTGTCATTTGCTTCCGAATCTCCACCCGAATCCCAGCATCAGGTTGTTGGGGTCGTGGAAGTCGTGAAGTTTATATCCTATGTGAAGAAAAAGGCCTTTGTACAAGTCTGCCTTTAGAGCTAATGTTTGGTAAAAACCGGACAGTTCCTTGCCTTTGTAGATGAAGTTGCGTCCGAAACCAATGTTGACCGAAAAAATCGGCATGACAAACTCCGCTCTTGCTGACAGACCGGCCCCGAGTTGTTCGGAGAGAGGAGGGCGGAAGAATTTTATGTTGCCATCATCGCCGATACCAGCGACGTGCTCCCCGAGATTGGCGCTCTCGTCGTATTGGATGTCAAGGGACAGACCAGCTCTGAAAAACTTGTTAACCCTGTACAAAGGATTAATGTTCAGGCCTAACACCGCAAACTTCCCTTCGGAAATATATGGTGTATCATTCCACATCAGCCCTTTTGCCCTTCCCGCTCCGTACAGGACCACATCGTACGAGAGCCTTTGCGTGAACCGTTTCCGGCTGAAGGCTTCAACCGGTCTGTGTTTAGGGGTCAGTTCCGAACTTGCAACAGGGCCGAACATCCTTGCCGCCCCCAGGCGCATGCCGACGGTGTTCACTCCTGAGTTAGGGTAGCAAGTGTTTCCGTTGGAAAAATGCGTCATATCTATTCCGGCAGACAAGACCCAAGGTGCGGCAGGTCTCCAAGTCAGCATGAATCCGACATTGATGTAGGCGTTGAGCCTTGATCCGACCACAAGATTCTTGTCGTTTATGAAATTCGGGTTCAAGTTCCCGTAAGGGTCGTATGGATGCCAGCCGAACGAAAGGCCGAAATTCCATTCATAGTCAAATGACAACTTGCGGGAAAGCCTCGCCAGTCTCGCTCCTTGGAATACATAAACAGCCGCAGGTGAGCCTATTTCTTCCTGATCGAAAAAAGTGTTCCACGTCAGTCCGATCCCTTGATAGGAGGTCGGGTACATTTTCCCGAAGTGGCTGCTCTCAGGAAAGGAGAATGAATATTGCAAGTGTGCGGATCCACTTTTGTCAAGACGCTTGCCAAGCGCATTCTCTCCTCTGAAAAACTTGTGGGAGGGAACAATATATGACGGACGGACATTGACTCCGATTCTGTGGGTTATCTTCGTAGAGTCGGCTGAATGGCCTTCTGCCGGAGTCATCACAGCTGATGCCAATGCGCATATCAGGAAAAATTTTATGAATATACGGATGTCTGTCATTTCTTGTCAACATAAAACGTGTACTCTCCGTTCGGAGCCTCACTGGTGAATGTTCCGTCAACTTTCACTAACTTGTCTGTACCCTTGTTCCTGAGCACCATGGTGTAATCAGTCTCGTAGGTGTCAACGTACCAAAGCATTCCATAGTACCATGAAAACTCATTGGTCGGTGGAAATCTCATGACAACCTTAGAGTCGTCATCCAGCGGATAACGCTCTGTCTCATAGCTGTACTTTATCCGTTCTTTGTCGTTGAACGCCAATTCACCGTGATTAAGAGCCCTGTCCGGCACCGGAACCATGAAGTCGCCGCAAAAGTGCCCGAACTCCATATCGTCGGTAAAAGAGACTTTTCGTTCGGCGTTAGGGAAAACTTCGCACGGAACGTACAAGGTGTCCGGACCTGGATTCTTGAAAGATGTCGGCCCCCAGCCTTTCTCGAACTCCGGCAATGTTCTCTTGACAGTCCCGTTCCATTCCATACTTTCAAGTTCATATCCGGAACTGCGAGGTTGGGTGACCGTCAATGTGTCATATTCAAATGAAGAGGCGACGACAACATCCACTTTAAGGTCTGAATCAGAAAAATTGGGCTGGAAGAACATGGCCAGTTCACGCTCGGAGGACTTTTTGTAGAACATAGTGAATCCATTCGTCGAAAGTTTCATTTTGCCATCGACAATCTCGATCATTCCTGAACTTAAGTCAGTATTCCAGCTATTGCCACCGTTGACACGGACTGAATGCACACGCCAATCGTCTGTCTTGAAGCGCACTTTGACAGAGTCTCCGTCTTCAGCTACAGAGAAATATGTGGCAGATGGTCTGATCGGATTGACAAATGCGTCCGGGTTGCATCCGCTCAAAAGCAACGCAAACATCGCCGACAATGCCAGCGATGTTGCAGAAACCTTTGGCACGATACAGTGGAGAATTGTATTCATTATTGATTCAAGAAATCCTGAAGTTCCTCGTAAAATCTCTGGGTAGGGAAGCCCATCACATTGTAGAACGAGCCGTCAAGTCTTGTGATTCCCACGTAGCCGATCCATTCCTGGATTCCGTACGCTCCGGCCTTGTCGAAAGGCTTGAAGTTGTCTATGTAGTAGTCTATCTCGCTGTCGGACAGCTTTTTGAAATATACATCGGTTGAGACGGAGAATGTCCTTTCACGATGACAGTCACGGATTGTCACAGCAGTGATGACCTGATGCTCACGTCCGGAAAGAAGCTTGAGCATCCTTACGGCGTCAGCCCTGTCGTGAGGCTTGCCGAGAATCTCTGTCCCGCACAGAACCATAGTGTCGGAAGTGACAAGAATCTCTTCATCCTCAAGTTCTCTGTGAAAGCCCAATGACTTGCCCTCAGACATTAGTTCGGGAACTCTAGAGTGAGGTGTATCACTGGAATATCGCTCTATGAACGACGTTCCAGTGTCAACAATGAAGTCAATGTCCAGTCCGGCCATCAATTCTTTGCGGCGAGGAGAGTTTGACGCCAGTATGATTCTCTTTCCGTGAGTGTCCATATTCCTAATAGAATTTTTTCTTGTAGGTTATGGCATCGAAGTTCCATCGTCCCTGAGCTTTCATGGCCTTTTCCATGTACTCGCGCACGCACGCCTTTCCGCCAGGGCGTTCTGAGACGATGTCAGCGGCTTCCTTGATCTCCTCGACGGCATCGCTCGGACAGACTCCGATCCCGGCGGCCCTTATCACCTCCATGTCAGGAATGTCATCTCCAAAGTACATGACTTGGTCGGCGTTTAAGCCATGTCTCTTGCAGAAATCCTCGAAGTCTTCAATTTTGTTGCGAGAACCGAGATATATGTCCTCGGGATTGATTCCGTTGCTGCTGAACCTCGCCCTTATGCTCTGGGAGCGGCCTCCGGTGATCACACCGACCGGAAACCCGTTCATGCACGCCATTCTTACAGCGAATCCGTCCTTGGCGTCGAAAGTCCTGTATAGCTGGCCTTCCAGATCAGCGAGGATGCCACCGTCCGTCATCACTCCATCGATGTCGAACGTGAACGCTTTTATATCCTTTAGATCTGTCATTTCAAGTTATGATTTGGCTCCGTTCGGGCCGAATTGAGGCAGATCACCGAGATTGAAAGTTCCTCCCTGCTGTGGCTGGCCGCCTCCGAGGTTGATGAGTCCGAATTGTGCCTCGTATTTTGTCACATTGTCCATCAAGGCATTGAGAAGCCTTTTGGCGTGCTCAGGAGTCATCACGATGCGGTTGCTGATGTCAGGCTTAGGCAGCCCCGGAAGGATCGTCGCGAAATCAATTATGAATTCGCTGTGCGAATGGGTGATGATCGCAAGGTTTGAATATGTGCCCTTTGCTACTTCCGGACGGATTTCCAGACTGATTTCTTTCTTTTCTTCCATAGTATGTATGTATTTTTGAAGCAAATTTAGTGAAAATTGTGCTATATTTGTAAACTTTGTATATTATAAGCAGTAATATGAGCGAGAAAAAAGAACTTTCCGCGAAGTACAATCCGGCGGAAGTAGAAGACAAATGGTACGCATGGTGGACAGAACACAAATGCTTCCACTCCGAACCGAACGAGAAAGAGCCATACACGATAGTCATTCCGCCACCTAACGTGACGGGAATCCTTCACATGGGCCACGTGCTGAACAACACATTGAATGACGTGCTGATCCGCAAGGCCAGGATGGACGGTAAGAACGCCTGCTGGGTTCCTGGTACGGACCACGCATCTATTGCTACCGAAAGCAAGGTTGTGGCCAAACTCAAGGGGATGGGAATATCCAAAGAGGACCTTACCCGCGATGAGTTCATGAAATATGCATGGGAATGGAAGGAAGATCATGGCGGTATTATTCTCAAGCAGCTTCGCAAGCTGGGAGCTTCCTGCGACTGGGATCGTACGAGATTCACGATGGAGCCAGAACTTTCCGACGCTGTGATCGCCACATTCTGCTACTTCTACAAGAAAGGAATGATATATAGAGGTGTGCGCATGGTCAACTGGGATCCGGTTGCTCTGACTGCGATCAGTGATGATGAAGTCATCCACAGAGACACCAAGAGCCATTTCTATCACCTTAAATATTATGTTTCCGACGGCAACGGCAATCCGACCGACAAGTACCTTGTGATAGCGACGACCCGTCCTGAGACGATTATGGCCGACGCCGCCATCTGTGTGAACCCTGCCGATGAGAGGCATCATTGGCTGAAAGGTAAGAAGGTGCTTATTCCGTTGATCAACAGAGAGATTCCTGTGATTGAAGATAGCTATGTCGAGATGGATTTCGGAACTGGCTGTCTAAAGGTCACACCTGCCCACGACGCTCACGACTATGAGATCGGTCTTCGCCACAATCTTCCTGTCATGGACATCATCGATGACCATGGCCGCCTGAATGAGAAGGCTCAGATTCTGGTCGGAGAGGATCGCTTCGATGCCAGAAAGAAGATAGTCAAGATGTTGGAGGATTCCGGCAATCTTGTCAAGGTGGAGGAATACACCTCTCCGGTGGGATATTCTGAAAGAACTAACGCAGTCATCGAGCCTAAACTCTCCGCCCAGTGGTTCCTCAAGATGGAAGACCTTGCCGCCAAGGCTCTTGAGAGTGTCGAGTCCGGCAAGATAAAGCTGATTCCGGACAAGTACCGCAACACCTACCGTCACTGGATGGAGAACGCCCACGACTGGTGCATCTCCCGTCAGCTTTGGTGGGGACAGAGGATTCCGGCATACTATCTACCAGATGGACAGATTGTTGTCGAGGAGACCGCAGAGAAGGCTCTCGCTGCCGCTCAGAAAATCAATCCGGATCTTACAGCCGCTGACCTCAGGCAGGATGACGATGTGCTCGACACATGGTTCTCCAGCTGGCTCTGGCCAATCTCCGTTTTCGATCCTCAGAAGCCTGGACATCCAGAGCACAAGCCGAACAAGGATCTCGCATACTACTATCCTACAAATGATTTGGTTACGGGACCGGACATCATCTTCTTCTGGGTAGCCAGGATGATCATGGCTGGTGACGAGTTCATGAACGACATTCCGTTCAGTAACGTTTACTTCACTGGAATCGTGCGCGACAAGCTTGGCAGGAAGATGTCAAAGACCCTTGGCAACTCTCCGGATCCGCTTGACCTCATCGCCAAGTACGGAGCTGATGCCGTGAGAATCGGCATGCTGCTCTGCTCGTCAGCCGGCAACGACATATTCTATGATGAGTCTCAGGTTGAGCAGGGAAGAAATTTCTGCAACAAGATCTGGAATTCTTTCCGTCTTGTACAAGGATGGAATGTTGGTGAGGAACTTCAACAAAGCGAGGTTAATAAGTTGGCGGTTAGTTGGTTCGAGAACAAGTTGAATCAGACGATTCAGGCTGTCGAGGACCATTATTCCAAGTTCAGGATTTCAGATGCCCTGATGAGCATCTACAAGCTTTTCTGGGATGAGTACTGCGCATGGTACCTTGAGGCTGTCAAGCCGACATTCGGCGAGAGCATCGACAAGGCTACGTATGATGCCACTATCATATTCTTTGAGAAGTTGCTGAAGATGATTCATCCAGTGATGCCGTTCATCACGGAGGAACTTTGGCAGTCCATGGCAGAGCGAAAGGGAGGGGAGACCATTATGTACCAGCCGACTCCTAAGGCCGGTCCTGTCGATGAAAAGGTCATCGAGGAGTTCGGAATCGCTCAAGAGGCAGTGAACGGAATCCGTGGAATCCGCCAGCAGAAGAACATCTCGCCAAAGGAGAGTCTGGCCTTGAAAGTAAAGGGTGATTTTCCAATGAATATGCTTCCGGTGATTACCAAGCTTGCCAACATCTCTTCGGTGGAAAATGTTGCAGATTTCGGTGATGCAGCCGGTGTCTCATTGCTTGTTCGTACAGTGGAACTCTTTGTCCCGCTTGAGGGGCTAGTTGATGTCGAGGAGGAGATCAAGAAGATCGAGACCGAGCTGGAACATCAGCGTGGTTTCCTTGAATCTGTGAGGAAGAAGCTGTCCAACGAAAGCTTTGTAGCCCATGCTCCAGAGAAAGTTGTCGCTCTTGAACGTAAAAAAGAGGCTGACAGCCTTTCGAAGATTGAAAGTTACGAAAAGGCTCTCGCTGCGTTGAAAAACAAGTGATGAAACGAATTTGTTATAGGTTGCAACATTTTTGTTATGGTGTATTCTGAGATATCTTTCCCTGTCAGATACTACGAAACCGACCAGATGGGCATCGTGCATCACTCGAATTATATCCGTTACTTCGAGTGTGCGAGGAACAACCTGATGATTGAGTGCGGTTACCCGATAGAGAAATGTGAGGAGGATGGTGTGACAATCCCGATAGTCACAGTGGAGTGCCGTTACAGGTTCCCTGCGAAAATGGGTGATGTCGTCCGCGCGGTCGCGATGATTGACGAGGTGCCTATGGCTAAACTTTATGTAAGGCAAGCCGTTTACAATCAGGACGGAGTACTCTGTGTGGAGGGAAAGGTCTCCCTTGGCTTCCTGAACAAGCAGACCGGCCACCCTGTGCGTTGCCCGGAAAAGCTGGTGAAGGCGATCGAGGCTCACATAAATGATAAATAGATAACACAAAAATATTTAGAATATGTTTTTTATAGTTCCTTTGGGCGTTGTCGGTCCTTGGCAGGTGGTGATCATCGCCCTTGTCATCATTCTCCTTTTCGGTGGAAAGAAGATTCCTGAGCTCATGAAGGGCCTTGGCAAAGGTGTCAAGAGCTTCAAGGAAGGCATGAACGAGGTTGAGAACCAGATCAGTGACATCGACAAGGATCTCAACTCCACAGCCAAGACTCCAGACAAAATCGAGAAGATCGAGAAGAAATAATGGCGGCAGCTGAGGCTGAGATGTCCTTTTGGGACCATCTTGAAGTGCTGAGGGGAACATTGTTCCGCTCAATGCTTGTCATTACGCTTGTAAGCGTAGTGGTCTTCTGCTTCAAGTCGTTCGTTTTTGACGACATCATCCTGGCTCCAACAAAGAGCGATTTCTTCATCTATAAGTGGCTGAGAATGGGCGATATGCAGATGTCGTTGGTGAATCTGGACATTTCCGCCCAGTTCTTCGTACATCTTCAGGTAGCATTCGAGCTAGGGTTCATCCTGTCTTTCCCGTATGTTTGTTTCGAGATTTGGAAATTCATAGCTCCGGCTCTATACAAGAATGAAAAACGTGCTGTCAGAGGAGCCTTCCTTTCGGCATCGTTCCTGTTCTATCTCGGACTTGTGATCGGTTACTATCTGATTGTCCCTATCTCGCTTAACTTTTTCATGGGCTACAAGGTAAGTGATGAGGTGATGAACACAATCTCGTTGACTTCGTATATCTCGATGTTCACTTCAACTGTGCTTGCGTTTGGTATTGTGTTTGAGTTTCCTATCGTTGTCGTAATTCTGTCCAAACTCGGAATTGTCACCAGAAACACTCTGATCAAGTACCGCAGGCATGCTATTGTTGTCATACTTTGCATCGCCGCCATCATCACGCCGGCGGATCCTATGTCTATGTTGATAGCGGCGGCTCCGCTTCTTATTCTGTATGAGATTTGTGTGATGTGCTGCAGGCCGGCTCCACCGGAAGATGCGCCTGAGATTAAAGAGGAGGCATAGAAATGATTTCTATCAATGGATTGACAGTGGCCTACGGAGGCTATACTTTATTGGACAGCATTGATTTCCACATTAGTGAGAAAGACAAGATAGGCCTTGTCGGCAAGAACGGAGCCGGGAAGTCCACGATCATGAAACTTATCTGCGGGCTTCAGAGTCCGACTTCCGGAAGCATAGACAAGCCTAATGATCTCAGAATCGGCTATCTTCCTCAGATTATGGAGCACCACAAAGGGAGGACCGTGATGGAGGAGACATTGACCGCTTTTGACCACATCACAGAGATTCAGTCTGAACTGGACAGTGTCAATGCTCAACTTGCCGAGAGAACTGACTATGAGTCAGAAGAATATCTTTTCCTTATCAACCGTCTCAATGACTTGACGGATGCTATGGCGATGAGCCAGTCGGAGCCTCCTGAGGTTCTGGCACAAAAGACCCTTCTTGGCCTGGGATTTAAGGATGAGGATTTCGGCCGCAGGACAGAAACTTTCAGCCAGGGTTGGAATATGCGCATTGAACTGGCGAAGATCCTTCTGTCAGAGCCTGACGTCCTGCTTCTTGACGAGCCCACCAACCATCTTGACATCGAGTCGATTGAGTGGCTGGAGGATTATCTTAAAGGTCATCGCGGCTCGTTGCTGCTGGTCTCGCATGACAGGAAATTCCTTGACACTGTCACAAATCGTACGGTCGAGATCATGCTCGGGCATATTCACGACTATAAGGTGCCTTACAGTAAATATGTGGAGCTGCGGAAGGAGAGGATTGCCCAGCAGATGGCTGCTTACGAAAACCAGCAGAAAATGATTGAGAAGACAGAGGACTTCATCAACCGTTTTCGTTACAAGCCTACGAAGTCCAATCAGGTGCAGTCCAGAATCAAGCAGCTTGAAAAGCTTGACAGAGTTGAGATTGACGAGACAGATAATGTGACTCTGACTGTAAAGTTTCCTCCGGCTCCGCGTTCAGGTGACATCGTTTTCAAAGGGAAGGATTTAACGGTTGGCTATCCGGAAAAGGTTGTCTTCAGGGATGCGGAAATTGAGGTCAGAAGGGGAGAGAAGGTAGCCTTGATCGGGCGCAACGGTGAAGGTAAGACCACGCTTATGCGCGTGATAATGGGGGAGTTGCAGCCAATCAGCGGCGAGGCCAAGATTGGCTATAATGTCTCTATTGGATATTACGCACAGAATCAAGAGGATATCCTTGACCGCAATCTTACTGTGTGGGAGACTCTTGACAACATCGCTGTCGGAGATGTCCGGAACAAACTCCGTGACATTCTGGCGCAGTTCCTGTTTCGTGGCGAGGACATCGACAAGAAGGTCAGCATCTTGTCCGGAGGTGAGCGCGCGCGTCTCGGCATGGCCAAATTCATGCTCCAGCCATATAATGTCCTGGCTCTTGACGAGCCTACCAACCACATGGACATCAAATCCAAGGATATTCTCAAACAGGCTTTGAAGGCCTACGATGGCACGCTCATTGTGGTATCTCACGACCGTGACTTTCTTGAAGGATTGGTCGACAAGATGTACGAATTCCGTGACGGAAAGGTCAAGGAGCATCTGGGCAGTGTCCATGATTTCTTGGAAGAGAGGAAGATAGAGAATCTTCAGGAACTCGAGAGGCGTTTTGCCCCAAAGCAACCTGTTGCGGCGACAGATGATGACAAGGATAGTTCTTTGGCTAGGAAAGAGTTGGCGCAGAAAGAGTTCGAACAGAGACGCAGTGATTCCAAGGAAATACGTAGAATCCGCCACAGGGTTGAATTTCTTGAGTCCGAGATAGGCAAGATCGAGGAGAAGATGAAATCCCTCGAAAAAATCCTCTCCGATCCCGGGCCGGAAGACGACATCATGGAACTGACAAGAACATACCTAGAGGACAAGCGTGAGCTTGACCACAAGACATCGGAGTGGGAAAACTTGATGGAAAAATTAGATGTATAAGAATGTTTTAATTTTATAAAGGTTATGAATATTAAATCTTTATTTGCGGTTATTTTCGCCGCGGCTTCAATGCCAGCACTTTCTATGGCCCAGACCAGGACCATAGAGCATGAATATTCAGAGTTTGACGCCATCTCGGTGTCGGATGGCTTCAAGGTCACTATGGTTGAAAAGGATGGTTACAATGCTAAATTCAAGGTCAGCGACGCCCTTGAGAGTTATCTGGAATGTTACGTCAAAGGTGGTACTCTTTACATCGGCATTGATGAAAAGTCAGTTCCGAAAGAGGTTAAAAAATCATTTAAGGGAAAGAACGTAGACGGGCCTGTACTTGAGGCTACTGTTTATGTGCCGTCCCTTAACTCGATAACACTCAACGATGATTGCACATTCTCTTGCGATAACGATCTGAGAGCCGGTGCTTTTAAGATGAGCCTTGCGGGCAATTCAAGCATCTCCAATCTAAATGTGGTCGCTGAGTCTGCGGTTGTCTCAGTCAGCAAGAAGTCTAAGTTGTCTTCCTTCAATGTGAAGACTGACAACAAACTTACCGTGAATGCTGAAGGCAGCGCCAGCGCTGTCATTGAATATGCGGCCAAGAGTCTTTCCGTGAATAACTCAGGTTCAGCGGACCTGGCCATTAACGGGCAGTGTGGTGATGCGTCAGTAAGCACGGCCGGCAGTGCGAAACTGTCTCTTTCCGGAAAAACCGGCACACTGAAAGTCACTGGAAAAGGCGGTTCATCAAAGATAGACGCACTTTCGGTTTCTGTAGATGATGTTGTGGTCTCTTTGGATGGAGCGGACCTGACCGTGGCTCCTGGCAAGAACCTTTCTCTTGATCTTGGCAAAGGAGCCAGTGTCTGCTATTCCGGAGATCCAAAGATCAAGATAATCAAGATACAGAACGCGACTGTAACCCGTAAATAATGTTCATTCTGGATTCTCATTGCGACACGCCGACGATGATGATGCGAGGGCGTGACATCGGGATGGACAACGAGAGGGGGCATGTTGATCTGCCGAAGCTTAAGGCCGGCGGAGTCAGTGCCTCTTTCTTCGCTTTATACACACCCCCAGACATGGAACCGGATGCGGCTACACGTTATGCTATGGAGATGATAAGCCGTATTTATGATCAGGTTGGCGCCAATCCAGACGTGGCATCATTGGCCATGTCTCCGGAGGACGCTCTTGTGAATGTCTCCAAAGGTTTGATTTCCATTTTGATAGGAATGGAAAACGGTGCCCCGATCCAAAAATCATTGTCACTCTTGCGTACGTTTTTCCGTCTTGGGGTACGTTATATGACTCTTACCCATAACGGAGACAACGAAATCGCGGATTCTGCGGCTCAGGGAAAACGTTGGCACGGATTGAGCCCGTTCGGCAGGGCAGTGATTGCGGAAATGAACCGCCTAGGAATGATCATTGACATAGCACACGCATCGGACGAGACGTTTTACGATGTCCTTGAATATTCCCGTGTCCCGATTGTCTCAACGCATTCCTGCTGCCGTGCTTTGGCTCACCATAGAAGAAATATGTCTGATGAGATGCTGCGCGCGCTTGCCGATAAGGGAGGCGTGATACAAATCAATTTTTATCCGGTATTCCTTTCAGATACTTTTGCGAAGATTTTGTCAGACTCTGGTCTGGAATCAAAGAGTTGGACGGAGCAGGATTGGATAAAAGATCCTTTGAATCCGGCTAAAGCCGCGGCTTGGAACGCGGTGCAGGATGAATTGGCTGCCTTGCCAAGACCTTCTTATAAGGATGTAGTGGATCACATAGACCATGCCGTGAAGGTGGCAGGCATAGACAGCGTCGGCATCGGAACCGATTATGATGGTATTGAGGTGACACCAGTGGGACTCGAAAACATATCAAAAATCAAAGTGATTTTTGATGAAATGTCCCGGCGCGGTTATTCGGATGACCAGATCGAGAAGGTGGCCGGCAAGAATTTCCTTAGAGTGTTCAAGGAAGTTACCGATTATGCAGCCAAATAGTATCTGAACGACGGCAATTGTGGCGGTAACAAAAATGTTTATATAACAAACAAGTTTGTTACCGCTATTGACTTTGATTTAGTTGTGGTCATCAAGTATAAAGAGCCTCAGTTCGTTGAGCGCTGCTGCCGCAAATCTCTCAATATTCCTTTTTCTGTCATTTTTATAGACTTTTCTGACGGTTTTCGTTCCGTTCGGGCCAGCCACTCCAATCCAAACAGTTCCTACAGGGTTGTGTTCATCACCTCCTGGACCAGCCAGTCCTGTGGTAGAGACTGCATACGTGCTTCCGGTCAATTTTCTGACTCCTTCGGCCATGGCGGAAGCCACTTCGGAGCTCACGACTCCATATTCATTGATTGTCGCCTCTGACACTCCAAGGACTTTCTCCTTGACGGGGACCGCATATGAGGTGACAGAGCCAAGGTAATATTCAGAAGCCCCTGGAACGGAGGTTATCAATGATGAAATCTTGCCGCCGGTGCAGGATTCCGCTGCGCTGAGAGTCATTCCCGTGCCACGCAGCAATGCCCCTACGGCATTTTCCAGTGTGTCATCCTTATAGGAATATATTTTGTCCTCTAAAATCGGCCTTAGGCGTGCGAATGCCTCGTCAATGCGTCTTTCTTCCTCTTCTCTGACACCGCCATAGATTGACAACCTCAGGCGGACTCCTGTCAGTGGATTCGGGAGGTAGGCAAGGTGCATGTCCTTAGGGAGGCCGTCTTCCCATGACTCGATTTCCTTTGACAACGCCGACTCGGCCATGCCGAAGACCATCACGCACTTATGGAATATATCAGTGAGCTCATTGTGCCTTTTTATGTCCTTGATCACATCAGGAATCGCCCCGACAGCCTCAAATGGGACGCCTGGCAGTGCATATAGGGTGGCTGAGTGACCGAACTTTTTCTTAGGGAAACGGAACACCATAACCGGAGCTGTGCCTAGATGGTTGACAATCACTTCGCAGGCCTCAGGAACCAACGCCTGAGCGCGATTGATGTCCAGGACGTCAAGTCCTCTTGCGTGAAGAATCTCGTGTACCATTCTGAGCTGTCCGTCATTGATTACAAAGCGTTTGCTCCCTGAAATCTCCGCCAATGCCGCTTTAGTGATATCGTCCTTGGTTGGACCAAGACCTCCGGTAGTGATGACTATCTCATTGTGAGTTAGTTCATTCATCAGATTGTTGATGATTTCCTCGTGGTCATCCCCAAAGGAAACCATTCTTGTGACTTTAACGCCAATCTCCTCAAGCGCAGCGGAAATGTGCGAGGAATTGGTGTCCACTATCTGGCCGATCAGAATCTCGTCGCCGATAGTGCAGATAGATGCGTTAGCCATATTCAAAGTTCTATTTTGTCTGACTTTCAAGGTATTTGTTGATTTTTTTCACGATTGACGGCCCCTCGTAGATGAAGCCGGTGTAGATCTCGATCAGACTCGCTCCGGCATCCAGCATTTCCTTGGCCTGCTCAGGTGACATTATACCGCCGACTCCCACCACCGGCAATCTTCCTGATGTGAATTGATGAATATGCTTGACCATCGCGAGGCTTTTTTCATACAGAGGTGCACCGGAGAGCCCTCCGTTCCCGATTCTCTCTATTTTCTCCCTGCTTGTCCTGAGTCCGTCGCGGAATTTTGTAGTGTTTCCGGCAACGATTCCGTCAATTCCTGACTGCATACAATATTTAAGGATCTCATCCAGCTCCCCGGAGGGGATGTCAGGGGAGACTTTGACGAGAATAGGCTTGTAAACATCATAGCATATTCTTAAATCAAGCAAAGGGTCGAGAATATCCGACAGGTATGAGACATCCTGAAGATTCTGCAAACCGTGAACATTCGGGCAGGATACATTGATGGTGAACATATCCACGAAGTCGTACATATAGGAGAAAGCCTTCTTGTAGTCAGCTATCGTGTCCTCGTCTGAAGCGCTCGTGCTGTTTTTGGCGATGCTTGCTGAGATGATTACCTTAGGCGGATCTTTCTGAATATGCCGGATGGCGTTCTGGATACCTTTGTTGTTGATTCCCATCCTGTTGATGATCGCATTGTCCTGCGGAAGCCTGAACAGTCGAGGCTTAGGATTGCCCGGCTGGGCCTCAGGGGTCAGAGAGCCGATTTCGATGAACGAGAACCCGAACCACGACAGCTCATTGTAACGCTCTCCATTTTTGTCCAAACCGGCGGCCAGTCCGACCGGAGAAGAAAAATTGATGCCGAACACATTTCTGGACAGTGACGGAGCCTTGTGGCTGTATATAAGCTTTATCAGCTTTCCTGCGAAAGGAATCCGCCTTAGAAGTCCGAGTCCTTTCATGGTCATATTGTGGGCCGTTTCCGGTGGTAACTTGAACAAAACTGGCCTGATGAGCTGTCTGTACATATTCGTTGAGTTTTTCTGACGCAAATTTAGATAAATATAGAAATCTATCATCGAAAAACAGCCAAATCTTTGTCAGATTATCTCAGAACCGGATCCTGTCAATCTAACTCTTTGAATGTCCCGTTGTCGTAGAAAACCAGTATTTTCGTAATCCTTGGTATATCAGGCTTGGATTCGGAAGGGGAGACTTGCTCTGCTTGTGCCTTATTCTCAAAGGTTTTGGGCTCGTCAGGGAATAAATCTGGTTTTTGAGATTCGAATAATCGGCCGCTGTCCTTGCTCTGTGCGGGCAATATCGGCTCCTCGGAGGGTTGTGAGGCCTGGCTCTTGTACATTTTGCCTTTTCCGGCAATCAGCCAATCCAGATTCAGATCCGGATAGTTCTGAGACATGCTTTGTATGAAATCAAACCCAGGCTTGTTCCTTCCCGCAAGAATATGCGAGATGCTTGCCTTTGCCACTCCCAGTGTCTCCGCAAGTTGCGACTGTGTTATGTTCTCCGCATCCAAAAAACGTTGCAATCGATTGTTCATTACAAATGTGATTTGTTTACAAAATTAACATAATTAGTTGTAAAATACAACCGAAAATACGTTGTTACAAAAGTAAACCGGTGCTCGTTAAAAATGTAACTAAATTAGAATAAAGTTTTGATAATAGAATGTATAAATCTGATTAGTAATTAGATTCCTCTTATTATTCTATAGTAGATAAGTGTTAATTCGCCCCGGAGCCCGCAGTTTACAGCCGATACCTATATGTAAAATTTATTAAATTATTATTAATTATCTGATATTAAATTGATTAATTGATATAATACTGGCTAATAATATTTTCTTATAACACAAATATTAATTGTTCCGTATGTTGTCGTTAATTTTACAAATGTAATAATTGTTTTGACTATTGTAAACCACTTTGGCTTGTTAAAATGTTTACTAACGTAGAATCTCGGAGAATTTGATATTTCTTATACTTCGGTTAACTTTGTATGGAATTTTAAAATCTCAAAGAGATGATACCATCAATAAAAATTGAGGATTACAACTACTCTCTGCTTGACGGGCGGATCGCGAAATATCCGCTTGCGGAGCGTGATGCCTCAAAACTTCTTCGGTATGAGAATGGCAATGTCAGCGAGTACATATTCAAGGATATTCCATCGCTCCTGCCTTCAGGCTCTCTTATGATATTCAATGACACCAAGGTTGTGCCCGCCAGACTCCATTTTCAGCGGGAAACCGGCGCGCACATTGAGATTTTCTGCCTTGAGCCTGTCAACCCTCCGGAGTATAACACGGCTTTCGCCGCCATTGAGCGCTGCCGTTGGAAATGCGTTATAGGGAATGCGAAACGCTGGAAGAACGACATCCTTTCCCTCTACAATCCTGACAATAATGAGGTGATATCAGCTATGGGGTTGAAGGCCAGCCTTGTGGAACGTAACGGTGAGACAGGAATTGTGGAGTTCTCTTGGAAGGATGGCAAGCCTTTCTCACGTGTTCTGGAGTTGTGCGGCACTGTACCGATTCCTCCGTACCTGAATCGTGAGACCGAGTCGATTGACACTGAGCGTTACCAGACTCTTTACGCTCATATTCGCGGATCCGTTGCGGCTCCGACGGCCGGGTTGCATTTCACACAGGCTGTCCTGAATGGCATCGCCGCCAAAGGTATTGATTGTGAGAATGTCTGCCTTCACGTAGGAGCCGGCACTTTTCTTCCTGTCAAAAGCTCGGATGTGGCTGACCACCCTATGCATCGTGAGCCTTTCGTTGTAACTCTTGATCTTCTCAAGCGAATCCGTGCCAATAAAGGCAAACTTATAGCAGTCGGGACGACTTCCGTCCGTACCTTGGAGTCTTTGTTCTATGTCGGTGTGAGCTGCATCGAGAAAGGTCAACCTGATGATGTCGGGCAGTGGGCACCATACGAGCGGGAATATTCATACTCATTGGACGAGTCCTTGGATGCTATTATCGCATATTTGGAAAGGAACGGTCTGAATGAACTCAAGGTGGGTACAAGAATCATCATTGTGCCGGGATTCCGCTTCAGGCTTGTCGACCTTTTGATAACTAATTTCCACCAGCCGGAAAGCACTCTGATTCTGCTGATTTCAGCGTTTGTCGGTGGTGATTGGAAGACCATCTACGACTACGCACTCGGCCATGACTTTCGCTTCCTCAGTTACGGTGATAGTTCGCTGCTTTTCCGTCATGATGCTTAAGCCATTTGTGGATAGTTCGTTACAAGCCTTTGCGAATGTTAAGTAAATTGCTTAATTTTGCAAAGATTACTAATGATGATTTATTATGGCTGATTCATCTGAATTCGAAAGCATCTGTCCTTACAACGATGCTGAGGCGGTCGAGGCCTTGAACAAGGTCGCGAATCATCCCGCCGTACTGGCAATTTCCGAATATCTTTTCCCGGACGAGCCGATCACATTCCTTCGGAACGCATTGAAAAGCGTACATAATATTGACGAGTTTCAGGAGATTGTTATGAACAAGGCCGTGACGTGGGTCATGGAGAACACCATACACAATTTCTCTTACGACGGCATAAGCTATATCAAGGAGATCAAGGGCAAGTTTCTGGCCATGTCCAACCATCGGGACATCATCCTTGATCCCGCCATCACTCAGTTGGTGCTTTTCAGGAACGGCATCCCGATGACCGAGATCTGTGTC
>CAKUVR010000043.1:0-18557 GCA_934698975.1 uncultured Bacteroidales bacterium
TCATTCTTAGCATCGGTGAAGTAAGGATAATATCCTATTTTCAGGTACTTATCAAACATCTTGAGGATCTTTGTCTTGCCGCAGATGTCCATGGCTGTGGTGACATGGTTCTGAATGATGTCCGAGAGTTGCAGCGGCTCATATTCAAGGACACCGGTGTATTTAAGATATTCCCTGAAAGACAGTCCGTCAAGGCGGTATGGTGTCTGTCTCCTTGCAAGGTCTGTGCTTGATTTTTCTATCTCAAGCATGGATGAACCGGTATATACAATTCTCAGGTCGGCGAACTCGTCGTAGAAAGTTTTCAGAGACTGGCTCCAGTCCTTATACTTGTGAACTTCGTCTATGTAGATTTCCGTGATGCCGTGGGTGTAAAGGTATTCAACCAGTTCTTCAAGGGAATGGTTTCTGAACCAAAGATGATCCAGCGTGATGTAAAACGTGTCGTCGATGTTTAGGTATTTCTCCAATATCCGTTGAAGAAGAAGCGTGGTTTTTCCGACTCCTCTGGCCCCTTTTATCCCGATAATTCTGGCGTCCCAGTTGATTTGGCTGAAAAGGTATCTTTTGAAATTTAGATTAATCTGTTTAATTTTTCGGTGATAGTAGTTCACCAATGGCTGTATGTCAGAACTTTGCATGATTATGTGATATTTTTACAAATATACAAAATCACTTTCGAAAAAGCGAATATTTTGGATAAAATCACTTTTTGAAAGGTGGGCGGCTGAAAGAGTTTGTAATATTTATGGACGGAAACCGCATCGATACTCGCCACTGCCGCAAAATGGCAGTCGGATGAATTACCTTTGTCGTGGAAGAATCACCAGAACCGCTTCAATGGGGTGGCTTCTGGCGGTTTGAAAAAAAAGATAAGCGGCAGCCTTGCATATTCAAGAATGATTGTGTACCTTGGCAAGACATACTTGAGAACACGGAAGTGTAAGTTTATTCTCGAATACGAATCTGGAAAATTCACTTGGAAGAGAGTAAGCGGACATTTTCCCTCGTCATATCCCCTTCGTGGGATTGCGCGTGGGACTGCTGCTTATTTTATTCCAACGGTCTTCCAGAACCGGTATTCTAAAATGAGCGACGGTGCCACGCTTTGGGAATACACTATGACTGAATGCTAAGAGACTAAATATAAGATTGAGATATGGATAAGAAACAAAAGAAAGAAGCTAAGGATACCGCAAGGCTCCTTGTTTATCTGGCTGTTGCTATTTTTATCATCGGAATTTTTGCTATTCTTCCGAAGATATTTTCTGCACAGGATATGCTTTTTCAA
Organism: uncultured Bacteroidales bacterium; assembly: GCA_934698975.1. Classification (GTDB taxonomy): domain Bacteria; phylum Bacteroidota; class Bacteroidia; order Bacteroidales; family UBA932; genus Cryptobacteroides. The sequence goes on from CAKUVR010000043.1 coordinate 1,292, forward strand.
ACCATTGCGGTTGTGCTGTCAGTAGTTTTTACGGCCGTCGTGACAAATCAACTTCTTACGGGACAGTCAAATAATGAAGAATCACGGGAGAGAAATATCAAGGTGTATGAGAACAAGATTTCTGTATATTCTGAGTTCGTTTCAAAGATGTGGTCAATTATGAATGACGGCAAGGTTGAACCAAAGGAAATAATCGCATTAAGATCCGAAATCTTCAACAAGTTGATTTTTTACCTTGATGATTCACAAATCAAAGCCATCTCTGAAGAGTTGGAGAAACTTGATTTTGATTCTTCTGCAGATGTTTTTGTGGTTGTATTTGAAAATATTACCAAGGTTTTGCGTTCAAATGTAATGGGCACGGAGCAAGATCGGAGCAAGACCGAAATCATGACTTTGTGGAATAGATTCAACCGTCTTCTTAATAATGAGGATGAGCCGGAATTTGAGACACCAGTCTCAGAGGTGAAAGAGCAGGAGCCAGAGACACAAACTCCGGATAAGGTTGAATTTGATAGATATATTCATAGAAATTGTGTCCATTTCAATATGCTGGATGACAGTTGGCAGAAGAACATATTCGCTAATGGCATAAATGCTCTTGGATTATGTGAATACGGTGAGGTTTGGAGGACGAAACTTATCCAGCGCTGCCGTAATAACGATATTGTATTTCTGTACCAAACTGGCGGACCTGGATATATTGGCGCTTTTTTGGTAAAAGGTTGGGTTGTCTTTGAAGCGGATGGGAATGGCAATGTAGAAAAAGAAGTCAGATACGAATTTGACAAACAGGAGAAAGAGGTCGTTGTTGAGTCTGAAGCTGACAGAAATATTGATATCGGTCGCTTCTGTACTCGTGGACTAATCAAAGATGGATGTACGAGGGTTTCTTTCTTACTTGTTGAGCCTCTTGTTTTCTGTGAGAAAGGTGTTGGTGTTATCTCTGTTTATAGAAGGACAATCTCTTCTTACGATTCTCGGTATGCGTGGTTGACCCTTGGCCGGTTTAAGGCAATGGTTGATGGTTGGCCTGATGCGTTAAACAAATATCATTACAACGAAAAGGAGAATATATTAATGACGAACGAAGAAGCACTTCAACAGATTTTCTCAGAAAATATGGTAAAAGCAGCTTATTGGAATGATGAAGCAAAAAGGTGGAAAGATAAATAATATTAAACAAGATATTATGCCAAGATTTAATTGTGTGCATTGCGGGCAGGAGTTCAGCAGTGTCAGATCAGATATGGCCTGTAGTTGTGTCAGACATTCAGGCGGTTCTAACAAAGGAATACTCTATCCGGCTTTGAATTAGTGGACCGAAATGTTCAATTGTAGAAATAATTGTTATGGGAACTCCAATCGATCTGCATCTTCATCAGGAGGTGAAAGATTATATAATAGACAGCAATAATGACAGGTCGCATGTCCTTCCTGAAGACATTATAGGGAAGCCTCCTAAGGTTGAAATATGCAATGTCGGCTCGTTGCCATTCAATGATTTTGTTATTCCGCCATATCAAAGGCCATATAAATGGACGGCAAAGAATGTCAACCAACTTATTTCAGATATTCTTGCATTCAGAGGACAGAAGCAATACAGGCTTGGTACTCTTGTTTTGCATAATAACGAAATTGTTGACGGGCAGCAGCGTATAATAACGCTTGTATTGCTTATCCGTGTCATGTATGATGCGTTGAAAGACGATAGAGTCAAGGCAAATTACTCCGATATATACAAGAAGATAAATGCTTTTGCAGATAGAGTGTCTTTTAGCAACCGCTATTCATTGCATAATGTAGTAGAGAATATTCAGATTATTGAGAACCGAAAGGTTGACTTTAATCAGCAACTCTTTGATTTTCTGCTGACTAAGTGTGAATTTGTTGTTGTTGGATTACATAACATATCGGAAGCCTTTCAATTCTTCGATTCCCAAAATGCCCGTGGAAAAGATCTTGCCGCTCATGATTTGCTGAAAGCATATCATCTAAGGGAAATCACTTCTCTAAGTCCGGAGGATAGTAATAATATAGACAAGTGGCAAAACAAACCGACAGATTTCTTGATGGAAGTATTCTTAACTTTGTTTAGAGCAAAGAGATGGTCGCATGGCAAGTGGGGAAGATGGTTTTCGAAAGATCATGCTGAGATGTTCAAGGGTGTTTCTGTTAATGATGGAAATCGCTATCCTTTTTATCAAATGGAAATAATAGCACATATATTCTCCAATGTGTATAACCAAGATCCTATGCGGAAGATAGATGGAAATCATATTGAGTATCCTTTCAATCTGGATGACCAGATAATCAATGGCGGACGTTTCTTTGACATGATTCGACATTATATGGACTTGTATGAGCATGTCCGTAAATATAGAACAACATTACCGGACGGAAGCCGGGCAAAAGATGTTCTAATGTTGATTTCGTCTTATGATGGCTCTGGAAGAACAGGTGATGGATATGTAAGGGATATGTTCTATACACTTCTTTTGTACTATGTGGATAGATTCGGAGAAGAAGAGCTTGACAGGGTTATACCTCAGTTTTTCATTTGGGCATATAAACTGAGACTTCAGTCGAGGACTGTGCAACTGGCATCCGTTGACAACTACGCTTTAGATGGTAACAGCATGTTCAGGCAAGTCTATGATGCAAAAACCCCGTATGACATTATCAATGTCAACATTGAAGGAGTGCAATCTAAACGATGCTCCTATTGTGAAGAAGTGAAGGGTATGTTTAAAGAATACAACAAGTACTATGGCAACGATTGATAACGGCATAAAACAACTGACAGTAAGGGAATTACTGTCAGAGGATAAGTATGTCATCCCAATTTATCAACGCAACTATGATTGGGGAGAAAGGGAAGCGGTTCAATTGCTGGAAGATATTTCTGACTATGCCAAGAACAATAGTGATCAAAACTATTATATAGGTTCTGCTGTTGTCTTTGTCAGAAACGTAAATGGAAATACTTTTTTTGAAACTATTGACGGTCAGCAGCGTTTGACCACGCTGACTATTTTGGTGAGTTTATTGAAATATAAATATCCACACGTGGCTGATTGGTTTGAGGCTCCCAATCTTTCTTATGACCATCGGAAAGAGGCTGATGAAGCTCTCATGATGCTTCAAAGACATCAATACTCTGAACATAAGGCTGCACAAAATATCATAGATGTGTATGGCCTGTTAGAAAAGAATCTTCCTCAAATTCTTGGTGCAAAAGGATTGACGATACAGGATTTTGCCAGGTACCTATTCTCTAAAGTGATAACTCTTCGTATCCCAGTCCCGCAAGACACTCAGCTTAATCATTATTTCGAGATTATGAATACTCGAGGAGAACAGCTTGAGAAACACGAGGTTCTCAAAGCAGTATTGGTTAGCCATCTTGCTCCTGATGAACACAAACTTTTCCATCTTATATGGGAGGCTTGTTCGGACATGAGTTCTTATGTCCAGATGAATTTCTCTGTCGGTCAAAGGGCAATCATTTTCGGAGATGAATGGACAAGTCTTCAGTTTATGGATTTTGATTCCTTGTGTGAAAAACTTGAAATTGGTGATAAAAGCGATCTTGAGGGCAGCGAAGATTGCGCGCCTCATACACTCAATAGTCTTTTCAATGATGCGAAAAACAATGTCAGGTATGAACTGCCTCGTGATGGAAGCCAAGATGAGGGCAAACAAGACCGATTCGGTTCGATTATAAATTTCCCGAATTTTCTTTTGCAGGTGCTCAAGGTGTGTTACCATGATTGTAAATTCTATAAAAAGGAGGTTGATTCTAAAATTAGGCTTGACGACAAGGATTTAATACCAATCTTCCAGACCGTACTAAAATCCATGGCAGACGAAGATGAAAGAAAGCGCTTTGTGAAATTTTTCATTATGGAGTTACTCTTCTTGAGAATCCAATATGACAGATATGCGATCAAGAGAGAATATGTCAATGGTTCAGAGAACTGGAGCCTGAAATCTATTCGTAAATATGACAACAGCAAAGCTAATTATGTAAATACGTTCGCTCCAGAAGGATACGAGGATGAAAACGACCCAGGCAAAGAAATCCGGATGCTGGAGGCCATGTTCCACGTATCAGCACCTACGCAGATTTATAAGCATTGGCTTAACGCATTGCTTTATTGTATTAATACGCACGAGAACATAGGCGCATCTTTTCTGCGAGACAGGTTATATAATCTGGCATGCAGTTTCATGCTGGATGTATATATAGGACGGGAAAAGTCTGATTTTGAGGATATTGTTTATGGTGGCAAGAATTTCTTGCCAATTCATCGCATTAATGAAATAGATTGGAGTCAGATAGATTGTGGCTGCCGTGTTCCCAATTTCGTTTTCAATTTCTACGACTTTATTATATGGAAAGAAAACCCGAAGAAATATCCGAAGTTCGAGTTTTCCTATAGGACTTCTGTAGAACACTTTTATCCACAGAATCCAATGCCTGGCTATGATGATTTGAAAGACAAAGGCCTTGACGACTTCGGTAATCTTTGTCTGATCAGCAGAGGAATGAATTCGAAATTCAGCAACAATATGCCAAAGGCGAAATTCGACAATTTTGGCCTTGTGGAAGAAATCAGGAATGGCCTTAGCCTAAAGTTGTTGGAAATGATGGATGTCGTTCGTGAAGGAGATTGGGGAGAGAGTCAAATCAAAGAATTTGAGGAGCGTTCCAAAAATCAGATTCGGGAAGCATTGAAAAATGTAGTAGAATATGAGGAATGATATGGTTGGGCTATATTGAGGAGCCGATAACCGGTGAATTAATTATCGCCAAAATACACATGGTAATACTGGTACAGTAAAGTTGACTTGTGACCTTGAACGAGGCAAGTTTCACGAGAAGGATATTAACGATTAAGGTACAATGAAAGCATTCAAAATCACTCCCAAAAGAATCAAGCGTTCAAATGGGCAGGTGCTGACACCTGAGATGTCAGTTGTTGTTTCGACAAATCTGTCAAATCCGTTCAATAATGCGGCGACTGAGGTCGCGGAAGCATATATGCGTATCTACGGCTATGACTACAGAAAGTCTCACTGCTGCAAGGCGGACTTTGATTGCGTGCTGCTGGGGTGAAGCACACATGATTCCGCTCCGTAATATTCATAAAGCAAGGCTGTCACTGCCGTAAAATGGCAACGTGGTGGACTACCTTTGCGAAAAACAAACTTATGGAGCAATATGACAATAGTCCACATCTCAGACACTCACAACATGCACCGGCTGCTGACGAAGCTGCCGGAGGGCGATGTGATCGTGCATTCGGGGGACTTCACGATGGTGGGGACCGAGGGGGAGGCGCTGGACTTTATGGAATGGTTCTGCGGTCTGCCGTACAGACACAAGGTCTTCATAGCCGGCAACCACGACATCTGCCTTCGGGGCGCGAGACTGGAGGGGCTGGACGAGAACTGCCACTACCTGTGCAATTCCGGAGTCCTGATAGATGGCGTCAAGTTCTATGGCGTGCCGATGTTTTTCGAGGATGCCGTGTCGAGGCGTTCGGGAAATGATTTTATGAATATACCTCCGGACACGGACGTTCTCATCACCCATCAGCCGCCCTATGATATTCTTGACCTTTCTGATGAAATCCACTACGGAGATCCCTTTCTGAGGCAGCGCGTGATGCAGGTCCGCCCCAGACTTCACCTGTTCGGGCATATTCATAAAGCCGCGGGAGTGATGGAGGAGTGGAACGGGACTGTGTTCTCCAACGGGGCCGTCAGCGGGGAACTCTACGACCTGAGGGTCGCGGATATTCACGCCTTGACGATTTCGACATCCGGAAGCGGCGGTTCCATTTAGGATGATTCAATTGTTTGTAATGTGTTAATATTAAACAATATGGAAAAAGAAATAACCTCAACAGGCTATCAGTTGCCCCCTCTGGAGTTGCTGAATGAATATGTCGCTGATGGTAACGTTGTGCCGGAAGAAGAGATTGCCGGGAAAATTGATACTATCAAGAATGCTCTCGCGAACGGCAAGGTACAGGTCAAGGACATCAAAGCCGTACCGGGACCGGCGGTGACGCTTTACAAGATCTATCCGGAACGGAAAGTCACAGTCTCAAAGGTCAGATCGCTTATGGAAGATGCAGCGCTTGACCTTCATTGGAAAGGAGTCCGTGTCGTGGCCTTGGAGGATTCCATCGGCATCGAGATCGCCAATGAAAACCGCGCGCTGGTTCCGATTCGTTCGGTCCTGAGCGATGACGCGTTCCGGAACAGCGAGGCGGAACTGCCGGTGGCCATCGGACAGACATTCGGGAACAAAACCGTGGTCTTTGATCTGGCCAAAGCTCCCCACTTGCTTGTCGCTGGTGCCACAAAACAGGGCAAGACGGTGGCCATTAATACTATAGTCGCCTCGTTGCTATATTCAAAACGCCCTGAAGAACTGAAGTTCGTTTTCATCGACCCCAAGGGCTGCGCGTTCTCCGCATACGGGCGTCTTGGAGGGCAATATCTGGTCTCCATTCCAGGAGAGAACCCTATCGTGCAAACGACGGTTCAGGCAGACAAAACCCTTGCGGCACTTTGTGAAGAAATGGAAGTCCGCTATTCGCACCTCAGCGGATGCGGCATCGGCAACATCGTGGAATACAACAAGCAGGCTTCTACTCGCGGAGGACGTTGGCCTTACATTGTCACCATCGTTGATGAATATGCCGACTTGGCCATCCCAGCAGGCCGCGACAAGGAGTCTAGGAATATGTCGCACCGCATTACCGAATCTATCTTCCGGTTGGCGCAGAAGGGGAGGGCAGTCGGCATTCACGTCATTCTTTCCACCCAGAGACCGTCCAAGAAAGTCATTACGGATTCTATAAAGGCAACTTTCCCGACAAGAATCGCAGTCAGGACCGTGACCAGATCTGACTCACGGACCATCATCGGCACGTCGGGAGCGGAAAAACTTATCGGTAGCGGAGATATGATTCTCCAGACCGGTGGAGAGGGGATTCGCCTCCAAGGTGCCTACATGGGTCCCAATGAGACTGACCGTCTGGTCTCCTATTTTATGTTCCACAATGAGGTGCGTGGCACCTAAATGCTTGTCTATGAATATGATGAATGTACTATCCAGTGTCGCATGCCATGATCCTATCGGGAATTGTTCCGAGTTTTAGCGGGGTAAAATCGGGACTTTTTCCGAATTGTTGATAACTTTTAGGGAAGGGCGGCTTTGTGGGGATATGGTTTTTCGGTATCTTTGTACTGTCGCAATCCGCCCGAAGTCGGAAGGAAAAAATCGGATGCCGGGCAGATTTGTTTTGATGATTGAAAATTGACTTGTCGCCATGGCTTTTGTTCACCTTCACGTCCACACACAATACTCGATTCTTGACGGTTTCTCCACGATTTCCACTCTGTTTGACAGGGCCGAGGAGATGGGTATGCCGGCCCTGGCCATCACGGACCACGGCAACATGTACGGAGTCAAGGAGTTCTTCAAGTTCGCTAACAAGCACGTGGACAAGGCTACCGGGCATTTCAAGGTCAAGCCTATCATCGGGTGCGAGGTCTATGTGACACGCCACTATGACCCGAAGCTCAAGGATAGCGAGCACCGGTCATATTACCACCTCATCCTGCTGGCAAAGAACTTCGAAGGGTACAAGAACCTGATGAAGATCGTGTCGTTGGGGCACATCGAAGGACTCTACTACGGCAAGCCGAGGGTCTCTCACGAGATCATCGAGAAGTACCACGAGAATCTGATCTGCTGCTCCGCATGCCTTGCGGGCGAGATTCCGAAGAACATTGTCGCAGGAAAGATGGACGAGGCGAGAAAGGCGATAGAGTGGCACAGGAACGTCTTCGGAGACGACTATTACCTTGAGGTGATGCTCCACAAGACGGAGGTTCCGGGGCTTTCGCTGGAGGTTTACGATGAGCAAAAGATCAGCAATGAGGGAATATTCCAGCTCGCCAAGGAGATGGGAGTCAAGGTTGTGGCGACCAACGACGTCCACTTCGTCAACAAGGAGGACGGCCCGGCGCACGACCACCTCATCTGCCTGAACACCGGCAAGAAGATCAACGAGGAGCCGCGTCTCCACTACACGCAGCAGGAGTACCTCAAGAGCGAGGAGGAGATGGCGGCCCTGTTCCCTGGCCATCCAGAGGTGCTGGAGAACACCCTTGAGATAGCCTCAAAGGTTGAGGAATATCAGATCGACCGTGACCACGTGCTTCCCAAGTACAAGATCGACCAGACCTTCCTTGACGATCTGGACAACTATCTGGAGATGTATAAGGATGTCATCGAGGTCGGAAAGTGCGACAAGAAGGGCAATTACCGGGGCGATGAGTTCTGTAAGTCGGTGGCCTACCTCTGCCACATAACCTACGAGGGAGCTAAAAAACGCTATGGTGACACGCTCAACGCTGAGCAGGCCGAGCGAATTGATTTCGAGCTCAAGACCATCTGCCGAATGGGTTTCCCGGACTACTTCCTGATTGTGCAGGACTACATCGCGGCCTCAAGAGCAAAGGGCAGCATGGTCGGCCCGGGCCGTGGTTCCGCTGCTGGATCCGTGGTGGCCTATTGCTTGGGAATCACCAATTTGGATCCGATCAAGTACCAACTGCTGTTCGAGCGTTTCCTGAATCCGGATCGAATCTCGATGCCGGATATCGACGTGGATTTCGAGGACCTGTCCCTGGCCCATAAATATGTCGAGGACTCCTACGGCAAGGATCACGTTTCCCGCGTGATCACCTTCGGCACGATGCTCGCCAAGGGTGCCATCAAGGACGTGGCGCGAATCCACGACCTGTCCATTGACGAATCCAACCGCCTGTCCGGAATGGTGCCCGACCGCCTCAGCGAGAAGGTGGAGAAGGAATATCTCTTCAATCCGAAACTGGATGATCTGAAGCCGGGATTCAAAGTGGTGGAAAAGGACGTTGAGGTCGATGATCCGGACAACCCGGGACAGAAGAAGACTATCAAGAAGACCTATCAGAGGGGAATGGAGGACACGGATGTCAAGATCACCCTCAAGAACTGCTACCGGCTTGTGCCTGAGTTCAAGGAGGAACTGGAGAACGGCACGCCGCAGGTCAAGGAGGTTCTGAAATTCGCCCTGCAGCTGGAGGGCTGCATCCGTCAGGTCGGAATGCACGCATGCGCAACGATCATCGGACGAGGCAACCTGACCGATTATATTCCTATCTGCCTTTCGATGGACAAAGAGTCCGGGCAATATGTCTGGACTTCGCAGTACGACGGTCACTACATCGAGGAAGTCGGAATGCTCAAGATGGACTTCTTGGGGCTCAACACCCTGTCCATCATCCATAAGTGCCTTGACAACATTAAATTGCGCTTCGGGACGGACATCGACATCGAGGCGATTCCGATTGACGACAAGCCGACTTACGAACTCTATGGCCACGGCGACACGGACAGCGTCTTCCAGTTTGAGTCTGAGGGCATGAAGACGTGGCTCCAGAGGCTGCATCCGGAGCGTTTCGAGGATCTTATAGCCATGAACGCCCTCTACAGGCCGGGTCCTATGGACTACATTCCTGACTTCGTGGACAGGAAACTGGGCTTGAAGCCTATTGAATATGACCTCCCGGAGATGGAGGAGTTCCTCAAGGACACCTACGGTGTGACGGTCTACCAGGAGCAGGTGATGCTTCTTTCCCAGAAACTGGCCGGATTCACCAAGGGACAGGCGGACAAACTCCGTAAGGCGATGGGTAAGAAGCAGATTGCCATCCTGAATGAGCTTAAGGACAAGTTCATGGAGGGCGGAAAGGCCAATGGTCATCCGGAGAAGATGCTGGACAAGATCTGGAAGGACTGGGAGAAGTTCGCTCAGTACGCCTTCAACAAGTCCCACGCAACCTGCTACGCTTGGGTATCCTACCAGACCGGCTGGCTGAAGTGCCATTATCCAGCCGAGTTCTTCGCCGCCAACCTCTCCTGCAACCTGTCGAACATGCCGGAGATCAAGAAGATCCTGACGGACTGCAAGGCTCATAAGATCAAGGTGTTAAACCCGGATGTCAACGAGTCGTATTCACACTTCACCGTGAACAAGGAGGGCAACATCCGTTTCGGACTGAAGGGTATCAAGAGTTTCGGCTCCAATGTCGCCGAGGCGATCATCGCCAACAGGACCGCCAACGGAACCTACGCCGACATATTCGATTTCGTTGAAAGGCTTGGCAACTCGCTTGGCAGAAAGGCGATAGAGTGCCTTGTATATTCGGGAGGCTTCGATTCGTTCGGCATCCAGCGCAGGCAGTTCTTCCTTCCTTGCCGCAGCGGTAACCTGTTCATTGACGAGCTTGCGAAGTATGCCAACCTTTACAGCCAGGACGCCGCAAACTCCGCCGCGTCTCTTTTCGGCGAGGTGGAGGAGATGAAGCCGGTAAGGCCTGATATTCCCGAAATGGTCGGGGCGGACGATGAGTTCGAGTGGCTCCAGAAGGAAAAAGAATATGTCGGGATGTACATCTCCTCTCATCCTTTGGATAAGTATGCGTTTGAGATGGAGAGTTTTACTAACTGTGAACTCGCCAATCTGAACAAACAGGTGGCTGATTGCGAGGCCTCCAAGAAGAAGATGAAGGTCGCGATCGCCGGTCTGGTGACCGAGTACAGCACTCTGACCACGAAGACCGGCAAGCCATACTCAAAGACGAAGCTGGAGGATTACAGCGGAGCCTACGAACTGGCCTTGTTCGGTCGGGATCATGAAGCGTTCATGAATTACATGAAGCCGCATGAGAGCCTTTACATCGAAGGAGACATCGAGGAGAAATACTTCATCAAGCCAGAGGAGCGCGCTCAAGGCAAGACTTCTCCTTATGCATTCAGAGTGAAGAAGATAATGCTTCTTGGCAATGTCAACGAGACGATGCTGAACGCATTCTCCATCAGCATCACCACTCCGATGCTAACCGAAAAGTTCCGCAAGGATCTCGTCTCTCTGATTCAGGCAAACAGGGGAACCGTTCCTCTGAAGATGTACCTCTATGATCCGCAGACCAAGTACAAAATCGAGTTCCATTCCACCAAGTACAAGGTCGCTGTCACCACCGAGCTTGTCTCCGCATTGAAGCTCCTCGGGATCCAGTGCTCTCCCGTCAGAAAATAAATTTTTCGATTTCCGTGAGTGAAACAGCCTTTTTTGCGTACGGGAGACTAAATTTGAGTCTTTCGTGCGTCAAAATGCCGTTTTCACGCACGAAGTCGATTCCTTGCCATGACGGAAATCGTGGCAGTCGATTGGATTTCTGGTTGGTAAGGCTTATATTTGTGAAAATCGAACGTTATGAAAGGTGATTCATTATTCGCGTTTGTCGCGGGGGCGGCCGTTGGGCTGACCCTTGGACTTTTGTTCGCTCCTGAGAAGGGCGAGGAGACGCGCAAGAAACTTAAAGAGGCCGCCGGAGAAGCCGTTGGTTCTATAAAGGATCGCGCCGAGTCCGCCAAATCCGAAATAGAGGAACTGAAGGCTGAGCTGAAGGACAGGACGGAGGATCTTAGAGAAGATGTCAGAATGAGGATCTTCGAACGTTTGGAGAAACTCGAGAGCGCCATTCAGAGGGACATTGAATATGCCGAAAGACAATCCGAAAACGCTTGACGATGAGTGAGTTCACAAAACCGATTGAGGATCTTGGCAAGAACACGGCGGACTATGTCGAGGCCAGGATTGATGATTTGAAGTTGAGGACGGCAAAAGGACTTTCCCTGACGCTTGGCAAGTTGCTTTACATGCTTCTTGTCCTCTTTATCGTGTCCGTTATCCTGACGGCTCTTGCAATTGGAGGAGTGATGTGGATCGGGGAGTTGATTGGAAGTTACGCAGCCGGGGCCGGGATTGTGGCCGCTGCGTTCGCCGTGATTCTGGCGACTGTAATCCTGCTGAGAAAGAGACTCTTCCGCAACACTTTCGTTCCGATGTTCATCAAGCTTTTCTTTGACGAAGATAGGTAGATTATGAGATATTCAGAAATCAAGACGATGGATGAGCTGGAGTCGGCTCAGAAGGATGTGCGGGAGCGCCTTGACCGCAAACGCTTTCTGATGGTTGAGTCTCTGTCGGATGTAAAGGAAGCGCTTACGCCTTCCAACCTGCTGTTCTCCGGCTTGAGAGGGTTGTCGGCTTTCCTTCCAATGGAAAAAATGCTTCTTGCAGCCGTAAGAATATTCAAACGCAGGATATTCAAGTGATTTTTTGCAAAAGTACAACTTTAACAAAAACCGGGACCCTTTTCAGGAATCCCGGTTTTTCTTTGCTTATGGGTTGGGTTTATTTTATGAGCTTGTTGTAGTCGGTCTCTCTTGACGGGATCACCCACGTCCAATTGTTTCTTTCCTGTGGACCGTATGAAACAGCGAGAGCTGTGATGTAGTTGCCACCTTTCTCGGTGGAAGTCCTGTTCAAAGAATCACCCCAGCGTTTGAGATCGAACCAGTTGAACCCTTCACCGAAGAGTTCAATCTTGCGGTAAAGCTTGATCTCATCAAGAAGGGCTGTGCCGGTGGCCGTGCAGTTATATTCCTTGTCGCGTCCGCTGTCCCTTGTGAGGGCGTTCAGGGAAGCCTGCGCGGCCTTCTCGTCCTTGAGGAAGTAGTTCGCCTCGGCCTCGATCAGGTACATCTCGGCGGAACGGAAGTTGTTCAAGTGACCAACGCCTGGCTGGCTGATGCTGGAGACTTTGAACTGCATATAGGCGTAAACCTTTGCCGTGGAGTAGATGTCAGGGTAAAGAGTCCTTGCGTAGGCTGCTAGTTCCTTACTGGCCACACCTGTCGATTTTGTGTAGGAATAGTCCTTAGGGTCAAGGAACATTCCGCGGCGTAGGTCGGTTTCAGGAATCTTGTCATAGACATCCTTGTTGATGCATCTTGGATAGTTTCTCACCATGGACGCAGAGGAATTGTAAGCCATATTCGCGAAATATGAGTAGTAGAACAGGGTCTCATCGGCTGAGCCATAGCAGCTCCAGATCCATTCCTTGTTAGGAGTGTTGAACCCGCTCTTGTACTCTTCGTTGGACATAAGAGGGTGGTTTGCGCGTGCCTTTGCGGCCATTTCCAAAGCCTTTGAATAATCCTGTCTGTTGAGGGCGGCGCGGGCATAAGTGGCGTAAGCCATATCAATGTTCGGAGAGTAATTGTCATCAGACTCTGGTTTCAATTCTGATGTGGTGTAAAGAGTTATTGCCTCATCAAGGTCATCATAAATCTGCTTGTAGCAGTCAGTCATAGTGCTGAGTGGCATCTCGTCAGTGGACGTGTCAAGACGAAGCACGACACCGTCTGCCGCTCCGTTGTTGGAGTCTCCCCAACGCACGCTATAGACCTGAAGCAGCATCATGTAGCTGTAAGCTCTGAATGACAGGGCCTGAGCTTTGATGAACTGCCTTTCGGCTTCGGCTCCTTTCGCATTGTCGATGTTTGCGATGATGGCGTTGGCGTTGCCGATCAGCATGTAGTAGTAGTACCAGTTATAGTAATTGTACAAAGTTGTCTTATCATCATGTCTTGTACCGTTGATGACAGAAGACCAGCCGGGAAGGTTTACGAAGCAGTTGTCTCCTGGATATTCGCCGGTGTACATCTTGATGGTTCCTTCTCCGTTGAAACCTTGCTGGCTAAGGTACTGCCTCGTCATGAGCTTGCAGATGCCGTTTATCGCAAGGGCGGCGTTTTCGGTGCTCTCGAAGATGGTCGGTGTCGCGGTGGAGCTTGTCGGGGTTGTGTTCATGTAGTCCTTCGAACAGGAAGCCATAAGCATTACACCTGACAGTGCGGCGATGGATATTTTAAGTATGTTTTTCATTTTGTCAGTGATTTAAAGCTGTTTTACAGTCTGATATTGAGTCCCAATGAGAAAACGCGGGCGGTGGTGAACTTGTTGCTGCTGCCTCCGGTGAAGTTCTGCTGAGGGTTCATGCCTCTGAGAGCCGTCAAGGTGAAGAGGTTCTCGGCACTGAAATTCACGGAAGCGCCGGCGATGTCAATCATGCTGGTGATTCTTGATGGGATGCTGTAAGACAAGGTGAGGTTCTTGAAAACCAGATAGTTTGAACTCTTAAGCCAACGGGTTGACATCGATGAGTTGTACTGGTTGTAGTAAGAATCGAGTCCAGGAAGGGCGTCAGGATTGATGCGGTCAGAGGAAGTATCCGTCATTCCGGAAGGAGCCGCTGTCCAGGATCCGAGCAGATCTCTGTGGAGTTGATGGACATTCGTGCTGGCTGACATCAGAGAAGCGTAGGAACTGTCGTACATCTTGCCGCCCAAAGAGTATGTGAAAAGGGCTGAGAGAGAGAAGTTCTTGTAGTTGAAGGAGGTCCCGAAACTTCCGTAGATCTTAGGAAGGGCGCAACCGCTCCAGTCTCTCTTGGCGTAGGTGGTGTATGTGGTGTAGTCCTTGCCGTTGATGTTGACGTGATGCTCTTCAGGAAGTGCCTTTCTGGTTTCTCCCTCGGCAGGAGTTCCAACATAGTAGGCCTCGTCGTCAATCTGATAGAGGCAACGTCCGGTCATCATGTCCACACCTTCAAACTGATAGGTGAAGAATTCGTACATGCTGTGTCCTTCGGCGTACTTGAAGTTTCCGGAGAGGATTCCTTCTTTTCTGTTCTGCTCAGGAAGAGTGATGACCTTGTTCCTCTCGATGGTGGCGTTCATGTTCAGATTCCACCTGAAATCCTTGGTGGTGATCACATCAAAGTCAGTGGCGATCTCGATACCTCTGTTGGAGATGGAGCCAAGATTCTGTGTGATGGTGGAAACCGCATAGCTGGTTGAAGTCGCACCTGCGGAAAGTGGCTGATAGACACTGAAGAGAAGATCGCGCGTGCGCTTGTCGTAATATTCAAGAGACAGGTTCCATCGGTCGAAGAGGCGTCCTTCAAGGGCTGCGCTCCATGAAGCGGCTGTTTCCCACTTGATGTTGTTGGCATCGTTCTGAGACTTGTAGGCTCCCCCATTCCCTCCATTCTGAACCATGTCGTAAAGAGCCATATAGGCGTAATAACCTACACCTTGGTCATTTCCCACCTCACCATAGGACGCTCTGAATTTCAAAGAGTTGATTTGAGGAATAGCCTTGATGAAGTCTTCATTCGAGAGAACCCAGCTGCCGCCGACAGACCAGAAGTTGCCCCAACGATGGTCAGGATGGAATCTTGAAGATCCATCACGGCGGAAAGAAGCCTCGGCAAAGTACTTGTTCGCAAAGTTGTAACGCGCGCGGGCCAGATAGGACTCACTGCGGACATCATTGTAGTAGTCCGTCATTGTGGTCATCTCTGAGAAATTGCTGAGAGTGGTCTGTCCCGGGAATGTCTGGTTTGTCTTGAAATTGTAGAGATAGTTGTAGTGATAGTAGTAGTTCTCGTGACCGAGGAGAGCGTCCACGTTGTGCTCTCCAAAGGCTCGCTGCCATGTCAGCTGCTGCTGGAATGTATAGTTCATGTAGCGGTAGATGGTTCTGGATGCGCGTCCGTTACTGCCCGCTCCGTCACCTATCGAGGCATTGTTGTAGGTCTGAGCCTCGCTGTTGCGCAAACTCATGTCTCCCTTGATGGAGAATGTGAAGTCCTTGAGGAACTTGATGTCAGCATAAAGCTGTCCGTTGAGGGTCGTACGGTATGATTTTGCCATATTATCCTCAAGTTCCCATGCGACATGCCTGTCCACGTTCTGTCCACGATTGCTTCCGCCGTCGTACATCTTCTTTTTGGCCTCGTCGAGAATGTAATCTCCATTGGCTGAACTCAAGTCATGCTGATATACAGGGTATATCGGAGCCATGAAACGTGAATAGTAGAACGGGTTGATGTAGGAATTATCACCGTCTGTGTCTGTAAAGTTGCTTTCTTGGTACGAACCAGCCAGATTCATACCGACCTTGATCCATTTGCGAGGTGTCACGCTCACGTTGGCCCGTCCGTTGAAACGGGAGAAATCTGATGATTTGACATATCCTTTTTCGTCAAGGTAAGCGGCTGACAGATAGAAACTTGATTTCTCGGAAGCCGCATTTGCGCTCATGTTGTACTCCTGCCTGTAGCCGAGTCTTTCAATCGGCTTGAACCAGTCAAGGTCTTCGGCGATCAGAGGCTTGACGGTGCCGGTGAGTTTTCCGTTGGCATCGAACAATTCCTCGTCACTTTTGTTGTAAATGTTGTACTTTGCTATAACAGGAATGAAATTCTTCTGAGCCAAAGCTGTGGCTTCCTCGAGGGATTTGTTGAGAGCCGGGTCGCTCATCATTCCGTTGCGGTAGGTTGCCCACATTGTCTCCATCCACTCATCGGCGTTCATGGAATCATACTCACGTATACCTCTCTGGTAGATACCTTGGTTGATGTTGGCTGTCAGTGAGACTTTTCCGTCCTTTCCTTTCTTGGTTGTGATGAGGATGACACCGTTGGATGCGCGGTTTCCGTAGAGGGCGGCCGAGGAGGCGTCCTTGAGGACGGAGATGCTCTCGATGTCCTGAGGGTTCAGGTCGGATATGTTTCCTCCGTAAACCACGCCGTCCATCACGTAGAGTGGGGCGTTGGTTCCGTTGATGGAGCCGAATCCTCTGATGCGGATGTTGGCGTCCTTTCCTGGCTCACCATAGGAATTGTTCACGCGGATACCAGGGGCCGATCCTTCAAGAACGGCTGACACACTGGTGGTCGTGCGCTTCTCGATGTCCTTTGAGTTGACCTGAGAGACTGCTCCCACGATGGATTCTTTCTTGGCGACACCGTAGGCGACAACCACAACGTCATCAAGGTAGTCGGTGTCAGGATTCAGTACGCAGTCAACGATAAGCTTCCCGTTGATGTGGACTTCGGCGGTGCTGTAGCCGATGGAACTGAAGATCAGTGTTCCATTGGACGGAGCGGTGAAGGTGTAACTGCCGTTCTCGTCCGTGGAGGTGCCTGTTTTTGTGCCTTTCAACTGAATAGAGGCGAAAGGTACGGGTTCACCATTTGCGTCGGTGACTGTTCCTTTGACCTGTATGTTTTGAGAAAAGGCGACAACTGCGCTTAGAAAAAGCAAAGCAAGGATTGCTGCGATTTTTTTGTTCATACAGTACGTTTTTATTGGTTGTATTATCATTTTCCCGCAGTCTCCAGAATCGCTAAAACCGATTTGACTTGAACTGAAAAAAGTTGACACTATACAAGGACAAAAAGTATAGTGAAAATGGAAACAAGGTACAAGACAAAG
>CAKUVR010000044.1:0-18325 GCA_934698975.1 uncultured Bacteroidales bacterium
CCGAAAACAACCGAGGTCCATTTCACAACCGACTCGCCGCACTCTCCGCCGAGTCCGCCGCCGAAAGCGTTGCCAAGCCCGGACAGATCAGAGACAAACGCAAGGATAAAGGACGAGATCAGAGCCCCGGAGACTGTCAGGAGTGTCGTCTTTACCAAGGAATAATGCCACCTGTGGAGCAACAACCGCACAGAGACAGCGAAGAGTATGACCACAAAGGCCAGACTGCCTAGCCCGAACCACCTTCGTACAAGCAGGTCGGCCCACCTGTAGCCCATCTTCCCGGCGGTGTTGCTCACCTCCACCGTAGTGTCCCCCACTGCCGAGGACAATGAACTCTGGTCAGCCTTCCAGGTGAAGAAATAGGAAACTGTCGCAAGCAATGTGAACACCGCCAGCAACGCGACAAGAATCCCGGTGATTTTCATCACCTTTGCCTTGTCCCCATCATCCATGTTTCTCCAGAACCTGAACATTATTTTCTGTTCTTGCGGTTGCCTTTCTTGTTGTTCCTACGATTCTGTCCCATATTCAGATTCAAGCCTGGGCGAGAGAAATTAGAATCAAATGAAATCTTGGTAAGTTCCAGATCCTCAGGAACATGAATCCGATAGCCAGAAAGTTTCTCAATATCTGCGAATATGGTCTCATCGGCCACACTGTCCTTGTTCCAGATAAGATACTGCTGCCTCATGTAGATGGCCAGCGAGCGCAGCATGGAGCGCTTGACATCTCCTTCAGGCTCACCGGCGATGAGGTCGATGATGCTCTCTATATTGCGCCCGTAATGATTGGCGCGCACCGGTGTCTTGTTGATCGGAATCTTCATAGGCGGCACATCCATCGCCTCCGGATGGGGGGCCGGGAACGGAGAGTCGATGTCAAGATCATAGCCTGCGATCATGAAAAGATGATCCCAAAGCTTCTGCTCATAGTTTTCCTGCGTATGAACCTGAGGGTTCAGGGTCTCCATGACTCTGACTACCGCACGTGCCTGCTCGCTCCTCTTGTCCCTGTCGGGAATGGCCTTGACCTGCTCGACCATATTCAAGACGATGCGGCCATATTCAGGCATCTGAAGTTTTTCTCTCTCAGTGTTGTAGTAGAGCTTTATAGAGTTGTCGTTAGCATCCATAATAATTTTCATTTTGAGTCAAAAGGCAAATATACGAAAATTATTCCACCTCATCGGTAAGTACATACCATATTATAGGTGTAATCTCAGAATATCCCATGCGGCGGTAAATGTCGGCGTAACGCGCGACCTGACGATGGTAACGGCGGTTCTTTTCCCCGAACTTGTAGTCGATGACCGTCACTTTTCCATCCTTGACCAAGACCCTGTCCGGACGGTAGGTCTCTCCGTCAGTGTCAATCAGGCCAGTCTCGTTCAGAACTTCAGATCCGTCAGCGGGGAACCATTCAGGATGAGCGGATATCCTTTGCGTGAGGATATTCAGATAGTTTTCCTCCTGCCCTGCGTCAATCTCTCCAGCATCAAAGGCGTGCCGAACCGCACCAGGCAAATCAGACAAGGTTGCCACCTCGGAAAGTATCCCGTGAAGCACCGTGCCGTTGAGTCTGGCATCGTTCCTGGTCTCATCGCAGAAGAAATCGATGGAGTCGGCGCTGAACTTAAGGCGGCCTCGCTCCCGGACATCAGAGTCCTCATCTTCAGCTGTCGGATTCAACGGATAGGATGGATAGCCTGGCGTCAGTTCAGAGACGGTGTCCGATTTCCTTTCCACAGTGCTGTAATTGAATATATCACCCTTGGAGAACACGATCTTATCATCAGCTTCTTCCCTGACATATCCTAAAGCCTCACCATAGCCGTACAGATAGGCGTAGAGGATCTGTGAGAAGTCCGAGAAGTCGCACGAGACCGTCGCTTCGACCGGGAAAACCGACTCAACAACTTCCGATGCTACCGGCACAATAGCGTCAGCGATCTTCTCCGGCGGATTGGAGGCAATGACAGTCAACCCCTTGACCGGTCTCGTCAAAGCAACATAGAACGTGTTGATGTTGTCCACAAACTGGAACTGCATCTCTCTCTGGCTCCCCTCACAGAACAAGGATTCCTCATTGGCCGGCTTCCTCAACGACACGTTATAGACCCCGTCGGCGATTCCCTCAAGCTCGGTGCCCTCCACTGTAGGACGTGTCCAGTGCTTTTCGCTGCGGAAGAGCCCGATCTCCTCTGCGAACGGGAAGATCACGTGCTGGAACTCAAGTCCTTTCGACTTATGGATCGTCATGACCCTGACCGACTCCGGGTCGGAAGGCGAACTGATCTTCGGATCCGCCTCCTGCCAGGCCTTCAGGAACCCGTCGATTGCGTTCCCGTTGACAGCGACATAGTCTTGCACGAAGTCCATCAGAGCCTGGACATACTGTGTCTCTGAATCAAACAATTCCGGATCCCTGTCCTTGAGAATGCACAGAAGTTGCTCGCAGAGGTCAGACAGGGACAGGCAGGACAACTCGGCGACATTGATGTCCAGCTCTCCGGCAAGGAAGGAGCCGATGGTGTCGTCCTCGTTACCGACCGATGACAGCAGCGACACGACCTGACGGGCCACCGCCGAGGATTTCAAATGCAGCGAGTCATCGGAAATCACACTGATCCCTTTGTCCATCAAGAACATGGCCACATCTGAGCCATGCCTGTTGCTTCTGACCAGCACAGTGATCTCACCGTACCTCGCCCCGGCCTCATGAACCTTGTTCACCGCATCCAAAATCTCCTGCATCTCGTCCTCCTTGTCGCAGAAGACGACGTCGACACTTCCGTCGGACGCGCTCTTGGACTTCACTAGCTGACCGGCATCCGAATAGATGTCATGAACCTTGAAGTCCGATTCATTCCCGGACATCGCATCGAGAACCGAGGAGGCATATTCAAAGAAACCGTTGTTGAACTCGACAATATTCCTGAGGCTACGGTAGTTGCTGTCAAGGGTTTCCACATCGCACTGCGTGAACTCGCCCTGAACCTCGCGCGCCATCATCCGCCAGTCGGAGCCGCGCCAACGATAGATGCTCTGTTTTACGTCTCCGACAAGAAGATTCTCTTTCCCCTGCGAGACACTGTTCTCTATCAACGGACGGAAATTGTCCCACTGAATCCTAGAGGTGTCCTGAAACTCGTCCAGCAGAAAATGCTCGAAACGCACTCCAAGCTTCTCGTAGATGAACGGAGCGTCCGTGCCGTCAATGATGTTCCTCAAAATCACGTTGGAGTCGTCCAGACTCAGCACATTCTTCTCCTTCATCAGCGCCCGGAACTCTCGGTTCAGGTCTCCGGCGATTCCCAATTCATTCAGAATCAGCGAAATTTTAGAAGCCGTGGTGTAGATCTTATACTTTTCAGTGAATATCCCGCAGTACCTTTGAAGCAGCGGCATCAACCTCCCCTCGACCGGTGCGAACCTGTTCAAATCCGCCTTTCTGAACCATTTGCTGAAATCCTCGCAGTTCCTGAATATGGTCGCTGACGGGTACGCCGGCTCATCCTTAGAATCCGAGGCGGCGCAGACATAGAGCGAATTGAAGCACTTCCGTGAGAAATCCTCGTTTGCCAGGCCCTCCTCTCCGGCGGCGCTTACAAAAGCCTTGGCCGCCTCCCTCACCTCCTTAACGAACGAAGTCATCACCCCGGAGAGCGCCTTCTTCATCCTCGCCAGATTCTCTTTTGAATATTCCTTCTCCTCGTCAATGCCATATTCCTCGACAGCGGCCCTGTGTTCATCCGACTTAAGGGTCATCGCTACTGTCTTCAGGTTATTTTCCAGATTGTAGCGTTTGCCTTTTTCCAAGTCATCCATCACGCTCTGTGTCAGCCACTCGAGGAGATCCTTATTGTCTTCGGAGAGGGAATCCAGCACCCTGTCAACGCTCTCTGAGACAAGAGACTCACGATCCAGCTCCACTTGGTATGTGGCGAACTGCCCGATCTCCCGGGAGAAGGCTTTGAGAGTCTGTTGGAAAAAACGGTCGATTGTGCTGACGGCAAACGCGCCGTAGTCGTGCAGGATGTCACACAGCACGGTCTCCGCACGCCGGCGAAGTCCATCCTCGGAGTCAAACACCGGAACGAGATCCTCATAATAGGGAGAATCCTTCGGCGAAGTCGCCAGCAGATGCAGTTCTTTCAGAATCCTGCTCTTCATCTCGTCGGTCGCCTTGTTGGTGAATGTCACCGCAAGAATATGCCTGTACGAATACCTCTCCTCGTCCGTCAGCAGGAGTCTTATGTATGTTTTGGCCAGATTGAAGGTCTTACCCGATCCGGCCGACGCTTTCATTATCCTGATCATCTTCCACCACTTTTTTCTTCCTTATAATCTTTACCTTAATTACCTTCCACAAATCATTCTGAAATCACAAATCGAACAAGTTTTCTCCTCGGCGGTGCGTCTGAACGGAACATCAACCGAAGCGATTTCAGTGAGAAGGTCATGGAGCCTTGTCTCGGTGAACCTCATGAACTCCTCACTGACAGGGACTTCCTTGACCGGCTCAGTGAACAAGTTCGCCGGAGGGTAGATGACATTCACCATCCTCTGCCCCTTATATTCCTTAGACTCACGGCAGAACACATCATAAAGGTAAAGCTGGAAAGCAATCTTCGGTCTCCCCTCATTACTCGGCCCGAACAAAGCCTCGACTATTCCCTCGGCATTCTCGTCGGTGATGTTGACATCCTTGTCCTCCACCTTGCCTGTCTTGTAGTCCACAATCCTAATCTCCCCGGGTCTCAGACAGTCCATCCTGTCAACATAACCGACAAAGTGGAACCCGTCGATATCGTGAAGATATTTCTTCTCAAGTCCCAGAATCTCAAATCCGTCATAACCTGACGATTTCAGAAGTTCCTGATCCCGCTTCAGAGTCTTGATCACATATTCAACAATAACATCCTCCACAACCAGATCACGCCCGGTAACCTCCAGGGAATGAAGCTGTTCAAGGATCAACTCCCGCACTATTCCCTTTATTGCGGAGCGTTTGCGCAGAAGCCCCGTGAGATATTCATCAGTCACCTTTTTTCCTCCGGCCATCTCAGGTGAGTAGAGTTTCTGCATCGTGCCATGATAGACATTCCCCAGCATTCCGGCATCCAGATCCTCGGAGACCTCGTTCTGCCTACGGAGTTTCTTGACAGTTGCATAATAGAACTTGGCAGGGCAGTCAAGGTAATTTTTCAGTGCGGAGGCCGAGAGCATGACCTGTCTTATGGTTTCGACATCCTTCTCCGTTTTGGTTATCTCTTTTGGAGAGAAATCTCCAGATGCGTTCGCCTTGACAAAACTCCGCTTGATTGGCACATTGAAATGATACTCAAGTTGTTTGATGTAGCGGCTCTCCTCACCGTTCTTCATGCCCTCGGTTCTGGAGTCATAGACCAACGTCACCTTCTCCGCCCTCTGGATCAGGCGGTAGAAATAGTACGCCCAGACCGCGTCCTGGAACTCGTAGGTCGGCAGCCCGAAGCCTTTGCGCAGTTCCGGAGGGATGAACGACGAGCTGACGCTCCGCCTCGGGAACATGCCTTCGTTGCATGACAGGATCAAAACCTGTCTGAAGTCCAAAGCTCTGGTCTCCAGCGGTCCCATGATCTGGAGACCTTTCAGGGGCTCTCCGTTGAACGGAATCGACACCGGGCCGAGAAGCTGGTCAAGAAGCCTTACATAAGTCATCGGGAGGACTTCGAGTCCGGCCGTCAGCAATTGGCTGATGGCGTTGTAGGCGGCCTTGGCGAACTCAAGTTCGATCGCCATCGAAGAGTCAGCCGCCAATTTCGGGGCAAGTCCTTTTATAAGAGCCTTCTGATAGTCGGCAAAAGCCGTGATCTGTTCCTTGGACGCCGCCTTGGGATCCGTCACCGCCGGCCGGAACAGCAGATCAAAGACCGGAATGCCGGAGAGATCCTCCTGCGGAATGTAGTACTTCATCCCGCCCTTGATCTCCTTGATTCTGGCTCTCACGGCGTCATCTCCTTGCGTCACCTTTCTGAATATGCTTGAGGAGAACAACGACCAGACCTGATTGTGATAGAAGTACCATTTCCCGTCCTTCTGCCTCAGGTGCATCTGCATGGCGGAAACCAAAGTCATGAAATCGAAGAATGCGCTGCTGCTCATCGGGTAGCCCATCGTGACGTTGATGTCCTTGATCTCCTCCGGAATGGAGTTCAGAACAGGGACCAGCAGAGACTCATCCGGAAGCACGACAGCACATCTCTCGTCCTTGACCACGGACGGAATCAGTTTCGTCTGGCCGACCGATGACGGCACGCTTATCACCTCAATCTCAGGAGTTTTCAATCCTTCCAGATCCATCTCGAAGGCCTGAGGAAAGTCCTTCACGTTCCGGGACATGAAGAATGAGGACTTGTTGAGAGGGTTCTTCACCATCTCCCCTGAATAGTCCCAGCAGAACTCCGCGATCCCGGCGTCCAGCATCCGCCTCATGACCTTTTTCTCGCACTCGTTCAGAGCGTTGAGGCCGACAAAGACATATTCATTCACCTCTCCGAACGCGGCGTTCAGCACATCCACCGCCGATTCCGAGTCAAGCCGAGCCGCAAGCCCCCGGTAAACCATCCCCTCATAGGCCAGCCCCTTGCCGGAAAGCCTTTCGCGAAAGTTATTGTAAAGCGGCAGAAGAATATTCCAGATCTGCAGGAAGCGCTCCTTCACATTAGGATTGTCCGAGTTCAGATTCACCGTCAACCTCCCTTCACTGCTGAAATGACTGATGAAGCTCTCTATCGCCTTTCTCTGATTCTCAGTGAGGTATGAATATGAGTCCTGAATCTCCTTGAATTCCGAGACGTTGGCGAACAGCCTGACCGGATCGACAAGGTATTTGTCCACATCATCGAAATCCCCCAGAATCACGTCACCCCAGAAGATGAACTCATCCAGAGTCTCGTGCTTAGGGTTAAGTTCCTTGTAACACTCGTACAGATCCAGCAGCAGGTTCACCCGGTCCGCAGGCTTATTCCCTGAAATCCGGAAAAAGAAATCATTGATCGTCAGCATCTTCGGCGCCACTATCGGTGTCCCCGCCGTCTTCACTGCTTCACCAAGATACTTCGTGAAGAAGACCTGACTGCGCCTGTTAGGGAATATGAAGCACAGGCCAGAAATCCCGCCCCGCGTCATATAGTGATCCGCCACTTGCTTAAGGAATGGTGTCATATCGGTAAGTTTTAACGAATATAGTAAATTAATTTCTTGCTGCAAAGATAACCGGAGTTTGTGCCATAACTCGGCACAAAGAAGGATTTTCTCAAATATTTCTCAAATATTTTGAAAATATTTCTAATTTTGAATAATTCTATTTTGCAAATTCAAATATTGGCATTAACTTTGCGACATCAAACGATGCTTTATCGTTTTACTTTTGTTTGACTTAAATAGATTTTGTTATGAAAAAGAAATTCAGATGTCTGGTTTGCGGTTATGTTTACGAAGGTGAGAACCCTCCTGCAGAGTGCCCACAGTGCCACGCTCCTGCGAGCAAGTTCGTTGAGATCAAGGATGACGGAGGCAAGCCTCAGTGGGCCTGCGAGCACCACATCGGCGACGGCCAGGTAGAGGACAAGGAAGTTGTCCTGGGCCTGAGGGATCATTTCAACGGAGAATGCAGCGAAGTCGGAATGTACCTAGCGATGAGCCGCCAGGCCGAGCGTGAGGGCTACCCTGAGATCGCCGAAGCTTTCAAGAGGTACGCTTTCGAGGAGGCAGAGCACGCCGCCAAGTTCGCCGAGCTTCTCGGAGATGTTGTCTGGGACACCAAGACCAACCTTGAGAAACGTTACCAGGCAGAGGCCGGTGCCTGCGAAGGCAAGCTCGCCATTGCCACCAGAGCCAAGCAGCTCGGCTACGACGCCATCCACGACACCGTCCACGAGATGGCCAAGGACGAGGCCCGTCACGGAGCCGGATTCCACGGCCTCCTCACCCGCTACTTCGGCAAGTAACGGTGGAGGATAATCCACAGATATCAAGCAAATTAAAGAATCGTCTTTAGTTTATTACCACTATAGACGATTCTTTATTCAATTACAAGTCAACGAATTACACATCACAAACACCCAAATACCCCACTACAAATCATCATCGTCGGTGAGGCCGAAGCGCTCGGCTATGTCGTCGGGAATGTCGCCGAGGTCGTTGGTGTAGTCGATCTCGTCCCATGCTTCTTCCATGGCGCGGCGGTCTTTCTTGGTCGGCCGGCCGGCACCGGGATCGCGACGTAGGAAGAAGGTCTCAACGGGAGCCTTCAGTTTGTCTATCTCGGATTGCGGGGTGAGGTTCTCGGCATAGTCCGGGACCAGTTTCGCGCCGAGACGGTGGTCAGTCAACCGCTTGATTCTGTACGAATACTGCACGGCTCCCTTGCGGATTTCAACCACCTCACCAACTTTCAACATTCTGGAAGGCTTGGCGTTGACTCCACCGATCTTGACCTTGCCGCCCTTGCAGGCATCCGTGGCCTCGGTGCGGGTCTTGAACACACGAATAGCCCACAGCACCTTATCAATTCTTTCTGTGTCAGCCATATTCAAAAACCTAACTGTTCCATTCACGAATATGCGGATCCGGGGCCTCGGCCTCGACAAAGGAGCCCGGTTTTACCTCCTGATCCGTGTACGAATCCTTGACAAGACGCTTCTCCACCAATGTTTCAAGCAGAATTGTCCCTCTGGAAGCCGGTATGAGGAAAAAGTCGTTCAACTCAGACGGAACCAGAATGGAGTGGCCTGATTTCAACGAATATGATTCCACACTCTTGGCGCCTTTGTCATTCTCAACCGGAATCTGGACAGTCGCCTCCCCGGAAGCGCAGTAATAGACAGCGAAACTGCCCGGCTGCTCCGAGAATATGTGCAGTCCGTCCTTCAAATCGAGTTTCGTGACCACAAACTCGGGGCATACTGCCAGTTTGTCTCCGGTAATAGGTTCAGGAACATATTTCTTAAAATCAATCAGATCGAAGGCTTCCTCAAGCAGCAGTTCCTCTGAATCAGGCAGTTCCACGCCCCAGTTATGGAGATTGAACACGAGTTCGGAACTCTCAGCGATTTCCACAATCTTCAGTCCCGGACCGGCTGCGAAGACTGTTCCCGGTTTTATCAAGAACGCTTCGCCTTTATGCGGCCTGACAACATTCAAGACTTCTTTGTCCTGACACCTTGCGTAGAACTCGGCTGGATCAATGTCACGGTTGAAGCCCAGCAACAACTCAGAATCCTGAGCGGCCTCCTGAACATACCATAAGGCGGTCTTGCCGAATGAATCATATCTTTCTGCGGCCACATCATCGGAAGCGTTCATCTGCAGGGGCTGCCAACCGGTCACATCCATAACCTTCACCATCACAGGGAATTGAAGGCCATAAAACTCAAACACATCATCCCCGACCACTCTCTCCAGATACGTTCCCATAAGTTCGCTCAGGGTATTGCCTCCGAACCAACCGTTGTCTATCATCGAATCCTTGAACCCAAGGTCAGCAATCTGATAGCAGACGTGTCCCCAATGCACATCCGCGCCTTCATCCACAAACCTCAGAGGGTAGAGTTTCCTATTATTGTCTTCCATATTCTTGAATATAATCATTATTCCGCACCGGCCTGCGCCTTGACCTTGGCCACGAAGTCAGCCGGAATCTTTTCATAATCAGCGAAATCAGCGATAAGCGAGGCCGTGTCAATCTTCTCCAGATACTTCCCTGCATTCTGAGGATCCTCGTTAATGAAGCTGGCGCATTGCGCGAGAGCAAGGAACGGATCCGGAAGCATCATGTAGGCATCGACATATTTCCCGAAAATCAACTTGGCCTCAGGGGTGATGTCCATCATTCTGTGCATCAAGCCTTTCTTTCCGTTCAGGAGATCACGGTGCGAGGCAGCATATTCATTGAAAGAGAACTCAACCACAAGTTCTTCGGAGGCAGGGGTCTCCGGAAGGTAGAGGACAGCGGAGAGATCCGCCCCTTCGTACCCCCACTCGGCATTCGTTCCTGCCACCTCGGCATTGTGGGCGGCGAAGCGGGAATATGGCACCTCAGCGCCGTTCACCGTCACCTTTTCCGGTGCGAAAACACATGCGAGAACAATATGCACACGACGGCCAGGGTCTATTCCGCTGTAATTTCCGTGACGAGGGGCGACAGTGACTCTCACAGAAGATGCATCGGAAACCTTGCGGACAAGTGTGGTGGCATATTCAGTGCCGTACGCCTGTGTCGAGCCATCGTCCTCATAGACGGAAACGGTGCTTTCGCCATCGCCCGGAGCCACAAATAGTTTCAACGTGTTGTTCTTTTCCTGAAGAGATTTTATCTTGCCCGAAGCCATGGGAATGACTGCTCCGGCCTTGATGTAGTACGGATTCTCGCAGACGGTATATTCCAAAGTGTCAATCAGACCTCCTTTGAAGAGCGTTCCGCTGGCCGCATCGTACCAATCGTCGCCCTCCGGGAACCACATCACACGCTTCGCCAGTCCCGTAACGGAATCCGCAGGCTCGCAGACAACGGTCGCAAGAATGTCATTTCCAAAGAGATACTCCTGAGTGAAATCGTAGGCCTGAGGCGCTTCAGGATATTCATAATAAAGAGGGCGGCACATCGAGATGCCTGTGTCGTAGGCCTCGCGGGCGGCGCCATAGATGTACGGTGAGAGGTCGTAGCGAAGTCTGACTGCCGCACGCATCGCATCAAAATGATCAGGGAACACCCAGAACCGCTTCTCCATCGTCAGATCCTTCGTCGAATGGGTCTTGAATATAGGGGTGAACACTCCGGACTGGAGCCACCTGGTGTACATCTCCGGGTCGGTCGCCTTGACTCCCTTAGGCTGGAGGTGGCCTCCGATGTCATGTCCCCAGTAACCGTACCCCACATTGGACGCGGTGGCCGTGAAATATGGCAGATAGCCAAGCACCTGCCACGATGCAAGGCAGTCACCAGAGAAGCCTATTTGGTAGCGGTGGCTTCCGACGCCTCCCCAACGATGGTAGATCATCGGGCGGCGGGCGTATATTCCCTGATCGGCAGACTGGCGCACCATGTCATTGAAGAAGGTGTAGTTAAGCCAGAAAGTGTTGTTGAGTCCGGGAATATACTTGCTGAACTTCCACTGCTGCCAGTCAAGCCACCAGAAGTCAACTCCCTGACGCTCGAACGGATGGATCACGGAGTTGAAATAGGCGTCAGCCCAGTTGATGTCATCCATCCGGAACGGCACAGGAGCCTTGGTTCCGTCCGGATTGACGTAGCCCTTCGGGCCATCATATTCATCAGTCCTTGAGAGATAGTCTTTGACAAAGCGGTCGTAAGGCTCCTCGTAAGGTTGGATCCCGGATGCGGGATGAAGATTCAGGGTTGTTTTAAGTCCAAGATTGTGAAGGTCTTGGAGACAATTTGCCGGATTAGGGAAAAGCTTCTTCTGCCAAGTGTAGCCCGTCCAGCCAATCCGCTGGCCGAACTCATCCTTCGGAGCGTTACGCTTTCTCAGAGACCACGTCTCGTGCCAGTCCATGTCCAAAACCATCACGTCAATCGGGATGTCCAGCGAACGGATCTCCTTTCCGAGCCCGACAAACTCGAAGTCTGAATATTGCCAGAAACGGCACCACCAGTAGCCGAGGGCATATTTCGGTGGCATCGGGATGCGTCCGCCAATCTTTGTGAAGTTAGAGACTGCTGCCTTGTAGTCGTGGCCGTAGGCGAACAGGTAAAGATCCTGCCTGTCTGTGGAATCGCGGTCGGCCACCCAATATTTCCAATCCGAGTCAACCGGCACAAACACCTGTCTGTCAGACTCATCAAGAACCGCCCAGCCGTCACGTGAGACAACGCCTTTGTCATACGGTTCCTTGGTCTTGACGCCATCGCATCCGTCAAGGGTTCTCGTGGTGCCAAGCAGGTTGCCGCTGTCATCCATTCCCGGATGCCAAGTCACGGTTTTGAAGCCCTTCCTTGCGGCGGGATCAGCCATCCGGAACGTCACACTCAAATTCTTCTCATCGAATTTTCCGTTTCCTGAATATGTCAGGGTAAGATCCGAGGTCTTGATTGTCAGTTTCTTGCCAGATTTCCTGACCGTATAGGCCGGTACCGGCAGCTTCCTGTTGACCACACCCAAGGTGGCCCTGTCCTCAAACTGCCCGTCAGCCGCCCATTCCATGCGCACCAGCCGGCTCTCCAGCACAGTGAACCTTGCGTTTCCAGAAACGACAACCGCTTTTGAATCAGCCACCGGATCATCCCCGGCGCTCTGCGCAGAAGCCGAAAACGCCATCAAAACGCACGACGCGCAGACAGCCGATAATCTCAAAACAAATAGTTTCATAATCCTTTATCATGAACCTGGTATTTCATTCGGTTTGTCAGACGTTTCAGCCGCCCTTCAGCAAAAAAGTTTTCGGCACCCCTGACATCTCCGCCCAAGGTTCGGGAAGCAAATTTAATGATTTTACGGTATAACTTCAGAAGAACGTTTACTTCTTGTCAATGAAAATCTTGGCGGCGGTGAGGGCTTTGACCGGTCCTTCTTCGAGAATATTCTCCTTCGTGAAACCTTTCAGGACTTCGGACAGGGCAGCGAGTTCGGCCTCATTGCCTTCCTTCTGCCACTGATCACGGAGGATGCGAACCTTCTCGAAGTCCTGGATGCCCTCGGTGAGTTTGGCGAAATGAACGCTGCCGCGACCTCCGGGATAGACCACAAAGCAGTCACCGGCAGGCCAGGTGCGGAAACGGGCGTCAGCCAGAGGATCCAAAGTCCAGCTGTTGTAGGCCCAGCGGAGATAGCCGTCGTAGTTATCGGCCTGGGCAAACCAACCAAGCCACGTGGCCTCGTCAGGGTCGGAGATCACAAAGAGATTAGGATGAGCCTCGGCGCAGCAGGTGTAGAAGGTCGTTGTCAAGCCAAGTTCTTTCCTTTTGGCCTTGACGGATTCCGGAAATTCTTTCTTTCCAGAGAATGTCTCGCTGAAATCGACAATGTCGTAAATCACCGGCTCGTGATAGCTTCCGGCAAGGGAGATCTTGAAATCCGGCTCGACCTTGCGGATAAGGCTAAGCACCGCCTGCATCGACTCCAACGGCCGTTCGTCCATCGCGATCATGGTCTTCTCAAACCAACCTTTCGACTTCAGATGACGGGCGAAGTCAGCGATGAACGATCCCCAATATTCATTGTACTCAGGGCTGCCAGGAGCGGCCTGAAATGTCACGTTCGAAGAGGTCGCTTGATCGTAATAGTCAAACGACAACGCCCAAGGAATCATTGAGTAGCAGTTGATCTGTCGGTCTATTCCCAGTGAGAACATGAACTCCACCCAACGGTCGAATATCGTGTAGTCGTAAAGCCATGTGCCGTCAATGCGGCGGATTTTCGTGACCATCGAACCGAACGCATCCTCGGTCTGACCGTTCCATGGGCGGTTCATGATGGTGGCCGTGACAGATTTCTGCCCCGCGTCAGCCAACATCTTCATAACCGGACGCATAGCCTCGAAATGAGCGTCACTCCAGAGCGGAACACCCGCATAGCGCGCCACTGAATATGGATTCTGCCACAGATCCAGATGGAAGACCCATTCGCGGGCAGGCGGAAGAATATGCTCGGACACGACCAGTTCCACATTAAGGCTGCGGGACTTCGCACCGGCTGATGAGACTGTCAGCCGGCCTGAATATTTCCCAGGCTTCGCATCGGAAGGCACGCCGACAGTCATCCAGACAGGCTGCCTACGCCCTGCCGGGATATTCATGGATTCCGCAAGGTCAAGCACGTCAGCGACAAGCACTTCGCCCCACTTGGACTTATCTTCCCGAGAACCGCACTGGCCATATTTGGTTGTGTCAAGCAAGTCCGAGACCACGAAACCGACAAAATGAAGAGTGATGTTCTCGGAAGAAATCACGGATTTCCCGTTACGCAGATCGGAAACAGACAACGTCACGTCCTTCAGTTCCGAGTCGGACGAAATCACTGCCTGGGCAAACACTTTCTCCCCACGCCAAGCGGAATAGTTGAATGTCTTTTTCTGAAACTCCAATGACTGGCCGCCACCGATGACGCAGTGCGATCCGGTCGAAGCCCATTCTACCTTAAAAGAAGATTGCGGCTGTGCGGCCAAAAGAACCGGCAGCACAACCGCAATCATCAGGGTGATAATATTTTTCATCCTAAATCTTTCTGAATATTATAGTGCCACCGCAGGTTCTTTGCGACAACGCGGTGGCATATTCACTATTCAAGACGCTACAGCCCAAGCTGTTTGAAGAAGTCGTTCCCCTTGTCATCAACGAGGATGAACGCAGGGAAGTTCTCCACGCGAATCTTCCAGATGGCCTCCATTCCGAGGTCCGGATATTCAACGCACTCGATGCTCTTGATGCTCTCGTAGGAGAGGACTGCCGCAGGGCCACCGATAGAGCCAAGGTAGAAACCACCGTGCTTCTTGCAGGCATCGGTGACAACCTGGGTGCGGTTGCCCTTGGCGATCATGATCATGCTGCCGCCGTGATCCTGAAAGAGGTCAACGTAAGGGTCCATGCGGTTCGCCGTGGTAGGGCCCATTGAGCCGCAGGCCATTCCTGCAGGAGTCTTGGCCGGGCCGGCGTAGAAGACAGGATGATCCTTGAAATACTGCGGAAGGTCCTCGCCTTTGTCAAGTCTCTCCTTGAGGCGGGCGTGAGCGATGTCACGGGCCACGATGATGGTTCCGTTAAGGCTCAGACGGGTTGAGACAGGGTACTGGCTCAGGAGCTTGCAGATATCGCTCATCGGTTTGTCGAGGTCAACCACAACGCCTTCACCCTCACCGGCGTTACGCAAAGACTCTGGAATCCACCGCGTTGGGTTATCGTCCAGTTTCTCGATCCAGACACCATCCTTATTGATTTTTGCTTTGATGTTGCGGTCAGCCGAGCAGCTTACTCCAAGTCCGATCGGGCAGCTCGCACCATGGCGAGGCAGACGGATGATACGAACGTCATGTGCGAAGTATTTGCCTCCGAACTGTGCTCCAAGGCCGATCTTGTAGGCCTCCTCAAGCACCTGCTTCTCCAGTTCAACGTCACGGAAAGCGCGCCCGGTCTCGTCACCGGTCGTCGGGAGAGCGTCATAGTAATGTGTGGATGCCAGCTTGACTGTCAGTAGGTTTTTCTCTGCGGATGTGCCACCGATCACGAACGCGATGTGGTAAGGAGGGCAGGCAGCCGTTCCGAGAGTCTTCATCTTCTCAACAAGGAAAGGCACGAGAGTGCCAGGATTGAGGACAGCCTTGGTCATCTGGTAGAGATAGGTCTTGTTGGCGGATCCGCCACCCTTCACGACGCAGAGGAACTTATATTCCATACCCTCCTCGGCCTCGATGTCGATCTGGGCAGGAAGGTTGCACTTCGTGTTGACCTCTTTGTACATGTCCAGAGGGGCATTCTGGCTGTAGCGCAGATTCTCCTCGGTGTAAGTCTTGTAAACGCCCTTCGAAAGAGCCTCGGCATCATCGAATCCGGTCCAGACCTGCTGGCCCTTCTCTCCGTGGATGATTGCCGTGCCGGTGTCCTGGCAGAAAGGAAGCTTGCCCTTCGCGGCCACCTCGGCGTTGCGCAGGAAGCGCAGAGCCACGTATTTGTCATTGTCGGAAGCCTCAGGATCGCTCAGAATCTTGGCGACCTGCTGGTTGTGAGCCGGTCTCAGAAGGAAGTTCACATCCCTGAAAGCGGCGTTCGCAAGCATTGTCAAAGCCTCTGGAGCCACCTTGAGAATAGGATGACCCTCGAACTCGCCAAGAGACACACCTTCGCCTGTCAACTTGTAGTACTCGGTTGTGTCCGGTCCCAACTGGAACATCGGAGCATATTTGAATTCAGCCATATTAATGAAATATTTTTAGTGATTATCAGTCAATATCCTCGATCGGAGCCGTAGCGCCGCCAGCGCCCTCCTGCATCAAATAGCGCTTCATGAACTCGTTCAGGTCACCATCCAGCACGCCTTGTGTGTCGGCGGTGGAATATCCCGTCCGCAGATCCTTGACCATCTTGTACGGATGCAGGACGTAAGAGCGGATCTGGGATCCCCACTCGATCTTCTTTTTCGTGCCCTCGATCTCGGCCTGCTTCTCCTGACGCTTCTTCAGTTCAAGGTCATAGAGCCTCGACCGCAGGATGCGCAAGGCGTTCTGCCGGTTGTCCTGCTGGAATCGTGACTCGGTGTTTTCCACGACTATTCCTGAAGGAATATGCCGAACTCGCACACCGGTCTCGACCTTGTTGACGTTCTGGCCACCGTGACCGCCGGAACGGAATGTGTCCCATTCCAAGTCCGAAGGGTTTATCTCGATGTTGATCGTGTCGTCCACCAATGGGTAAACGAAAACGGACGAGAATGTGGTCTGCCGCTTGCCCTGAGCGTTGAACGGGGATAGGCGCACGAGCCTGTGGACACCGTTCTCGGCCTTGAGATAGCCGTAGGCATAGTCACCCTCAACCTGGATGGTGGCCGACTTTATTCCCGCCTCATCACCTTCAAGAAGGTCTGTGACAGTCACTTTGTAGCCGTTCCTCTCACCCCAGCGCATATACATCCTCATCAGCATCGCGCTCCAGTCGTTAGCCTCGGTGCCGCCAGCCCCGGAATTGATCGTCAGCACAGCGCCGAGGTTGTCCCCCTCCGCACCCAGCATATTCCTGAGTTCCAACGCCTCAACGTCCTCAACCGCTTTTGAATATGATTCCTCAAGTTCCTGCGTCTCCGCTGTGGTGATGGTCTCGTCGGTGCTTCCGCCGAGACTTTCCTTGGCGAAATCGTACAACACATCAAGGTCATCCACCTCGGTGGAGGCCTTGTCAAACCCTGTCACCCAAGACTTCACGCTATTAAGGTTCTTCATGAACATCTCAGCTGCCTTAGGGTCATTCCAAAAATCCGGTGATTCCGTCTTCTTCTGCAATGCGGCTACCTGCCCACGTTTCGCAGGGATGTCAAAGACACCTCCCCAACGTCTCCAACCGCTGATGCAGAGCCTCGATCTGATCCTTTAGTATCATCTGCTCTCCATTTTAAATTTGTTCCCGCAAACCTTAGATTTGCAGAGTGGTTCACTGCACCAAGGAATGCAGTGCAAAATTAATAAATTTGTGTCAACAAGTAAAGTATAACAAAGGAGAAAGGAATATTCATTTGACCGTAAACACATTACCAATCACTTACTGATTCCGATTAGGCGACACACAACTCCCTATCCATCAATAACATACGATTTCATCTCCAGACAAACCAAGCCAAAGACCGCAGGCTTATTCGTTGATTATCAGCCACATACACACCACCTCATCAATACAAAACCGTATGCTACTCCGCAAACACATCAAGCACAAATCACATTCTTCTGAAATAAAAAAGACGAGAAGCAAACGCTTCCCGCCTTGAGTGTTTTCACAACGGAATAATCCTTATTGTGAATTGCTTCAGATTTGACAAATTTAGTGAAAAGATGCGAATATCAAAATATTTCTTTCTAAATTAGCGGATACATAAAGGAGGTACATTCCAAATGGGCGCAACGAACAGGCAGACGATAGACAACACCAAAAACAATGGGTCAATTGCCCGTTATTCAACCAGATGTGTCAGAATAGTCCACTATCCAAACTTTGCTGCGTCAATCTCGTCAGCGTGCGCCTGCAGCCGTTTGGCGATGTCCCTGAAAGCATCCGCTAGTTGGTGATACTCCTTCTCCTTGAAAGACATTGATTTATTTAAGACCCAGCAACCATTAAGGCGTTGTGAGAACCAACTTTGCGATCTGCCGAAATATTGCTTTGCCAACTGCGACTTGTTGAGAATGTCTTCCAACTCACTGAAGGCCGTCGCTGTTGCATCTGGTTTGTACTCTATGCACTTTTTACGGTGTTCCTCATGCTCAGCCTTATTAAAAAGGTCTCTCTTACCCAAATACATATTAGTTGTAATTTTACCCACGATTCTTGTTTTTGTCAAAGCTGATTCTTATCTTTGAGAGCGTTGAGAAGGCCCTGAATCCTTCCGACGATGATTGATTAGTTAGAGTTTCAAATACTTCAAACTATCTGAAAAGACTGACTAATCAATCTTTCTTTATAACACACTTCATTTTCGCAGTCCCTTTATTTTACAGACCCAAAGACACATAATTATTTCATTATATAAAAATACAGACTTACACACTTTAGTAATTCTTAAAAAATAACTTGAACTTTTTTTGGCATGCATTCTCCCCATTGGATGTTCGTACAATTGGAAAGA
>CAKUVR010000045.1:0-18057 GCA_934698975.1 uncultured Bacteroidales bacterium
GCACGTCCGGAGTACAGGGCAGCTGCAAGCCCCGTCGAACGGACATGGGCGGCCAATCTCAACAGAGATTCCGGATCTTTTCCCTCGCCGAGAAACAGGAAGCAGTCCACCCCGAAATTGTCAGCGACCAGAGAATCAATCACTTCCTCAGTAAGTTCCACTCCTGCGTCAGTCTTCAGAAACGGAGAATGGCACCCTACGCAATTACCTTGGCAGTTACTGATGTCAACCGCCAAGGTAACTCTGTCGGGAATCTCCTCGATGACTATGGAGGTCATCTCAGGGACGTATTTTATCATGCTTTCGACGCCTCCTCCGTGACACCATCGTGATTGTAGAAACGATGCTGGGCCTCGACCTGACGCATCTCGCTGAACGATGACACACGCTTGAGATAACCGATCACACGCGTCAGATAGTCCAGATTGTGGCTTCCGCACTTAGGGCAGACCTCAAGGGTGTCCTTGCTGATGTACCCGCAATCATTGCAGACGGTGTTGCGGCAGTTGAATGTGAAATAGTTTGTGCCGTAATGCGCGGCGGTCTTGAGCAGCTGGCGGTACTGGTCCTTGGACAGGTGCTCCGCCACGTTCATGTGCAGGGCGGAACCACCGTCAAGATGTTTTACATACTCGTTGCCGTGCAGCTTGAACTTGTCGATCATCGACAGGGAATCGTCCTCCGGATTGTAGAAGTACGAGCTGTACATATTATGCTTCGGCGAGACGTAGAACCCGTCCTTCTGGTCCCACTTGTAGTTCTTTCCGGAAAGATTCTCCCCTGGTACGAATTCAGTGTTGAACATAGTGTCGGAGGTCTTGTCCTTCTTGTTTGACCTGTTGATGGTCTCAAGGATGACATCCACAAACTCGTTGTACTCAGGATTCGGGCTGATCGTAAGGCCAAGGAACTCGGCGGCGTCGGTAAGGCCGTTCACGCCGATCGTGAGGTACTGCCTCTTCATGTCGATGAAGCCGGCCTGATAGACATCCAGCATGCGAGCCGCAAGGAAATCCTTGATAATCTCATTGAAGGCCTTCTGGTACTTGTGCACCCTCTCGGTCTCCTCGGTCACGGCCGCGCGGATATATTCATAAAGCTGGTTCTTGTCATAGTCAGCCCTTGACAATGCTTTGGAGCCATCCACGACCACGCCCTTCTTTTCCAGAAAATAACGTCTGGTGGCAAGCTGGATGAGCCTGTTCAGGTTGATGGTCATGACAGACTTGGATCCTGTTGACACAGAAGCCGTTCCCATTGAATATTGATGCGTGGTGTGGTTGTGCGACTCATCGACTTTGTCCAGCTCAGTGATAGAGTTGCGCAGACGGCAGCAGCTCGCGAGGCTGTCCGGACTGTCGGACAGGTAGCAGAAGAAGCTGTGCCCCTTAGACCACATCTCGGCGGTGAAGTCGGCATATTCCTTGTCGATGAAATCGTCCTTGCCGTCGGTCAGCAAAGCCATCGTCTCGACCGGGAAGGTCAGGATGTAGCGGTTTCTCTCCTCGTTGAACCAGTTCATGAAATGCTTCTGAAGCCAGGAGAGGGTCTCCCACTTCGGCTCCGTCCCGTCCGGGAAGCGGAAGTCGCCGAACACACCGCGGAAATAGCTCTCGTCGAAGTAGCTGATGTTCCAGAACACTGTCTGGTAGCCACGGTTGCCCGCAGGCATATTCATGGAATGCACAACCTGCTGGAAATAGTTGTCAATGACCTTGACAAGGGTTCTCTTCTTGGCGTTCATCTCGACAACATCCTCAAGATGATCAAGATAGTCATCGCCATAGTCCTTGCGGATGAAGTAGTCAAGGTACATCAGGAACTCTGGAGTCGCCACAGCCCCCATGAACTGCGAGGAGATTGAATATACCAGGTTGATGAACTCGCCGCAGAATGACTTGAGGTCGGTCGGAGCCACGGAGACTCCCCCGAGTTTGATCAGACCGTCCACGAGGAACGGGTACATCGTGATGGCCACGCAGTAAGGGTAGCCCGGAGTTCCGCTCTCGTCATGCTTGTAGAGGACATGGCTTTCCAGATCCTTGATGTACTGGCTGGCGAGCGAACGGCCGTAGAGGGACTTGATCTTGTCCTTCATTATGTAGCGGTTCTGCTTGATGTTGTTCTCCTTGTAAAGTTCCTGACCAAGGGTCACGATGTTCTTGCGTGTGACATTGGCGTTGGCGTCGAACTTGGAGCCGGTGGCGGCGTTGGACGCGGCGATGTAGTCACGGATGAAGTCACGCTTCTTCCTGAGGTCAAGGCCGGCGTCGAACTTCTCGATGTAGGCCACGGCGACCTTCTTGTTGATGGACATCAGACTCTCCTCGACCTGACGCCTGATCTCACGGCTGGTGATCTTGTCGTAAATGTAAAGGTTCTCCGCTATGGAGACAACCACGGCCTCCGGGCATTCCTCACCCGCGGTCTTGTAGGCCTCGCGTATGCCGTTCATCAGTTTGACCTTGTCGTACTCCTCATAGGAGCCGTTGGTCTTGCGTACAGTCACGTCCATATTCAATAATAGATAAAATCAGTAGTATAGTATCCCCAAAATAGTATTCCGAAAGTATTGATGCGGGCCTTTCCGGCCATAAAGTCGGTCCGACCCTTTTCACGGGAGTCGAACCGACTTCTACAAAGATAGCAGATATTTCGGCTTTATGGGCAAAAAATATCGCCAAAATTATTAACAATTACGCAACTTTATTGTTAATTAACAATAAATCACCTAATTAAAGGAAAATATATTTTAGAATTACTAAAATTGACAGCACATACATGAACCAGCCGATTTTCTTGGCCTTTCCGGTGCAGATGTTGAGGATGACGTACGACACAAGGCCAAGGAGGATACCATTGGAAATGGAATATGTCATCGGCATGAGGATCAGCGTGAGGAAAGCAGGAATGGACTCGGAGAAGTCATCAAGCGGAATGTCCTTGATAGGGCTGAGCATGAAGAGACCCACGAAGACGAGCACCGGGCAGACGGCCGAACCTGGGATGGCGGTGAAGACCGGGGCGAAGAACAGGGCCAGAACGAAGCAGGCTGCCACGGAGAACGCCGTGAGACCTGAGCGGCCACCCTGAGCCACGCCAGATGCGCTCTCTACATAGGTGGTGACGGTGCTGGTTCCGAGGCATGCACCGGTGACGGTTCCGATGGCGTCAGCCATGAAGGCCTGGTTCATGCGGACAGGTCTGCCGTCCTTGTCTGTCATGTTGGCCTTTGTCGTGACACCCACGAGGGTTCCAATCGTGTCGAACATGTCCACGAACAGGAATGTGAACACGACAACGAGCATGTCAAGACTGAAGATCTGCGAAGCGTCAGTGGTGAACTGGCAGAAGATAGGCTTCATGGACGGAGGCGTGTCTACGAATCCCTGGAATTGGGTGATACCCATAGGGATGCCGATGATGGCGGTCGCGATGATGCCGATGAGAAGCGCTCCCGGAACGTTAAGGATCACCAGAATGCCAGTGACAACGAGGCCGATGACTGAAAGAAGTCCGGCTCCACTGGTGATGTCGCCGAGGTTCACAAGGGTGGCTGGGTCATCAACGACGATTCCACCGCTCTTAAGACCGATGA
Source organism: uncultured Bacteroidales bacterium (assembly GCA_934698975.1). Classification (GTDB taxonomy): domain Bacteria; phylum Bacteroidota; class Bacteroidia; order Bacteroidales; family UBA932; genus Cryptobacteroides. Next base: position 3,599 of record CAKUVR010000045.1, read on the forward strand.
GGGCGATGAACAGGCCTATGCCGGCTCCGATCGCCTTTCTCAGCGACAGAGGCAGGGCGTTCACTATCGCCTCGCGGACACTTGTCAGAGTGAGTATTATGAATATTATACCTTCAATGAGAACAGCGGTCAGCGCGAACTGCCAGGAGTAGCCCATCCCGAGGCAGACCGTGTAGCAGAAGAAAGCGTTCAGGCCCATGCCAGGGGCGAGGGCGAACGGCAGTTTGGCGTAGAATGCCATCACGAGGGTGGCGAGGATGGAGGCCACTGCCGTGGTGGTGAAGAGTGCGTTCTTGTCCATTCCGCAGTCAGCCAGAATAGAAGGGTTGACAGCGAGGATGTAGGACATAGCGAGGAAGGTGGTGATGCCGGCGACGATCTCGGTGGACACCTTCATCGTGGACGGATCGAATCCGAACAGTTTGGTCAGCCAGCCGGTCTTCTTAGGCTCGGCGGCCTGAGTTTTTGTCTCTGCCATAATGATTTGGTTGTTAAATGATCAGACAATTATTAGAACACCCATTTAACACCGAGGCAAGGACGGCATGCAAAGCCATCATAACCGGCAAAATTGCTGGAGAGTTCGATTTCGGTGCCAATATTGAAATGCTCACCAAACCCATACCATACCTGAGGCTCGGAAAGGAAAACACACTTGCCCTCCCACCAAACATCAGCGAAACCAGAGAAACGCAAACCCTTGAGCCCGAAGAGATCCTGACACCCCCAGACAGCGGTGAACTGAAGCGGAACTTTCTGTTCAAGATTCTTGAATTTCTTATAGAGGACTTTCAGATTAAGAGTATTATTAAAGTTCTTACTATGAAGGAAATAGTCAACGCCGACAAGAATGGCATGATTCACGCCATAGAAGTCACGGGTTCCCGGAGCCATGATTGTACCAACACCACCATTGTACTCAATCTGTGCGCTGAAAGCTCCAAGAGCGGTGTCTTGCCAAAAATTGAGGCAACGCGCAATCTCAAAATACGTGCTTGACGGAGAATCAACCGTACCTTTCGCGGTCTTGAGCTGATAGTCATAATCAATGAAGAAGAACGTGTTTCCCCACTTGTCTCCCTTGAACATCTCGATGGTGGAGGTGATGCACTCACGATCGAAATCGTAGAAAGTCTGAAGGTTGGTCTGTGCCTTTGCTCCTAGAGAAAAGGCGAGCGCTGCGACTGCGGCGGCGATGATTGATTTGTTTGACATAAATATTAAGGAATTTGACTTGTTCCTTTATGAATATTAAAGGACAAAATTAATACAAATGTCAGAGAAAGTCTATACCTTTGCCCTACAATATTCACAAAGTTATCAACAGCCATGTTTGAAGAGACACTGAAATTCTATCAGGATTTCCCTAAAGAGGGAATCAATTTCGTTGACATAATGCCGTTTATGCAGGACAAGGAGGTCTTTACACAGCTGATCGGCGAGATCGGAAAGCACGTGACGGCCCCTACCGTTGCCGCCCCGGAGGCCCGCGCCTTCCTGTTCTGCGCACCGCTACTGACTTCAGACAGCGGTGTGACGAATGTCGTGCCGTTCCGCAAGAAAGGCAAATTGCCTCACTCCGGCGATGACCTGCTGAGCATCGAGATCATGAAGGAATATGGTCCCGACAATCTCTACTTCCGCAAATCCGACATAGCTGCGGGCAAGGCTGAGGACGGAATATTCAAGGTAGCCATCATCGACGACGTTCTGGCGACAGGCGGAACTGCCGAAGGAATCGCCAAGGCTCTTGACGCGCTGAAAATAAATGTTGAAGGCAAGGAATATGGCGTCAAGGTCACCGAATTCATATTCCTGGCGGAACTTGACGGACTCTACGGGCGTGACAGGCTGGAGAAAATCGCACCTGTATATTCAATCGCGCATATCAAATAAAGAAACGGGGGATGAATTCATCCCCCGTTTCTCGTTTCTTTATTTCTTTTCCTGCTTTTCCTCGGCACGTGTGAAGAAGCGGTTCTGGAAGAATATCAGATAGAAAGCTCCGACCGTGACACAACTGTCGGCGAAGTTGAAGACCGGTGCGAAAAAGAGCAGACGGTCACCTCCGACAAACGGGACCCAATCGGGCCAGATGGTGTCTATCAGCGGGAAGTAGAACATATCCACAACCCGGCCGAACATCAAAGGAGCATAATCGAAGACCACACCGTAAAAAAGGCTGTCTATGATGTTGCCGACAGCCCCTGCGGCAATCAGCGTGAGACCGACCAAAACTCCGGTCGGAACCACCAGCTTTCCATCTGGCAAAAGCGCCGGCTTTCCGTTCCCGTCCATTGACTTGCGGACAAGAGACGCTATCCACCAACAAAGCGCGGCCGAAAGGGCGATTCTGAACAGCGACAGCAGGAACTTGCCGACAGCCCCTCCGAACTTCATCCCGAAAGCCATGCCCTCGTTCTCAATGAAGAAAATCTGAAACCAGTTTCCTAAGACACTGAAATGCTCACCTATCTGCATATTTGTCTTGACCAGAATCTTTATGACCTGATCAATGACCACAAGAATAACCCCAAGAATCAGGAGTCGCTTACCTTTGGAAATCTTCACTAGCTCTGTCCGTTTTTAGCAAGTTTCTCCTTTGCCTCGACAGTGAGCGTGGCGTGCGGAACAAGGCGGAGTCTTTCCTTTGGAATAAGCTTGCCGGTCTCCCGGCATATTCCATATGTCTTGTTCTCGATGCGCACAAGAGCCGCCTCAAGGTTCTGGATGAATTTGTACTGCCTCTGCGCAAGCTGGCTGGCCTCCTCTTTGGAAAGCTGGTAGGCGCCATCATCCTCGACCGTCTTGAATGACGGTGTCGTGTCCTCGATGTCGTTGCTGCCGTTATGCATGATCACCCTGCGCAGGGTGTTGTACTCCTTTCTGGCCTTGTCAAGCATTTCATTGATGATGGTGCGGAACTCCTCAAGTTCCTCATCACTATAACGCACCTTAGTTTTTTCCGCTGAAGCCGCGTTGTCTTTGATCAATTCTGACATAGTGTAAAAATATTTAGGTCTAAAAACTATCTTGAGAGAATCATCTTGACCGATCCCTCGTCCCATTCGACATCGGAAGCGCCTTCCGGAGCCTCCTTGCCAAGGGTCACGGTAAGAGCCAAAGTCTGGGCCGCGACGTAATCCTTATAGGAATCAAGAGCGGCCGCGATGTCATCATAAGCGGCACCGTCAGCGTAAATCGCCACATCAATCTTGTCCGTCACCTCAAACCCGCTGTCCTTCCTAAGGTTCTGGATCCTGTTGATAAGCTCACGAGCCACTCCCTCCTTCTTCAATTCCTCAGAAATCTGAATATCAAGGGCTATGGTCAACTGTCCTTCCGTGGCAACGAGCCAACCTGGCATGTCCTCAGAAGAAATCTCGTAGTCACCCGGCTTGAGTTCAACAGTTCCCGAAGGAAGTTCCACTGAATATGCCAGACCAGCGGCCTCAGCGTTCTGGATGGCAGAGATTGTGGCCTGATCGAATCCAGCGAAAGCGCCCGCGATCTCCTTCATCTGCTTCCCATAGACCTTGCCGAGAGTCTTGAAGTTCGGTTTGATCTTCTTGGTGATGATTCCGGTGGTGTCCGAGATAAACTCCGCCTCCTTCACATTCACTTCATTCAGAATAATGGACTTAACCTGCTCCAATTGCTCACGGACCTTGGCGGAGATTACCGGTATGATGAGTTTCTGAAGCGGCTGGCGCACCTTGATAGACACCTTGCGACGAAGCGCGAGCACCATTGAAGTGGCTTTCTGGGCAAGATTCATTCTCTCTTCAAGATCCGTGTCAATGACAGAATCGTCGAAAGCCGGCATATTCACATAATGAACCGACTCCGAACCATCCGGAACAAGATCCAGATAGAGTCTGTCCATATAGAACGGGGCGATAGGAGCAGAAAGCACAGCGACATCCACCAGAACCTCATAAAGGGTCTGGTAAGCCGCAAGCTTGTCTTCATCCATCTTACCTCCCCAGAAACGTTTCCTGTTCAGGCGGACGTACCAGTTGCTCAAATCATCGCAGACGAAGTCCTGGATCAGACGGCCGGCGGTGGTTATGTCATAATCCTCATAAGCCGCAACAACCTTCTTTTTCAGTGTATTGAGCAGAGAGATGATCCAACGGTCAATCTCCGGTCTCTTTGAATATTCCACCTTCGCGGCCTTCGGGTCAAAGCCATCGACATTGGCGTAGAGGGCGAAGAAAGAATATGTGTTGTAAAGCGTTCCGAAGAATTTCCTGCGTACCTCATCCACACCGGCCTCGTCGAACTTGAGGTTGTCCCAAGGCTGGGCGTTGGTCAGCATATACCACCTGAGAGCGTCGGCTCCGTACTTGTCCAGTTCCTCGAATGGATCCACGGCGTTGCCAAGACGCTTGCTCATCTTGTTGCCGTTCTTGTCCAGAACCAAACCGTTGGAAATCACTGTCTTGTAGGCCGGAGTTCCGCTGATCATCGTGTGGATGGCATGAAGCGTATAGAACCAGCCTCTGGTCTGGTCAACGCCCTCGGCGATGAAGTCAGCCGTGCATCCGAACTTCGGAGAGTTCAGACCACGAAGTCCCTCCTGGGCATAAGGCATCGCACCAGAATCGAACCAAACATCAATAAGGTCGGTCTCACGGGTCATCTTCTTGCCGGAAGGGCTGACAAGGAATATGTTATCTACATAAGGTCTGTGGAGATCGATCTTATCATAATTCTCCTTGCTCATGTCCTTAGGGTCGAAACCATTGTCCCTGAACGGATTGCTCGTCATGAATCCAGCCTCGACCGCTTTGTCGATCTCAGCGTATAGCTGTGCGATGGTACCGATGCAGATTTCTTCCTTGCCGTCCTCGGTGCGCCAGATCGGGAGCGGAGTGCCCCAAAAGCGGCTGCGGCTCAGATTCCAGTCCTGAATGTTCTCAAGCCATTGGCCGAAACGGCCTGTACCCGTGGATTCAGGCTTCCAGGTTATAGTCTTGTTCAGAGCCACCATCTCATCCTTGACCGCCGTGGTCTTGATGAACCATGCGTCAAGAGGATAATAAAGGACAGGCTTGTCGGTTCTCCAGCTGTGAGGATAGCTGTGGGTCTGCTTCTGGATTCTGAATGCCCTGCCGTCCATCTTCATCATCATGCATAGATCGATGTCAAGGGTAGGAGCGTCAGCCGGAAGAGAATCATCGAAAGCGTTCTTCACATAGCGGCCTGCATATTCCTTATAAGAAGGGTCTACGTGCGTGCGGACATATTCAGGATCAAGATCCTCGATCGGGTAGAAACGCCCGTCGTGATCCACCTGGGCCTGACGCTTGCCTTCCTTGTCCAGAACCATCATTCCCGGCACGCCGAAATTGGCGGCGACCTTCTTGTCGTCCGCTCCGAAAGTAGGAGCGATATGAACGACTCCGGTACCGTCCTCGGTCGTGACATAGTCCCCGGAGATCACTCTGAACGGCTCACCCTCCTCTACCGGTTTGAACCAAGGAATCAACTGCTTGTAACGGATTCCGACAAGATCCGCCCCCTTGAACGAACCTTCCAGCACTTTATAAGGCACGAGTTTATCACCCGGCTTGTAGTTCTCAAGAGGAATGTCAGCGGCCTTTGGATTGAACCAAGCGCCCACCAGATCCTTGGCCAGCACGTAGATGGCCTCCTTGCCCGTGTAAGGGTTGAAGGAAAGGACACGGACATATTCATACTTAGGCCCAACGCAAAGCGCGGTGTTTGAAGGAAGTGTCCATGGGGTTGTGGTCCAGGCGAGGAAATATACCGGAAAAGCCTCCGTCCCGAAGAGCGGCTGCGACTTTCCGTCCTTGATGACCTCGAACTGCACGGTGGCCGTCGTGTCGGTCACATCCTTGTAGCAGCCAGGTTGGTTGAGCTCGTGAGAACTCAAACCAGTGCCGTCAGACGGAGAATATGGCTGGATGGAGTACCCTTTGTAGAGCAGCCCCTTGTCATAAATCTTCTTCAACAGGTACCAAAGAGTCTCGATGTAGCGGTTGTCGTAGGTGATGTACGGATCGTTCATGTCAACCCAGTAGCCGACACGCTCGGTCATATTCACCCATTCCGCAGTGTACTTCATCACCTCGCTGCGGCAGGTCTTGTTGTATTCCTCAACGGAAATCTTCGTTCCGATGTCGTCTTTATGTATGCCCAACTTTTTCTCCACACCGATCTCCACAGGAAGTCCGTGGGTGTCCCATCCAGCGCGGCGGTTCACCTTGTACCCGGACTGGGTCTTGAAGCGGCAGATAGCGTCCTTGATGGAGCGCGCCATCACATGATGGATTCCCGGCTTGCCGTTGGCGGAAGGCGGGCCCTCGAAGAATATGAACTCAGGTGCCCCTTCCCTGACCTCAAGGGATTTCTCGAACGCGTGATTCTTTTTCCACCTGTCGAGAACCTCATTCCCGACAGAAACCAGATCAAGGCCTTTGTACTCTTTGAATGTCATAATTTTCTTTCTATTTTTGCATCCTAAAAAACACTGGTCCGCTTAAGATGCATTCAAGTTTGCAAAGATAGTGATTTCCGTGTTTTTTATCAAATACGTGATTAATGAATATTATAGACATCATAATCCTTCTTTGCTGTGTGCCAGCCATATTCCGTGGCCTGTCCAAGGGATTCATCGCCCAGGCGGCCGCCCTTGTGGCCCTTGTGCTTGGCGCATGGATGTCGTTTCATTTCTCCAATGTGGTGGTCGGATGGCTGGAGCCAGTGATGGATGTCTCCCCCACCGTGCTTCAGGCGATCGCTTTCACACTCATTCTGCTCGCCGTCTTCTTAGCCCTCACCCTGGCCGGGAAAATGCTGGAAGGCATTGTGAAAATAGTGATGCTGGGATGGCTGAACAAACTTCTCGGTGTGGTGTTCGCCCTTCTGAAGGTCATCCTTGCGATAGGGCTGTTCATTCTGCTCTTCGATTCCGTCACCACTGCTCTTGAGATTGATTGTTCGAAGACAACAGGCGGTTCCCTTTTCTACACGCCGATCAAGGACTTTGCCGATGCCTTCTTCCCATACATGAAAGAATTGATATTCAATAAATAATGAACAGAATCATCCTAATAGAGACTTCAACCTCCCTTTGCTCCACAGCCCTTGTGGAAGACGGAAAGGTTGTCAGCGAAAGAATCAGTGACGAACCAAGAGCACACGCTTCCAAGACGGCATTGTTCGTCAGCGAGATGCTTTCAGAAAGAGGACTGAAGGTTTCGGACTGCGACGCCGTGGCCGTCAGCAAAGGCCCTGGATCCTACACAGGGCTCCGCGTAGGGGTCTCCACAGCCAAAGGACTCTGTTTCGGAGCCGGAATCCCGATGATCTCAGTCGGCACGCTCGACACACTCGTCTGGCAGGCTTTGGACGGGAATATGCTCCCTCAAGGCTGCCGCTACATCATTCCGATGATCGACGCCCGCAGGATGGAGGTCTACACGGGAATATTCACACCCGACGGGAAGCAGATTTCCCAGACCGTGGCCCGGATAATCGATCCGGACTCATTCAAGGAAGAGCTCAGCGAAGGGCCGGTTCTCTTCATCGGTGACGGAGCCGGCAAATGCAAGGACACCCTGACCAGCCCGAACGCCCGTTTCATCCAGTGCTGCCCGAAAGCCGCATCGATGACGCATCCGGCTTTGGATGCCTTGAACGCCAAGAGATTCGAGGACGTGGCTTATTTCGAGCCGTTCTATCTAAAGGAGTTCATCACGACAGTCAGCAAAAAGAAAATAATTTAAGAACAGATATCATGAAAATAGGTGTTGCCAGCGACCACGCTGGATTCGAGTACAAAGGGAAGATCACGGAACTGCTCAAGAAAAAGGGCTACGAGATCATTGATTATGGGACACATTCAGCGGAAAGCTGCGACTATTCTGACTTCGCTCATCCGCTCGGCACAGCCATCGACAACGGGGATGTCGAACTTGGAGTGGCGTTCTGCGGCACAGGCAACGGCATGGCCATCACTTTGAACAAGCATCAGAAAGTGCGCGCGGCCCTTTGCTGGGGGACAGAGATCGCCCGCCTTGCGAAGGCTCACAACAAGGCGAACGTGATCGTGATGCCGGCACGCTTCATCTCCTACCGGATGGTGACCTCCATCGTGAACAAATGGCTTGACACCGAATTCGAAGGCGGCCGCCACGAGCGCCGCATCGAGAAGATTCCTCTCTGCAAGTAAAAGTGGAAGGCATCATACAAGACAAACCCTTGGAAACAAAGGCTTTGATAGTTGACAAAAACTTTCTTTCGGGTGATTCCAGACTCTCGGAGAGCATCGAGGATTACCCGGAAGGCATCATAATTCCCATCGACAAGCCTTACCGCTGGACCTCCGCCGATGTCATCCGCAAGGTGAAATGGGCGGCTTGCAGACATTTCCACAAGAAGAATCTTAAGGTCGGCCATGCCGGAACGCTTGATCCGCTCGCGACCGGTGTGCTGCTCGTCTGCATAGGCAAGGCAACCAAACTGGCCGAGACACTTCAGAAGGAGGGGAAGGAATATGTCGCAGGAATCTCGTTCGGAGCCACAACCCCTTCCTATGATCTGGAGAAAGCCATAGATCAAGAATATCCTACGGACGGGGTCTCGGAGCAATCCATCCGGGAGACGTTGCCTGAGTTTCTTGGCGAGCAGGAACAGATCGCTCCTCTTTTTTCAGCCAAGTCAGTCGATGGCGTCCGCGCCTACGAGCTGGCCAGAAAACAATACCGGGATGCCCACAAGGAGAAGACTGACGTGATGACCGGTTTCGACCACACTGTGGCGGCGACTCTCAACAAGCAGGTCATAAATATTTACGGAATGGAATTGCTGTCGTATTATCCGGACGGCAAGGAAGCCGAAGTCCAGGATGACGGGCTGAGGCCGAATCCGCGCATCAATGTTGTGGACACTTCCGCCCTGCATCTTCCTCTGGCCGAGATATGCGTGGCGTGCAGCAAAGGGACCTACATCAGAGCCTTGGCGCGCGACTTGGGAGAAGCGCTCGGCACCGGCGCGCATCTAAACTCACTGAAACGTACCGGATCAGGAGGGTTCGCCATCGAAGACAGCCTTTCAATCAATGACATAATTGGAGTTCTTTGAGACCTCCACCACACCTTTGACCTTTCTGAAAAACTTGGTGGCTTCCTCCAGGGTCTTGCCGTCAGGAATACGGATTGTCAGCGCGCTGATGATGCTGTAGTCATAAACGACTTCAGCATTATATTTAGCGACAGCCTTCTTCAGCGGGCCATCGCCTACTCCCTCGTCATAATAGATGATCAGAGTGTTCGGGGAATATGCCAGTCCAGCCTGACGCGGTCTGAGCGGAGGCCGCTCCCCTATCGCGGGGATGTCCGGAGAATCAAACGAATCAACCTTGGCCAGCTGCTTTTCCGTCCTGCTGATGGTGCTGCAGCCGGCGGCCACCGTGATGGCGGCCATAACAAACGATGAATCTTTGAACAGTCTGATCATTTCTCAAAAAATCTATCGGCTATCCCTTACAAGATTGAAGCCAGAAGAAGCCCATTCCGACATCAATCCACCATCATCATATACAAGATATCCCTCCAATTCATCCAAAGACTCAATGAAACGCTTGGCCTCATCCAACCCTATCACCATACAATATGTAGCGTATGCATCGGCCATTGTGGCGTCAGGAGCGACAATCGTCGCGCTGAGCAAGTTATGGTCAACCGGACAGCCCGTACGGGGATCTATGGTATGTGAATATTTCCGTCCGTCCTTGATGTAAAACTTACGATAATTGCCTGAAGTGACCACACCGCATCCGCTTCCGTCCCCCTGCCATTTTCCGACGAGGCCTTGGCCGCCAAGTTCCATATTTCCGTCCACCGGCCTGTCAACCCCGATTTTCCACGGCTTTCCGGACGGGTTCAGACCCTCGCAATAGATTTCTCCTATGTTCACGAGCATATCCGTGACCCCTATGGAGTGTAGATATTCGGCTATCTTGTCGCAAGAATAGCCCTGGGCGATAGCATTGAAGTTGAGTTTCGGGCGCTGCCCCGGGACCAATGGAGACATATTCTCATCCAGTTTGTCCATTCCGCAGATTCGTTTCAGGCTGTCCACAGTCTCCGCCGAAGGCAGCGAGTCATTGGTGAATCCGAATCCCCAGGCATCGAAAAGCGGCCCCGAGGCCATGTCCAGCGCCCCGTCGGTCTCATCGTAAAGTTTCTTTGAGATGGTGAATATCTCCTTGAACATCTCGTTCGGCACAACCGGTTTCCCGGCGTTGTAACGGCTGAGTTGAGACCCCTTGTTATAGCCGGACAAGGTCGTGTCGACCAATGTCAGTATGGAATCCACCGACATCTTTATTTCAATCATGCCGACCTTGACGCCGCCATGATTGAATTTCACCGAATATGTCCCACCCTGGGCATACCCCGTCAAATCCTGATAATCGGCCTTCCCGCCACAGGATGCCACGGCCAGGAAAGCGGCAAAGCACACAGATGTGCTTCTGAATATTCTCTCAATAGCTTTCATCATTGCAATTATAGGCATTTCGATTCAATTATCGGGCATCATTGGACTAGTTTTTGCTCAATGGCTACCGTTTTTGCGTTTTTTATGCGATATTTGTATTTTCAATCAAGAAAGATGAAGATAAGAAACATTGTTTTAACAGGATTGTCGGTGGCGATGTTCACCCTTCCGTCCTGCAAAAAGGATAAAGACAGTTCATCCACTAAAGACTATGTCAACGGAACCCTGACATTCCAGTCCGTGCCAAGTTACGTGCGGAAGGGCGAATCTTTCAGCCTGACCCCGACCGGCATCACTCACCCGGGCACAGGATCGGCCGAAGACATAGGTTACTACTGGACAGTCTCATGGGATTCAGCGAAAGACACGACCAAGACACAAAGCAACAAGACCGGTGACGGAACGTTCAAATTCACCGTACCTTCAAAAGTCGGCACTTTCACTGTAAACTGCGGGGCATTCGCTGACGGTTACTACCCCAAGACAAACTCGGTCTCGTTCAGCGTTGTTGACCCGGCTCTCGATTCGACCGTGACAGGGGCTTACACCAAATTTGATTCAAAGATCACAGACGCAAGAGACGGAGAATCCTACTACATCACCACCATCAACGGCAAGATCTGGATGAAGAACAACCTCTATTACTCCGGTTCGGGCGTATCGTACCAAAACAGCGAGGCAATGGATGCGATCATGGGTCGGCTTTATTCATGGAACGAAGCGGTAGAGGCCTGTCCTGAAGGATGGCACCTGCCTTCCGACGCAGAGTTCGTGGAAATGGCCAACGCCCTTGCCCCGAAAGGGACAGAATTCTCCGTGAGGGAGACATTCAGCGGAGTCGCAGGAGAATTCATGGTTGACGCAAGATTCCTTGGCACAAGGATGTGGGAGTACTGGCCACAGGTAAAGATCACAAACAAGGCCGGATTCTCGGCTCTTCCTGCAGGCTATGCGATAGATAGCGGCAGTTCTTCCAAATTCACAGGCGTGGACAACTATGCCGTGTTCTGGACATCAGACTCCGAAAGCGACGGGGCTGGTCTCTGCAGGTACATATTTGTGAAACAGAACGACGTGCTTGCCGGTGCGAGAGACAAAGAGTCTTTCCGCGCGTCCGTCAGATGCGTCAAAGACTGAGCGGATCCTCGCCTCAGGCTGATTTCCTGCAACCCGGAACAGCCTAACGCAGATCCGTTATTACATAAGAGGAATCGAGAGTCTTTTCGTTGAACCGGAAAGACTCTTTTGATTTTCCTGCCTCTTCGAATCTTATGTTAGTTATCGTGAAGTTTGACACGGAGCCATCATTCAGAGCGACCTCCGCCCCGATTAAATTCGTGGTTCCACTCTTGAAAAAGAGTTTCAGTCCAGCGATGTCCATCGAGCCTTTCCCTTTGCTGACCGGCGAGAGGACGGATGCGTCCACGACTTTTCCGCCGAATTTTGCACTTCCGAAAGAAAGTTCCCTGAAGGCCTTATCAACGGAGGCTATCATAAGAGCCGGATTGGTGGCATAGCTGTCGTACGAATCGTCAACAGACTCGACAAGAGCCTCTTCCGAAATCCGGTCGACAGTCCAACGAGTCTTTCCGTCGCACCATATCTCCAGCCCGTTTCCGTCCACAATGAAAGAGTTTCCCTGCACCTTCACGCTCCCGTTTCCGGTCATCTTAGTCTTTTTTGTCGGCATGGTGAATGAATAATCAAACGAAACCAGCGATGCTGAGACCTTGCTGACAAAAGCGTCCAGCGTCTTGCTCTTGGCGAGCGAAGCCTGCGGCAGCGCAAAAAGAGCCACTGCGGCGGCAATGAATATCTTTGTGATTGTTCTCATACTTTTACGCGCGTCTGCACAAGTCATGCCTTGCGGCGGATTACTGATTCTTGTAGGCGGCAATGATCTGATCAAGCTCATCGAGGCTGGAAACCAGAACCTGACGCGGTTTCGATCCTTCCTGAGGCCCGACAATGCCGGCGGCCTGCAGCTGATCCATGACACGTCCGGCCTTGGCGTAGCCCATGCCAAGACGTCTCTGGAGATCCGATGTCGAACCTCTCTGGCTCATTACCACCATTTTTGCGGCTTCCTCAAAGCGTTCGTCAAGCTTTGCCATATCAACCATACCTCCAGAGCCTTCCTCGGTGTCGTCATCGACAGGCGGAAGGTAATACGGAGTGTTGAAACTCTTTTTGTATCCGTCCTGTGAACCGATATATTCAGTGAGCCTGTTGATCTCCTCGCTGTCGATGTAGGCGCACTGGACACGCTCCATCTCGACACCGGCGTAGTAGAGCATGTCTCCCTTTCCGATGAGCTTTTCGGCTCCAGGAGAATCCAGGATGGTCGAGGAGTCTGTCCTGGACACAACCCTGAACGCTATTCGCGTCGGGAAATTCGTCTTGATGAGACCCGTGATGACATCCACGGAAGGCCTCTGGGTGGCAAGCACAACATGAATGCCGGCGGCACGTCCCTTCTGGGCGAGCCTGATGATGGATGTCGTGATGCTGCGGGCCACAGCCTTGGCGTCTCCGCTGCCACCTACGGACATCGTCAGGTCAGCATATTCATCGATGATGGTGACGATGTACGGCAGGAAGCGGTGTCCGTCAGTTGGCAAGAGCTTCCTGTTGCGGTACTTCTCGTTGTAGGTCTTTATGTTTGGGACCGAGGCCTTGCTCAGCAACTCGTAACGCTGGTCCATCTCTATGCACAGGGAACGAAGAATCTTGTCGGCCTTGTCGGCCTTCTTCACGATCGCATTGTCCATCTCCTCCCTCTCGTCATTGCAAGGAAGGACGGCAAGATAATGCTTCAGCAGGTGAGCGTAGGCTGAAAACTCGACCATCTTAGGGTCTATGAACACCAGCTTCAGTTCGGAAGGGTGTTTCGCATACAACAGAGATGTGACTATAGCATTGAGTCCTACTGATTTACCCTGCTTCGTCGCACCGGCCACCAGAAGGTGCGGCGCGTCGGCAAGATCAAAGACCTTTACTTTCTGCTGAATAGTGTAGCCTATGGCGACAGGGAGTTCAGCCTTGCTCGTGCGGAAAGCGTCATCGTTGAGCACGGCGCGCATAGGCACGATTGACGGACTGTCGTTGGCCACCTCGATGCCGACAGAATCGGTAAGTGTGACGACACGGACACCTCTGGCATGAAGATGCATGCCAAGGTCTTCCTGAAGTTTCTTGATCTCAGAAATCTTCACCCCTGGAGCTGGATAAACCTTGTAAAGTGTCACTGTCGGGCCTACAATAGCCTTGACATCGTTGATCTGGATACGATAGTTCTCCAAAGCGTTGCGGATCCTTGTGTTGTTCCTGGCCAGTTCCTCATCCGAAACTTCATTGCGGCTTGATGAATACGAATCCAGCAGTTCAAGAGAAGGAAACTGGTAGTCAGGTAGTTCATCCCTCACGTTGATCCTCGGGAGATCAGTTTTGATTTCAGTGGACAGTTTGCGGCCTTTGACGACTTCCATGGATTTTTCGGCTGGTTCAGTGGTTTCGGTGGTGGCAGGACTCTGCCGGATGGATGGCTCCGAAATATTCAATGCTGAGGTTCCATTTTGTCTTGCGACCTCGCAGCTTGGTGTGTTCTGCACCACAGCGGTTTCGGTGGTTGCCGAGCCCTGACGCGCCACAGTTTCTGCCGCCGAGTTTGGCGAATCCACCGGCTGCCCAGCCTCCTTGGTTTGTCGAAGAGGCTGTTCTTGCGGCTCATCCTCCTCATCCAACGCCTTCTTCTTTCCCAATGACATCAGCCAGTCGGAAAACCTTTTGGAGGCCAGAACCAGCCAGACAATCACCAGAAAAGCCAGCATGAAGCCCGTAAGTATGTCACCGAAAACAACCGAGGTCCATTTCACAACCGACTCGCCGCACTCTCCGCCGAGTCCGCCGCCGAAAGCGTTGCCAAG
>CAKUVR010000046.1:0-17740 GCA_934698975.1 uncultured Bacteroidales bacterium
ATTCACCCGTTCTACCTAAGTGGAACTACCTCATCAAACCGAACAACTGATGCAACTTATTTTTTACACATTACTTATTATGCGATTAATCAAATCTATTTCAGCAGCCACGATGCTGCTTGGAGCATTCTCGTTCGGGTTCCCTTCATGTGACAAAAACAATCGCACACCCGACAAGCCTCAGGAGAACATCTCCGTGGAGGAACTTAAACTTGGAGAAAATGATATTCCCGACAGCGGCACAGCCTTCGCCTATGGACACCTCTCCGTACAAGCCAAAATCAAAGTACATGAAGGGGCCGTCGCTTCAATAAAAATGACTGCGCAGCAGGAAGACGGAGGGCAGGGCAAGTTCGATGAGACGGAACTGATCTCCAATTATGACAAGGAGACAGGGGAACTGAAAGCGTTGATTCCCACCGATGACTATGAGCAGATTCCGATAGACCAGCCAGTTGGGAAATACAAAATGAATCTCGTCATAACACTGGAAAGCGGTGAGTCAAAGACAGTAACCGGACAGTTCCAGATAAGCGACAAGCCTTTTCTGGAGAATTTCGAGATGGGCAGCGGACACGGCACGGGAGAGGTGAACAACCACACGGGAAGCCTGAAGACCGGAGACCTGCACGTTGAGACCAATGTCTACTGCGTGATGAACCAGTTGAAGAGAATCACAGTCTTGATCACCTCCAAAGACGGCAAGACGGAAGTGGTGAACCAGACTTGGGACAAGTCACCCTACGCAGGCACACGCAACACCACCTTCCACGAGCATCCGAAATTCCCGGAGGGAACCAAGCCGGGCGAGTATCTCTTCAAGTTCACAGCTGAGGACAAGGAAGGCAACACCTGCACCAGAGAGTACAATCTTACTTTGGTAAATGGATAACGGATTAGATCCGTTCTATAAAAACAATCACAATAAATACCTGACTTTGACAATGATTCACCCTCGCGTGCGAGCGTCACGCGCGAGGGTTTCAACCAGAGGCCTGATGGCCTCCTGCTGGGGTGTTGTGTACAGAGTCTCGCTGTGCAGCTGGCCGTTCGGAAGTTTGATTCTCAGGGTTGTCACGGTCTTGGCTATGGCCAGCAGCTTGTCAACGCTCATGTTCATGCCGATTTCGCGCATCCGCCTCTCAAGTTCCTTGTAGACCTTGTATGCTACGAAGCAGATGCAGATGTGCGCCTCGATTCGTTTTTCCGTGAAGTGGAAGATCGGGCGCATCTCCAAAGTCCCCTTCCCGATCCGGAACGCCCTTTCCACAACCCAAAGTCCGTGGTATTGCGCGATGACATCTGAGGCCGGAAGCGACGTGTTGGTGACGTAGCCTTTCAGGCCGTCCCAACGGCTGTCCTCCGCTATCTTGTCCTCGTTTATGCTCACCTCTATGTCCTTGCTTATGTCCAGGAACTTGTTGTATCCACGCCTGTTGACACCCTGCTTTGTCAGGGTGCCCTTCGCGTAGGCCTTCCGCAGCCGCTCGACACCCTTGTTACGGTTCCACGCGTTCTTCCTCGCCCTGGCTTCGGAATAGCCGACGATCAGTCTCTGCGCCCCTGTCCTGCGGCATTCGGCGATGGCGCCGTCCGTCCATTCGACGGACATCATCCACGCCCTCAGTTCCGGGGACTCGCTCTTTATTCTCGCTCCGATGATATATTTGTATCCGGCGGACTCCAGCAGCGCCACGTTCTTCGCACTCATAAGGCCGGAGTCAGCGACCACCACGAAGTCCTCAAGGCCGAACCGCTGTACGAAATCGTCAATTATCGGAATCATCGTGCGCCCCTCGTACTGGCACCCGTTGAATATCGAATAGGAAAGCGGGTAACCGTCCTCGCTTACCAGCAGGCCGAGCACTATATGGGATTCCGACGTCTTGCCGTCCTTCGAGAAGCCAGCCTGACGCAGCGTGTCGTCAGGATTTGGCTTCGACTCAAAGTAGAGTGTCGTGACATCGTAGAACACAAGGCCTATGCGGCCTCCCAAAACTTTCATCGTGTGCGCGACGCTTATACGTTGCACTCTCTCCCGCTGGCTGGAGTAGAGCCTGTCCATGTACCTGTAGATGTTGTGGAGGCGGATGTCCTCGTCGAAGTACGACTTCAGGTATTCCACAGTCGCGACCTTGCTCAATGGCTCGCAGACCCTGGCTATGACCAGATGACGGAGTATGTCATCCCCGATGGCACCGAAACCGATGCTGTCGTATATCCCGTTCAGGATGACCTGCGGTGTGTTGTGGAGCGTCCTCTCTATTTGCGAGAACACCTCCCTGGCCGACCTGATGGCCTTGTCGCTCTCATCGAAGTCGAGTGCCAGCTGGCCGGTGCGCTCGTTCATCCATGCTCGCGCCTTGCGCTCCAGCTCCGAAAGCTCACGCGGATCCGATGAGACTCCGATTGTCTTGAGCTCACGGAACTTCCCAGAGCTCTTGTCCACCACGGCCACGCTGACCGTGCCCGATTTGTTCCTGCGCCTACGGATAAACATGCCCGCAAAGGTAGCCAAAGTGAAGCGATTCACCCTGAAAAAATCTTAGATTTTATAACAGATGGATATTCAGACAGTTGCAGAGGTGGGATTTTGGGGCTGTCAAAGTCAGGAATACCTCAGAGTATTGAGAGAAAGCACGACAATCGGGCTGAAAACCGGCATTGATTATCTCCAAAGCCATGTCGGGAACAGGCTCATTTCCTCGGTCGGACTACAATTGACCTTCTGAGTCGGAATGCCGCACCTCAGCTGTTTTGACTGTAGTACAGGTCTTTGATGACATGGAGGACATTATTCTCTGAATCAACAATTTATCAGTACCTTCACCCCCTCATAAACAGGCAGGGGTACACCTATCTAAACACCTAATTAACAGCACATTGCCCTCCACGGCATATTCATAAATACCTGCGGACACGGTTGAAGTAGGGCTTATAGTCAATGTCATTCCTTGAAAGCAGGAAACGTTCTTCCTGTAGGATCTGGAGATGGAAGATTGTCACCGTACAGACCACGACAATCAGATGAAGCCAGTTGGCGAAGCAGAGCAGCAGTCCGATATAGGTCAGGTCAAAGCCGACGAAGGCCGGGTTACGGCTGATGCTGTAGATGCCGGAAGTGACCAGTCCAGTCTTCTCGTCCGGGGAGATCCCAGCCCTCCAACTGTCACGCATCTGAAGCACGGCGGCGGTGAAGAACACTACACCTATGGCTGTCAAAGCCAGTCCTATCCAACCGCACCAACGCGGAAGAAATGAATATCCCAGTACAACGCTCCACACCTCCACCATGACAATCAAGACGGAAAAGACCGAAAGCAACCGCTCTACCGTCAAAGTCCGCGGTTCCTTCTTACCACGTCCCATCTGATTCGTCCGGATTCCTTGCCTCCTCTGACTGAACTGTTTAGCCAGATAAACGCCATAGAATGCGACCATCAAGGAAAATGATATCGTTTGAAATACTGTCATAAAATCTCTCATGAGGAATATATCCAGGGATAACCCTTAAGCCTATTCTTAAATCGTACAAATTTACGAATATTCCCGAATATATATCAAACTCTCAACGCCCGTGCGCCTGGAGACATCTCCACTCACCAACGACGCTGCTGAGGTGTCCTCGTGAGCAAAGGTGGTGGTTCTACGCACGGAACGGCAAGCGGCTCAGGCGTAACTGTGCATACCTCCGAGAAAATAGTTGACACCGAAGTAGGTGAAGAGGACGGAGGCTGAGAGGATGAGGGTGTAGATGTGGTACGCACGGGGGCTCCGCAGGAATGGGAGACGGGTGCGGTGCACGCCGAGGGAGGCGATCAGGAAGGTGATCAGCGCCCAGGTTTCTTTCGGGTCCCAGTTCCAGTAGCAGCCCCAGGAGACGTTGGCCCAAACGGAGCCTGCGATGATGCCGGAGCCTAAGAAGAACAGAGCCGGGTACATCAACGCTTCAGACATCCGGGCCATCTTCGCAGAGGCCACAGAGGCGAACAATCCACAAACGCCATTGATCATAATGACTGCCAAAATGGTGTAGGACAGCATCATAAGTGACACGTGGATACTAAGAAGCGGAGATGACAGAACCGGCATCAGTTGAGTGACAGCAGGGTTTGCGTTGCCCATCGCGGAAACCAAGGTGGCCAGCGACGCGACTATTACCCCGAACGGCTGCATAATAGGAAATTTTCTGAAACCCAACACCGATGCCAGCATCGCAGTCCAAGCGATCGTAAGCATCGTCTCCGCGCCATTTGAAAAAGGAATATGCCCGCTTGCAACCCATAGGAGCCCCAGAACAATGGTGAGTATAACGAAAAACACGAAAGTGACGGTGATTCCGGAGACCTTGAATATTCCCGAAAAACGCCATCTACTTGTAGAGGTAAGACCATTGTCGTTCGCAGGGACATTTTTCGATTCTCCACCTGCTCTCCTCTCCTTATCAATCAGGGATGAGACTGTCTCTCTATTTTCCACGCCGGCCATCCGCCGCATCTCAGCCGCAAGTATCACAAGCCCGATGATCAGGAACGTTCCTGCGATCGGAAAAAGCGGAGGCAGAGCGTTGTACGCCCGCTCAGCTTTGATGCGGCAAGCCGGCGGCAGACTATCCCCCATCTTGTTTTCCTGAAAACAGCGCAGCTTCTCCAGCGACTCACCTAACCTGTCATATTCACGGTTCACCACCAGCTCGAAGACGTAGTCCATCGACTTGCGGACGAAAAGCCATTCCTCATCGGTGATGCCCTCCGGTAACCTATCGCTCTGCGAGTACCACCCAAGCCGCCCCGCACTGTCCCTAAGCGGGTAAATCTTCAGCAGGTCTCCTGAATATAACGCCTTGACAGTCGTCTCTTTGTCCATGGCGTCAACCGCCTTCTTCCGGTTGTGCATAGGAATAGTCCTCCAGCTTGTGCCGTAGAACATCCACCCTGTAAGCACCTGTTCGTCAGTCAGTCCCTTCACCCCGGAAACACCATATTGACTTCTACCTATCAGGCCTTTACAAGAAAAACAGCCGACGTCAGTTGGAGAACTTCGCGAATGCGCTGATTGAATATTCAGGAGAGGATGTTGCCTCTCCTAAAGATTGGTTCGAGGCTTTCAGATTACTGAAAAGATATCTTCAAGGAATAACCCACCCTGGGAAAAAGGTGGTGTTCCTTGACGAGGTTCCATGGATGGAGACAAGAAAATCAGACTTTGTCAGCGCATTGGAAAATTTCTGGAATGGATGGGGATCGGGTGAGAATGATCTGATGCTGATTGTCTGCGGTTCAGCCACTTCATGGATCACCAAGAAAATATTCAGTAACAAAGGAGGACTTTTCAACCGCGACACTGAAAGAATATTCCTGGAGCCTTTCACATTAAAGGAAACCGAGGCATTTCTGAATCAAAAGCATGTGCTTCTTTCACGCAAGGACATTGCGGAATGCTATATGATCATGGGAGGGATTCCATATTATCTGGACAAGATGGAAAAAGGCTTGAGTTTAAGTCAGAACATCGACAACATCTTTTTCAAAAAGAGAGCCAGACTTTGGGACGAGTTCTCACGGCTATATGAATCATTGTTCGAGAATCCAGAGCAACATTTGAAGATAGTCAAAGCCATTCATTCCAAGAGATATGGTCTTACACGAAAGGAAATATCAATGGCCACCGGATTACCAGAAAACGGGAAAATGACCAAAACTTTGCAGGAACTTGAGGATTGCGGTTTCATCAGTTCGTCAAAGGACTGGTTGAAGAATAAGAAAGATCGCATCTACAGGTTATGCGATTTTTTCACTTTATTCTACTATGATTTCATCAAAGACAATTACGGAGACGATGAGAATTTCTGGAGCAACAGAATTGACAATCCCTCGCACCGCTCCTGGGCCGGAATGTCATTCGAGCCGCTTTGCATGAATCATGTCGAGCAGATCAAGAAGAAACTGGGAATTTCAGGTATTTCCGCAAGGCAATGTTCATGGAGAGGCACAGACGAAAAAGGCGGCAAAGCCCAGATAGACTTGATGATTGACAGGCGTGACGGCATCATAGACCTATGCGAGATAAAGTTCAGCGAGCATGAATATGTGATCACAAAATCCTACGAGACAGAACTGCTCAACAAAATCAATGTCTTCAAGGCAGCGACCAGTACCAAAAAGGCCATCCATCTTGTTATGATCACGACCTTCGGTGTGCAAAAGAATGCCCACTATTCCATAGTCCAGAAGGAAGTGACTCTGGATGATCTGTTCGGGTGATCGTTAATGAAGCCAAGTCCAATCGTTCTTCTTGACCTCTCCGATAGGCATTTGCATGAACATTCTCGTCATGTCGCCTTTCCGATATTCCAAAGAAACCATCGCACGAGATCGCCACATATTTCAATTGAACGGCAAAATAGCCCATTTTTGCTTCCCAAGAGTGGCGCGGAACACCTTATGGAAGCATATATGGGGCAAAGTGACGCCCAAAGGTGCCGTTCGCATTCGGTAAGGCGCTGCTCTCCGAGAGCGTTATCTGAACAGATGCTCCTTCAGCCATCGGCGCACCGGTTCGTCATAAAAGGCCAAGAGCCCCCAGACCAGCGCTATGGAAAGGAGGAAGACTCCGGAAGAGACGGCAATGTGCTGCCACAATGGTGCCGAGCCGTTTTCCGCCACCCAATTCATCTGCATGTATATCAATGGGAAATGGGTGATATACAGGGGATAGGAGATGTCTCCGAGCCATTTGCAGATCGCGGTGCTTTTCGCGTCTGTTGTCTTTGATCCGGCTCCAGCAAGGACCAGAACCGGGAATAAGACCAGTATACAGATCGCCTGATAAAGTCCGTCCCACAGACATTGCCTTCCACCGACACAAGGAATTGAGAATATGACCGCCACAGCGACGGAACACCACCAGAAACCGCCTTTCAGGTGCAGCGGAGATCCGCTCGGATTGTTTTCAGTGATGCGGGAGGCAAGTATTCGGGAAATCAGAAGACCACAGAGGAACGGATATAAAAGGCGCGAGAAACCGATGTAAATGTTCTGCGGATCAAGGCTCCAACCTCCGATCACATTATACCTTAACACATCAGGGAACAGCCCGAAAATGTCCCAGCCGAGAGTCAAGTCGAGGGTAAGCAACGCGCTGGCGCAGCAAAGCACTGACAATGCGATTTTTGAAAGATGACGGAATATGACGGCGTAGAGGATGTTGGCGACATATTCAAAAGTCAGAGACCAGTTCGGACCGTTGAATGAGTTCATCTCGCTCCAGCCCCGGATGTCAATCCCCGGTCCGCATGGAATCATCAGCAAGCCCATAATCAGACACAAGGCAAATTTCCAGCCCTCCGTTTCCATAGTCTTCGGGAAAGCCGTACCCGCGAAGAAAAACAACGAAGCTCCTATTAGAGTTCCAGCGATGACCATCGGATGAAGCCGTATGAGCCGCCTCTTGAAAAAAGCTCCAAGGGTCATTCTGTCCCACCTGTCATCATAGGCGTAACCAATCACGAAACCGCTCAGCACGAAAAAGAAATCGACCGCGAGATAGCCGTGATTGATAATCTGATGCGCCGGCCCGGACGAATATGTCTCAAACAGATGGAACGCTACGACCAAGAGCGCGGCCACACCCCTCAGACCGTCAAGGATCTCATAACGGGGTTTGGATGGCAGATATATTTGTGAATTTTCCATGATGACGGCAAAGTTAATGTAATATTCAGAGAGCGGCTTGATGTATCATAATAATAATTTGATGTATATTCGCACTATGGAATATTCATTCGACCATGTAAGGCTGAATCCGTCAGAACAGATCGGCCGCCATCAACAATCCACTTATGAGTTGTCCCACATAATCATAGGCTGCGGGACAAGAACGATTGGCTCGAAATCCGAGCCTTTTAAAAGCGGTGAGGTCGTCCTTGTTCCGCCAAGGATTCCGCACGAATGGCGTTTCAGTACTGACGTTGTGGACAGCGATGGAAACATCGAGAATATCTCCATCCATTTCCATCCTTCCCTACTGGAAAACATCTCAAGGCTATTTCCGGAATTGGAAGAACCTGTCTTGAATTTGCTAGGCATCTCTGAAGCGCTAAGGTACGAGGGAGAGCAGCGGGATCGGATCA
The DNA here is from genome assembly GCA_934698975.1 of uncultured Bacteroidales bacterium. GTDB lineage: Bacteria > Bacteroidota > Bacteroidia > Bacteroidales > UBA932 > Cryptobacteroides. The sequence continues at coordinate 8,132 of CAKUVR010000046.1, forward strand.
TTGATTTGCTGTACAAAATAGGAAAAGCATCAGGTGTGGATAGGGTCTGCCTGATCATCTCATTGATGGACAACATCTCAAAATCCACGGACGCGACAACAGTAGGATCCGCCTGCCGGATCGGAACGACCGAGAGCAGAATGGAGAAAATCAGGATTTACGTCAGTTGCAACCATGCGAGGAAAATCCGTCTTGGAGACATTGCAGCCCACATCGGGATGAACAAATCCGCGTTCTGCGCATTCTTCCGGCAGCAGACCGGCACAACCTTCATCAGCTGGCTGAATGCGTTCAGGATCCGGAAGGCTCAGGAACTTCTATCATCCGGCAAAATGGCTGTGGGCGATGTCGCCGCTGCGGTCGGATTTGACTCCCCGGCACATTTCACCAGAACATTCCACGCTCTCGTCGGGATGCCACCGTCGGAATATCCTTCAACATCAGAATGCGGCCAACCCAATGCCAAAGCGCAGCCAACCGCACATCGGGATGACGCTTGCCTTCTGACATCCGCTGAACACCGTACCCAATAAGGCACTTTAAGGTACCAAATGACGTTTTTGATGCGGTTGGTACATCAGATGGTGTTTTGGGGTACCGAATGAGGCTTCGAGCACGGTTGGTACACCTAAAAGCGTTTTGGGGTACCAATTCCGTCAACAGACCTGGACAAACCGCCATTTTCAAAGAGTTCGAATCACGCGGCAAGTTTTCCAACAACGATAGACGCAAAACATCAGCCCTTAAGGAGTTTGCCAAAGAGGCCGAGGATGCCGGCAACGGTGTCCTTGTCGGGCACGGGGATGCGAAGTTCGGATTTCCCGGTTTCAGGGTCGGTCGCGACAAGAGTGTCAGTGAGTTTTTTGACACCTTCCTCTGAACGTAATGTCTCAGCCAGGCCGGTAAGGAACGCCACGCCTTGACTGACAAGAGCTTCCGGGGCAATCGCACCACCTGATGCACCCTCCTTTGCCGATGCCTCGCCATCTGCCTCATCACCGCTGCCTGTCCCAACCATTACGTCCACGGTTCCGTCATCATCAGGACAAATGCCATCAGTCTCAATGTCCGAATCCGGAGTCAGCCTCCCATCATACTCAGGATTCGGGAAGCCGGAAGCAGGAGCAGGAGTCTCCATCGGCTCTTCAAGATCATCGGACGGGGCTGTCTCCGAAGGCGCTTCAAGATATTCAGAGACCCCTTCCAGCACCTTGCCGAGGCGGCTATCATCGAGCACTACGGTGTCATTGCCGCCATCGAATATTCCTTCGAAAAGCGAAGATTTGAAATTGAGGGTGGAAAGCATCCGCTCTTCAAACGAGTCACGGGAGACCATGTTGATGACCTGAATGCTGCGTTTCTGACCTATCCTATAGATTCTGGCGATACGCTGCTCCAGAACCGCGGGGTTCCATGGCAAGTCCAGATTGATGACAAGGGAAGCCGCCTGAAGGTTCAGACCAGTGCTGCCGGCATCCGTCGAGATGAACACCCGGCAATCAGGGTCTTCCATAAAATCATCGCACAATTTCTTTCTTTTTTCCGATGGCACTGTTCCGTTCAATGAAGAGTAGCGCACTCCCGCTTTCGCAAGTTCCTCTGCAATCAGTCTTGTCATCCTCTCCCACTGGCTGAATATCACCACCTTCTCATCTCCTGATTCGAACAGATCCTTGAGGATGTTCATGGTCTCCTCAACCTTGGTGTCGAACCGGGTCTTCTGATCAAGAATAAAAGTGCTGTCGCACACCATCCTCATCTGGTTGAGCATCAGCAAAAGCCTACGACGATCGGTTTCGCTCAGAAAATGCATTCGTTTCCATTTGAACACAATCTGGGCGACAGCGGATTTCCATTCATCGTGCATTTCCCTCTGCTGCGGGGTCATCGGAACAAACAGCAATTTGTCGGTGCGGGAAGGCATCTGAAGAGAGACATCCACCTTGCGGCGGCGGATGAGGCGAGAGCGGATCTTCTCCGAGACCATATTCAAATTGCGGTAGGACAAGACCTTGCCAGTCTCATCGCGCACCGTCGTCTCTTCGATGAACTTGTAGTACGGTCCCAGACAGTACTGGTCCACTAACTGCATCACTGAATATAAATCCTCCAACTTGTTCTCCAACGGTGTGCCTGAAAGCACGATGGAATAGTCCGAATGAATATGTCTGGCCGACCTTGCGATCTGGGTGTTCCAGTTCTTAAGTCTCTGAACCTCATCCATAATGACACATTCCGCGTACATCTCCCCTTTCATGCGGACATCACGGTTCATCGCATGATAGGAGACAATCTTGTAGAACGCATCGCTCTTGTACATCTGTGCCCGCATGATGGGGTTACCTTCTATCACCACCGCAGAGGAATCGGTAAATTTCTCGATCTCTTTCTGCCACTGATATTTAAGCGATGTCGGGCAGATAATGAGCACGGAAGACACCAGCCCTGACTTGCGGAGCAGTTCCGCCGCCCCTATGGCCTGGACTGTCTTTCCAAGTCCCATTTCGTCAGCGATGATGGACTTGCCTTTCCCAAAAGCGAAACGAATGCCCTCTTTTTGGTATGGATAAAGGCTGGTTTTCAGCAGATTGTCCAAATCCTCGTCCGTTAGTTTGGACAGATAACCCTTTCGGTAATCCGAATCCTTAGCCTGTGAGATGTAATCCAACACATCAGGGTAGCAATGGAAATCCGGATCAATTTCTTTAGCCCTTATGATAAAGTTCTCAAGTTCCGTCACCTTGTCAGGAAGAGCGACACCATCCGAGGAGAAATATTCACTAGCAAGAAGCCTCATCGAGGCCCTCCTGACCGATCCTATCCTGATTCTGATTGTGCGTTCCTCCGAATACGTCAGATAGAGCGATGAATATGGCGGCAAATCCCCCAGTTTTCCTTTTCGATGATCCGTGCGCCAGATTTTTACTGCCTCGATGTGCTTGCAGGTTCCCAATTGGTTGGTCCTGAAATCAGGGCACGAGCAAAAATTCCACTTGCTTGCCAGCCCTCTGTACACAACCTTATAGACATTGTGGCTGAGCGGATTCCTTACCTCATAGACTCCGTACTGTCCCTCGTCTCCCGGTTGCCTCACAATAAGGTTCTCTTTCTGGGCGGCCTGACGGCGCAGCGCGATCTGCCACTCCTTGGATGTCAGATCCGACGGCCTCACGATGTTTGACAGACGTTTTTCTTTAGCGGTAGGTTTCTTACGGGATTTACGAGGTGTTGATTTCATTTCTATTGTGCTTTGATTTCTAAAGATACCCTTTCTTCACGGATATTCAAATACCTTTTGTCCGGCCAGCCAGTGTTTCTCCGGACAAACGAAAGGAATTGACGATTTTCTCCGGGCAAATGGCTTTCTACCGGACAAAAGGTCACTTAACCTGCACGAGCCCCATCTCAGCGGCCTTGACACGCATGAAGGCGTCGGCATCCTCAAAGTTGTTGCCGATCTGGCCGTCCAGGATGGCCTCTTTGACATATTCCTTGAGAACGCCGATCTCACGGCAAGGGCTCAGGCCGTAAACCTCCATGACATATTCACCGGTGATCGGGTTCTTGAAGTTGCGGATGGCGTCTTTGGCCTCGACCTCGACAAGTTTCCGTTTGACGAGCTCGAAATTCTGACGGATTTTGGCGACCTTGACGGGGTTCTTCGAGGTGATGTCAGCGTTGCACAGGAGCATCAGGTCGTCGATCTCGTTGCCGGCGTCGAACAGCAGACGGCGCACAGCGGAATCCGTAACCTCTTCATCCACAAGGGCGATCGGACGATGATGCAGACCTACCAACTTCTGGACGTACTTCATCTTCTCGTTCAGAGGCATCTTGAGAGCCTTGAATATTCTTGGAACCATCTTCGCACCGACGACCTCGTGGCCGTGGAAGGTCCAGCCGACGGATGGATCGAAACGCTTGGCAGCCGGCTTGCCGATGTCGTGCAGCAGAGCCGCCCAGCGGAGCCAAACATTCGGTTGTGTGCGTACAGACTCCACGAAGCTGTCCCCACCTTCGTCCGGCGTGAAATCCTTAAGGGTTCCGGTGGCGATGCCCTCGATCTCCGAAGCCGCCACATTGTCCACGACCTGTAGAGTATGCGAGAATATCTCCTTATGTCCCTTTCCGTCAACGGATTCCACCCCTTTGAGCTTCAGAAGGTCGGGAAGGATATATTCAAGAAGCCCAGTCTCGTCCATCAATTTGAAGCCCATCGAAGGGTGTGGAGTGATGAGGATTTTGTTGAGTTCCTCGACAATGCGCTCCTTGGAAAGGATGGTCATGCGGTCGCGCATATTCCTCATCGCCCTCAGGGATTCCGGGACGATTGTGAATTTTTGCTCAGGGGTGCTGAGTTTCGTGGCGAAACGGATCGCGCGGAGCATCCTCAAAGGATCATCGCTGTAGGTCTGCTCCGGTTCCAGAGGGGTGCGTATTATGCCCGCCGCGAGGTCGCGGATGCCTCCGAACGGATCCACGAGCGCTCCGTAGTCCTCCTTCTGGAGACTGAATGCCATCGCATTGATAGTGAAGTCCCTGCGCTCCTGATCTTCCTCAAGCGTCCCGTCCTCGACGATCGGCTTGCGGGAATCGTGACGGTAGGACTCCTTGCGAGCCCCGACAAACTCAATCTCTGCCCCGTGCCACTTCAGCATAGCCGTACCGAAAGTCTTGAATATGGACACGTTACAATGTCTGTGGTCCCTTTCCTCAATCTTTGCCGCAACGGCCTCAGCGAGCTGGATTCCGCTCCCCTCCACGACTATGTCGATGTCGTCATTAGGCCTGCCGAGGAAGCAGTCACGCACGTAACCTCCTATCACGAAAGCTCTTACGCCAAGTTCCTCAGCGGCAGACGAAACGATGCCGAAGATCGGCCTGTCAAGATAACCCTGTGTTATTGTAGCACCCATATTATTTCTGCATGGTTTCCCAATCAGGGAAAGATTTCATCTGAGTGTATGATTCACCGTCCCGCGCGAAGCCGAAAGTCTTCAATCCGTTGGTAATCACCACATATTTCACATTCAGCACTAGATTGTAGCGCAGTGCCTGATCAAGCACTTCCCGGCTCATCTGCACATCCTCCCGCTTGCACTCCACAACCATCAGCGGAGCCGTGTCCCTGCCGTAGACGAGGATGTCCGCACGGAAATCCTTACCCCCGAACTTCATACCCACCTCGCTCATCATCATATATTCAGGAACCTTCAGCCGCTCCCTCAGCACGCCGATGAACCACTGCCGCACCTTCTCCTCCGGCGTCAGCGCCACCGCCTTCTTCCTCAACGGATCCCAAACCTTCTGCTGCTCCATTATCTTCCTGAATTTATGAATATGCCAACTTTCATTCGTGAATATGCAGACCGAATTTCATGAATATACTCGTCAAGCCCGCGACTTTTCCGAAGTGTCAAAGTCCTTTATGCCTTCCACCCGATCGTCGCATATAACGGTTTTCTGTTGTTTTTCCCCAACTTCAGCAATATCCGAAGCCTTCAATACCCGACGATAGATGTCGTCTATCACCAACCCGGAAAGCGTCATTCCGAATATTGCCGTGACGTGTACGGTCGTGCCGTTGATCTGAGCCTTGGACGAGCACCACTCGTGGTTCAGCAGATCCGGATCCCCCGGCCCGTTCTGAGCCTTCGGGCACATGCACTTCTCCGTCCCACAACTCTGGCAATGCCCTCTGTTCGGCAACACCTCGTCATCATAGACACACAGGAACTTCTTGGCCGGCAGGGCCTTGGCCCGCTTCATCTTCTTCCTTAAAGCCGCACCCAACGGGCATCCCCTAACGTTCCAGAACTCCGCCACCTTGATCTTTAGCGGATCAACTTTCAGCGCCGCACCCAACGAGCAGTAGAACTTCGCCTTGCTCGCCGTGGCCGTCAGAATCAGATGCACCTTATCCTTCAGAGAATCAACGGCATCGATGACGTAATCATATTCATCAAGATTGAATAGCCCCGCCGTATCCTCGCAGTAGATCTGCTGGATCGCTGTGATCTCGGCCTTAGGATTGATTTCAAGCAGATGCGCCTTCAACGCATCCACTTTCACCTGTCCCACAGTTTTTGTGGTCGCCATCAGCTGCCGGTTCACGTTCGTGATGCAGATCCTGTCCGAATCCACGACCGTCAGTTTCGTAACCCCGCTACGCACCAGCCCCTCCGCACACCAGCTGCCGACTCCCCCAACCCCGAAGATGATTACCCTCGTGGTCGCAAGCGCCTCCATCACATCATCGCCCAGAAGCAGTTCCGTGCGGTTGTATATCGCTTTCTCTATTGTGTTAATCGCCATAATCTGCAAAGTTAGCAATCATTAAGGAATATTCTTAAGGCTATGCGTATCATTTTTTAACAGCAAGTCCACTTTCGGATGTCGGCATCATAAGAGGCCGTGAATGGCAACAACTTACAAGTCAGTCCACAAGCCATTTCCCTTTAGTCGTTTCCCACCATAGACAATAGTGATATTATTTGATTATGAGCATATTACACGCCACTCATTCAGCCTCAACCAGTGATAGACAACCTTTTGATTAACAAGCAGATAACCAATGACCTTCGGTTTGATTCCACCAAAGGCCACTGTTTATTTTCCGCATTATCAAAGAGTTATTCTCCACATCAAAATTTCTTGATGATTTGAAACAAATCCGGAATATTCATCGTATCTTTGTCACAAATCGCTTGGGGATGTTCTGGTTTTGACAGCAATGATTCCGGGCGGTAAGCACGTCGGGCTCCTTGGAGGGCCGGCCCGCCAAACTGGTTCTCCAAAAATTTAGTTGCTGATAACAACTACGCACTCGCTGCCTAATCGACCAAGTCGCATTAGCTTAATCCGAGCCGCCTAGGATGCGGTTCCGACGAGTATCCCGCGGACTTTACGCCTTCTTTGTTCCGAGTTCGGGGTATCATTCAAGAAGGACGCACCGGAGGACTCCTTTAAATCCGGCCAAGCCCCAAAGGATAAGCCTCGGTTAGCCCGTCTTCCGGCAGACCGCAGCCGACAACCAAAGGACGACTAAACGTGTAGAAAGCCTCTTGGTACGTTGTTTGGACGGCGGTTCGACTCCGCCCATCTCCACAAATAAACATATAGTAGTCGGTTACTTACAAAAATTTACGCTCAGTCTTACGCTCACTTCGCGGTAAAGTTGAGCGTAATTTCTTTCTCCGAACCCAAATGAATAAAAAAGTAACACATTTCTATATTCGCCAAGCTTCGCCTATGAGTCGCATCGCATTGGCCTTGGCGAAAAAAAATCAATTTTTTCTTGACTCGTACCCTACGTCACGATATATATTTGCAGACAAATAACAAAAGTGCACAGTTGTTATGAGTGAAATCAAGTTAAAAATCGGGGAGTTTTCCCGCCTGAGCAAGGTTACGGTGCGCGCGTTGCGGCATTACGAACAGATTGGACTTCTGGTTCCCGAAATCGTGGATCGGTGGACAGGGTATCGCTACTACACAGTGGGGCAGTTCCAGAAAATCCAGAACATCTGCACCCTGAAGACCATTGGCTACTCTCTTGAAGAGATCCGGGACATGATGGAAGACGAAAGTCATTTCCCGTCAGTCGAATCTCTTGAGGAGAAGATAGTCCGGTGTGAGCAGGAGTTGGAGGTTCTCAAGGAACGCCACCGATTGCTCAAGGCGTATATTGCTTCCCACAAAAAGAATCACAAAATGGAAAAACTGTATTTTGAATCATTGCCCGCTATCATCGTTGCGAGTCACAGAGCCGTCATCCCTTCTTATGCTGAGCTTGGTAATCTGTGCTGTGAAGTCATCGGACCAGAAATGGCACGTCTTGGATGCGAATGTATTGAACCCGGCTACTGCTACACCATTGAACACGGTGGGTACAAGCCACAGGGCATTGACATTGAGTACTGCGAACAGGTAAAGGAAAAGGGGACGGATTCCGCCATCATCAAGTTCAAGGAAATCCCCGCAGTGCCCATGGCCGCATGCCTGAAAGTGTTCGGTCCCTACGAAAACCTCCGCCAGAGTCACATCGAGCTGTTTGCCATGCTGGAAAAGAAAGGCTACAAGGTCACAGGACTTCCACGCGCCAACTACATTGACGGAATATGGAACCAAGAGGACGCAAATATGTGGCTCACCATCATCCAGGTGCCAGTAGAAATCGCATAACATTACTTCACAAATAAGAAGCTGTTTTGATTTGTTTGTTCTTTGAGGTGAAAAAATCTTCAAACAATCAATTCAAAACAGCTTCTAAGATGAAAAAAGCAATCCCTTTCTTTATCAGTCAGGCCATTACCCTTTTAGGTTCGCAGATAGTGGCATTCGCGATTGTTTGGTACATTACCTTGGAGACTTCATCTGGCTTCTGAGTGGCGATGTTCTCAATATGCTAGTTCGTCCCGCAGTTCTTCATGTCCTTTGTGGGTGGTGTCTGGGCTGACCGTCATTCAAAGAAAACGCTAATCATTGGGGCAGATGCCCTGATCGCGCTGCTTACCCTTGGAATGGTGCTGCTTCTTCCAAAGTTCAACGATGGCACTTCGCTTCGGGTGGCTCTGCTGGTGCTGGTATCATTCAGGTCCATTGCGACGGGTGTCCAGATTCCGGCCGTGAACTCCGCCATCCCACAGATTGTCAGTGAAGACCTGCTCTTGAAGGCTAACGGCTGCCCAAAAGCGGCAGGATGGAACATTCATTTGTAGCACTGAAATATATTCAAACTTTCGGTAATCGTTCGTTCCATTTTACGTGCCTGAATAAATCTTCTTCGGGTGCAAAATGACAATTTTTGCACCCGCGACCAGCGATAATCAGCACTTCAGGGGCGTAATATGTTAGGTTTGCCCCCCAAGACATATTATGTCAGAATTTCAAACAAGGCGGGTATTGGCATGAATTGGAAAATATTCATTATCTTTGACGTTGGACATTAACTGAATAGTAGTTATGGAGGCGAAAAGGATAAAGTACCCGATCGGGGTGCAGACGTTCAGGGACATTGTCGAGGGTGGATACCTCTACATCGACAAGACGGGGTTCGTGCACGACCTGGACGAAAATTACAAATATGTGTTCCTCAGCAGGCCCCGGAGGTTCGGGAAGTCGCTGCTGTCATCCACTATTCATAGTTACTTTGAGGGGAAGAAGGAGCTGTTCAACGGGCTGAAGGCCGGGGAACTCAAGAAAGAGTGGACCAGACACCCGGTGTTCCACTTTGACATGTCCACGGCGAAGCACCTTGATGAGGAGCAGTTGCTTCGTACTTTAAGTTACAAACTTGAGGAATATGAAAGCACATTCGGCAAGGATAATAACCTCTCAGAAAACGACATACATGCACGTTTTGAGAGGCTAATAAAAGTTGCTGTGGAGCAGACGGGCGAAAAGGCGGTCATAATCATTGATGAATATGACTCCCCGCTGCTGGATGTCATGAACGACAAGGAGCGGCTTGCGCCTATGCGGCAGATAATGAGGAACTTCTACAGCCCTATCAAGAGTCTGGATCCGTACCTTAACGTGAGTTCGATGAATTATAACTAAAAGAGAGACAATTGAATAAGGCCATTCTCATAAGGAGAGACACGCTCC
>CAKUVR010000047.1:0-17282 GCA_934698975.1 uncultured Bacteroidales bacterium
CCAAACAGTATTGTCAAAGTGGAATTACCTCGTCAAAAGGTCTTAATTTTTACCAAGTTATTTTTTAATGTTTACTTGACACCATGATATTCATAGACACACATTGCCACTTGAGCGACAATGCCTATTCCGGAGAGGAAGAAGCGTACATCAGCAGGGCGGAAGGCGTGGGAGTATGCATCATGATCCAGCCGGACATCGACAGTCCGGAAAGGGAAGCCATGTTCGCACTCGTGGACAAGCACCCGGACGTTCTCCGTCCGATGATCGGGCTCTACCCCGGCTCGGTCAGGAATGATTGGCGTCACGAACTTGATTCCATGGTTTGTTTTCTGGATGAATGGGAAGCAAGAACAGGGCGTAAAGTCGTGGCCGTGGGGGAAATAGGTCTTGACTACCACGAAGGCAGGGAGTTTTCCCAAGAACAGAAAGACGCCTTGGAATGGCAGTTTGATTTCGCGGCGGAAAGGAATCTCCCGCTCAACATTCACCTGCGTGACGCGATGGGCGACTTTCTGGAGATTCTTCAGAGACACAAAGGGCTGAGAGGGAATATGCACGCATACAGCGGAAGCATGGAATCTTATCACGAGCTACAAAAACTCGGGGATTGGCGCATCGGGGTCGGAGGCGTGGTGACATTCAAGAACGCAGGACTGGCAGAGGTTGTCAGGAATGTCCCGCTTGAGAGAATCGTGCTTGAAACAGACGCCCCATACCTGTCTCCGGTCCCGCACAGAGGCACACGGAACGAAAGCGCCTACATACCACTGATAGCCGCGAAGATAGCCGAGCTGAAAGGCGTGACAATCGAAGAGGTAGCGGAAATCACAACCAACAACGCCAAAACTCTTTTCGGAATATGAAAAGGTCTTCAATACTGATGATTTACACTGGTGGCACGATCGGAATGAAGCAGGATCCCACAGACCTGACACTCAAGCCGTTCAACTTCCATCAAATTCTTGGGGAGGTGCCGGAACTGAAGAAATTCGCACTCCGCATCGACTCCTACACATTCGATCCGCTGATTGATTCTTCGGATGTCGAACCTTCCTTCTGGCAGGCGCTCGCATCCCTTATCCGGGAGAGGTACGACGAATATGACGGGTTCGTCGTCCTTCACGGGACCGACACAATGGCATACTCGGCTTCAGCACTCAGCTTCATGCTGGAGAATCTTGCGAAGCCAGTTGTTTTCACAGGAAGCCAGCTTCCTATCGGTGTCCCGCGGACAGACGGGAAGGAAAATCTGATCTCTGCCGTCGAGATTGCCTCCGCCAAGGACATGAACGGCCACCCGCGTGTCCCTGAAGTCTGCATATTCTTCAATTCCAAGTTATTGAGAGGCAACCGCAGCGTCAAGGTCAGTTCCGAGGACTTCAGTGCGTTCCGCTCTCCGAACTGTCCTCCGCTGGCCGAAGCCGGAATCAGCATAAAGTACAACGACGGCGTCATACGCAAGCCGGCGGCCTGGGACGAACCATTGAGGATCAGCACAAGGCTTGACACCAGAGTCTCGATTCTGAAGGTACATCCGGGCATAACCCCGCAAGTCATGAAATATTTCCTTTGCGGGCCTGACATCCGCGCGGCCATCATCGAGACCTATGGCTCCGGCAACGCTCCGTCAAGACAATGGTTTCTGGACATCGTGAAGGAAGCTTCCGGGATGGGCAAGGTGTTGATGAACGTGACGCAATGCCTGTCAGGCACCGTCAACATGGACATCTACGCCACAGGAAAGGCTCTGGAAAAAGCCGGTGTGGTATCCGGAGCGGACATCACAACCGAGAGCGCATTGGCGAAACTGTTCTTCCTGATGGGAAAGTCTCAGGACAACGAGCTGGTGAAATCAAGGCTGGGAGACAACCTGCAAGGAGAAATTTCCTTATAAATATTGTCAATTGGAAATTATTTAGTAAATTGCAACGGTTTTGTAGAAGGTTTTTGCCCTCGCGAAGCCACAAGAAAAGATAACTATTTAATACATTATCAATTTAAATTAAACACACAAAAACAGTTATGAAAAAGTTTTTCATGTTTTTGGCAGTAGCAGGCGTTCTCACCTTCACTGCAAACATCGCATCCGCTCAGGATCAGCCAGCCGCTGACAACGCAGCCGCAACAGAGCAAGTTGAGACTGCCGCTCCAGCTCAGCCAATGTCCGCTGAGGATCTCCTCAAGGGTACCGGCGAGGACGTTCCTATGCACCAGCAGATCAAGACCTACTTCATTCAGGGAGGTCCGGGCTTCATGTCCATGATCCTCATCTGCCTCATCATCGGTCTTGCTCTCGCCATCGAGAGAATCCTTTACCTCTCTTTCTCAAAGACCAACACCAAGAAGCTCCTCAAAAATGTCGAGGACGCTCTCGCCCAGGGTGGAATCGAGAAGGCCAAGGCAGTCTGCCGCGACACCAAGGGACCTGTAGCCAGCATCTTCTACGATGGTCTCAACCACTACGATGAAGGTATCGATGTAGTTGAAAAGAGAATCACCTCCGCAGGTGGCGTTCAGATGAGCCTCATGGAGAACAACCTCTCATGGATCGCCCTGTTCATCGCCCTTGCACCTTCACTCGGATTCTTGGGAACGGTTATCGGTATGGTACAGGCATTCGACGCCATCGAGGCAGCCGGTGACATCTCCCCTAACATCGTGGCCGGAGGTATGAAGGTCGCCCTTATCACTACCGTAGGTGGTCTTATCGTCGCCATGATTCTCCAGGTGTTCTACAACTATATTCTTTCCAGAATCGACGCACTCTCAATCGACATGGAGAATGCTTCCATCGATCTCGTTGACGTTCTCGCAAAGAACCAGAAGAAATAATTTGTAGCGACAATTTTAGAATCTGATTATAATGAATAAGATATTCAAAATAACCGGATGGGTATTGGGACTCCTTGGAATCGTCTTCGGAATTTTGGCTTTTGTAAATGAAGGCTCATCCGTTGACCTCCTTCTCAGGTACACCTACTTCCTCTTCTTCGCGGCAGTAGTTATCTGGATAGGACTCGCGATATTCATCGCAGGTAAGAACAACCCAAAGAATCTGCTCAAGGCCGCTGGCGTAGTGGTCGGAATCGCGGTTTTGGTTGTTCTGGCCTATGTGCTCTCATCGGGCGCACCGGCACTTAATGTCAAGACACAGCTAAGCACACAATGGCTGAAACTTACTGACACAATGCTTCTTCTGGTCTATGTGCTTGGTGGTGCGGCAATCATCTCCATCATCGTAGGTGCGATCAGAGACGCTATCAACAACAAATAACATCTAGCTATGGCAAGAAAAACACCGGGACTGAACACACAATCGACAGCCGATATCGCGTTCCTTCTGCTCTGCTACTTCCTGATGACGTCCACCATGGACCAGCAGTCAGGTCTGCAGCGCCGTCTCCCTCCTATGCCTGATCAGAATCAGAAGACGGAAGACACGAAGGTAAACAAGCGTAACATCATCATCGTGAAGATCAACTCTTCCGACAGACTGTTTGCCGGTGACCAGATCTTGGATGTTAGCCAGCTCAAGGACAAGATCAAGGAATTCATCACGAACCCAAGCAACGATCCGAATCTTCCGGAAAGGGAGATGAAGATGATCGAGGGTTACGGTGAATATCCGGTTTCCAAAGGAGTCATCTCACTTCAGAATGACCGTGGAACCAGTTACAGGGCCTACATTGCGGTTCAGAATGAGCTCGTGAAGGCAATTAACGAAGTCCGTGACGACTTCTGCAAACAGAACTACGGCAAGGCCTACGCCTTCCTCACAGACGACCAGCAGAAGATTGTCAGGGAAGCTATTCCACAGAACATTTCCGAGGCAGAGCCTAAGGACGTTACCAAAAAGTAAAACAGGAGGACAAGACAATGCCTAATTTTAAAAGAAGTGGTAAGAAAGAAATGCCGGAGTTGGGAACCAGCTCAGACATCGTGTTCATGTTCCTGTTCTTCTTCATGGTAACCTCACAGCTCCGTTCCACGGAGGTTAAGGTCAGGGTAAGACTCCCGGAAGCCACAGAGGTCGCCAAGCTTGAAAGAAAGGATTTGGCTTCATACATCTACATCGGTTCCCCTACCGCTCAGTATCAGAGCCAATACGGTACCGAAGCTCGTATCCAGCTGAACGACTCTTTCAAGACAACGAACGACATCCGTGACTTCATCGCCGCAGAGCGCGATGCGATGAGCGAGGCTGACCGCCAGTTGATGCAGGTCTCTATCAAGGCAGACGAAGACGCAAGAATGGGTATCGTGACGGACGTCAAGCAGGAGCTCAGGCGCTGCTCCGCCCTCAAGATTATGTATGCTGCGAGAAAAGCGGAAAGCAAATAATCATTCTTAAATATTCTGGAGAGTGACTGACCTTACGGCCAGTCACTTTCTTTTTTTTGTTTTTTATACTATCTTTGTGAGATTGAATCAAATGTCTATAAAAATGATAACGAGGAGCAAAGTGAAGGACCTTCTGAAGGCGACACCAGGACAGGAAGTTCTCGCCAAAGGTTGGGTAAGGACCAAAAGAGGTAACAAACAGATCAAGTTCATCGCCCTCAACGATGGCTCGACTGTAAACAATATTCAAGTAGTGGCCGACATGGCCAATTTCAACGAGGCTCTCATCGCGAGGATCACCACCGGAGCCAGCATCAGCGTGACAGGTAACCTGATAGAGTCTGTCGGCAGCGGTCAGGCCGTGGAAATCCAAGCGAAGGAGATCGAGGTGCTGGGAGAATGCGACCCGGTAAGATACCCTCTCCAGAAAAAGAACACCTCACTTGAGTACCTTCGCACGGTGGCACATCTCCGCCCGAGGACAAACACGTTCGGAGCGGTGCTGAGAATCCGCCACGCCATGGCGTTCGCTATCCACAAATTCTTCAACGACAAGGGATTCGTTTATCTCAACACCCCACTCATCACAGAATCCGACGCCGAAGGAGCCGGAGATATGTTCCAAGTGACAACACTAAACCTTGAGAATGTTCCTAAGAAGGAAAACGGCAAGGTTGACTTCAGCAAGGACTTCTTCGGGAAGAAAACCAGCCTCACAGTCAGCGGTCAGTTGGAGGGAGAACTCGGAGCGACGGCTGTAGGCGAGATCTACACATTCGGGCCGACATTCAGAGCCGAGAACTCAAATACTCCAAGGCACCTTGCCGAATTCTGGATGATCGAGCCGGAGATGGCGTTCTACGACATCAACGACAATATGGTTCTTGCAGAGGAATTCGTGAAATATCTCGTGCAATATGCGCTTGGCAACTGTGCGGACGACCTGAAATTCCTCAACGACAAGTATGACGATGGCCTTATCGATAGACTTAAGAGTGTTCTTGGAATCCCATTCCAGAGAGTGACCTACACAGAGGCCGTAGAAATTTTGGAGGAGGCCGTGAAGAATGGCACTCAGTTCGAGTACCCAGTTCATTGGGGAACAGACTTCCAGAGCGAACACGAACGCTACCTTGTAGAGAAGCACTTCGGCAAGCCGGTGATCCTCACGGACTTCCCTAAGGACATCAAAGCCTTCTACATGAAACAGAACGAGGACGGAAAGACAGTGCGCGGAATGGACGTGCTCTTCCCTAAGATCGGCGAGATCATAGGTGGCTCAGAGAGGGAAGCCTCACTGGAGAAACTGGAGCAAAGAATCGACGAACTGAAGATGAGCCGCAAGAACCTAGAATGGTACATCGACACACGCAGGTACGGAACCGTGCCTCACAGTGGATTCGGACTCGGGTTCGAGAGGCTGCTTCTCTTCGTCACAGGCATGGCGAACATCCGCGACGTGATCCCGTTCCCTAGGACTCCAAAGAACGCCGAATTCTAAAAGACACCGAATATGCTAGTGATAGGAATAGCCGGAGGTTCCGGTTCAGGAAAAACCACGGTGGTCAACGCGATAACCGAAAAACTCAAAGAGAGGGTTGTCGTCATCCCGCAGGACTCCTACTACAAAGACTCCAGCCACCTTCCGTTAGAGGAGAGGCAGCAGATCAACTTCGACCATCCTGACGCCATTGACTTCAAACTTCTCTGTGAACAACTCAGGGATCTGAAGAACGGAAAGGCTATAGAACAACCGGTATATTCCTACATCACCTGCTCAAGGTCAAAAACGGAGACCGTCACGGTGGAGCCGGCCGAGGTGATCATAATAGAAGGCATCCTCGTGTTCACCTGCAAGGAACTGCGTGACCAGATGGACATCAAGATATTCGTGGACGCAGACGATGACGACCGCCTGATGAGGGTTATGGCAAGAGACATTCTGGAAAGAGGCAAGACTGTCGAGACAGTGATTGAAAGGTACACAAAGACTGTCAAGCCTATGTACCTTCAATTCATAGAACCGAGCAAGCGCTACGCAGACTTGATCATTCCTCAAGGCGGGCACAACAAGGTCGCGATTGACATCATCTCGGCAACGATCGAGAAGTCATTGAGGGAGCAGGAAGCCAAGGGATGACCGGACAGGAGCCGGGCTCCGGACTGAAGTATTTGATGCTATGAAGAGCGACGACAAAGCAGGACTTTACATCACCGTCATTTTTCATTTGACGGTGGTCATCGTGTTGCTTGTATGCCAGATCTCATCAGCCCTCAAAAGGGAGAACACCTTTGTTCTGGATTTCTCCAAGCAGGAGAAAGTCGAGAAGGAACAGGCCGAGCGAAATCTCAAGGAGGAAGTCAGCGAAAGGCTAGACAGGATGCTGGCAGAGGCTGCCGGGGTTCCGATACGGAATGTGGCTGTCGATAGGGGCGCTCTCAAGGATGACCGCAACACCAACGCCGATGAGCTCTACAAAGAGGCTGAGGAACTTGCCCAAGAATTGAAAAACGGTCCGAAATTAGATGAGCCTGACGAAGATTACGCCACTGTCAGCAAACCGGAGCGCAAAGCGGAGGTACAAAAGAAATCATCTTACAAAGGTCCGTCTGTTGTATCGTACGAACTCGAAGGACGCAAAGCCAGTAAACTTTCCATTCCGGCATACAGATGTCTGGGAGCGGGTCATGTCACGGTGATAATCACTGTTGACCCTTCAGGAAAAGTGCTCAACGCCAAGGTTCAGGATGAGGTTTCCTCTGACGACAAATGCCTGAGGGACTTTGCGACAAGAGCCGCAAGGCTCTCACGTTTCTCGGCTTCGGCCACAGCGCCCGCGCGCCAGACAGGCAATATCGTGTACTTATTTGTAGCCCAGTAACAGAAAGTCCTATGAACAGAAAGACATTGACCATATTGATCACGGTGGCAGTGATTCTCATAGGAGGAATCGCATTGGCAGTCATAAAGTTATATTCCGGAACCGATAGGAGAGCCACCCAAGGAGACACCCGGTTTCTGGAAAACCACCCACTCGTAAAGGCGGTTCCGTCAGATGCGGCGATAGTATTCTGTTTCAAGAATTTCGGTCGGGTCTGTGAATTTCTAGGCGACTCTACGGCAGTCTTTGGAGAACTTGCGTCCAACAAATTCGGCAAGATAGCATCCTTGCATCTTGGAAGCATGAAAAGGTCTCCGGCTATAATGTCCGTGCACTACAGTAAGGATATGCCACCTCTACTTATTCTGGAGGCAGGCAAGGCTATAGCTGACACGACCGAGGATTTAAGGGCACTTCTGGCCGCGGCTGACTCTTCAAGGCTGCTGACCAGAATCAATGGAGACCTTGTCTTGATCTCCTCATCGGAAACAATCATTAATTCCTCTGTCAGGCATATTGAGGAAGGGCACAGTATATTGGAGGCCAGCGGGTTCACTGAAGCGGCAAGTTCTGTGGGCGGAGACGATGCCATACTCCTGTCCAACGCCTACTCCGGTAACATACTGGAGACATTCTTTGCAAGAAAGCACCGTAAATCAAGAGATTTCTTCAAGGAAATGGCAGAATGGACCGCATTCAGCGTTTCAAGACATTCAGAAGCGGGAGTCTCCATGCATGGAACAATGCTCTACTCCGGAGAGCCGTCGTACTATCTGAACGTGCTCGGACATGCGGGCAGTTCAGAAATCAAGGTCGCCGAAACCGCGCCGGGCGATGTCAATTTCATTCTTGACATCACAATCGGAAACATAACATCCTACATAAAAGCATACAGGAACTATCTTGACTCAAGGAGCCTTCTGGACAGATACGAAACGACTCTTTCCTCCCAGAAAAAGGAATCAGGCAGAAATGCCGAAGAATGGGCGAAAGCATTGGATGTCAAGGAAATCGCAGTCATCAATCTGAACATGGGCGAGAGACTTCGTCAGGTTCTGGCGCTCAGGCCGGCAGCCCGGCTGAATGCCGACGAGGCAAGCGGCATTAGTGTGGCAGGATTCGCAGCCTCATTGTTCGGGAATATATTCACAGGCGAGGATGAAAGCGCTTGCGCGCTGGTTGGCGGGTGGGTCATCATCGGAGCGACGGACTGCGTGGATGAATATTCAAAGACAGGTTTCTTGAAAGAGACGCTTGCTGCCCGCCTTGGAGCCGAGGGGCTTGACAGGGTGCCGAAGAAGAATGGAGGCGCTTGGGCGTATTATTCTCCGTGCGACAATCCGAATCTGATCGAAGCCACTTTCAGTCCTATGATGGCTAAAGGTTGCCGGAATATTCTGAAAGGTGCCACCTATGTACCGGTAACAGTCTCAGCAATCGAGGATGGTGGAAAATTCAGTCTTGAGTTCAACCTAGACAGGATAGAGGTCAGCAAAGGCAGTGTGCCGTCAACGGGAAAAGACTCTATGGTCGCCGTACCTTCAGGGCCGTTCAAGGTCAGGAATTGCGCGACAGGGAAAATAAACACACTCTATCAGAACAGCCATCTGTCAATATGTCTGCAGGACGAGAACGGCAAAGATGTCTGGGGCGTTCCGTTCAAGTCGAAGATTTGCGGCTATGTCCAGGAAGTCGATTATTACAACAACGGGAAAATCCAGTACCTGTTCGCGGCTGGATCGCAAATGTACCTGATTGACAGGCTCGGACGATTTGTCTCGGGATTTCCCGTCGAGACAGGCAAGATAATTGCGGCAGGTCCCGCCGTGTATGATTTCACCGGAGCCAAGGGCTACACCGCCATGGTTCTGCACAACGACAACACCGTAGGCTATTATGACCTGCACGGGAAGCAGGTTCCTTCATGGAAGGGAATAACAGCCGATGAGACTATAAAAAGCCTTCCTGAGCTTCTGGAAGGTAATGGCAAAAGATACTGGGTGGTCAGGACATCGGCCCAGACCTTGGTCTTCCCGTTCTCTGGCGGAGAGGTTCTGGTCAAGGGCGAAGGGAACAAGATGATCCGGCCGGACAGTAAGGTTGAGATTACGGACAAAGGGTTCAGCGCGGTTTGTTATGACAGAAAGGAACGAACCTTCAAGGCCGGCAACTAAAAACGAACATCATGAACGAATTCAAATTCGAATCAGTAAACAAACTTCTGGAGGAAAGCTTCAGAAAGAATTGGGACAGGCTTGCGCTCTCCAACTATCAGGGAGTCAGCCTCTGCTACAGGGATGTGGCGAGACGCATCGAGAAACTTCACATCGCATTCGAAAAATGCTTCCTGCACAAGGGGGACAAAGTGGCCATCTGCGCGCGCAACCAGGTGAACTGGGCGGTCAGCTTTCTGGCCACGATGACCTATGGAGCCGTTCCGGTGCCTATCCTTCACGAATTCAAACCCGGGAATATTCATTACCTTGTCAATCACTCCGAGGCCAAGGTTCTATTCGTGGACGATGTGATCTGGGAGGGACTCAGCGCGGATGAGATGCCGGGACTGTTCGCAGTCGTGCGCATCAACACATTCCAGCTCCTGTACTCAAAGGTGCCGCGCATCACCGAGGCCAGAGAGCACATGAATGAATATTTCGGCAAGCGTCACCCGAACAGTTTCGAGCCGGAAGACCTCAACTACTACAAGGACTCCCCTAACGAGCTGGCCCTGATCAACTACACTTCCGGGACATCCGGATTCTCAAAAGGTGTGATGATACCTTACAGAGCGCTGTGCTCGAACATCCAGTTTGCCAAGCATGTGCTTCCGGAACTGAACAACCAGACGAACGTGGTCGCGATGCTTCCTTCGGCGCATATGTACGGAATGATGTTCGAGTTCCTTTTCGAGATGGCAATCGGAGCCCATGTGCACTTCCTTACCAGAGTGCCTAGCCCTAAGATCATAATGCAGGCCCTCGCCGAAGTCAAGCCGAATATCATCATCGCGGTTCCGCTGATCATCGAGAAAGTTTACAAGTCAAAGATCCAGAAGATTGTGGAGAAGGGCGGAATCAAGACCTTGCTCAAAGTGCCGGTGATCGACAAGATGATCCAGAAGAAGATCTGCGGAGAGCTCGTGAGCGCCTTCGGTGGCAACTTTGTGGAAGTCATCATGGGCGGAGCGGCCTTCAACAAGGAGATCGAGAAGTTCTTCTGGGACATCGCTTTCCCTTACACAGTTGGTTACGGAATGACCGAGTGCGCCCCGATCATCGCCTATGCCCCCCACGACGACAAGAGACTTTACTCATGCGGAAAGGCAGCATTGAATATGTCAATACGCATCAATTCTCAGGATCCGGAGAACATTGAAGGTGAGATTCAGGCCTACGGGCCGAATCTGGCTCTCGGCTACTACAAGAACGAGGAAGCCACCAAGAGTCTGTTCACAGAGGATGGATGGCTGAAGACAGGAGACATGGGCGTCATTGACAAGGATGGTTATCTCTACATCAGAGGCCGATCAAAGTGCATGGTTCTTGGCCCTAACGGTCAGAACATCTACCCCGAGGAACTGGAGTCCGTAATCAATTCCTTCGCTTATGTGGTTGACTCTCTTGTAATTGAAGACAATGGTGGTCTTACTGCATTGGTTTACCCTGACTACCATCAGGGAGAGTTGGACGGAATGAACCGCGAGGATCTGGAAAAGACGCTTACCTCACAACTTCCGGAAATCAACCGGGAAATTCCGAACTACGCCAAAATCAAAAAGATAGAGTTTATGCCGGAGGATTTTGAAAGGACTCCTAAACGCAGCATCAAAAGATACCTCTACCAGAGAAACAAATAATGGAGAAGTTTGACCAGCGATACCTTGAGATGGCAGAGATCTGGGCCAGAAACTCCTACTGCAAAAGACGGCAGGTAGGGGCGATACTGGTCAAAGACCGTATGATCATCTCCGACGGCTACAACGGGACCCCGTCCGGATTCGAGAACGTCTGCGAGGACGAAAGCGGCGCGACAAAACCATACGTCCTCCATGCCGAGGCAAACGCCATCACCAAAGTGGCAAAGTCTGGCAACAGCAGCCTCGGAGCGACCCTCTACGTGACCGCCTCTCCATGCATCGAATGCTCGAAACTAATCATACAGGCAGGCATAAAAAGAGTAGTCTATAAGGATGAATATCGTCTCACGGACGGCGTGGACCTGCTCCGCAAGGCTGGAATCAAAGTTGAAAAGATAGATTAGGATGAAACGAATATCTTCCGTCTGGATCGCTGTGTTGGGAATAATTGTGGGGGCGCTTATGGTGATGGCCTACAATGCCTACACGCAAAAAAAGAATATGCTGCGCGTTCAGTACCAAGACTGGCGCAAACTTAATCTTATCCTTGACCAGATCGACAAGAACTATGTTGACACGATCGATGTCGGGAAAGTAACCGATGCGGCGATCACGGCCGCATTGGCTGAACTGGATCCGCATTCAGTCTATATGCCGCCGGTTGAACTGACCGAGGCCGAGACGGATCTTGCCGGCAATTTCGATGGAATCGGCATTCAGTTCAATGTCCCGAACGACACAGCTATTGTGCTGGAAGTCATCCCGGGAGGGCCGTCCGAGAAAGTAGGGCTTCAGAAAGGAGACCGGATCCTGAAAGTAGGTGACAAGGGCATAGCCGGAGTCAAATTTCCACAGGACAGCATGGTACGCAGGATGAAAGGTCCGGCGGGAACCAAGGTCACCATCACTGTAGGCCGAGGCAATGAGATGATTCCTTTCGAGATCACCAGAGGGAAGATTCCCGTTCACTGTGTCGATGCATCCTTCATGATCAACGACACGACAGGCTACATAAAACTCTCCAAGTTCACAAGAACCACATTCTCGGAGTTCTCACAGGCCAGCATAGGACTGCTCGAAAAGGGTATGAAAAAATTGATCTTCGACCTGCGAGACAACACCGGCGGCTATTTCGATCAGGCGTTGCTGCTCAGCGATATGTTCCTCAAAAAAGGCGACGAGATTGTCTATATGCAAGGTCTTCACCGCAAGAAGGATGACTACAAGGCCGACGGCAAGGGTCTCCTACAAGACATCGGATTGACCGTGCTGATCAACGAATCCACAGCGTCATCCAGCGAGATATTCGCGGGAGCGATTCAGGATAATGACCGAGGCGTCATCATGGGACGGCGTTCCTTCGGCAAGGGACTTGTCCAGGAGCCTGTCTATTTCAGTGACGGATCAGGAGTGCGCCTGACGGTGGCGAGATTCTACACCCCGTCCGGACGGTGTATCCAGAAGCCATATTCAGAAGACTACCAGTACGACATCTACAAGCGCTACGCCGACGGTGAGATGTACGATGCGGACAGCATCAAGGTGGACTCCACCGCAGCCTACAAGACAGTCGCCGGCAGAACGGTCTATGGTGGAGGCGGAATCATCCCCGACGTGTTCGTGCCTGTTGACACCACAAGAGCCACCAAGTTCTTCATCTCGTGCAACAAGAAGGCTACACAGATGAGGTTCGCCTCGGCGATGTTCGACAAGTACAAAAACAATCTTTCAGGGATAGACGACTACAACGACCTCAACAAGTTCCTCGACAAGATGAACCTTCCTTCGGCCTTCCGTGAATATGCATCTTCGAAGGACGGCATCACCTGCACTCAAAAAGAATGGGAAGAGACTTCTGAATATCTCCTCCCACAGATACGCGCCCTTGTCGGCCGGTATTCCAAACTCGGTGAGAACGCCTTCTACAAGATGTACCTCAACGTGGACCCTACGCTGAAGAAAGCTATTGAATCGGACTCACGTAATCTTTTACATCCTGCCCGCTGACAGGATTGCCACCCAGAATCATCAGACGCTCCACGACATTGCGGAGTTCTCTGATGTTGCCCGTCCAAGATTTCTCCTGAAGCATCTTGATCGCTTCGGGAGAAATTTTTTTCACAGGCATGCCGGATTCCGTGCTGATTTGATTGACAAAATATTCAGTAAGCAGAGGGATGTCCGACTTTCTCTCATCCAAGGAAGGCACCTTGATCACGATCACGCTGAGACGGTGGTAAAGGTCTTCCCTGAAATTGCCTTTGGCAATCTCGTCCTGAAGGTTCTTGTTGGTGGCCGCGACAACCCTCACGTCCACGACAATGTCCTTGTCGCTGCCGACCCTTGAGAGTTTCTTCTCCTGAAGGACACGCAGAACCTTTGCCTGTGCGGCAAGACTCATATCCCCGATTTCATCAAGGAATAGGGTTCCGCCGTCGGCCTGCTCGAACTTGCCTTTGTGCTGTTTGATGGCCGATGTGAACGCCCCTTTCTCATGGCCGAACAACTCGCTTTCAATCAGTTCCGAAGGAATGGCCGCGCAGTTCACCTCGATGTAAGGCATCGCGCTGCGGGCGCTCTGTTCGTGAAGGCTTCTGGCCACAAGTTCCTTTCCGGATCCGTTAGGACCGACAATCAGCACACGGGCATCCGTCGGAGCGACCTTAGAGATGATGTCGCGAACGTGCTGGATTGGCTCCGACTCCCCTATCATCCTCTGGCCATACACCTTTTTCTTCAAGTTTTTGTTCTCTGAGATTATGGTAGCCTTCTCAGAGGCGTTCTTGATGGTGATAAGAATCCTGTTTAGATCCAACGGCTTCTGTATGAAATCGAAGGCACCCTTCTTGATGCACTCCACGGCTGTTTCGATGTCTCCATGGCCGGAGATCATCACAATCGCTGAATCAATGCCCTCAGCCACCATTTTTTCCAGGACCTCGGTGCCGTCCATTCCCGGCATCTTGATGTCGCAGAAAATCACATTGTACTTTTCCTTATCGACCATCGCCAAGGCTGTCGCTCCGTCCTCGGCGACATCCACATCATAGCCCTCGTCACTCAAAATTTCCTTCAGAGAGTTCCTGATGGCCCTCTCGTCATCAATAATCAATATCTTCATAGAAATACGTCTTAATCCTTCTTCATCATGTGAACTATTTCTCTTCGTAAAATCATTTCGATTCCAGAAGAATTCCAGGTCACAATTCATAGATTGCGCAAAACAATCCTTAATACAAATATCGGACAAATTTCTTTCTTTGGGAAATGAAAAGGATACTTTATTCTTTACATAAAATTTGATAATTTTGCCGTATGAAACTACCAGACATCATCATAGCCATCGACGGCTATTCATCAACAGGCAAGAGCACGCTTGCCAAACTGATAGCGGAACACTTCGGATTCCTTTATCTTGACTCCGGGGCCCTTTATCGTGGAGTGACCCTGTTCGCAATAGAGAAAGGCTTTATCGGAGGAGACGGAGCCATCGACGAAGCAGGCCTCAAGGCGGCGTTGCCGGAACTGAATCTCGATTTCAAGGCAGAGGGCACGTTCATCGGAGACAGATGCATAGAGAAGGAGATCCGTACGCTGGAGGTTTCCGGCCACGTCAGTCCGATCTCGGCGGTTCCATTTGTCAGGGAATATGTCGATGAGCGTCTCCATGCCTTCGGACAGCGGAAAAGAATCGTGATGGACGGACGGGACATCGGCACGACGGTCTTCCCGGACGCAGAGGTGAAGATATTCATGACAGCCAGCGATGAGGTCAGGACGAGAAGGCGTTTCGACGAGATGAAAGCCAAGGGGCAGAACCCGAGACTGGAGGACGTGCTGAAGAACCTTCAGGAAAGGGACTACATAGACTCCCACCGTGAGGTCTCCCCTCTTTCCAGGGCCGCTGACGCTTTCGTACTGGACAACTCCGACATGAACCTGCACGAGGAGCTTGTCTGGTTCCAAGGGTTGGTGCAAGGACGTTTCGGAATCCTTGAATAGAACCATGAACCTTCAGGTCGAGATTGAGAGGCATTCCGGCTTCTGCGGCGGAGTCATCCGGGCGATCGGCCGGGCCGAGAAATTCCTTGAGGAGTTTCCCGGACGCAGGTTGTACTCTCTTGGCGACATAGTCCACAATGAGGCGGAACTCCGGAGGCTGGGAGAAAAAGGACTCGTCACAATCGACAAGGAAGGGCTCATGAATATTCCCGAGCCATCATCGAAGACATTGCTGATCAGGGCGCACGGCGAGCCGCCGCAGACATATTCATTGGCCAGGAGGCTTGGCCTTACGGTCATTGACTGCACCTGTCCGGTGGTATTGAAGCTGCAAAAAAGCATCAGGGAGGCCTATGAGAGGGTCAAGCCGGCCGGAGGGCAGATCATCATATTCGGAAAGATAGGTCATGCCGAGGTGCTGGGGCTGTTGGGTCAGGTCGATGGCGACGCTGTCGTGATCGAGAATATGCCGATGCTGCTTTCCGCTCTTGAGAACGGTTCCATCAGGACAGACAGGCCGCTGGAGATATTCTCGCAGACCACCAAGAGTCCGGTGGAATATTCAGAGATCAGCGGAGTGCTTTCGGAGGCGCTTCGACAAGCTCAGCGACCGCTAAGGTCTGAGACTTGCGATAGAGAAGCAGTATCTACTTCGAGCGGACTGACAGTTCACAACACAATCTGTTCGCAGGTGGCGTCACGACATGAGGAGTTGGCTGAATTCGCTCTTCGGCACGATGTCATTGTCTTTGTGTCCGGAGCCTCCAGTTCCAACGGGAAAGTGCTTTTCGACCTTTGCAAGTCCAGGAATCCGCGCACCTATCATATTTCAGAGCCTTCAGAACTGGAGCTCGGTTGGTTTTCAGACAGTGACAAAGTCGGAGTCTGCGGTGCGACATCCACTCCGGGATGGCTTTTGGAGCAGGTGGCGGAATCTATTATAAGGCTCTGATTCACCGGTCGTTGAGCCTGTCGAAGCAACCGGATGGTCCGGACAAATATTCACCGACAATGGCTGGCCGCCGAAAGAATTTTTTGCAGGAATATCCACAAATAGTTAACTTTGCGGTCGAAATGATTGCGCTTCAATCTTTTGAAATCCAAGTCCTCGAGGATTTCATTAGTTGAAGCAAAGTTTTAACAGATAACAAATTCATTACATATTTTATGGCAACAACAGCAGATTTTAAGAACGGCCTTTATATCAGCTACAACGGCAAGCCTTGCCAGGTAGTCTATTTCCAGCACGTAAAGCCTGGAAAGGGTCCGGCATTCGTAAAGACAAAGCTTCGCAACCTTGAGAACGGAAGAATCCTTGAGAACACCTTCACAGCGGGTATGAAGATCGATGTCATCAACGTCGAGAGACGTCCTTACCAGTTCCTCTACTCAGACGAGGACGGATTCAACTTCATGCACGAGGAGACCTACGAGCAGATTCACCTGCCTCACGATGTTGTCGAGAACGCCGACCTCATGAAGGAGGGACAGCATGTCGAGATGATGTTCGTCACCGAGCCTGAGGAGAAGTGCCTCACCTGCGAGCTTCCTACGTACGTTACCCTTGAGGTGACCTACACTGAGCCGGCTGTGAAGGGCAACACCGCTTCCACCAGCGCTTTGAAGGAATGCACCCTTGAGACCGGCGCCAAGATCATGGTTCCGCTCTTCATCAACCAGGGCGACAAGATCACCGTCAACACCACCGACCGCTCCTACGGTCAGAGAGTGTAATAATCAACAATGGCATTCCTGAAATCCAGTCTTGCATAATTCAGTGCAAGGCTCTGAAATTCAGAAGAAAACCGGACGGCTCTCCCGAGTCGTCCGGTTTTCTTCGTAGTCCTCCAAAGGGAGCAATATTTGGAGAAAATGCTCTCGTCAAGCACAAATTCACCTATAACAGGGGCAATATCCACAATTAATGACACCTTCTCTCTCCATAGACTCTTCCTTTATCATAACGCATCACCAACTACCAAGGGAGTATTTCCCAAAAATATTTCTGTTTTTTATAATCCGTATATGTTTCTTTTCGTTTTTTACGTTTTCTGTGCATATTATTGCGGTTCAATATTAATTTAAGATTGAACCATGAATTTCAAAGAAAAGAGACAAGAGCTCGCTCCGTTCGTGAATCTGCGGAGCGATGTCGGCTTCAAGGCCGTGTTCGCGGACAGGAACAACAAGGACATCCT
>CAKUVR010000048.1:0-14967 GCA_934698975.1 uncultured Bacteroidales bacterium
TCGTGCTGATGCTTGGACATATAGACCTCTATGTTCCCGTGGGAGATCCATCTGATTGCGGTCTCAAGGTAGTCCTGACGAATCGGAGAGCCTGTCAGGTACTTGTTTGCCAAGCCGTATGCGGCGCAACCGGATTTGCTGAAATACCGCTTGGCGTCGGAAAGCCAGGTTCCGGAATATACAGCATTCCGGAGTTCCTGATCGGTCAGTTTCTCCCCGGCGATGTTGATGGTCTTGAACCATTGAAGTTTCTCGCTGTCAGAACCAGTACAGATGTAGATCATCAGTTTGTAGTCCAGCAAACTTTTCTTCTCGTCATTCTGTAGGTTGTGGAAAGCGCGGAAATCAAAGCTGAAGTCCCCGTTGACATATTGGCAAAGAGAGATGGTTCGCTGCTGTCCGTCAATGACCTCGAAGGTTCCGTCCTCCCTTGTCGCCCAATACATCACGTTAAGAGGAAAGCCTTTCATCACAGTGTCAATCACCGCGTCACGCTGCTTCTCCCCATAGACGAACTCCCGTTGGTACGGCGGCCTGATGTCCAGAAGGCCTGAATATCCCCGAACCCCGTCCTCGGCATTGTCAACGTAACCGTCCGTCAACTCCCTGACGGTTATCTCTTTCAGTGTTATATTCATGATTGAGAGTGTTTTCTTCTGATAATTATTCTTGCATAGGGCAGCAACACTTTCCCTCTATCAAAATAATACAATGAATTCATATTCGCTGTAACATGAGCTTTGTTTCCTTGCCTACGCAATTGCTGAATTGTCCCCTCTCCCATTGCTGATATTCCAGCGCTTCTACACCAATCAGTGTCACAAGCATTGCCAATAATCTCAAACTGCTCCGGATTGTACTTATCCATAAATGTGATCGGAACTCCCATCGTACCATCCCAATCACAAGGAATATCCTCGGTCTTGTTGACGTTTATCGCATCAAAATTCTCATATTTTGGATATTCCTCAGGCGTATAGTGCTTGTAAAGAATAAGTTCCTCGTGGCGTTTCTTTATGTCAAGATTCGTGAACCACGTGACACCGGACACTCTGATCATGCCGGCCTTATGGTCTCCGGCCGAAGCCACGTCCTCGTAGTTGGAAATGAAATGTCCCGCACCTCCCTTGAAACCAAAGCCCAGCCAGATCTTGTTATCCTTGATGAGAGGGAATATTTCTTTGTATTTCAAAGCATTCTGATGTCCTACGATTATGAACTTCTTGTCATGCTCGATGAGTTGTGCGACATATTCTCGAAAGAGGCTGAACGGTGGGTTCGTGACTACAATGTCTGCCTCTTTGAGCAGCTCAACGCACTCGGGGCTGCGGAAGTCGCCGTCACCTTTGAGTCTGTGGATTCCGATTTCCTCCGGGCTTGGCACACGGTCTCCATTCCGGTCGCCGAAATATTCAAGCCAGATTGCGGACTCGCAGTTGTTCCGGCTGAACAGATCCATATCCTGATTCTTGTAGCAGGTTGTGATGAGTTTCTTAAGTCCAAGAAACTCAAAGTTGTAGGAGAAATAATGAAAGAAATTGCTGACTCTCGGGTCATCACAGTTGCAAAGGACTGTCTTGCCCTTGAAATGTTCCCTGTAATGCCTAAGCTCATTTTCGATGTCCGAAAGCTGAGTGTAGAACTCGTCTTTCTTAGCGCTCTTCGCCTTGTTAAGGTTATTGTTCCCGGCCATAATGACTGATAGTTTTAGAGCATCACTATCAATCACTTGCCCCTGACGGAACGGACCCGTTGGCGGCTTCATCCAACGTCAAGCCTTATTCCATTAATAGTCCTATCCTATTCAGTGACTTAACGCAACAAGAAAGGTGTGAGCTTCTTATTGCGTTTACCAAGGTAGCCCAGGATGGAAACCTTTTACCCACATAAGATACTCACACCCGTATCGGGTGCGAGCTTTGCTCTTATTGTGGGCAGAAAGCATTCCATACCGGAATACTTCACTTATTATCTCTTCGTTTATATTTCCTTAAGTTTCCTGGGCTTTTGGTAAACGCGAAATAATAGCAAATGCTGCATTAATAAATATGTCCTTGCTTAGGCGGGTTGCCCCGCT
The DNA here is from genome assembly GCA_934698975.1 of uncultured Bacteroidales bacterium. Lineage (GTDB taxonomy): Bacteria > Bacteroidota > Bacteroidia > Bacteroidales > UBA932 > Cryptobacteroides. Next base: position 2,078 of record CAKUVR010000048.1, read on the forward strand.
CCACGTCAGCAAAGGTAGTAAAATGTGACGATTAATCAAAAAGGAGATGTGTAGCAGCTAACTTCTTGATAATGCACAATAACGCAGGCATCATAGTTTTGCTTGACTGTCAATAGGTTAACTGCCTCGATTCTTTGGCTATGAGATTTGTGGGAGGGAAATAAGGTCCGAGATGTTGTGCGGACGATAAATGCTTCACGTCCCTTTGAGGATTTCCAGCATTTCCCGAGGAGATACCACAATAGGTGTTTGTGGGAAATGCTTTAGATTGCCGGTTACAAGAAATGTCCCCGGTCTGGAGAGTGCTACTTCATAAAAGACAATGTCTTTGACATCAGAGAATACTTCATCGGAGTGAATCCGTTGAGAGTTGATCCCGTTTTTTATTATCTCATCTAAAATTGAAGAGATCAACTTTGTCGGGAACCTGAATTTGGGTCTGTTCAAGACATTTTTATATTCCGAGATGATTTCATCATTCACCAGTAGCGTGATCTTTTTGTCCATCAACGCCTGAAATACTTTCACTACCGGAGTCTCTCCATTTCTGGAAAGCAACGCCGACACAATCACATTAGTGTCGATGACAGCAAAGACTTTCATTCTTCCGATCTTGCTTGTTGGATTTCCTCGTTGATTTCATCTAGTGACATCTCGGGAAAGGCACCTGCTTCCGACAGCGCTCTGATGGCCTTGAATGCCTTATACCCTTCCGTAAGCTTTTCGGTTTTGTCGCCTCTGATTTCAAAAGGAATTTTACCTCGTTGAACTACTGCTTTTGCGAATATGTTCATGGCTGTGTTTGCGCTCATCCCAAATTGGGAGCATAAGGAATCAAAGGATTCCTTTAATGATGAGTCCATCCTGACTGTCATTGAAACCTGTGCCATAATCGTAAATGTTTTGCCAAAAATACATAATTTTAAGTCATGATGCAATAAATATGCATAAAATTGAGCCTTGATGATGTCGGAATAATGTCTGGCAATCCAGCCTGCCGTAGGTGTCGAGGAAGGTTGGGAGTGATAGGCGACGCAGGTGGCCGTTCAGGAGGTGGCTCTCGACGGATTCGCCTGTGATAGAGAGGCTGTCTCCGCCATCGTCCTGGCCGACCTTGCGGTGGCTCGTGGCATCTAATCTCTTGATGATGAGTGAATATGATAACTTCGTGGTCTGGCTGACGGCACCACGAAGTCGTTCTTTCTCCTGAATCTCAACTGTTTACCCGCCACAGCTCCTCTTCGGCTGCAAGACATGGTGGTGGTCAGATAAGTCCGTGAAGGCTAAATGGTTTATAATCAGTGAATATTCAACCTCTTCTACCACCTGAAATAGGTAGAAGTAAGGTGTGTGATTGCGTTGATTATTAACTATTTGCCCTCCACGACACAAATGGGTATGGCTTCAGGTAAAGATCAGGCCAATCCTTCCGGACAAAGTGATAATTGCCCCTTTGATGGATTTTTAAACAAGGTGTTAAAAATGATTAAAACAAGTATATTCGTCATTGAATATTAATGACAACGACGTGGACTCGTCATTTGTTTTCGGGGTAAGGGTTGAGGGGGATGCCTTCACCGGACAGAAAAGAAGAGACAGAAAGAAGAGGCGAAAAGGACGAGGTGAAAAAGAAGAGACAGAAAAGAAGGGTGTGGAAGGTATAGGCGGCGTCATTATGCCTGAATAACTTCTTTGAGTTCAGAGATAATTTGTATTTTTGTTGTCATGACTCTCAGATCCATTTTTATCGCTGCGGCTGTTTCGTTGCTGGCTGTTCTGCCATCCGCCGCCAAAGACAAAAACTACAAGGTCGTTTCTCCCGACGGCAACCTGTCGGCCACTCTTGTGGTCGGACAGACGATATCTTATGCTGTTTCCAGAGGCGATGTTCTTCTAATCGACTCGTCGGAGATCTCGATGGCAATGACTGACGGCTCCGTGTTCGGGAAAAACGACAATGTCTGCAAGGTCCGGAAGGCCAGCGTTGACCAGACTCTCCCGGCTGAGGCATATAAAAGAGCCGAGGTGCGGGATAACTACAATGAGATCACTCTCATATTCAAAGAGTTCTCGCTCGTTTTCCGCGCCTATGACGAAGGGATCGCCTATCGCTTTGTCAATGGTCCGGACGATGCCTTTGTCCAGAAAGAGCAGGCTGAATTTCGTTTCGCCAATGACTGGACAACCTATGTCCCTTACGTGTCCCAGCACACGGAAACGCTTGACACTCAATTCTGGAGCTCGTTCGAAAGCACTTATGATGTGCACTGCGTCTCAGAGTGGGACAAAAAACGTATCGCTTTCCTGCCGCTCGCTGTCGCCGCTGACAATGGGATCAAGGTCTTGATAACAGAGGCGGATCTGCTGGATTACCCTGGAATGTACCTTTATAATGAAAAAGGCTCGACCTGCTTGTCAGGACGCTTCGCCCGCTATCCGGAGACCGTCAGGACGGCTGGCCTCAGCGGCATTCAGGAAGAGGTAATAGACAGGAAGGATTTCATCGCCAAGGCTTCCGCCGGAGAGGCTTTTCCGTGGCGCGTCATAATGGTGACAAAAAAGGATTCTGAGATGGCGGTCAATGACCTTGTCTGGAAACTGGCCACACCTTCCGACCCTTCGATGGATTTCAGTTGGGTAAAGCCCGGAATGGCGGTTTGGGACTGGTGGCACGGACGCAACCTTTACGGTGTGGATTTCCGCCCGGGGATCAACACGGAGACCTACAAGTACTACATCGACTTCGCCTCCTGCAATGGAGTCCCTTATGTCCTTATGGATGCGGGATGGTCTCCGGACAGAGGACAACAGGATCAGATGAAGGTGGTTCCGGAAATTGACCTTCCTTTCCTTATTGAATATGCCTGCGAGAGGAATGTCGGACTTATCCTTTGGGTCGGATTCAGTCCGTTCCGCAGGAATATGGAGGCTGTCTGCCGCCACTTTTCCCGGATAGGGATCAAAGGCTTCAAGGTCGATTTTATGGACAGGGACGACCAGGCTGTGGTGGATTTTCACAGGAAAGCCGCCGAGACAACCGCAAGGTACGGATTGATGATTGACTTCCACGGGACCTACAAGCCGGTGGGACTGAACCGGACCTACCCGAATGTGGTGAACTACGAAGGCGTGTTCGGACTGGAGCAGATGAAATGGAAAAAAGAGACGGTCGATCAGGTGACCTACGATGTCACGATGCCGTTCATCAGAATGGCCGCCGGTCCTGTGGACTACACCCAAGGAGCGATGAGAAACGCCTCCAAAGGCAATTACCATCCGGTCGAATCGGAGCCTATGAGCCAAGGCACCCGCTGCCACCAGCTCGCTGAATATGTCGTCTTCGACTCTCCGCTTAATATGATGTGCGACTCTCCGTCCAACTATATGGCCGAGCCTGAGTGTACAAAGTTCATCGCCGGATGTCCTACGGTTTGGGACGAGAGCTTGGCCGTGAATGGAGAGCTAGGACAATTCATCACCCTTGCCCGCCGCAGCGGGAATGTCTGGTACGTCGGTTCGCTGAACAACTGGAATGCCAGAGACTTGATCCTCAATCTCGGTTTTCTTGAGGAAGGTGAATGGACGATGGAAATCTTCCGTGATGGTGTCAACGCTGACCGCGCTGCCCGGGACTTCAAGCGAGAATCCTACCCTGTGCCAGCCGACCGCAACGTCAGAATCCATATGGCTCCCGGCGGCGGCTGGACTGCCCGTCTGACCAGAAAGTGACCGTCACGGTATACCTGTGAAAGAAAGCCGCTTACGTCCGTCCGTGGATGCTAAATGATTTATAATCAGTGAATATATCACCTCTACTATCGCCTGGAACGGGTAGGAGTAGAGGTGGCGATTGCGCTAATTGTCAACTATTTAGCATCCACCGAAAATCCCTGTCACTGCAGTCGACTGTAGGTGTCGAGGAAGGCTGGGAAGGATTTGGAGACGCAGGTGGTGTCGTCAATATGGATCGGGGAGTCGGCGCACCAGGAGGCGACTGCGAGGACCATTGCCATACGATGATCGTGCGAGGAGGTATATTCACCGCCCTTCAGAAGGTGGCCGTTCAGGAGGCGGCTCTCGACGGACTCGCCGATGATGGAGAGGGTGTCGCCGCTGGCGGAGGCTTCCACGCCCATCTGAGTCAGCATATTCAGAATCGCCGCGCCTCGGTCACTTTCTTTGCCGGCCAACCTCTTGAATCCTTGAATATTACTGTGTCCGTGGCAGAAGGCGGCGAGGATGGAGACAATCGGGAACAGATCAGGGCAGTTGTTGAGGTCGGTGTCAAAGGCGCGGAGCGGTGCTTTCTGGGCGGTGATCATGCCGCGGTGGCCTTTCGAAGCGTTTGCCTCAGTTTTGTCATTTGCCAGATCTGCGGCTTCATTGTCCGTATATCCGTCGCTAACGTTTTCATCCATTGGCTCATCATCGATCTGCGACAGGCTGGCTCCAGCCTCCATCAGGATGTCCATGATCGAGATGTCGGCCTGAAGGGAGGTCGTGTCGAGTCCGGTCAGTTTCACGTCCCCGAACAGGGCTCCGGCCACCAGGAAATTGGCGGCGGCGCTCCAGTCGCCCTCGATGTCAAAGACTGCCGGGGAATATTTCTGCCCGCCCTTGATTTTGAACGTGATGCCGGTGCAGAGGCTCCAGTCCTGCGTCTCAAGGAAATCCTCGCCACCTTCCATCTCGCTGCCGATCTTGATGCCGAAGCGGCGGAGCACGTCGGCGGTGATGAACATGTATGGGATGCTCTTTGGGTCATGAATATGCAGGGTCGAGTCTTCGGGAAGGAGCGGCAGGGCCATCAGCAGGCCGGAGATCAGCTGCGAGCCGCCTTTGCCGGAAACGCTGGCCTTGCCGGAAAGCAGAGGGCCTTGGACGGTGAGCGGCACGTGGACTTCGGGGGCAGGATTGAGAGGTCTCAGGACCGTTCCGAATCCGGCCATGATTTCGGCCGCGCCTTTCAGTGGCCTGGTCGGAAGGGTTCCATATCCATCAATTTCGATTTGAGTGCCGTTGCCGAGTGCGGCTGCGAGCGGGATTAGCAGGCGTGTCAGCAGACCGGATTCCCCAACGTTGATTTTTTCGGGAATATTCGCTGACGGGCCTATGCCTTCTATGATGAGGGTGCTTCCGGTCGCTTCGGTGGTTGGTGAGCTCAGTCGAGCCACAGGCTCAGCGACCGAGACCTTCGCTCCGAGTGCCTTGGCAACCTCGATCGCCGCCTCGTTGTCTCCGCAGGGGGAGTAGCCTCCGAGTCTGGACTCGCCCTCAGCGAGGGCCGCTGCTATGATGGCCCGCTGGGCGAAACTCTTTGAGGCCGGCATATTCAGAGCCGTGTCGCAATGAAGAGGTTTTCTGTCACTGTAGACAGCCGCAAGCATCTCTGAATAACTCCATTGGCCGGGAGCCGCGGCCTCGGCTTCATTTAGCGCAGCGTAGGTGAACGGACTGCCTAGTTTCAGGCATTCCAGCCTGCTGGCCTTGCCTGTCTCGCCCATCGAGAAGGCGATAAGCTCGCACGGCCGCTGAGCCTGTTGTGGTCGCTGAACTTGTCGAAGCGACACTTGTTCTTCAGAACGGACGGTCGCTTCGATGGTTGGTGAGCCCAGTCGAACCACAGGTTCAGCGACCGATGAATTCCGTTCTGCGACTGAAGTATGCCCGGAGACAGAATACAGCCCCAGCACCCTGGCGACATCCTCTTTCGAGGCCGCCATAGCCGCGATCTTCACAATCTCCCCACCGAACTTACGACACTTCTCCACAGTGCTCCGAAGCACGTCATCCGAAGGCGTTCCAGCGAAGAAATGACTGGAACGGATCATCGTGGTGCCATATTCAGTGCAAGCCCTGCGGAGCCTTTTGCCTATCTCTTTCGGAGCCTCGATCTCCAGATCCAGAAAAGCCGCTCCGGCCTCCACCGCAGCCGAAAGTTTCCGCTCGGCTTCCTCCCATGTCCCGTTTCCATCATCGGCCACCCGGCATGTCGCCACCAGCGGTGTGTCCGATGACGAGAACAGGTACTCTATCTCCTCGATGTCCAGCGGGCATCTGTCCAGCCGTATCTCAGCCATCTGAATCCGTGGCTCGCTGCTTTCCAGCAGGTTCATTATCTCTTCCAGAGTTCGGTTCTGGATTGTTGTGCAGATCATATTCTTAGATTCAAATTATTTCAAAGCCTCCACCACGTCCCCGACCCGAAGTTCCCTTGTCTCGACCCGTCCGATCCCCAGCGGCAGCACAAAGTGGACAAACTCCCCGTCCGCCTTTTTGTCTTTCTTCATCGCATCCGCAAGAGTGTCAATGCCGTACGGACTCTCAACCGGCAGCCCGCAGACCGTGAAATCCGCTTCCAGACGCTCGGAAAGGCCATCCGTCAACCCCAAAGACTCAGCCAGCCGTGCCGCCAGAATGATCCCCATGGAGACAGCCTGCCCATGCGAAACAGTCTCCCGCGAATTCTTCTCGATGGCGTGCGCGAACGTGTGCCCCAGATTGAGCAGCCGTCGTTCCCCGCGCTCGTTCGGATCCCTTCCGGCAATGCCCGCCTTTACATTCGCCGCCGCCGCGATCAGCTCCTGGAATGTCTGCGAATATTCCCGGACGGCAGCCTCGGCGGACCCTTCCGACGCCCACTCATGAATATTCACGAGCATATTCACCGCCCTTTCATATTCATTGTCCTTGTTGTTGATAATGAATGTTTTGAGCAGTTCGGCAGCCCCAGAGAGAATCTGCTGGTAGGGGAGTGTCTCCAGCGGCTCCGGGCAGATGAAAGTCATTTCCGGTTGGCGGATCACTCCGATGATGTTTTTGTAGGAGTCGAGGTTCACGCCGTTTTTCCCTCCGATCGCCGCATCCACCTGTGAGAGAAGGGTGGTCGGAACGAATCCGAACTTCACGCCACGCTTGTAGACCGAAGCGGCGAATCCGACCAGATCCGTTGTGATCCCGCCACCGACACCCAGTACAAACGCCTCTCTGTCAGCACCTTTCTCCAACAACCATTCTTCAATCTCCAGCAGCGTGGCGAGCGTTTTCCTCTCTTCCGTCGCTTCCATTGGGAATATTCCTTCCGCCTCTATGCCAAGCCTTTCCACGATGCCGCCCACATTGCGATCGTGGATTATGAATATGCTTCCGTAGCCGCTGAGGTGTTTTCCGACCTCCTCCAGCGGGCAGTCGATGATGTTGATTTTCTCCATCCGGTTATTCTTTGCCGATTGCTTTGGCGGCACGGCTACAATGTGTAAAGATTCAGCCCGGTCTCCTCGTCGAAGTGACGCCCTACCTTGCAGTTATAGCGCCTGATGAACACCTCGCACGCTCCGTTGATGGTTGCGGTGAGCAGGTGGCCGCCCACAACCGTGTAGTCGGCCCGCCCGAAGTTGGCGTGAAGATGCAGATAGACCTTGCCTTCCTTCTCGGAGATGTTGCCCACAAGGCTGGAGATCTCCATCTGCTCCTCGAACGTCTTATCGACATAATGTTTGGTGGCCGGATTGAGGAACCTCAGGGTCGCATTGTTCACCGCTCCGATCCCGCTCACCTCTCCAGCCAGAATCCCTTGCTCCTGACAAAACGTCGCTATCGCCCCCATCAGTTCCTGATGATTGTCTATGCTGACGACAAACCTGTCGCCATCCTGCTTGAATGTGTACATTGCTCAAAATTTTTTGTGAATATACTAAATTTCCCGATTATTTCTCTTCGTAGTGGCCGTATGCTGAAATAATCAGAACGATGATATCTTTGTGATTACTTTATCGGCATAATTTACTAAATTTGTCTCTACGACCTTTAGGGTAGAGAACAAGGCTGCAAATCTAAGGTTTATTAATTTTATATGTTAAATAATGATAAAATGCGGGCTGGTCGGAATCGCACTTTGACCGTTTCCGAAGAAGAGATTCCAGATTTGAAGAGGGGTATTACCTTGCCTGAGGAACTTTCGGATAAATCTTCTTTTGTGGATCTGCTTATCAATGCTGACGCATTAGCCGTATTGGACAGGATTCCTGATGAGTGTGCGAGTTTGATAATCATAGACCCTCCTTACAACCTAAGCAAGACATTCAATTCCTCGAAGTTTAATGCCATGTCCGATAATATGTATGAAGAATATTTACGTACTTGGTTTCAAAAAGTATGTCATAAGTTAAAACCAGATGGCTCCTTATATATGTGCGGAGACTGGAAGTGCTCTTCATCACAACAAAAGGTCATCAGAGAGGAGTTGACTGTCATCAATAGAATAACATGGCAGCGGGAAAAAGGACGTGGTGCAAAGGCAAATTGGAAGAATGCTATGGAGGATATCTGGTTCGCCGTCAAAGATAAGGATAAATACTATTTCGATGTGAATTCGGTGAAAATGAAACGTCAAGTTATTGCTCCATATAAGGAAAACGGTAAACCAAAAGATTGGGAAGAAACCGACGAGGGCAATTTTCGAATTACTTTCCCTTCGAATTTTTGGGACGATATCAGCATTCCTTTCTGGTCAATGCCGGAGAATACAGATCACCCGACCCAGAAGCCCGAAAAACTGATGGCGAAACTCATTCTTGCGTCCTCCCGGCCAGGAGATATTGTCTTGGATCCATTTGTTGGTAGTGGAACTACATGTGTTGTGGCAAAGAAACTTGGCCGACATTATTTGGGAATTGAAATCGATGAAGAGTATTGCCTTTGGGCGGCAAAACGTTTGGCTTTAGCTGATAAGGATATGGAGATTCAGGGTTACAATGGCGGTTTTTTTTGGGAGCGTAATACTTTGAATTTTCAGAAAAAATCTTCAAGTGTCAAACACTCTTGTTCCGAAGAATATAATCAAACACTGTTCGGTTAAAATGAATAAGATAGTTCATCAATTTGTTGACGACATCGTTTCCACCGCTCCTACAGGAGACAAGGATTCTGTCATTAAATATGTCTGCGAAAGATATTCATTTACACTGGACAGGAAAGTGTATTACTGCCGCTATTTTGCTGTTCGTTTTAGTTATTCTCAAAGCGGTGCTTTTAGCAATACGGTACTCTCCCTGTCAGCATTGCAAAAATATGATAAGATACCTTTCTTCGTTGTTCTTGTTAGGAATAAAGCTTCTAATGTCATTTATCTCGCTAACTCAACGTTCCTGTCAAAAATCAGTCATAGCTCTAAAGAGTTGACTATGCGTAACATCAAAGGCAGTTTCAATGGAAGCGATATAGTCAAAGAGTACAATGGATTGAAGAATGCTCCAGAGAACTTCGACGAGTTGTTCACACTTCATGAAGGATTAGAGTGGGATGATAATTTATTCAGATTGGTTGAGGCGTCATCTGCTATTAAACCCAAATCTCAGAAGTTTTCTCCCGGTGAGGCAGAACTGAACAATATTTTTGCTTCAGTTTCAAGAGCGCAGTCATTTGTCCGATCAGAAAATCTTCAAATTTTGAATCAAGATCTGAATGAGCGGTGCAATAAGTGTCGGGATGCGATACTGGTCGCATCTCATATTGAGAACGTGAATCTTCGCGGGCGACTGATCGAATTCCTTATTACAACTGACGATGCATTGCGTAACAGGATTAGCGCAACCCTTCGCGATAAGGAACAATTACTTCCTGAGTTCTTAACACATGATGACTTAGGAGATTATATTCGAGTATTCGACAACGGGAAAACATATACGGACATTAAGACAAAAATTCTTTATCTGGATTCGGCGCCTAAGGCATACAATGTGGATAAGTTCCTTGAGAAAATGGCTGAGAGTGATGCTTCATTCTTTTTCTTTTTGATTGGAATTGATGAACATGGCGTGTTTAATACTGCTCTATGTTCTGTCTATCATAGTGATTTGATAGATGCGTCTGTAGTTCAGCATCATTGGGCTGGAAGGGCGACAAGAGGAGTCGTTCAGTTGAATGGTAAAGTGTTGAACCAGATATTGAACGATAAATCATTTGAGAATAAGATTGATTTGCAGAAAGCGATAACGTATTTGAAGGATCTCTTGGCACGGTAAAAACAATATTATCACTGTATATTTCAGGAATATGAGAAAGGACATCAAGAATGTGGTTTTTGATTTCGGCGGGGTGGTCGCGCCGGCGGACCTCAGCATTGTCATCAACAAGTTCAAGGCGCTTGGACTAGAGGATATAGAAAAGTACCTCAATATGGTTCGTCAGCAGGGGTTCTTCGGGGATTTCGAGACGGGTCTGATAGACAAGGAGGAATTCCGGGCCAGAGTAAGCAAGGAAGTCGGCAGGGAAGTGAGCATGGACGAGTGCCGCGACGCCTACATGGGATTCTTCTCAAGTGTTCTGGAAAGGAATCTTGAACTGTTCAGAAAACTCCGTGCCGAAGGCTACCGCCTTTCCCTCCTTTCCAACACCAACCCTTTCATCATGGAATGGGCTCTGAGCAAAGCCTTTGACGGCCACGGCCACTCGCTTGATGAATATCTTGACAGCATCTACGTCAGCTACGAGATGAAAGTGATGAAACCTGACGAGAAGATATTCCGCATGATGCTTGAATCCGAGAAGGTAACTCCGTCTCAGATCCTTTTCATCGATGACGGCCCCAAGAATGTCGCCGCAGCCAGATCAATTGGCATCAACACCATCCAAGCCACCAACGGAGAAGACTGGACTGAAGATGTCCTCCGTTTCCTGGCTTGATATTATAGAAATATGTTACAACAGCAGCCGAAAAATCAAAAGCGGAATTTTGGTAACGTAACTGTAGCATTTATGTTCTATAATGATAGGTTAAACCAAAATAAATTAGTATCTTTATGGAACAAATTGAAGATGTTACCGTTATGGCTAAAAGAATTTTAGGCGTTGTACGTGTTAGTACCAAGAATCAAGATACAAAACCGCAAAAGAAAGAACTACAAGAGTTTCTTAAATCCAAAGGTTATAGACCTAATGAAATAGAGTGGATAGAGGTTACAGGCGCATCAGCCCGTAAGGAGAATGACGCTTATTTGAAAATGTTAGAGGACATCAAGCGAAAAATAGAGACAAAAGGGCTTGATACCGTTGCTTTATGGCATCTTAACCGGTTAGGTCGAACAGAGACAAGCCTTTCAAAGATGAAAGATTATTTTGTTGATAACAAGATACAAGTTTATGTTAAGAATCCATATTTGCAATTATTCAATGACGATAAGACATTGAATCAAGGTTGTTCAATGGCTTGGTCGTTGTTTGCCGCAATGATAAAGTACGAGACTGATGAACTATTTCAGAAAACCAAAAGAGGCAAGCAGAGCGCAAAGGAAGAAGGTAAATGCGTTAGTGGTCGTGCCCGCTATGGTTATACTATTAATGATAAAAAGTTCATTCATGCGGATTCAGAAGAAAGTAAGATTGTTCGGTTAATATACGATAAGTATATCAATGAGAATACCACAGCCAAACAAATAGCACTGTGGTTAAATGAAAATGGCTATACATTTAGAAAGAGTAAAAACGGTAATCAATGGACGGAACCTCAAGTAAGAATTATATTGTCAAACACTACCTATATAGGAAAAGGAAAGTATAAGTATCCGGCTATAATTGATGAAGAGCAATTCAAAAAGTGTCAGGAGATACGAAAGACAAGAAATATCGCATTTGATAAGGCGACAATCCAAAAGCATTATTATTTATGTAGTAAGTTGATTAAATGCGAATACTGTGAAAAGAATTATGAAGTGAAAGGAAAGAATTATCAAGATGCTGGCGCACGTCCTTATTATGGTCGTAAGGCGCAAAAATGTACTCACGGTATGTCAATTCCAATAAAGTATGCAGATATGGCTATCAAACAGAGTTATGTTTTTTGTTATATGAGTTATCTTGATAATGTTGGAAAGGAAGATAAGAATAAGTTAAATTCTGAAATAGATAAATTACAATTAAATATTGATAAAAATAACAATTTAATAAGAAAGTTAACTGATAAGTTAGATAATATTGGCGATGCATACGTTAATGGTGCATATACGAAAGAAAAATTTAATAATAGATTGTCTAAAGTTAAAACTGAAATCAGTGATTTGAACGAACGTATAAAGGATTTACAAAGGCAGATTCAATCAAATAAAAGTAAAATTCAAATGATAGATGATAAGATAGATGGTTCTGAAAAGTTGGCTGATAGATATGATGAATTGTCTATATTATCAAATGAGGAGATTTATAAAAGATTGCACGATAAGAAGAATAAATTGATTGGCAATGCTTATATTCGTAAGGCGAGAATAGATAACCGGATTATGACCGTTTTTAATGTTGTTACAAATATTGGCACGGATACATATTTGATTGATTCATTCAATCGAAAAGAGGAAAATAAATTGATGTCGGTATCTTCATTAAAAGATAAGATATATGTTAGTAGATATATCGAAAGTGAAGATATGTGGATTCCGGATTATAGTGGAATTTCGTTAAAGATAACAGTTGATGCGTTAGAAGAAATGCGAGAGAAAAAGAAGTAGATGCTTACTATTCTAAAGTATCAATCCGGATTATTCAATATTATCCGGATATATGCTATTTCTTACCTAATAGCCAATACCCCTACGAAATTTTATAACATATTGACAATTAAGCAAAAGACCTAATTTTAACTATACTTGTGTTGAAAGTAGTTTTCAGTGACATTTCAAGGATTGTTTCTTAATCCGGATAGCATAAAAATAAAACAAATAAACTATGAAAAACTTTCGACCGTGGGGTTATAGGGGGGGAGGGGTCGCATCCCTCGCCCCTATGATTGTGAACAGGTCTTAAATCAGCCTAAAAGGATATTCTCCATTTCAATGAAGAACTTCTTATGTTTTATTCAAAACATCGTCAGAGGTTAAATAAATGCCCATTAAAGCAATATA
>CAKUVR010000049.1:0-14415 GCA_934698975.1 uncultured Bacteroidales bacterium
CAGCCGTGCGTGCAGGGCGGCACATTCCGCAAGGAGCATCTGAACCGTTGGTCGGAGTCCACTCCTGACGGAAAATTCCCTCGCATGAGTTACGCCAGTGACCTGAACACCAAGAACTCAAGTTTCTGGATGGCGGACGCATCCTATCTGAGACTCAAGAATCTTCAGGTTAACTATCGTCTTCCAAAGAAATTCACTGACAGAATCAGGATGGAGTCGGTGATGTTTTTCGCCAACGCCACCAACCTGTTCACGCTGACGGACTATTATCAGGGCTATGACCCGGAGACCGGTTATCAGGGAGGTACGGACGGCGCCACAGCAGGAGATGTCGGCAGCAACTATCCTCTGGTCTCCACTTACACATTCGGAGTTGAAATCAAGTTCTAAAAACGCAGAAATGATGAAAAAGATCATATCATACATCTTAATCTTTATTGTGGCCGTGTCCTGTTCGCTCGACCGGTACTATGAGAACGGTCCGTCAACCGGAACCTATCCTTCCACCCCGGACGAGGCTCTGTCAGGATTACTTGCCTGCTATAAAGGTCTGGCCAACACGACGGTGCAATACTGTCCGTTCCCGTTTAGGGTTGTTGACCAGCTGTCGGACATCGGAGCCATCCGCGCCGGAGGGTCACAGTATGAGCGTATGCTTACATCCGTCGCCACACCGACAGCCTACGTGCCTAGGGCGGCATATTCAAAAATCTATAAGATAGCAGGTCGTGTTCATTTGGTTCTGGATAATTTGGGCAACCTTGAATCCAAGATGGACGCTGTGGAATTCAATCAGCTCAAGGCGGAGCTGCTTCTCTTGAGGGCGTTCATCTACGACATGGGATGCCAGTTCTACGGAGACATTCCTTTCATCGACCATTGCCTCTCGTTGACTGACTATGAATATGCCCGCACACCGAAGGCTGAGGTCATCGACAGGATTCTTTCCGACATTCCTGACGATCTTATTGACAACCTTCCGGTCCAGTGGCCTTACTCACAGTGGGGAACCTGCCGCATCGGCCGGGCCACCGCCTACGCTCTCAAGGCTCAGATCAACCTGAACTGGGGGCGTCACGCCGAGGCTGCCAGATGCTCCAAGATCGCCATGGAACTCTCGGATGGAGTCTATGCACTTGAGCCACTTGACGTGACATATTATGCGACGGCTGATGACGGCGAGCCGAGCGCGTCCAACCTGTTCGGATTCGCGGGCGAGAAAGGCAGCAAGGAGTGGATGTGGGCGGCTCAGTACAATAAGCTCGCCGCGGCGAATGTGCATCAGATGACCTACACATTCTCTTCCAGAAACGTCAACGGAGCCTCGTACTTCGGCCCGTCACAAAGTTTGATGGACACGTTTGAATGCACTGACGGAAAGTCGATTGTGGAGTCACCTCTGTACGATTGGAGAAACCCTTGGGCCAACAGGGACCCGCGTCTGGATCTTTATTGCCTCCGTTCTGACACGAGAGTTATGGGTGTGGGCTACAACCTTGACGTGACCAAGACCGAGGTAATGGATTACAACACCGGGAAAATGACCAACAACAACGACGTTTACGGCAACAAGAGTGAATATGGAGCCAACGGCAAGAAAGGTCCGGGCGGTTATCTTTGGAGGAAGTTCGTTGACCACCGCTACTATGAGAACAGCGAGATCACCGGCAACAGCATGGAGGACGAGCTCGACTGCTGCCTGATGCGTTACGCCACGCTGCTGCTGATTGACGCAGAGGCCAACATCGAGATGGTCGGGGGAGACCTTGACAGGGCCAGAAACGACATAAATCAGATCCGTGAGAGGGTAAGCATGCCGAAGGTCACTGACAATACCCAAGCCGGACTGAGGAAGGCTCTTCGCTACGAAAGAAAGGTTGAACTCTGCGCCGAGGGCTACAGATGGTTCGACATCAGAAGATGGGGCATAGCCGACAAGGCGGTCAGCGGAAAGGTCTATGCTCCCGGCTTCTCCACAAAAAACAACCCTAAGAACTACATCTCCAACGCCAAGCCTGCTATCGACGACGATTGGATTGTGAAATATGACGGCTCGACATGGGACGGCTCGAAATTCAATCTGAGAACACTCCTCACGATGATCTACACCAAAAACAGAGACGAGGTCTGGCCAATCCCGCAGAACGAGATGGAGACAAATTCACTGATGGTTCAAAATCCTGGATATTGATGAATATGAAAAAGTATTTACTGATGCTTGCGGCCGCTGTCCTTTTCTCGGCCTGCGATGACAAAGACAACAATAACAATTTTGAGGAGGAACTTTCCCGCTCCGGCAAGGTGTCGCTCGTGGCGTCCATCGAGAGCCTGAGCACAAGGATGTCAATGCCGTCCACCGGCCACGGGCGTTGGGAGGAAGGCGACCGGATCGCCGTGGCCTGCTCTGACGGCAGTTTCGTGACCTTTGACCTTGAAGGAACGGGCGGAACGGTCAAGGCCAAGTTCACAGGCGAGATTCCCGCCGGCCTCACTCTCGGCAATGTGGCCGTCTGGCCGGCCGGAATGGCTGAAAGGGCCGATGGCGATGAGGTCAGGCTGAATTTCCCTTCTGAATATTCAGACAATGTCGAGAGCTTGAACATTCCGATGGTGGCCGCTATCGGCGACAGCTGGGAAATAGGGTTCAAGCAGGTCGCTTCCTATGTCAGTGTCTCGGTAGGCAACCTTCCGGAAGGAACCGCATCTATTGTCATTGACGGAGCCGGCAAGAATATTTCCGGGGAATTTGTCCAGAAGATAAGCGAACTGGGTATCTCCGGGGTCGAGGAAAGCCTTGGGTATAATGGAATCCGCTACACCTTGACCTCTCCGGCTGTAAAGGCCAGTTTTGATGTGCCGGTCCCTTCCGCCGGCTATGATTCGCTGATGGTGACGGCATTCAATGCCGAGGGTAAGGCCTTGACCTCACAGGCAATGCGATATTCTCCGTCATTCGGCAGGGGAACGTGCCCGGCGTTGTCCTACACGATGGTCACCCCTCCTGTTGTGGTCGAGATTCCGTATGTTGAGGTGTGCGGCGTGAAGTGGGCTCTCGGAAATCTGTCTTATGATGAGTCCGGTGGTGACAAGGGCTTCCGTGAGGGATGGAAGCTTGCCCCTTGTCAATGGTATTACTATCATTACAATCAAAGACCTGCGTTCAACAAGAACTCCAAACCGTACAACGGGACCGCCCAGCGGACCGATGTGGCGACTTCGGCCGCAGCCTATGACCATTTCAATTGGGCGGGAATCGCTGACTCATTCTCGAAATCAGCAGAGTCTTACGCCAACCCTGAGCCGGGAACTGACCTGGCGGGAAAAATGTACTCGGATCAGGCCTGCAAGAATGAGGTGAAGGATTTTGACAAGGCCTCATTCGGTGACCTTGCCTATTGGGCATCCAACGGTCTGTGCCACACACCTACTGTGGCTGAACTCAAGGCTGTCTACGACCAGGCTTCTGTGAAGTATGGCCATCTGGTCGTGCCGGATCCGGACGACGAAAGCGGAAGCATCAAGGTTTGGGGTTACCTGTTCACGAATCCGGACGGTAATCGTGTCCTGGATCTGGCCGACGACAATGATATCACTGAGGAAGAGGCTGCTTCTGGATTGTTCCTCCCTGTTTCGGGACGAAAGGCTTCCAGCAGCGACGAGCAGATCATCTACACCAGATACCAAGGTTTGTACTGGACATCCCAGGCGTCCTCTAAAGCAGGATACGCTGTCATGCTCCAGCTCAAGATGGACAAATCTGTCGACAAGCGCATGGCGTTCGGTGAGGCGCAGGCGCTGAACCAAAACTATCCGAATAATTCAGGCTTCTGCATCAGGCCTGTTGTGAATGATTAATATTCAATGATTATGGTAAAGAAAATCGCATTGCTGCTTTTGAGCGCTTTGACGGCCGCTTGCTGCGTTTCGTCCAAGTCCAACACAACTCCAGAGGGAGGAAAAGATGATGACAAGACCGCAAAGGTCGGGGAGGTATTGCCGGCTTGGTCAGAAGGCTGGCTGGATATCCACGCCATCTGCACAGGCCGTGGGGAGTGCTTCTTCTACATCATGCCGGACGGCACCACAATGATGGTGGACTGTGGCGAGATCCCGTCCGGAATCTCCACCTCCACGACTCCCGCCGGAGATGAAATCACCATCAAGACGGTTGATCCGATGCCTAACTCCTTGGCGAAAGCCTATGAGACGGTCGGACGTTACGTCAAGCATTTCCTTCCTTCGGGAAACTCCGAGATTGACTATATGCTGATGACCCATTATCATAACGATCACATGGGATCCATCATAAAAGGTTATCCTCAATCTTCCGCCGGGAACTATTCCCTTACCGGAATCCCGGGATTATATTCAGTTGTCCCTTTCAAGAAGATGATAGACAGGTCTTACCCTGACTACACCACCTATTCCCCTGACATAGTGAAGAATTATGCGAGTTTCATCGAATATGCCACTTCCTCCAAGGGGCTTCAGGTTGAGAAGTTTGAAGTCGGCTCCAAAAGCCAGATAGCCTTGCTCGGCAACGCTTCCAAGTACCCGTCGTTCCAGATCAGGAACCTTTGCGGCGGAGGCTACGTGTGGAACGGAGCCGCTGCGATTGACTGCTACGGGTCATCCACTCTTAACGAGAACGGAGCGTCTTGCGGATTCCTGCTTTCCTATGGCAAGTTCGACTGGCTGTCAGCGGGCGACGCCGGGGACACAAACTCGAAAGTGGCCTACCTTATGGCGTCACAGATCGGCCGCAAGATTGACGGAATGAAGGCGCATCATCATTTGAGTTGGAAATCGATGGCCGCGAGATCCATGTCCATCCTCCAACCGAAACTGATTGTCTCAGAGAACTTCTGGACCCACCAACCGTGGCCCGCTGAGTTCGACGCCATGTACGGCGCCTATCCTGGTGAAAAGAACATCTTTTTTACGAATATAGCCGCGGAGGTTGCCGCCGCCAATCCTGGCATGATGTCCAAGGTCACAGGCTACAACGGTCATGTGGTTGTCCGCGTAGCCCAGGGCGGTGATGAATATTCCGTCTATCTGCTCGACGCCACCGACTACAAGTACAAAGTGAAAGCGATCTTACGGCCCGTTCAAGAGCGAATAATCGCTTCGGGTTCCCATAAACCGCAAACGGAGGCCTCCTGCCATGGAAGTCTTCGTTTTCCTCTGTTATTATGCCCGCCCTTAAACTGCCCTTTGTACATCAAAAGTTTTTGGAAATTATATACGAGTTGACAACTCTTTCACATTGCGTCAGTGCACATTGAATTCCGCACCGTGCCTCATAAACCGGTAGGTTGCCTATTCAAAGGACGCATGTATTGCCATTTTGCGAAATGGCGGCATACGATCGAGCCACCACGCCATTGTGAGGCATAGTTGTATGCCGACTATGCCTCCGTAAGCCATAGTCGGCATATCCACAGGCTTCTCGCCGTGCTCAGGGCGGGTTTGCGTGCCGCCATATTCACAAAATGCGGGTGTCGCCAACTCGAAAATCGTTCAGCGCCTGCTTACGTGCCATGTTGGTCAACTGCGATATAGTTACCTTATTACAGTACAATATTTTCACCAGCAATAGCGAATTTTCAAAAACGTTTTGTATATTAGCACAAACAATAATAAAACCGGTAATCATGACGCAACGTGTAAAACCTCTTTTATGGATCGCGTTACTCTCTTTGTTTGCTTTCTCATGCCGGACAGGTAACGATTCCGACTCAATGGCTCCGTTGCCGGAGCCGACCGCAGAAAAGCGGTTGATTCCTATGGAAGACGCTATGGCCTTATTGTCAGAGTTTCTCAAATCGAGTGATAAGTACATGCCGCCGACAAGGTCCGGCTCTCCCCGAAAAATCGCTTCCGTATCAACCTATTTCGGAGGCGATGACCACATCGCGACAAAGGCGTCCAGCGAAACAGGAGACAACCTCCCCAGCGCGTATCTGGTGAACTTCGAGGATGGGGAAGGGTTCGCTGTCCTCGGTGCCAACTCCTCTGTCGCCGACATTGTCGCCGTCACAGAGAGCGGGCAGATCGAGGATGACCTGACCGTCATTCTCAGCACGGACGATGAACCTCTTGAGGACATCGACCAGGATGATTACCCTATTGACACTATCGGGTACTATTGCAAGGAGGATGACGACTTTTATTCTTCTTTGGATTCAGAGGCGAGGTTCATTTCCGAGTGCATCCGCAACGGCGTTGAGGAAGAATATGATGACAAAGACCATGATGATGGAGGAATGCCACCTGAGGGTGATGAGTTATCCGCAGGTGTTACAAGATTCACAACCAAAATGCCGTTGTTGAATACCACATGGGGACAGGGATCACCCTACAATAAGTATTGCTATCGTTTGAATAAGGTAGGGAAAAAGAAGTCGGCCCTGACCGGTTGTTCTACAACGGCAATGGCTATGATTGTCACACATAATGAATATCCGCAAAATCTTATTGTAAACGGTGACACTTTGATCTGGAGCGAAATGAAATCAGCCCCTTTTGCCGATTGGTTGTCTGATAAAGGCAAAGATGATGTCGCAAGATTGATGGGCAGCATTTACTATTTCGTCAATAAGATAGCAGAGGCATCTTTCACACTCATCACACCTGAACAAATCAAAAGAAGGATGCAGGATTTCAACTACGCCAATGTGGTGAAGCACAGCGCATCAGAGTTTACCTATTCAATGAAAGAGGCCACAAGCGACATGCTGGCGAACAACAAGCCCGTGTTCATCTCCGCCCTTCCAAGGAAGTTCTGGAAAGGACACTCGTGGGTGATAGACGGGGCGAAGTATTCTTCCACGGATTCTTACAACTATCTCCTTCATTTCAACTTTGGATGGGAAGGCTTGTCTAATGGTTACTTCTCCACAACATGTCTAAATCCTTCCAAGGCTGAAGGATATGACAATCCATCATTAGACAACACTTCTGAAAGATACTCATACCGCTGGCACTTCAGGTTAATCACATACGACGTGCCATCCGGGACTACCTACGCAACCATCAACTACACATACTAAAATATAATCCCCCCTTTATGAAAAAGTACCTTTACTATATCGTCCTCTGCATCATGTGCGCTTCCTGCGACATAGAGGATCCAATAAAACTGGATAGACATCTCATAGAGGTGGATTACCAAGCACAAGATGTCATTATCAACGCCGATGAAAAAATCCTTACGATGCTGTATGACTATTCCGAGTCAGATGTAGACCACAGCAACAACAATGCAAATTTGAAAGAGTATAGGGATGGATCAATTAAATACATAGAATGCGAATGGTTCAAGATGGCTCTTGATGCCTCAGACCCATATCATATATGTATTTCTCTGGACAAGAACCAGTCCAATAAAGACAGGAAAGTAAAAATCCGAGTCAGTCGCCGGATAGGTACTGATGAAGCTCTCATTGTCCAGAAAAGAAAACCATCACGGCAATAATCGCCGGCTATTCTCCAAGTTATCCGAAGTTCAGGACTACCATATAAAATCCTCTCAGTTGTATTTCTGATAGACTTTTAGAAGCTGTTTTGAAATTATTGGAAAAATTAGTTAAGCATAATCACCGAAAAGGCGAGTTGCACCATTGTCTCGGCGGTATCGGCCAGAAATTCGTAGTCGATAGTGAGTCTGCGGAAGTTCTCGAGTCAGGAGAAGGAGCGCTCGATAATCCATCGTTTCGGAAGCACCTGAAATTTGGTCGGGCATTCGTCAGGCCTGAGCAAGACCTCCACGGCCCAGCCGAATTTTTCCGTCACCCAGTCTCCAAGCGAGCCTTGGTATCCACCGTCGGCAAGAATCTTCTTCAGGCGCGGGAACTTGTATTCCATCTTTTGGATAGCCTTCGGTGCACCCTTGCTGTCATGGAGGCTGGCTTCATCATTTGAGTTGGAAATCGATGGCCGCGAGATCCATGTCCATCCTCCAACCGAAACTGATTGTCTCAGAGAACTTCTGGACCCACCAACCGTGGCCCGCTGAGTTCGACGCCATGTACGGCGCCTATCCTGGTGAAAAGAACATCTTTTTTACGAATATAGCCGCGGAGGTTGCCGCCGCCAATCCTGGCATGATGTCCAAGGTCACAGGCTACAACGGTCATGTGGTTGTCCGCGTAGCCCAGGGCGGTGATGAATATTCCGTCTATCTGCTCGATGCCACCGACTACAAGTACAAAGTGAAAGCGATCTACGGCCCGTTCAAGAGCGAATAATCGCTTCGGGTCCCCATAAACCGCAAACGGAGGCCTCCTGCCATTGAAGTCTCCGTTTTCCTCTGTTATTATGCCCGCCCTTAAACTGCCCTTTGTACATCAAAAGCTTTTTTCTAGTACCAAACGCCCATTGAAGCGTTTTTGTACCTCCTTGATAAACCAGATTGTATGCAGTCTGCAAATCTAAGCGAAAAGCAATGCGAAGAGCCAAGCAGCCTCGTCGTCAGACAAGGTGTTGGCATCAAGGTTAGTGATAAGGTCGCGGACGTTTTTCTCCATCACTTTCTCCTTTGTCTGGACGATGAGTTCATATAGATTCTCATGAATCTCTCTCGGTCTCAATCCCGTCAACTTCGGAAGTTCCTTACGCAACTCTTGGAGAATATCATTAAGCATTGACCTAATCGCATTCGCTTTCTTGTCAATATCTTTCTCGTCAATGTCACCGTTTTTCGCAAGTTCACGTGCCAGCTTCAGGGCATAACCATATGTTGACTCATCCTCTCCCGGTACAGACAGCTCCGGCCAAATGGCAAAACCCCAGCGAGCCATCAATATTCTTTTTTTTAATTGCGGTAGTTTTTCCGCCCACTTGCGAATGTATGGAATCATCTCTTTCGAAAATATCTCACGGGAAGTTGGCTCTGATTCTTGAACATCCTGTTGTTCTGACAGGAGATCGACAATGCGATGATAACCATATCTACTTAGTACATTCTGCAGTGACCAGCCAATTCCTGTATAGAAGTACGAACTAAAAGCCCCTTTTTCAGGATCGTACTCTTCCAGTTTCTTGTGCAAGTAGAGAATGGCGTCATAACTGGCTTCTTCTATAATATTTTCACGATCCGGAATATTCCTAAGTGTTTGTGATTGCAGTAGTTTGCCACAAACACTCTTTGCATAATCTATATATTCACTCAGAACCTTTTCATTATTGTTGATATATGCATCCTCGAAATCTGATGGACACATTCGTTCCAGAACTTTTTTATCTACTGCCATAGTGTTAATAGTATTAGCGTTTCCACAAAAGTACGAAAAAATCAACCATTATTTCTTTATTGACAAAATAATATACACGATCAACAAAGCCGGAACGACCACAATGAAAATCTCCCAAAGAAATTCCAAAATAAAACCGAAAATGGTTCCTATCATTCGCCTTATCATGTCCCACATTCTGTAAAACAGATAGTTCGGCTCTTTGTAATAAAGATACGGAGCCAACCATCCCGCGAAGGATCCCACACCTTTGAGGAATGGGCGGACAATCGGTGAATGAGAGAGATAGATGTTATCTTCGCAGAAAGCCGCATAATTTATCACGAAAAAATCAGGATCGTCATCTGAAACATCGTCAATAAATCGGGCTCTTTCATACCACCATATAGCCTTGATTGTGGATTTAGACACACCATCTCCATCACGGAACCGCGTCGCAAGAGAAGCCTGGCTTATCGCGTCACCTTTTCTGGCATCTTGAATAAGTTGTTTCACATCTTCTGTCATGATCTTAAAAATGTTGTTTTACCAATAATAAGAGCCACGAGACAAAATGTCAGAAAATTTTTTTCAAAAATTTTCTGACATTTTCAGATCCACGGCTTATTATAATCAGAATTAACATTTACATGTGCGTGCATAACTGAATAGGACAGTGTGCGTGATGTAGATTCATTAATATTCATAAAAGGAGATAAGAACAAAACTTTATTCGTAATGAACTACTCTGATCCGGAAAAGACCCGTATGCGCCAGATGAGAGCCGCGCATAAAGAATCAAGACAGGAGCCTGTAAACACGGTGGCCTGCCTGAACACAATCCTGAAGCAATTGCTTGTGAATGGATATTCACAGGACTATCTGGACAAGACATCGAAGGAGATAGAATATGTCTGCCGGAAGTTTTCCATCACTCCGATCCAAAGTGCTCTCCTTGCGGTGATCGCGGAAGAATCCAGCGGTGGCAGGACTGCGGAGTATGAAGACATAGCCCAATCCTTCGATGTCACGAACCTTGAACTCATGAGTTACATCAAGGAAGTTCAGGAGATGTCACGCAAGCATATCATCCGGATTTTGGTCAACCCGCATCGCAACGACTGCAATTATGACGTCTATGGCGATGCGATGGAGGCCATTCTGAATGACTCGGAATATTCCGCTCCAAGCAACGCCAACCTTGACACGGAAGAGATTTTCTCCCGCATGAGGAAACTCTTCTCTGAATATTATGAATATGCCCTGCCGGTGAATCGGCTGTACGAGGAATTGGCTGATCTTGTGCAGAATAGCCCGGATTCATTATTCTGCCAAAAAGTTAAAGAAACAGAAATTGAGGAAGTTCACTATTTGGTGATATTCCTTTATCTATGCCATAGGTACGGCAGCCACGGGGTCGGTTCGATGGAAGTTGATCGCTTGCTTAAGTTATTGGATCCGAAAAAAGACAGCAAAAGGATAGAAAGGGAAATCATGCGTGAAAGCACGTCTATCCAGTATTTCGGGCTTGTTGAATTCTGCTCCGAAGACGGGTTGGCGGACACGTCCAAACTCACTCTTACAGAGAAAGTCCGCAGGGAATTCTTTACTGAGCTTGACATTCGGAAAGAGGATGCGGATGTGCGTAATCCTGACATAAAGAGCCACGGGAGCATTGTGAAAAAACGTTTGTTTTTCAATGCTGCGGAAAGAGAACAGATGGAACGCTTGTCCAGTTTGCTTCGGGATGAAAACTTTAAGGACGTTCAGGGCAGACTTGCGGAACAAGGCTTGCGAAAAGGTGTGAATATCCTCCTTTATGGTCCTCCGGGAACAGGAAAGACGGAGAGTTGCCTTCAATTGGCGCGTGAGACAGGACGAAACATATTCATTGTGGATGTCTCAAAGCTTCGCTCCAAATGGCACGGGGACTCCGAGAAGAATGTCAGCAACGTGTTCCGAACATATCATGATCTTGTCAGCCGCAGCGAGAGGGCTCCCATTCTTCTGTTCAACGAAGCTGATGCTATTCTTGGTGTCAGAATGGCAAATCCCGAACACAGCTGCGACAAGAGCAACAACTCGATTCAGAACATCATTCTGCAGAATATGGAGACGCTTGACGGCATACTCATCGCCACTACCAATCTGGAAACCAGTCTTGATCCGGCGTTTGAGCGCAGGTTTCTGTTCAAGATACGCCTGTCTGTTCCTGATGAGGGCACAAGATCGGAAATCTGGAAAGAGATGCTTCCGGAACTCTCCACAGACGACGCTCGGATTCTCGCCCGTGAATATCCACTGTCAGGTGGCCAGACCGAGAATGTGTGCAGCAAAGCCGCAATCTCCTACATCATAGAAGGGAAAAAGGCCAGTATGACCGAGTTGACAAAATATTGCGATGAAGAGACCCTTGGCGAAAAGCCGGTTGGAAAGCGCCGCATAGGATTTGAATATCCGGGGCGGTGATTGTTGAAATAGCCGGGAGAAACCGATTCGGTCCACTCCCGGCATATTCATTTGATATGAATTCTTCTCACTACGAGGATAACTTATCGCTCTTGTTGGTTAGATTCAATGGCATCTTTTATGTCTTCCGGACCATAGAGGATCATTTCCTTTTCTGAATTCAGAATAGAAAAGCGCTTGTCAGACACTGTGTTCAGGGCATCAAGCAGCAGACAGAGGCTTGGAGATTCTGCAGTCAGGGGTTCTGGATCCAGTTGCCATCCTTTCTGGATGTATATTTGATTACTGCCTATAAAGAGTGGACGAAGAATGTAACTTATATTGCCGTTTCTCTTTAGGCAGAAAGGAGAGTACACATGGAATCCATTTGGGTAAATACCCTTGTCCTTGCAAGAATAGTCATAGTAATATATCATCTGCGCCATTGCCCTTTCGCCTCCGACACTGTCGGCGACCTTAAAGATCGCATAGGCCATTTCTGTCGGATCCTCAGATGCGAAGACCTGAACCTGCCGATAGGATGATCCAAACTTTTCCTGTGTTCCTGAATATATGATTGAACTGCCTGTCGCTATTGAAGTTGATTTACCTGAATGTTTCCATCTGGCCGGTGCGTCCTCACGGACAGTGACACCGTTCTTCCTCATGTGAGGTTCAAGGTACGGGTTCACATCGACGATGACATTAGGCTTATGGTACTGGTTGTTGAGGATTTTCTGAACCAATTTAAAGCATTCTTGTGCCTCTCTCTCGTACTTAGCGTTATCTAAAGAAGATTTTTTTTGCAGTTCTTTGATTTTTTCCTTATAGCTAGAGACATCTTTATCAGGTATCCAATTGGAGATTTCACGGTACCGGCTCATCATGTCTGCGGTTTTCTCTCCGAATGATTCATTGAGATACAAACCAAAGCCGTATTCATTAGGACCGTTCTCCTGTTTACCCTTGACATCATCGTATGCGTCAATTGCCAGTTCGCATAGATCTTTGTCGTGAAAACATGCATTTGTCAAGAATTCCAACATCCCACATTCCGCGAACGCCTCTTCGAGTTCATGGACAACTTGACCTCCTTCTGAATTTTGGGAATAATAGTAGGCGTGCATGGCCTCATGGACATAGACATAGGCGAATATGTTGTCGGCGGATTTTCCTCTTCGCTCGGCATAATCGTCAATGTTCTCCTTGAACAGATAAATCACAGGAGAATTGTAAGAGAAATCCCAGTTGCGGTACAGTCCTAAAAGAGGGTAAGTCGTCGCTCCGGGCTTAATTCGTTCAAGATAATCTTTCAGTTCTTTTTTAATTTTAAATAAAATCGCCAGCTCTTCCTCCGTAATCGTTCCTTTTATACTTTTTTCTTTTAGATCATTCGATAGATTATCAATCGCTTGGTCTTCGCCCTTTATTTTCTCAATAAAAGACATCCTGTCGGAGACGACCACTTTATAGCCCTTAGTTTTTCTAAGTTCAGTAAGGTCGGCAAAACCTGCGAGGATATTGTCACAAGGAATGTCCTCAATTTTTGTCAGAAGATCAATCTGGGACTTTGTCAAATCCATCCCGTTCTCTCGTATGTATTTGAATTTTGTTGTCATGTTGATTTGTTTTAATGATTTGTCATCGCTGTGTCATAGAAGCATCATAAAACCACCGGTCCATTACTCATTTGGAAGCAAAGCAGAAATCATGAACTTCACTTTCGACATATAGTCCAGCACCGCCTTGTGATCATTCACATCAATTTGTTCTTTGACCATGCCATACAGCCGATATAGATGAACATCAGCGTTTTTGTCCTGTTTCAATTCGAACAAATGATCACACCCGATGTACGCCGCCATCATCGGAACAATCACACCTCTTACGAAATACTCGTCAGTGTCTAAGAGAAGAGTGAACTGGTGAATATTTTCTGCGGTCGCATCCATGTCTGCGAATATGTCGGTAACGTCGATTTCAGACATATTGGACATGTCGAACGGATTCTCCTTGGTGTCACTGTTGGATGGCTCCTTTTGTAAGTCTTGTTCCGTTATTGTTGAGTCAGACTTCACAGTATATCCGCTTGTTTTCGTTAAATTAAGAAAATGATTCGCAATAGTTTGGATAGAATATCCAAAGATGGAGTATTTATCAGAAGACAGTAACTCACATGATTTGACACGTTGGATAAAACCAACTATCTTGTGAATGTTACTATCGAATTCGCAGACAGACCGAATTTTAGGAGGTTCTATCACAAACTCCACAGAATCACCGATATATCTAAAAGCCTCAAATGCGATCTCTTCAGAATCCTGGCTTGAATAATTCACTATATCTTTGAAAAACATATTAAGATCTTTTGATGTGTTACTATCCTCCTTGATCCTAAGCCCAATAGCATGATTAAGGATGAAAGGCACAGAGGAGTTATAATCAATGTCTTTCATATTTGCGTTACTATAGATGTATTCTTTATTTGACTCTTCAACTGGATTCCAGATGACCATGAAAACATTGCGCACAAAAGTCCGTAAGAGATTATACTCCCAAATCAATTGAAACTCATTATTGGTATTCATAATATTATATGGTTATAACATGTCAATATTAATCAAAAAAATCCACTCGAACAAATGTTCGTGTATTCCTAAATTCCGCAGTCCTATATCCTGCAAAAAATCAAAAGCCCTGATAAAGAAACCCTTACCAGGGCTTGATAATG
>CAKUVR010000050.1:0-14183 GCA_934698975.1 uncultured Bacteroidales bacterium
AGAGGAAGAAACTGCCATTTGATGGCTGCTTGATTATGCGCTAAAGTGATGCAGGTTATTTTTTACATTTTACTAAAAACGAACTGTTATGAAAAAGAATCTGAAAAGATTTGTCGGGGGCGCATTGCTCCTGATTGTCACGTCTTGTGGCAAGACCGGCACTGATCCTAAGCAGGAACCCACTCCGGGTACCAATCCTGAGCAGACGCCGGTTGTGGCGGAAGAACTGAGCAAGAACGGAACATCCAACTGCTATGTCATTTCGAAGGAAGGTGACTACTCCTTTGACGCTACAGTGAAAGGTAACGGTGCCGCCTCGGAAGGACTAGCGGCTCCGGAGAGGATGACTCCTGATTCTGCTGCGCTTTTGTGGGAAACAGCAAAGGGCATGATTACCGATGTCAAATTAAAGGATGGGAAGATTACGTTCAAGGCTTCGGCCCAGAACGGCAATGCCGTGATCGCCGCCTATTCTGCCGACAAGGCCATCATCTGGAGCTGGCACATCTGGTTCCCGGAAGAGGAAATCAAGACTGTCGAGACCAAGACTGGCTACGAGGTTTTGAATATGAATCTAGGCGCTATGACTTCCGCGTTCGGCGCGACTCCTGACGTGAAGCCTTACGGTTTGCTGTATCAATGGGGACGTAAGGATCCGTTCCCGTCCGCTCCGACGGTTACCGGCGATGAGAAGACCCTTCCTGTTCCTGTTTACGGCCCTGATGGAACTGAAGTGAAATTCACCTATTCCCTTTGGAGTTCGGTGGAGAACAACACCATTGACTATTCAATCGCAAATCCGACAAAATGCCTTTCCAACTATCACCAGTACGCCACCTGCAAGGATTGGCTGAAGGCTTCCGACAGCAATGACGCTTTGTGGGGAAATCCGAATGGAGGCGACAGGGATTCAGACAACAAATACATCAACAAAGGCTCCAAGTCATACTATGATCCTTGCCCGGTTGGCTACCGTGTACCTCCGGCTGACGTGTTCAGGACATTCACGACTTCAGGAGGATATTCCCAGGATCCTTCCACGTTCGATGTTGTTGACGTGAACGAGGATGGAGTGATTGACAGGCTAGACTATAACTATGGTTGGTCATTCAAGATGAAGGAGGGGAGTCTGTTTTTCCCGGCCGCTGCTCGTTTCGATGGCTCCTATGCCATGTTGATGGGGTCAAAGAGCGGACTGTGGGGATCATATTGGGGAAACACTCCGGCAAAATCATACGGAACCGCGACAGGCTTTGGTTTCTGTGTATTGGCTTTTATGAGCGAGGCCGCCGGCACTTCCGTTTCTGCCACAGCCTCAGCCAGCCGTGCCGACGCATACTCCGTCCGCTGCGTCAAAGATTAATCTACCAACGGAGCTGTCACGTGGCTGGGGCAAGTCCCCCAAAAAAATGTCTGGTCGCTGAGCTTGTCGTAGCGCCGGACATGGATAAGCACAACAAAAAAAAGAGGGTGAAATCATCACCCTCTTTTTTTGTGGAGCATAGGAGGATCGAACTCCTGACCTCAAGATTGCGAACCTTGCGCTCTACCAGCTGAGCTAATACCCCATTCGGATTGCAAATATACAAAAAAAACATTCACGAATCCATTATATTCAAGGAAATTTCATCGTTTGGACATGAACCGCTGATTATCTTGTTGATGCGATGAAATCCTTATACCTGACGAAATCATCAGGAAGCGGCATGTCATAGACTTTGCTTCTTAGGAATGCTCCGAAATCCTTGATGTCGGAATGGAGGGACTGTTCCTCCACGGTAAGTATTTCTCCGACCCCTACACGTATTCTCCTATGTTTTTTATTGACTAGTTCATGAGGAAGCTGCATCAGGCGGATTCTCCAGTCGATGAGCCCCAAATAGTAGAACCACATGGAATTATGGTCGAAAAACCGGATCGGCACGATTGGAACCTTGGCTTTTTGAATAAGCCTGAGAACTGGTTCCTGCCACTCCCTGTCCCTTATCTTCATCTCTTTCAGACTAAGGTCCGAAACAGCGCCTGAAGGAAAGAATCCAATCGGTTTGCCATCATGGAGCCGTTCAAGAACCTCACGGACTCCTTGAATATTCTTGGCCGTGATGCCCTTGTTAAGATTGTTCTTGGGATTAACAACGATGAGGCTGGGGCGCAGCGCTTCTACAAGAGCGAGAAACTCGGTTACCATCACCTTGAAGTCAGGCCTCAGATGCCCGATAAGGTCAATGAGAATGACTCCGTCCATCCCTCCGTAAGGATGGTTGCTTACCGTAATGAACGGACTGTCAGGCAGATTCTGAAGCCTTTGTGATCCTCCCAAATGGTAATTGACTCCAAGCCTGTCCAGCAGGGCGCCGGCGAAATCCGCTCCCTGATATTTATCAATAGTGTCGTACAGGTCGGACAGTGTCTTTATTGAAAGAATCTTCCGCAGTACCCGCACGACAGCATTGCCGAATTTCCCTTTGAAAGCCGGCGCGATCTGCTCAATCTGTTCTACAGGAAGAAGCGGCATTACTTGTCGTCACTCTTTGGCATCGGATCCATCTTTGCGTAGCCCTTTGCGTCACTGATGATTGTCACAAGGTATATGATAACAAGCAAGGCCAGTATGACAAGGCCGGCAACATCAAGCGCCCTGAGGTCGATGTCCTTTCCGAAGATCCTGATCACAGTGCAGAATTCCCTGAGAGGCTTTATGAATATAAACAAGGAGGTGAGGATGATGGCGATCACCCTGAACTCCGTCGGTCCAAGTTTGGCGTAGGTGAGCCGGAACTCGCTCTTGAGATGAGCGTTCACGCTGACATTCACCGTAAGGCAAAGATATACAACGAATATCATCAACGCCAGATCCAGGCGCATAAGGTATGAGAGTCCAAGACCGATGAACATGAACGCCTCGTTTATGCAATCGACAGTGTGGTCAAGGTAGTAGCCATAGATCGGCCTTTGAGTCTTGCGGACTCTGGCCAGCGTCCCGTCCAGAGAATCGCCATACCAGTTCACAACGAATCCAAAGCAACTGAGCCATAGGAAATTGATGTTGACTCCGCTGAGGATGTACCCGGCTCCGATCATGATAGCCCCGAGCGTGCCGATGGCTGTGAGTGTGTCTGATACGACCCATTTCGGCTGCCTTTCGGCCAGCCAGACAA
The DNA here is from genome assembly GCA_934698975.1 of uncultured Bacteroidales bacterium. Taxonomy (GTDB): domain Bacteria; phylum Bacteroidota; class Bacteroidia; order Bacteroidales; family UBA932; genus Cryptobacteroides. The sequence goes on from CAKUVR010000050.1 coordinate 3,159, forward strand.
GGGCCTTCTTCTCGACTCCGTTCAGGATGGAAGTCTGTATTCTATCCGCTTTCTTGTCTGCCATATTCAATTATGTGTTATATGTTCTTGACGTAGATTCTGGCCCTCTTGTGGAGGTGATGCTCGAATTTGCCCCAAAGGTTCTGCACATTGTGGTTCTCCTCCAGCTCACGGGTGCTCTCGACGTATTTGATGCCGTTCTTGTGCATTCCCTTGCCGATCTTGGAGATAATCATCGCATTGACACCCTTGTCCTTGTACTCGTTGGATATCGCGATCAGCAATGCGTCGATAGTGTCATTGTGATGAAGCGCCCTGAGTATGTGGATGAACCCGAAAGGAAACATGTGCCCTTTAGCCTTCTGAAGAGCCTTTGACAATGACGGCAGCGTGATTCCGAACCCGACAACCTTGTCGCTTTGGTCAACGATGACGGAGACATAGTCCAGATTCAGGTTCGGGAAGAATTGGTCCTTGAGATCCTCGCACTGGGCGGGGGAGAGCTCTGAGAATCCGTGCAGGACGGAATAGCATTCGTTCATGACACGGAATATTCCGTCGGCATATTTGTGGAGCAGTTCATTCTTGTTCCTGTAGTCGCCTTCCTTGAGATTGTAACGTTCCCCGATCATCTCGGCGAAATGGAAATAACGGTCGAGATTGTCCGGAACCGTGATCCTGTATTCCACGAAATCAGTCTCTTTCGTGAAACCCTCCTTCAGGAGCATCGGCTCGTAGTAGGGAGCGTTGTACTTTCCGTAGGCGGTGGGAAGCTGGTCAAATCCTTCGACAAGAACTCCGGAGATGTCGAACTCGAGGAATCCTACCGGCCCCTCGATGACCTCCATCCCCTTTTCTCCGGCATATTCCTTCACCTTTTCCATAAGGGCGTGAACAACTTCCTGCGACTCAACAAAGTCTATCCAACCGAAGCGACAGATTTTCTTGTCAACCTTTTTGTTGTACTTGTAGTTTATGATTCCCGCGACCCTTCCGACAATTTTCCCTTCTTCGTCGTATGCCATCCAATATTTACCTTCGCAAACCTCAAAGGCCCGGTTTTTGCCCGGAGTGAGGGTGTCGATTTCCATTGATTCGATCTGAGGAACGTAATATTCATTGTCTGCATACAATTCATTCGGGAACCGGACGAAACGTCTCAGATCCTGTCTGCTTGTCACTTCCTTGGTTGTAATAGCCATTGTTCTTTTACTTTACAATCCGCTAAGGTAGTAAAAAAACGTAAAATATTATATTTTTGAATATATAAAATTGTCCCGCCATTGAGTGATGACGGGACTTATGTGTTTTATAAACAGGAGATTAAAACATTTTGGAGCGATAGTAAGATGGGTTACTTTTTCTCGTGTCCGACAGGGTGATTAAGCAAAAGTTCCTGTCCGTCCTTGAGGCCAAGGGCGGTTTTAACCACTTCGTGGTTCATGCTTCCGCGCGGAACTGTCGCCAGCCCGAGAGCCTCGCATGCAAGACAGATGTTCTGGGAGACGTAACCTGCGTCGAGCGCTCCGAACATCGCGGTTCTTTCATCGCGGAACTTGTACTTGTTAAGGTCGCAGACGATCACGAGGAACAAAGGGGCGTTAGCGACAGAAGTCTGGCGGCCGGCCAGGTCTGAGCGGATATCTTTCTCTGAAATCTTGGTCAAGGTATTATTATGGGCGTTGAACAGCCAAGCCCCATCGGCGCGGCAGACATAGACTATCTCCTCTTGTGTGTTCATGGCTGACGGAACTGTCAGTCTTCCGTCCTCGCGGTTAACCCCGCATGCGGCCCAAAGCAACTGTGACAGAGTCGCGTCACTGATTTGTGCGTCAGAATATTCACGTACAGACGCTCTCTGCTGAAGCGCTTGGTAGAGAGGCATGGACACGTTCTTGTCAGGTTGTGGAAGCTTGATGACTTCCTGAGCGAGTGCGGAAGTGGCCAGCGCGGCGGCTGCCAAAGCAAGGATGATCTTTTTCATATTCATAGAGTTTTAATGTTTGAGACTTGGATTGTGTGACGCGGCGCGGCTCCGGTTTACGACGGCCACTCCGCTGAAAACCATGATGATGGCGATTACTTTCTGCCATGTCATCGTGTCCATTCCGCCGATGACGCTGAGCAGGCATGCAAGTATAGGCTGAAGGTAAGTGTACATCGCGACTATTGTCGGACGGACGCTTTTCTGTCCGACAGGAATCAGGAAATAGGCCACGAACGTGGCGAAAAACACCAAAAAACCGATTTCAAGCATCTGCGGCAATCTGATGGCAGAGTAATCCGTCGAGATTAGGTCACCTGCAGACAAAGGCAGTGACATCAGCAGGGAGAAGAGGAACATCCACTTCATGAAGGTGACCACTGAATATTTCTGGATGAGCGGCCTGAACGCACCGAGATACAGCGAGAAACTGATGCTGTTCAGAAAGAGCAGCACAAATCCGAACGGTTTTGTCGCTTCGACCCCGTTGTGGCTGTGCACTGAATTGAAAATCAAGAATATGATCCCGAGGAAACTGATTCCCACTCCGGTAGCCTTTTTCGCGGTGATCGGCTCTTTCACGAATATGAATGCGAAGAACATCGTGAAGATCGGACCGAGGGTGCCGATGATTGAAGCATCGATGCTTGTGGCCATAGTGATGCCTTTCAGGAAGGTGTACTGCGTTATGAAAAGTCCGAATATGGAAGCCAACGCTATCTGTACCAGATCCTTGGCGGGAACTTTTTCCTTGGGTGTGAACAAAGAGATCAGCCAAAACAGGACGGAGGCGCCAATGGCCCTCATCGTGAACAAGGCGATGGGGGAGACGACTCCTGAGTTGGAGATGTCCTTCGTCAACACGATGTTGACCCCGAAGATCGTGTAGGCCGTGAGCAAGGCCAGATGCCCTTTAAGATTACTTTCCGCCATGGTTTATTTGGAGCATCGCGGACATATTCCTTTAATAAGGTAGTTCGCTGTGGTTTCTGAATATCCCTCCGGGAGTGTCACCGGAGGAATGTGTATGTCCTCCAGGCAGAAGGTGCGGTGGCATTTCTCACAGAAGAAATGGACGTGCGCGTCCTCATCCTTATCGGAATCGTGGCTCAGACATAGCTCATATCTGGTGCCGTCGCCGCCATCCTCTATCGCATGAACAAGGCGGTGCTCTTTGAATAGGGTGAGGCTTCTGAATATCCCAGATTTGTCAATCGTGCCGATTTTATCCTCAAGCTCCATCAGACTCAGCGGACGCTTCTCGGTAAGAAGTGTCCGCGCCACGATCAGCCTGTTGGCCGTGGCTTTGATGTCGTGCCTCTCAAGCAGCTCTGTAATGTTCACGTTTGGCATATTCATTTTACAAATTTACGCATTTTTGCACTTTGCAACCCGGTTGCATGATTTTTTTTTGACCTTTGCACCGTTGAAATTTAAGTCAAAGAAAGAATATGGAAAAGGAAAACAAAATCAGATTCGCAAGAATCATTCTTTCAGCCGCCCTGTTAGGCGTGGCAGTCTTGGTGGAGAAGAGACTTGACCTCAGTGTCTGGCAACTTCTCCTTGTTTATTTAATTCCTTATTTCATCGCTGGTTACGACACCCTTCTTGAAGCCGGCGAGAAGATCGTCAAAGGCGATTTCTTCGACGAGGACTTTCTGATGAGCATCGCCACCATCGGTGCTCTCTGCATCGGTTTCCTTCCCGGAGCCGAGACACAATTCCCAGAAGCAGTTTTCGTGATGCTGTTCTTCCAGGTCGGAGAACTCTTCGAGGACATCGCCGAAGGGCGCAGCCGGAAGTCTATCTCCAAACTTATGGACATCAGGCCCGACACAGCCAATGTGGAACGAGACGGAAAGGTCCTGACGGTCAATCCGGAAGAAGTGAAAATAGGCGAGACAATCGTCGTCAAGCCTGGCGAGAAAGTGCCGATGGACGGAGTGGTCCTTGAGGGGGCATCAAGCCTTAACACTGTGGCTCTGACCGGAGAAAGCGTGCCGAGAAGCATAGCCAAAGGCGATGACATCATCTCCGGCTGCGTGAACCTCACTGGAGTCATCCGAGCTAAAGTCACGAAGGCGTTCGGTGAATCCACGGCATCAAAGATTCTTGACCTCGTTGAGAACGCCTCTGAGAACAAATCCAAGAGCGAGAGCTTCATCTCAAGGTTCGCAAAGATCTACACACCGGTGGTTGTGATCGCCGCCCTTGTCCTTGCTTTCGTCCCTCCTGTCCTGTCCGGAGATTTCGGCGGCACGTTCGCCACGTGGCTCTACAGGGCTTTGACATTCCTGATTGTATCTTGTCCTTGCGCCCTCGTTATCTCGGTTCCGCTTTCATTCTTCGGAGGCATAGGCGGAGCGTCCTCAAAAGGAATCCTTGTCAAGGGATCCAACTACCTTGAGGCCCTCGCGAAAGTGGGAACGGTTGTCTTTGACAAGACCGGCACATTGACCGAAGGCGTCTTCGATGTGACAGCCGTACACCCGGAAAACATTGATGAGAAGGAACTTCTGCATCTTGCGGCTCACGTGGAAAGATATTCCACCCATCCGATTGCTGTCTCGTTGAAGCACGCCTATCCTAATGAGTCTGACGGATGCTCTGTCGAGAATGTGGAGGAGATCGCCGGTCACGGAGTGCGCGCGGTGGTGAACGGGAAGACCGTCTGTGTCGGAAACACAAAGATGATGGACGCTGTCGGAGCGCAGTGGAAGCCTTGCGAGAAGAACGGGACAATAGTTCATGTGAGTGTTGACGGTGTGTATGTCGGACACATTGTGGTCTCTGACAGGATCAAGCCGGATTCTGCTGATGCGATCAAGGCGTTGAAGGCGGAAGGCGTGACTAAGACGGTGATGCTGACCGGAGACAAGCGTGAGGTCGGTGAATATGTCGCCTCTGCTGTCGGCATCGATGAGTTCCGGGCTGAACTCCTGCCTGCGGACAAAGTCTCTGAACTTGAGAGGTTTCTGAAAGAGAAACCTGCCGGAAAGACTCTCGCATTCGTGGGAGACGGCATAAATGATGCCCCTGTGCTAGCCAGAGCCGATCTTGGAATAGCGATGGGTGGACTTGGGTCAGACGCTGCGATAGAGGCCGCAGACATTGTCCTGATGGATGACAAGCCGTCCAAGATTGCCCTTGGTGTGAAGATCGCCCGCAAGACCCTTCGCCTGGCAAGGGAAAACACCTTCTTCGCCATATTCATAAAGCTTCTTGTTCTCGTCCTTGCCGTTCTTGGTGTCGCGACGATGTGGATGGCAGTCTTTGCCGATGTCGGTGTCACTGTGCTCGCCGTTTTGAATTCGATGCGTGCTCTGAAGGCGTAAACTCCAATAGAAATGAATATAATCCCGGAAGTCAAGTGAATCTTTCGGGATTTTATTATTTTTGCGGTCATGAAAACGAATGTCAAAACAGTGCTGGTGACAGGCGGGAGCAGCGGGATAGGGGCCGCTACCGCGGGGCTGTTGTGCGATGCCGGGATGACGGTCTATGCAGCGTCAAGAAGCGGGAAAGCTCCGGAGGGATATTCACAGAACGGGAATATGATTCCGGTGGTGATGGATGTGAATGACAGTGAGGCAATTGCCGCTGTGGTTGATAGAATTGTCCGTGAGCGGGGGAGTCTGGACGCTGTGGTCTGCAACGCAGGGAACGGAATCGCTGGTCCGATTGAGGAGACTTCCATAGAAGAGATTGAGGCGCAATATTCAACAACTTTCTACGGGGTTGTTAAGACAGTGCAGGCTTGCTTGCCGGTCTTCCGGAAGCAGGGACACGGGCGAGTGGTGACGGTCTCTTCCGTGGCGGCTCTCGCTCCGCTGCCGTATCAAGGCTATTATTCCTGTGTGAAGGCTGGAATATTGCAGCTTACAAAGGCGTTGGCCATCGAGACAAATGAGTTTGGCGTGCAATGCTGTGTCGTGATGCCAGGTGATGTAAAGACTGGATTCACAAAGGCACGTCGTGTGGCTGTGAAAACTCAGAGAGAGGATTCTCCTTACTATAAAGGCTGCGCTGACGCTGTCGCTGCTATGGCGAAGGATGAACGTGACGGCATGAGCCCGGAGGTCATCGGCAAGGCCATTTTGCGGCAACTCCAACGAAAGAAGATGAAGCCTGAGGTCACTCCGACTTTCGTTTACAGCCTTCTGACCTTCCTGATCCGCAGACTACCTCAGAGGCTGGTCCTTAAGGTGATAGGCTGGATGTATTCCTGATTACTGAGAATCGTCCTCCGGCTCCAGATGCAGGGAAATCTGTGTCTCGGAGCCGAATTTCTTGCGTAGGGCTTCCTCGACTTTTTTTGAGATGTCGTGGGCCTCTTTCAAGGAGATGTGGGAGTTGAGAACAAGATGCCCTTCCATGATTATTCCCGGGCCTTCGCGCCTTGTTTTAAGTTCGTGAAGGTCAATGACTCCCTGTATGGACTTGGCTGTAGTCTCGATTTCTTGCTCGACTTCGTCCGGAAGAGACACATCCAGAAGTTCCTTTATCGCCGGCACGGACATCTTCACCGCCATCACAAGAATGAATATGCTGATGACGCATCCTGTGATGGGATCCAGAATGACAAACTTGTCTCCAAGGAATATGGCTCCTCCGATTCCGAGCAGGGATCCGATGGACGAGAAAGCGTCCGAACGGTGATGCCAGGCGTTGGCGATCATCATCGGGCTGTTAAGGGCTTTTCCCTGAATTATGGTGTAATGATAGAGAATCTCTTTCAGAACGATTGACGCCACCGCGGCCCAAAGGGCGATCATACCGGGCGAACTGACTTCTCCTCCGTCCAGTATCAGGCGGATTTTGCGGATTCCTCCGGACATCAGATTGGCTGCCACAACGATAAGCATCAGACTGATGATCAGTGTGGCGAACGTCTCGAACTTCCCGTGCCCGTAGTCGTGGTCCTTGTCTCTTCCTTTAGCGGAGATCTTGACAAAAACAATCACGACTATGTCGCTCAAAAGATCTGACAATGAATGGATTCCGTCTGCTATCATCGCCGTGGAACGTCCGAGCACTCCTGCGATGATCTTGAAGACCGTCAAGATGATGTTGACAATGGATCCAACCAGGGTCACGAAAGTCACTTTTGCTGTCCTGTCCATTATGAGTAGCGTTTAGGAAGTCTGAATATGATTGAAAGGAATGCCACGGCGCAAAGCACGAACGGGTAGTAGAGACACGGGATAATGGCCGCCGCCGAGATTCCAGCGAACCCGGATGCCATGAGCAGTTGCGCGCCGTAGGGGATTATACCCTGGACAACGCAGGAGAATGTGTCCAGAAGGCTTGCGGATTTCCTTGGGTCAAGTCCAAACTTCTTGGTGATGTCGCGGGCGATGTCCCCGGTCGTCAGAATGGCGATAGTGTTGTTGGCTGTGCATAAATTAGACAGGCCGACAAGCCCGGCGATGCTGAACTCTGCCCCTCTCTTGCCTTTTATGCCTTTTGTCAAACCATTGATGATGAAATCGATACCTCCATTGTGCCGGATCAGTTCAAGCATTCCTCCCGAAAGCATTGTCACAATGATCAGTTCTCCCATTCCTGAGATTCCATCGCCCACACTTCCCAGAAACCCGATCCATGTCATTCCGTTCATGAATCCGATGACTGCGCTGAGCAGCAGACCGATTCCGAGCACGAGCAGGACATTCAGACCGCACAATGCCAGCACGATGACGGACAGGTAAGGGATGAGTTTGACATATTCAATCTCCCCGATCTCAGGTGTGGCTCCGTGGTTGAGTCCGATGATAAGGTAGATAGCCGTGACAATCAGTGCAGCAGGTCCGCAGATCCAGATGTTGGCCTTGAACTTGTCGGACATCGAGCAGCCTTGGGATGTGGTCGAAGCGATCGTTGTGTCTGAGATGAACGACAGGTTGTCCCCGAAGAATGCTCCTCCGACAATCAGGCCTGTCACCATCGCCAAAGACAACCCTGACTGTGAGGCGATTCCAGAGGCGATCGGCACCAGAGCTACCACCGTTCCTACACTTGTTCCGATTGACATCGAGATAAAGCAGGAAGCCAGGAATAGCCCCGCAAGCAGCCATTTACCCGGCAGAATCGTAAGGGTAAGATTGACAGTCGCCTCCACGCTGCCGATAGCCTTGGCCGTCGTGGCGAACGCTCCGGCCATCACGAATATCCAGATCATCAGCAGGACGTTCTTGTTGCCAGCCCCACCAGAGAATATGCTGATTCTTTCATTCACCGTGCCTTTAGTGATCAGCATCGCATAGATTGATGCGATCAGGAACGCTGACGCCACCGGAACCTTGTAAAAGTCATGCGCCACCAGCGAAGACACCAGATATGTCACCAGAAACACTGCCAGCGGACTAAGCGCCAGCCAGCCGTTCATCCTGCGTATAAGTTTAGTCTCTTTCATAATTGTCGGCAAAGTTAGCAAATTAAGGAATAATATCTATCTTTGTGATATTCAAATAATGATTGTTTATGCAAAACAGAATTCTGACATTGGGTGCGGCCGTGGCCATGCTTGCGGCGGGTCTTTGCTCCTGCTCCGAGAAGGAGACGGAGGTTGCCACATACGAGAACAATTATGAGCAGACACTGGTGCAGGATGACTCGGCATCGGTGCAGATAAGCCATTCAATTCAATATTACAAATCATACGAAGGCGGTAGGGCTCTGCGCAATAAGATCAACGACGCTATTGTCAGAAGCTGCTTCGGGGAGGAATATGCCGGGCTGACGGCCGAGGAGGCGTCTGACGCCGTTTCGGACACATTGATCGCAAATTATCAGAAAGACGCTGGGCAGAGTTATGATGAATATCTTGCATACTCCAAGGATAACGGCAATGACTATGATTGGACTCCGGCAACATTCTGCAACTGGTACTACAGGACGGTAGGAGCGTTCGGGGAAAAGTTTATGAATCTCCAGACCTATCAGGTGTTCAGTGAAAGCTACACCGGAGGAGCTCACGGGATGTATTACTCTATACCTTACATCATTGACATCAAGAACGGTGAAATCGTGACAGAGAACGATTTGTTCCAGCCAGGCTATGTCGCTCCGGTTACGGGGCTGATCAAGGAAGAACTTGAGTCAGAACAGGGCAGCGACACGTTCGAGACGATGTTTCAAGATGGTATGGTGCCTAATGGAAAGTGCGGTGTTTCCTTGGAAGGTGTCACGTGGTTCTACCAGCCTTACGAGATAGCCAGTTACGCTGAAGGAATAATCAAAGTCACCGTCCCGTGGGCGGAACTCAAACCTTATCTGAACTCTGAATATATCAAACTCTAAACTGTTTCCAGTTCGCTCACATTGCCTGCAATCCAGACTGTGTCACCTTCCTGAAATCTGAAATCAGGTTCCGGGTTGGTGATGAATTGTGAGCCGCGCAGCACGCTGATGACCATGCAGTGATATTTCCTGAGATTTGTGCCTCGCAAGGTCTTTCCGGTCAGGAATGAGTCTCCGGTCAATGTCTCTGGCTCGATCCTGAACGCGGAGTCAGATTCCGGAACTTCTGGAACGATTGCCCCGGCCATCATATTCCTCAAAGATTCAAGCTGTGGCGATGTGCCGACGGCAAGCATCTGATCGCCAGGGAACAGAACCACGTCACCGGATGGCACGATCATATTCATTGAGCCTCTGGTGATTTTGATGATGTTCGCTCCTGTCTCCGCCCTGAAAGGAATGTCCTTCAGAGGTTTGCCGGCATATTCGGAATTTTGGGCTACCTTCAGGATTTCAGTATGGACATCGTAGTCCGCAAGTTTCTGACTGACAGATGAAGCCACGGGTTTGCTGCGCCGTTCGCTTTCCTCCTTTTCGTTGTAATTTGACAGGAATCTCATCTCCAAGGCGGAATATTTGTGGATTGACCTGCGGGCGAAGAGTGTGAATATTATGCCGGCGAAGAAGATCGCGAGAACCGTCCAACCGGCAAGATGAAAGTATGATGAAAGCACTCCAAGCACTATTCCGACGGCGAGGAAAGATCTGGCGAAGATCAGCCCCATCAGCGGCCAGATGTTGCTAGGTTTCTCTTTCAGAAGTTTAGGAGCGGACTTGCTGATGGAACCAGAATGCACCCCGAGACCGAACAGGAAAGGAATCATCACGGCAATGGTGATCCCCACTTCGATAATCTTATGAATAGTGGTGCCCAGTTCCGGGAGAAGTTTTTCGACAGCAGGTCTGAGATAGAGTTTCGAACCGATGTAAATCGCTATAAGAATCACACCATAGAGCACTATGCGTGTGAAGTATGCGTTCAGCAGAGTTTTCCATTCGTTGTGCTCTGCCGCAGTCTGTTTCCCAGAGTCGTTTGTCTGTTGAAGCCTGCTGATCCAAGATGCTGGGAGCCTTTTGCTCAGTAGATTATAGAACGGATCAGCAAGTTTTATCATGAACGGGGTTGTGAATGTCGTTATGACGGAAACGGCTATGATCACCGGATAGATGAAATCCCTCATCACGCCGAGTGTGCAGCCGACACCGGCGATGATGAATCCGAACTCTCCGAGCTGAGCAAGGCTGAAGCCTGTGTGAACCGCATTGTTCAAACCATTGCCTGTCAGGATTATGCCCGCTCCGGCGAAGAAGATGTGGCTGATGATGACGATCACGGCAATCAGGAGAATGATAGCCCAATGCTCTATGATTACCGACGGGGCGACCATCATTCCGACAGAGACAAAGAATATCGCCCCGAACAGATTCTTGATAGGCTCGACAATGTGGTCGATATGCTCGCTCTCAGTTGTCTCCGCGAGAATCGAACCCATGACGAAAGCGCCCAGGGCTGACGAGAACCCGACGGATGTAGCCAGAGCGACCATTCCGAAACAGAGGCCGATGCTGACAATCAGCAGGATCTCGTCGTTGAGATATTTTTTGGCCTTTTTCAGCAGGGTAGGGATGACATAGATTCCGACAAGAAACCATAGAATCAGGAAGAAGACCAGTTTGGCGATGTTCATTATCAATTCCTTGCCGGCAAAGGACTGCGAGACGGCCATCGTGGAGAGCAG
>CAKUVR010000051.1:0-13899 GCA_934698975.1 uncultured Bacteroidales bacterium
AGGATGTCCTTGTTGTTCCTGTCCGCGAACACGGCCTTGAAGCCGACATCGCTCCGCAGATTCACGAACGGAGCGAGTTCTTGTCTCTTTTCTTTGAAATACATGGTTCAATCTTAAATTAATATTGAACCGCAATAATATGCACAGAAAACGTAAATAACGAAAAGAAACATATACAAAACATAAGAAACAGAAATATTTTTTCTTTTGACATTGCTTGGCGGAGCGTAAGGTTAGTTTTGGTTGCCGAAGTATGTGGTGAAATGACATAGTTGCCGCAAATGGAACAGGAGAGCGCCCTTTACTGTACCAAAAGTGCTGATGCGCAAGTTGGAACATGGGAGGTCACTTTGCGGAACGTTATGGCGGAATTATGTCGTTGGAAGTCGCTTCGGCAGGACTAGGTGGTAATATGATGTCGGACGGAATATGTCAGCGGAGGCGCAGACCGTAAACCGTAATGCCTTGTCAATGAATAAATTAGGAAATCCTGCCCCTCCGGATTGACTGGCAATATTTTGTAAGCCACACTGAATCAATGTATAACATTTGACACGGCGACATTCAGGAAGTGGTGAAGTTATTCCGGTAAGGGTGTGACCACCGGTGGACATCACAACCAGTGCCACTGGCAAAAAGAAAAGGGGGTGACCGGCCGGCCATCCCCTTTTGAATATCAGAGTGTTCGGATTATTTGCCGAAGACAGCTTTGATTACATGTACGCCATCTGTGTAGTTTGTGGTTCCATGTACAAAATTAGCGAAGTTGCCTGCGTCAATTGTGATCCCGTCAACGGTGCCGGATACTTTGATCGGGCTGGTTTCGCCAAGAGTGATGTTCTTTGTCTTGCCATTGAATTTGCCGATCACAAGACCTCTTGTAGCCTCGGCTCCACCGGAAATCACGCAATCCACGACGCAACCGTTTCCTGTGTTGTGGGCAGCATTGCCGATGTTTCCGATAAGACCTCCGATGCCATCGACGGCAGCCGTGGCAGTCACTTTCCCGAAAGCCTTGCAGTTCTCGATGGTGTTTCCTTGGGAGTGGAAACCACAGAGGCTGCCGATAACACTGGCCTTGTCGCCGGATTCGAAGATGATTTCACCTTCATTTGTGCAGTTGTCCATATTGCCGGTACCTCCTTGAACGCCACCTGCGCGCACCTTTACAGTTCCACTGATGGTAATGTCACCTTTGTTGACGCAGTCTTTCGTGCATGTGCTTTGCTTAGCCTCTTTTCCTGGCCATGCAACAATTCCGCCTACTGCGGAGTTTGCCTTGGATGCATCTGAGAACACGTTGATCGGACCTTCGTTGGTACATCCTGTGATGTTTGACTTGATCTGCCCGGCTGCGAAGTAATCTCCTCCTGTGATGCCGCCGGCCAGAACAATCGCCTCATATCCGGACATGGCAGAACCGCTGCTTGAAGCAAGTTTTGCGTAAACCTCGCCATAGTTGTGGCAATTGGTAATGTCGCCGTTGGACGCTCCGACAATACCTCCTACATCCTGTCTCTTCACGTTTCCTGTGACTGAGTCGATAGATGTATTCACAAGAGATACCTTGCCCCTGTTCACACAATTTGTCATCGCAAACTGTCCGCTTTCGTCATTGCCGCCATAAGCAACGAGGCCACCCACTGAAGGTGGGCAGTTCTTCACATCTACAATGGTTGACGCACCATTGACAAACGAGCATGAGACACTTATCGTTCCTTCATTAGAGCAGTCTTTCATTGTCGCCTTGAGGTATCCGGCGACACCTGCGACGGCCGCACCATTCATTGAATTCTGTGCTGTCACGGTGATGTTGCCGGTGTTGTGGCAATTGGTTATGCTGGCCATACCTTCTGCGACAAGCGCTCCGCAGATGACGGCATCGTCAAAGGATTCGGCATTCATTGTGATGTTCGCCTTGTTTGTAATGTTGGAGAGTTCACCCTTGTTCCTTATGGCAATGATGCCGAATTCAGAATCCGTCGGAATGAATGAGCATGACGCATCAATCACAAGATCCTTGACTGTTCCGACTTCTGTGAATAGAGGAGCGGTTCCTTTCCAGTTCTTGATGCTGTGGTTGTTACCGTTTAAGATTCCCGGGAATATGGCGCATGTCGGGATTGTTTTCCCTGCAAGGTCGATATCTGCGGTCAGGTTGACAACACTTGTGGCGTCTGCGGTGGTGAGTTCCTTTCCGTTGAAGAGTTTGACAAACTCATCGGCTGTCGCTATGTCCTTAGGGAACGCAGCCTTTTCAAGAGTGGTGATGTCAAGTGTCTCGGAGTATTCAGATTCCTTGCCGTCCTTATTGAGAGACTTGGCTCTCACATTATACGCTGTCTTGTCCGTAAGGTCGGAAATCTTCAGGGTGGTCTCCTCTGTCTCGATTGCCGTCCAGTCAGAAGCGGAAGCAAGTTTGTATTCGACGACATATTTGACGGCATTCACGCATGGATCCCATTTCAAGGTGATAGCATCCGCAAGCGGAGTCGCCGTAAGATTAGGAATGCCGACAAAATCAGGTTTTACGAAACCGTAGCCGAGCACAAGTTGAACAGGTTCGTTGTCTTGAGTGATATATACCCAGTCAGAGAATACGGATCTTGGATAGTTGGCTCTGACTCTGATATAGTACTGGCTGAATTTTTTCAGGCCGGTGAAAGTAGTGGCGTTTTTGACTTTAACCTTTTCGTCGTTGTAGAGGATGGTGTGGGAGACACTATTGTCGTAATTGTCGCCATTGTTGAGTTCTGTTGTGAGCTGGACGGTAGCACTGGTCGCCCCGGCCTCAATCATGCTGGCGTCATCCCAGTAGACTGAAATGGATGTTTCCGATGAATTTTCTTCATCATAAGTGAATTCCTTCGGCGCCGGTTTGGATGAGTCTATGCCAAAGTGCTCTTCTTCTTCACATCCTATAAAAAGAGAAGAAGCCAAGGCTACGGCCGCGAGGGCTTTAATGGATTTCATATTATTCTTTAGTGATTGTTAGTTGAAAACTGTAAATACTAAAATTAAGGCTATGCTTCTTAAGCACCCTTAACAACCATCAGAAGATGTAATGATGTCACTCGAAAGTGAACTATATTTCAGTTTGCCGAGACAAAAATATTCAAGTTAAATGAAAAATGCAAGGTTGTGACTGATTTTTTCTGTACTTTTGTGAATCCATTCAATCGTTTTTAGGCGCAAGCCTGAAATTCACGGCTGAAGGTTACCTGATAGATATCAGGGTGTATACGAACTTAAATATTTGTGTCAAGTTATGAGGAAGGTATTAAGGTTTTTATTTGTTATCATGCTGTCTGTGTGGACGATGGACTTGTCCGCACAGTCTCAGACAGTGCAGTTTTTCGCCCATCGCGCAAGCCGTTTCGAGTATGACGAGAACACGCTCCCGGCATTCAAGGCTTGCTACGAACAAGGAATAAGAGGGTTTGAGACCGACATCAGAATGAGCAAAGACGGCGCGCTTGTCGTGAACCACGATGAGACGTTCGCCAGATTGACTCCATGCTCGGGTGCGGTGGAATCAATGACATCTGATGAAATCCGCAAGTTGACTACATTCCAAGGCAACAAGATTCTTTTCCTTGATGAGCTTGTGGGCTTCCTTTCCGACAAGGATGGTCTCTATGTTGAGTTTGAAATGAAGGTCAGCCCAGCGTCAAGTTATCCGGAGGATCGCCTTCGCGAGTATTGCGACAAACTCTACAAGGCGGTTATGGCCAAGAAGCCGGAGCATTCGACATATCTGTTCACATCCAGCAGCCGGGATGCTTTGAATATGATGAGAAAACTTCATCCGGATGCCGATATGCTCATGATTTTCAGCAAGCCGGTTTGTGATGAGACCATTCAGATGGCGGAAGCGATGGGAATCAAGCGGATTGGTTGCAACATGAACGGCACCACGCGTTCTATGGTGAAGAAAGCGAAGGAAGCTGGCTTGGCTGTCTCCCTTTGGCCTTCGAGGACTCCTGAGGACATCATGCTTGGCGTTTATCTCGGTGCGGAATATCTCTGCTGCGACAGAGCCATAGAGGTGAAGAGATTTCTGGACGAGAAAGCCCCGTTTGTGAAATACAAATAGTTTTTGCTAAAGGCGCACTAAAACAAAATCATAGACAGTTTAGTAGTACAATAATATTCATCATTAATTTTTAACATTGATGCGAAGATAAAAGAACCACAATAACCTTGTAAACCATTGGAAATATTGCCGAAGATTTCAGTTTGCCACTGAATCATGAACCTTTTTCGGTTCTGGTAATTTTTATAGAAATTTTATGACGATTAAAATGAATCACATAATAACCAGTTCTTCTTCTGAAAAGGGGAGGAGCAGACAATTATTATTGCTTACGAACGGTTTGATGACGACCGTTATGGCGATTCTTTTGTTTTTGGTGCCATCTAACGTGTCCGCGCAGAAACTCACCGTATCAGGTTTTGTCAAAGAAGCCGCAACCAATGAGCCTGTCCCGGGAGCGGTTGTAATGGTCAAAGGCACATCCGTTGGCGCATCGACAGATGCGAATGGAGCATACACCATCAAGGCTGACGCCAACGCTGTCCTAGTCTGCCAGCTTTTCGGTTATAAGACGGTGGAGGTTAATGTCAACAAAAGATCAAACTTGGATATTCTTCTTCAGGAAGACACCCAGATGCTTGACGCGACTGTTGTGGTGGGTTACGGTACTCTCAAGAAGACTCAGCTTGTAGGAGCCGTCGAGAACTTGTCCGGAGAGGAACTTGAAGGCAGGACCAACTCCAACGTGACGAGGTCTCTCCAGGGGCAGATTCCGGGATTGAACATCGTCCAGGCCGACGGTAAGCCTACCCATCAGGGGTCTATTACCATCCGTGGAAACGGAACTTCATATCAGTCCAGAAAAAAGGTCGGTGGAGCCGCCGGCAATCAGAAGCACTCTATCGGCCAGGGCAGCAGCGCCCTTGTCCTCATTGACGGTGTCGAGGGAGACCTGACGACCGTGAATCCTGAGGACATCGAGACGGTCGCTGTCCTTAAGGATGCCGCTTCCGCTGCGGTTTATGGAGCCAGAGGTGCCTTCGGTGTCATTCTTGTGACAACCAAGACCCCGAAAACCGACAAGATTTCCGTGAACTACAACGGCTCTGTCTCTTTGAACAGAAGAAACATCATGTGGGAGGACGAACTTGTCACGGACGGTCTTCAGTGGCTCGACACCTTTGTTGAGTTCTTCAGGAATGACAAGCGTACCCCGACTTCCGCCGGTTCTTTGCCGGGCAATGTCAACAACAGGTCCAACACCTATTCAGAGGCTTATCATGAGGAATTCCGCCGCCGTAAGACAGATCCTGCTTATGAGAATTACGGTAAGATCTATGGCGACGGAAAGGATGTCGGCTTCGGAAACAACTATGCTTACTATGGGAGCACCAACTGGCTTGACATGTTCTACAAGGACATGAACATGACACAGAACCACAACCTCAGCATCAATGGCGCGTCAGAGAAGGTAAGTTATGCCATCAGCGGACGCTACTATGGACAGGATGGCATCTACAAGCTTGGCAATGAGGATTTCAATCAGTTCAACCTTCGCGCCAAGGGCTCAATAAAGATTACCGATTGGTTGAAGTTGACCAATAACACATCTGTGTTCAAACGTAAGTATCACCAGCCGATGGTGTCCGGAGGCTCGCAGCCTCTCCTCCGCCAGTTCGAGCATAGGGGACAACCTATCTATCCGGCTTTCAATGAGGATGGCACGCTTACATTCTACGGCGCTTCTTGTATGTACGGCGCGTTCGAGGACGGAAACACGTATCAGGAGAATAATAAACTTGATGTGATCACATCTACGACTCTTGATTTCGAACCGATCAAAAACGTCTTGAAATTCACAGGCGACTTTACGTACAAAGCCATCCGTTCAACTCAGGCAAGAGTCTCTTGCATCCAGAGTGGTTATAGCGCTCCGGGTGCTTTGGAGAACTACAACAGCTCCTCATATAAGTCAGATTGGCGTTTTAACACAGATTACATCTCCTCAAATATTGTCGGAACATATACTCCGAAACTTGGTGACAACCATGATCTGAATATTGTGGCTGGATGGAATCTTGAGAAGACGAATTATCGCCGTCTTTATCTTACCAGAAAGGACCTTTTGTATCCTTCCATCCCTTCATTTGAACTTATGGCGTCTGACGAGTATGGTGTGGAAGACCGTGGCCACGACAAGAGCATGGTCGGTTTCTTCGGACGTGTAAACTACACTCTTCTCAGCAGGTACATTGTCGAGGTTGCCGCACGGTATGATGGCTCTTCATTGTTCCCTTCATATTCACAGTGGGGTTTCTTCCCTTCAGCGTCTGTGGGCTGGAGATTGTCAGAGGAGCCTTGGATGGAATGGTCCAAGTCGTGGATGAATAATTTCAAACTTCGCGCGAATGTCGGTTCACTCGGTAACGCTACCATCGACCCTTACTCTTTCCTGGAGCTTATGGGTGTGTCGAAATCCTCAAAACTCATCAATGGGGAGAAAGTGCCTTACACAACAGCCGCCTCAATCATTCCGGACAACCTTACTTGGGAGACCGTCACGACTTACGATGCCGGACTTGACGCTGATTTCCTTAAGAGCCGTCTCTCGATTTCGGCTGACTACTATGTTCGTGATGTCAAAGATATGTTCATTCAGGGACCGGATCTTCCTGAGGTACTTGGTGATTCCACCCCTAAGGGTAACTACGGCGCTATCCAGACAAAGGGTTGGGAAGCCACAATCGGCTGGAGAGACTCGTTCAAGCTCGCAGGCAAGGATTTTAATTATAACATCAAAGCCAGTGTATGGGATTCTCGCACTTGGGTGAAGACGTACTACAACATCAACGGTGACATCCTCAACTACTATGAGGGTAAGGAACTTGGAGAGATCTGGGGCTTCAGAACCGATGGGTACTTCCTCAGTAATGAAGAGGCCAACAATTGGGCGACCGATAAATTCCACAAGAACGGATCCAACTTCAGAGCGTATGCCGGTGACCTTAAATTCATAGACATCAACGGTGATGGAAAGATTGATTACGGCAAAGGCACTCTTGACGATCATGGCGACCTTGAACGCATCGGCAACCAGAGCCCGCGTTACTATTTCGGTATCAATCTTGGCGCTAACTGGAACGGAATCGGCATCAGCGTATTCCTTCAGGGTGTAGGCAAACGTGACTGGTATCCAAGCTGTGAGTCCGGTTTCTTCTGGGGAATGTACAACCGCCCTTATGGATACTTGCCTAAGATCCATACTCAAGATGCTGTGGAAGTTGATTACTCTACATCCAATTGGGTTGTCACCAATGCCGCAAGCAAGCCTTACTTCACACGTCAGGTGGCATACGCCGCGAACAGAAACGACGGTCCTCTTACATTCGAGAATGACTACTATATGCAGAATGCCGCTTATGTCAGGCTTAAAAACCTCACGGTTGACTACACTTTCCCAAGCAAACTGACAAAGAAGTTCAATGTGGAGAAACTCAAGGTCTACTTCTCCGGCGAGAACCTGCTGACATTCTCTCCGATATACAAGCACACCAAGATGTTTGACCCTGAGACTCTTGGCTTCGGAGACTCTGACTTCGGTGACAATGTTGGAGGTCTTAGCGGTGTTGGACAGGGATATACCTATCCGATGCTTAAGACATACACCTTCGGTCTGAACATTACTTTCTAATTTGAAGGAATATAAACTCTAATGAAATTTAATATGAAATCAAGTATAGCAGTTAAATTACTTTTGGGAGCCGCATCTGTTCTTGCGTTGTCTTCATGCAAGGATTTTCTCACGGCAGATCCGGTAAATAAAATCTCAGCCGAGAATTTCTTCAGGACTGAAAGTGATTTGAAGATATATTCCAATGGAATGATTGAGGCATATCGCCCAAGCGGAGAGACTATCGGCAAAGGCGATAATTATACGGATCTCATCTGCACTCAGACATCTACGGATTTTTATCGTCCTGGAATATGGAACTCTGTCAAGCAGAGTGGCTGGGCTGTCAGTGACTGGAAAGGCATCCGCAGGGCCAACAAGATGATAGAGGGCATCGAAAAGAACAGGAATCTCTTCAATGATGAGGTCGCCAATCATTATCTTGGTGTCGCCCGCTTCTGGAGAGCCTACTTCTACTTCTCTAAAGTGAAGACTTTCAGTGATGTCCCGTGGATTGACCATGTTGTCAGCGTTGACGATCCTATTCTTACCGCCGGCAGGGATGACCGTGAACTTGTGATGCACAATGTTCTTGAGGATTTGAAATTCGCAAGCGAGAACATGTCCGCCGATTTGAAGACTTATAGTGGCGTGATCAACAAATATGTCGCATTGGCGTTTATGTCAAGAGTTTGCTTGTATGAGGGGTCTTTCCGTAAGTACCATAAGGTAAACCCGGCGACAAACAACGCATGGTCAGGACAGTATGAGTCCTCTGAGGATTTCTTCAACGCCGCTGCCACTGCAGCCAAGTCGGTGATTGACTCCAAAGAGTTCTCTCTTGTAACCGGATCTCCTGTTTCGGTTGCCGATGGCAAGGAGGTGACTTCTTTGTATGACAACATTTGGAGGAGCACGGATTTCGGCAAATCCAGCGAGTCCATATGGACCGTGGAATATGAAGGTGGCGACCTGAATGTCTATAACGAGCTTACTTGGGTTGTGAACTCAAGTACATACGACCAGAAGGCCGCCCCGACAAAGAACCTTGTGCGTATGTTCCTGAATCTTGACGGAACGCCGGCAAAGCCAGATGTGTCTGTGACGAAGGAGTTCGACAATAAGGATTGGCGTCTTTTCAACACTGTTCACGGTCCTGGACACCTGTACACGACCTTGGCGGGAGAATCAGTGCTTAAGAAACTGAACTTTACCTATACATTCAGCGGTTATCAGTTCAGGAAATGGAGCCAGGAGAAAGAGGAAAATTACTCTAAGGGTAAGAACGACAATGATGTTCCTATTCTGCGGTATGCCGAAGTGCTTTTGAACTACGCCGAGGCCAAGGCTGAGCTCGGTCAGATTGATGAGACCATCTGGAATGAGACTGTCGGTGAGCTCCGCAAGCGCGCAGGTGTCAAGAATGTTTATCCTGCTTCCGCCGGTTATGTCGAGGATGCTTGGCTGAAATCATACTACGGTGACCCTACTCTCTCAAACACCATGCTTGAGATCAGAAGAGAAAGAGTCACAGAGTTGATCTGTGAGAATCTCCGCTCTTCGGATCTCAGCCGTTGGGCTTGTCAGGATCTGATAGTGGACAGGGGTACAAACAACAGTGGTTGGATGGGTATCTATGTGACTGCCGATGAGTATAAAAACGGTATCCAGTTCAATGGTGAAACTTATAAGTTCAACGCATCTAAAGTCTCTCAATTTGCTTATAAAACCGGAACGTCAACCGCAGACCAGAACTTGACTCTTTCTGAGGGTGACCATGGATATCTTATTTACAATTATAAGCTTGAGTGGAATGACAGGGATTATGTCCGTCCTATTCCATCGACAGCCTTGACAAAGAATCCAAATCTCGGCCAGAATTATGGTTGGGAAGATTAAAATCTTAAACTATTATACATGAATAAATTACGGATTAAAAAGTGTTTATTCGGTCTAATGTCTGCAACAACCCTCATGCTGGGGGTTGTTGCTTGCGGTAAAAACGGGGCCGATGATCCAACGCCTGACAAACCGGATCCGAAACCGACACCAGGAACGGAAACGGTGATCAATGGCACTTCGATTGAGTCCACAAACACCCTTGTCGGACTGATAACGGATTCCAAGACTGGAAAAGGCATCGCTGGCGTGCCGGTCTCTGATGGGTATTCTTTCACAGAGACAGACGCCAATGGCGTTTACCAGTTCAAGGCGAACAGGTACTGCCGCAATGTGTACTATACGTTGCCGTCAGAATACAAGGTCGCGTTGGACAAAGAGACGAAACTTCCTTTGTTCTATTCCACATCGACAATTTCCTACAACAGCCAGAACAGGAACGACTTTGTTTTGGAACCACTTGATTCTCCGGAGAAGAATTTCACTTATCTGGCCATTGGTGATCCTCAATGTAAGACAAACTCTGACATTGAAAGGTTCCGCACGGAGACATTGCCGGACATCAGGAATTTCATTTCGACTTCACAGGAGAATGGAAAGTATAAAAATGTGTACATCATGTCAATGGGTGACATCACATTTGACAACACCGTTCAGTGGAAGCCGATGCGTAATGTCATGTCGAAGTTTTCGGCTAACGGATCTGATTACATTCCATTTTATAATATGGTTGGTAATCATGACCATGACGCCTCTACAAACACTCAGTATGAATCGACTCAGAACTATGTCGATCTTTTCGGTCCCGTGGATTACTCGTTCAACAGAGGAGATGTTCATATCGTGGTGATGGACAATGTGCTTACCACAACCACCAATGGCAAGACCTGGGATTATGACGCCGGTATCACGAGTTCTCAATTGAAATGGTTGAAGGCGGATCTGAGTCTGGTGAAGGACAAGCAGAACAAGATGATTCTGTTCTGTGCCCATATTCCTTTCAGGGGAGGAGCCAATAGTGGCGGTGCCTCTGTGAACAAGGATAAGAATTATGCCGAAGTTCTTAAACTTCTTACGGAATTCCACGAGGCGCATATTATGGTCGGGCATACCCATTATCCTCAAAACTGGATTCACTCTTCTTATATAACCAAAGGAGGCACACCTGTTTACGAACACGTTCATGGCGCGGCATGCGGAGCATGGTGGTCTTGCAATATGAATGTGAACGGTGCGCCTAACTGCTACAGTCTTTACGAGATTGAAGGGAACAGCATTAAGAATTGGGTTACTAAAGGCACGAAGAACGATGTTGACTATCAGATGCGTGTTTATAACGGCAGCCAGATTTATGGAGGTTCCGATGGGGTTCCGCCAGGAAAGTATCAGTACACGTGGTACAATGGCGGTAAAGGAGGAACCGCCAATATCACCGCCAAGGGTAATTCAAGTCTGAAAGGATCTTTTGTCGCAGCGATATGGAATGACGATGACAAGAACTGGAAGGTTGAGTTTTTCCATAATGGCCAAAAGGTCGGTGACATGAAGAGAGTGCCGTCGAAAGTCCCTGATATATGTGTTGTCTCATATTATTTCAATAATTTGGGTAAGAACACGACGACATGGACGACCACAACCGCTCAGCATTATTGGTACATTGAAGCACCGGGCGGTGATCCGACCAAAGTGCAGAATTGGGAAGTCCGCGCGACGCAGACAATCCCGAGCAGCGGAGAGGTCAATGTCTATTCTTGCACGGATTTGCAGACAGACTATAGCGGATTCTAGAGTTCATTCATAAGTATAAGGGAACGGGGAGATTTCCCCGTTCTTTTTTGACTGCTGTTTGCTTAAAATATAATTAATGATGCATATTAAAAGAACTGTTACATTTTTGGTCGTGGCGATGTCGTTCATGTCTGTGTGTGCGGCCAACGCCATGAAACTGAACGGAACCCACATCAGCAAGAACAATAATCTTTATGGTCTTGTCAAGGACTCCCGTACCGGGAAGGGGATTGCTGGTGTGCCGGTCACGGACGGCTACACTTTCACGGTGACGGACAAGAACGGGGTTTATCAGTTCACGGCTGATGAGAAGTGCAGGAATGTTTACTACACGCTTCCTGCAGAATACAAAGCGGCTCTCAACCCACAGTCAAAACTGCCGCTGTTCTATTCCACGATTCCGGTTGACCTGAATAAGCAGAACAGGAATGACTTCGTGCTGGACCCGCTTGACGCGCCCGAGAAGGATTTCACACTGGTGATGATCGGTGATCCGCAGTGCAAGACGGACTCTGACGTTCACAGGTTCGAGACCGAGACCTTGCCGGATCTCAAAAGGTTCATGTCCGAGTCGCAGGCCAAGGGAAAGTACCTGAATGCCTACGCTGTCACCCTCGGCGACCTGACATTTGACAACACGGTGCAGTGGGGGCCGATGCACAAGGCTCTCTCTGGATTCTCTTTGGATTCCGGGGAATATCTTCCGATTTACAACTGCATCGGCAATCACGATCATGACGCTTCCTGTCAGGATGACTACTCTGCCACTCAGAAATATGTCGATCTTTTCGGTCCGACGGACTATTCGTTCAACAGAGGTGACGTTCACATCATCGTGATGGACGACGTGATCTGCACAACCTCTGACGGCAAGCATTGGAAATATGATGACGGCATCACGGACAAGCAGCTTGAGTGGCTCAAGTCAGATCTTGAACTGGTTCAGGACAAGGCCGGCAAGATGGTTGTCCTCTGTACCCACATCCAGTTCCGTCACAGTGTGGACAAGAACGGTACAAAGCAAATCAAGAATATGATTGAGGCCATCTCATGTCTGACGGAGTTCCACGAGGCGCACCTCATGATCGGACACACCCACTATGCGCAGAATTATATTCATCATGACTATGTGACAAAGGGAGGATTTCCTGTGTACGAGCATATTCATGGAGCGGCGTGCGGAGCTTGGTGGACCTGCAACATGAACCTGGCCGGTGAGCCGAACGGGTACAGCGTCTATGAAGTCTCAGGTAACACGATGACGAACTGGCTGGCGAAAGGCACCAACGAGTCGCCGGATCTCCAGATGCGCGTCTATGACGGCAACCAGATCTATGGCGGGACGGGTGGCAAGCCGACCGGCAAGTATGAATATTCATGGACATCCGGCGGTGTCGGCCCTAAGGCAATCAAAGCGGAAGGCTTTCAGGGGCTGAAGGGCTGCTTCGTCGCCACGGTATGGAACAGCGACGAGGACAACTGGAAGGTGGAACTTTTCCAAAGCGGAGAGAAGATCGGCGATCTGAAACGTGTACCGGCAAAGATCAATGACATCTGCGTTGTCTCATTCTTCTATAATGAACTGGGACGGTCTACTGCCACTTGGGCCAGAAACACTCCTCAGTACTATTGGTACATCGAGGCTCCGGGTGGAGACCCTACGCAGGTTCAGAACTGGGAGATCCGCGCCACCCAGACCATTCCGGGAAGCGGGGAGGTCAATGAATATAAATGCTCCACGCTTCAGACAGATTACTCTGGATTCCGAAACGTGGAGTAATGTGAAGGGCTGCCGCCCCTAAAAGTCGATGGCGGCCCGCATTTCAGGGATGGTCTCGGAAAGGGCCATCCCTTTTCTGTATATTCCGGCTGTGCCGCCTACGAATATGTCGGCTCCCATTCCGGCCATCAGACCGGCTCTTTCCTTGCTGACGCTTCCGTCAACGCTGATGAGGATGTCCTCACGTCCGTTTGCGTCGAGGTATTTACGCATCTCGGCGACCTTGTCCATGATGCCGTCCACCATCTTCGCTCCCGCGGCTCCGGGATGCACAAGCATCAGCGTGACCGTGTCAAGCACATCCAGATACTCTTTGATGGCATCCACACCGGTCTCCGGGTTAACCGCAAGGCCGAAAAGCCCGCCGTCCGCATGAACCTTGCCAGCCAGCGCGCGGTAATCCTTCTTGACCTCGATGTGAGGTGAGACTATGTCTCCTTCCCTGACCGTGAACTTGTTCATGATGAGTTCAGGATCCTCCACCATAAGGTGTACGTCAACCGGCATAGTGGTGACGGCCTGCATCGCTTTGATGAAATCCGGTCCGAAAGTGAGGTTCGGGACGAAATGTGCGTCCATCACGTCAACATGGAGCATATCGGCCCCGTTCTCTTCCAAAGTCTTGATGTCATGCCCCAGATTCATCAGATTGGAGCACATGACAGAGACGGAAATGTATCTTTTGCGTTTCATCTAATTTTGTTGTTATTCGTTTTTTCATCAGAA
>CAKUVR010000052.1:0-13830 GCA_934698975.1 uncultured Bacteroidales bacterium
TGGTTGGAGAACTTTCGAAGACTCACCATCGACTACGAATACTTGGCTGAAACCGCCGAATCGATGGTGCAGCTCGCATTTGCCCAGATTATGCTTAACAAATTTTTCCAATAATTTCAAAACAGCTTCTTAAAGTGTCTTTAATAATTTGCCGTAGATTACCTATCGGTCACTGAACTAACCTGTCGGTCACTGAGCTTGTCGAAGTGACTTTCAGTAGACTCAGTGACAGGATCAAATCAATCGTTATTCATCTGCGTGATGTCCGGCTTCCAGCGCTCGGAGTCTCCGATGAGCCACTCTGCGTAGTAGTCGGCCATGCGCCAGAAGAAATATTCATTCATGTCACCGAAGCCGTGACGCTGGCCGGGTAGGATGAGCATGTCGAACCTCTTGTTGGCCCTGATCAGGGCGTTGACCACGCGGATGGTGTTGGCTGGGTGGACGTTGTTGTCAATGTCCCCGTGTACGAGCATCAGGTGGCCTTTCAGGTTTCCAGCAATCTCCGGGTTAGTCTTGATGCTATAGACGAACGTGGTGTCACCCTTTTCGATCTTCTCAAGAACTCCGTGATGCTGCTCGCTCCACCAGCGGTTGTAGATGCTGTTGTCGTGGTTACCGGCGCAGGAGACCGCCACCTTGAAGAAGTCAGGATATTTCAGAATCGCCGCCGTGCTCATGAATCCTCCGCCGGAATGCCCGTGGATTCCAACCCTGTCAAGGTCGATGAATGAATATCTCGCACCGAGCTGCTGGATGGCATATTTCTGATCCTCAAGGCCGTAGTCGCGAAGGTTGCCGTAGCCGTAGTTGTGGTACCACTTGGAACGGTTCGGGTGTCCGCCACGGTTGCCGACCGTGATGACAATCATTCCCAGCTGAGCGAGCCTGTCCGTGCGGGTAAAGCCCTTGCTCCATGAGATGTTGTTGGCTTCCACCTGAGGGCCAGGATAGACATAGTCACAGATCGGATAGACCTTTGTGGAGTCGAAGTCGTAAGGTTTGTACATTGCTCCGTAGAGGTCCGTGACTCCATCGGCGGCCTTCACCTTGAACCTCTCCGGGAACTTGTAACCGGCCTCGAACAACAGGCTCAGGTCTGCGGTCTCGAGATCGGAGATTCTCTTGCCGGAAGCCGAGAACAGTGCCACAGCCGGAGTCCAGTCAACGCGTGAATAGTTGGCCACGAAGTACTTGGCATCATCGCTTGCTGTAGAGAGCACATCCATGTCGTTCATGTCCAGCTGCTGTAGAGCACCGCCTGTGAGCGGAACCAT
Source organism: uncultured Bacteroidales bacterium (assembly GCA_934698975.1). Lineage (GTDB taxonomy): Bacteria > Bacteroidota > Bacteroidia > Bacteroidales > UBA932 > Cryptobacteroides. Next base: position 1,278 of record CAKUVR010000052.1, read on the forward strand.
GAACGTGTGCATCTGGTAAGGATTCTCGTCCTTGTTCACGCCACATGCACTCAGCAGGATGTAGCCTTCCTTCTCGTTCACGCCGAGAATATCCTCCACATGGAAGGCCCCGTCGGTCAGATTCCTGACCAGAGTTCCATCATTATTATAAAGGTATATGTTAGCCCATCCGTTGCGCTCTGACCACTGCAGGATCTGCTTGCCGCCACCGATCAGGAACGGAGTCCGGTACTCGATGTAAGTCCTTTCCCTTTCCGAGATGACTGTCTTGGTAGAGTCGGAATCCACTCCTACCCAGCAGAGATCCAGCCTCTTGAGGTCACGGCTCTGGCGCACGAGATAGAATCCGGAGTTGTCGCCAAGCCACTCGTTCTTCCAGAAATCCAGATAGTTGTCCTTGGCTGTCCTTCTGGCGCTTTGCAGCGACACTTCCTGATCCTTGAACGCCTGGCTCTTGATCTGCTTGAATGAAGCCCCAGTGCGCGCGTCATTCATCGTGAATATGTAGAGGCAGCCTTTCGGCCCTGGTTCGCCCGGCATCTGGTACTTGTAGGTCTCCAGTTCAGGACGCTTCCCGCTCACGGAATTGATGACCCAAAGATCGTCCAGCTTCCTCATGTCCCACTTCATCGTGGCGAAACGCTTCGAGTCCGGAGACCAGACGAGCTCGCCAGGGTAGTGCCTTTTGGTGGAGTCAGCCTCGGTGTCGCCGGCATAGTTGCCGTACCCGTAGCCGAACTGCCTGATTCCGTCAGTTGTCAGGCGATGCTCCACGATCGTGCTGTCCTTCTCGTCCTTGGCAGCCTTGCGAAGGCTGGTCGAATCCATCACCCAAAGGTTGGAACCCTTGGCATAGACTCCGAACTCTCCGTTCGGGGCGACGGATGCCCAACGAGGGTACTTGTCCTTTTCCTTGGCGACGGTGTCAAGCTTCGCCGAAGCGATCTCATAGCGGAAATATGTCGTGTCACGGTCGTTCTGAAGCCCGGAGATGATGTTGAATGTGAACGCTTTGTCATCCTTCAACTCCAAATCCCTTATAGGAATATGCTTGGCCTCGAACGGGTAGCGGACAAATTCTGTTATCTGCATCGCGAGCCTGTCCATGTCGAACACCTCGGACTTTGTTCCCTTGGCCGGATCCACGATGTAATAGTGTGTGCCTTGCGGAGTCCGCCAGCTGTACCAGAACTTGTCGCTGTCTCTGAACCAGTTAGGGGTGATCTGCGTGGAGAACACCATCTGGTTGACTCTTTTTGCCGAGAATCTCTCGGCGAGAGCGTAATTTGCCTTTTGTGTCTGTGCGAAGCCAGAAGCGCAGAGGAGCGCCGCCGCGCAGGCAAGTGCGAAATTCTTCTTCATAAATATTTCTGAATATGTTTGATCAATATAAGGAGGCGGTTAACGAATTATTTTATACTAAGTTCTCCACTCTCGAGGCCGTCGCTTTCCGCCTTTATCACAATCTCACCCGGCTTGGTTCGCCTCACTATCACAGAGGCCAGTCCGTTGAAGGCATTGATCTCGTCCGAGTGGAAAGGAGTATGGCAGGTGGCGTCGCCGGCATCCACAGCCACGATCTCTCCCGCGCCTGAAACACTGAATTTGATCTTGTCACAGGCCGTAGGAACCATATTCCCGTTGCTGTCTGCGATTTTCACATCCACAAAGATGATGTCTTCCGATGAATATGTCTGTGTGGAAGCCGGAGTGCAGTCGCCGCCGAAATCAGTTGAAGGGCCACGGCCATATTCACAAGCCATAAGAATCTTCGCCGGGCTTCCTGTTGTGATGACGGTACTTTCAACCGTCTGTCCGTCAGATGTTTGCCCGATCACCTTGACAGTACCCGGCTCGTAGATGACGTTGTCCCAAAGGAATCGATATTCCTTGTTCCCCTTGGTCTTCCTGCCGTAGGATTTGCCGTTGACGAAGAGTTCGGCGGAAACGCAGTTCGTGTAGGCCTGCACCGGAGTGACCTGGCCTTCGCGACCGGCCCAGTTCCAGTGCGGCATCAGATGAAGCACCGGCTCGGATGACCAACGGGACTTGTAGAGCCAGTACCTGTCCTTAGGGAAACCGGCCAGGTCTATGATCCCGAAGTACGAACTTCTGGAAGGTGTCGCGATGGCTCCTTTTTCTTTCAGCTCTTTCTCTGCCTTGGCTTTGGCTTCCTCGTCGTGGAAGTTTGTAAGGATAGTCAGGTCGGTGTTGAATGGAGTAGGTTCGCCGAGGTAATCGAAACCGGTCCAGACGAACTCTCCAAGGCAGGACGGATTCTTGTCCTCCTCAGCCCATTCCTGATCCGGAAGCTGCCCCCACGGAACTGTGAACATGTCGAACGAGCAGACCTGGAAATTGTCCAGGGCTCCATCTTCCTTATTACTTAACGGGAACATGTACACGCCTCTTGAGCTGACGGTCGAGGCCGTCTCGCTTCCGAGGAACAACTTGCCGGGGTTGGCCGCATGGAACTTGCCGTAAAGGTGCGGTTTGTAGTTGAATCCGTAGATGTCCATCGTGTTGCGGAAGTCCTGCTCGGATGCCCATGGATTGTCGCTCCCGTAGCTGGTCAGCCTCGTAGGATCCTCATTGTGACATACTTCCGTGAGGTGATAGGCGATGCCGTATTTCTCCGGATAGCCCTGCTCGGCGGTCTCGTTGCCGATGCTCCACATTATCACGGACGGATGGTTGCGGTCCCTTCGGATCATCGCCTTGAGATCCTTGTCCGCCCATTTGTCGAACAGTTTGGCGTAGCCGTTCTCTTTCTTGGCTATCGTCCAGGTGTCGGTCAGCTCGTCCATCACCAGGAATCCCATCCGGTCACAAAGGTCCAGAAGTTCCGGAGCCGGAGGGTTGTGGGATGTCCGGATGGCGTTGCAGCCCATGTCCTTGAGCATATTCAATCGCCTTACCCATGCTGTTTCGTTCCATGCCGCTCCGAACGCACCGGCGTCGTGATGCAGACAGACTCCTTTGATGAAGGTCCGTTCTCCGTTGACGTACAGGCCGTCGGCTTTATATTCAAGATCCCTTAAGCCGAAGGTGGTTCTGTAGAGGTCTGTCCGGCCGTCCTTTGTGGTGACGGTCGTGAAGGCTTGGTACAGCGCCGGGTGCTCCGGGCTCCAGAACTCCGCGTCCTCCAGAGTGAATTTCTGGGAGACACTGACTCCGTCTGTGATCGCTTTAAAATTTGTCTCTTCCGAAGCTAGAAGTTTCGCCTTTCCGGTCGGGCGGTTTCGCTTGTTCATCGCATCAACAACCTTGAATATCTCCGTGCGCACCATTCCGGCGACTTCCTTTCCGGAGTTCCGCAGCGTGATGTCAAGACTGACCTCGTTCCCCTTGGTCGTGACGAACGTACCCCATTGCGCCACCCCGACAGGCTCGGCCACAGTCAGATAGACATTCCTGTAGATTCCTCCTCCAGGATACCACCGGCTCGACTCCTCCGGATTGTCCAGCGTCACCTTGACGAGATTGTCTCCAGCCTTGAGGAACGGAGTAAGGTCGGCGCGGAAAGAAGAGTACCCGTACGGCCACTCGGTGACATATTTCCCGTTGCAGAAAACCTTGGCGTAGGACATGGCGCCACCGAAATCAAGAAAGAACCTTTTCCCGCGCTTGAGATCCTTCGCCTTCACAGAGAGTGCCTTTGAATATTCCGCCTTGCCCCACCAGGCCAGTTTTCCGGACTCTCCCGGATATTCCTGAACGAACGGACCGTCCACTCCCCAGTCGTGAGGCAGGTTGAGGATCCGGCTTCCGCCGTCCTTGGTGAATGTCCAGCCCTCGTTCCATAGGGCGCTGCCGCATGGCTGGGCGGACATATTCATGAAAATCGCCGTGAAGACGGCGGCAAGTGTCAAGTGATATTTTTTCATAAGGTAAAGATAGCGATTTTTTGGCAATTGCAACGTTTTGCCGGAGGAATCTGGCCGAATCTATCCGCTTGATGCTTTGTTAATTGAAGAATTATCCGTAAATTTGCAGCCCCAAAATGTTTGGGGGAAACATAAATATTAGATTTACAATCATTTATGCCTACAATTCAACAATTAGTTCGCAAAGGACGCGTGAGCATTGTCGCTCAGAGCAAGTCACGCGCGCTGGACGCTTGTCCTCAGAAGAGGGGCGTATGTCTTCGTGTTTACACGACGACCCCTAAGAAGCCTAACTCAGCGATGAGAAAGGTGGCCAGGGTACGCCTTACCAACTCCAAAGAGGTCAATGCCTACATCCCGGGCGAGGGTCACAACCTTCAGGAGCACAGCATCGTGCTGGTTCGTGGTGGTCGTGTGAAGGACCTCCCTGGTGTGCGTTACCACATCCTTAGAGGAGCTTTGGACACCGCTGGCGTAGAAGGAAGGACACAGTCCCGTTCTCTCTACGGAGCCAAGAGGCCAAAGAAATCTAAGAAGTAGTCCGTTTCATTATCTTTATCACCTTTAATTTTTACTCACAATGAGAAAATCGAAGCCTAAAAAGAGGATTCTACTTCCTGATCCTAAGTTTCACGATGTCGAGGTGACCCGTTTCGTGAACAATCTTATGTTGCAGGGGAAGAAGAGTATCGCGTATTCAATTTTTTACGATGCCATTGACATGGTAGGCGAGAAGATGAAGGATTCTGACAAGGCTCCTCTGGATATCTGGAGGAAGGCACTCGAAAACGTAACCCCTCAGATCGAGGTCAAGTCACGTCGTGTAGGAGGAGCAAACTTCCAGGTGCCTACTGAGTTGCGTCCGGAAAGGAAAGTCTCGCTCTCAATGAAGAACATGATCAACTTCGCCCGCAAGCGTTCCGGCCACTCAATGGCAGAAAAACTTTGTGCAGAGATCGTTGCCGCCTACAATAACGAAGGTGGTGCATTCAAGAGGAAAGAGGATATGCACAAGATGGCGGAGGCCAACAAGGCGTTCGCCCACTTCCGTTTCTAATTTTATTCGCAGATGGCTGCTAAAAGAGATCTTACTTACACAAGAAACATCGGCATCATGGCTCACATCGATGCCGGAAAGACGACTACATCCGAGCGTATTCTGTACTACACCGGAAAGACTCACAAGATCGGTGAGGTACACGAGGGTGCCGCCACAATGGACTGGATGGTTCAGGAGCAGGAGAGAGGTATCACCATCACTTCCGCCGCCACCACAGCGTTCTGGCATTACAACGGTCACGTTTATCAGATCAACCTGATCGACACTCCGGGTCACGTCGACTTCACCGTTGAGGTGGAGCGTTCGCTCCGTGTGCTCGACGGGACTGTCGCTACTTTCTGCGCCGTCGGACGCGTTCAGCCTCAGTCTGAGACTGTATGGCGCCAGGCCGACAAGTACGGCGTTCCGAAGATCGCGTATGTGAACAAGATGGACCGTGTCGGCGCTGACTTCCTCGCCTGCGTTGAGGAAATCTACACTAAGCTCGGTGCCAAGGCTGTTCCGATCTGTCTCCCTATCGGGTCAGAGGACAAGTTCAAGGGCATCATCGACCTTATCTCCAGAAAGGCATATTACTATGATTCCGGAGAGGAATTGGTCAACTATGAAATAAAGGACGTTCCGGCTGACATGGCCGGAGAAGTCGAGAAATGGAGAGACAAACTCGTTGAGGCTGCCGCCGAATGCGACGAGGCTCTCATGGAGAAGTATTTCGAGAATCCTGACTCCCTTTCCGAGGAGGAGATCATCGCCGCTCTTCGCAAGGGTACGATCTCTATGCAGATCGTTCCTGCCTGCTGCGGATCTTCTTTCAAGAACAAGGGTGTCCAGTTCCTCCTTGACGCTGTGATGCGTTACCTGCCTTCTCCGCTTGACAAGGGTGTCATCAAGGGAACAGATCCTAAGACCGGTGAGGAGGAGGATCTTCTTCCTGATGCAACCCAACCGTTCTGCGCTCTCGTGTTCAAGATCGCCACGGATCCGTTCGTTGGCCGTCTCGCCTTCATGAGAGTATATTCAGGACGTGTTGACGCCGGTTCCTACGTTTACAACGTCCGCACCGGAAAGAAGGAAAGAATCGCGCGTCTGTACCAGATGCACTCCAACCACCAGAATCCGATTGATTTCGTGGAGGCGGGAGACATCTGCGCCGCCGTCGGATTCAAGGATCTCCGTACCGGAGACACCATCTGCAACGAGGATCATCAGATTGTGCTCGAATCAATGGAATTCCCTGATCCTGTTATTGGTATCGCTGTCGAGCCTAAGACCCAGGGTGATCTGGACAAACTTGGCATCGCCCTTGGCAAGCTCGCTGAGGAGGATCCTACGTTCACCGTAAGGACAGACCACGAGACCGGCCAGACAGTCATCAGCGGAATGGGTGAGCTTCACCTTGACATCATCGTTGACCGTCTCCGCCGTGAGTTCGGTGTCGAGATCAATCAGGGCGCTCCGCAGGTTAACTACAAGGAGGCGATCACCGCTACGGTACAGCACCGTGAGGTCTTCAAGAAGCAGACCGGTGGTCGTGGTAAGTTCGCCGACATCATCGTTGAGATCGGTCCTGCCGATGAGGGTGTCACCGGACTCCAGTTCGAGAACCAGGTCAAGGGTGGTAATATTCCTAAGGAATTCATCCCTTGCATCGAGAAGGGCTTCAAGGCTGCCATGGCCAACGGCGTTCTCGCCGGTTACGAGGTTCAGTCAATGAAGGTCGTTGTTCTTGACGGTTCGTTCCACCCTGTCGATTCAGACCAGCTTTCATTCGAAATGGCAGGCCGTCTGGCGTTCCGCCACGCCTGCCCGAAGGCAAAGCCTGTTCTCCTTGAGCCTATCATGTCCCTTGAGGTTGTAACCCCGGAGGACTATATGGGTGACATCGTCGGTGACCTCAACCGTCGCCGCGGCCAGATCCAGGCCATGGACTCTACCGCCAACGGCGCGAGAATCGTAAGGGCTTTCGTTCCGCTCGCCGAGCAGTTCGGTTATGTGACGGTTCTCAGAACCCTTTCATCCGGCCGCGCGACCAGCACGATGACCTTCGACCACTATGCTGAGGTTCCTGCCAATCTGGCCAAGGACGTTATCGAGAAGAGCGGCTACAAGCTCTCCGATGATGACGAGTAAGTGTTAAAACGTAATTAAGTATTTTGATATGAGTCAAAAAATCAGAATAAAACTCAAATCATTCGATCACATGCTGGTTGACAAGTCAGCCGCTAAGATCGTGGACACCGTGAAGGCTACTGGCGCTAAGGTGAACGGTCCTATTCCGCTTCCTACCAACAAGAAGATCTTCACTGTCAATCGCTCGACCTTCGTCAACAAGAAGTCCCGCGAGCAGTTTGAGCTTAGCGCCTATAGCAGGCTTCTGGACATCGACGACAGCAATGCGAAGACTGTCGATGCCCTCATGAAGCTTGAGCTTCCTTCCGGCGTTGAGGTTGAGATCAAAGTCTGATCTGTCAAATTGAGAACGGTGCGGTCAGTGAGGCCGCAGCCGTTCATGTAATAAAACCCGGCCAACAAGGTCGGGAGCCGGTCCCATAGCTCAGTTGGTTAGAGCATCTGACTCATAATCAGGGGGTCGTAGGATCATGCCCTACTGGGACCACAAAGGGGAGACGCAAGAAATTGCGTCTCCCCTTTGTGGTTGATATATCCAACCCCAGTCACTACGTGACAGCCCCGATGGGGCACGGGGAAAGGATTCCCCTAACCCCTTCTGTCGCTTCGCGCTTCGCGTGCGATACCTCCAACCCCCAGTCACTGCGTGACAGCCCCGATGGGGCACGGGGAAAGGATTCCCCTAACCCCTTCTGTCGCTTCGCTCCTAAGGCATGGAGTGGGGAGCGATGAATGGGGCAGGGAATTGTGAATATTCCGAAATATTATGTAGTTTTGCGGATCGGGACCAAGGGAATCCGTGACTGTGATGAAGGATATTTCCGAAAACGAAATACTGAATGGGCTGAAATCGGGCGATGAAGATGCGTACAGACGCATCTTTCAGGCTTGGTACGGGCCATTGTGTACCTACGCCGTAGGGCTGGTCCGTGACAGGTTCCAGGCGGAGAACATTGTTGATGATGCGATTTACCACCTTTGGGAAATCAGGGAAACCGTTGAGATTCAGACTTCCTTGAAAGGCTACCTGTTCTCTTCTGTCCGCAACCGCTCCCTCAACTACCTGGCGTCCGCGGTCAGAAAAAAGTACAAAGACATCCCGGATGATGAATATCAATTGGTCATGGATTCACTGACTGCAATTTCCAAGGATGACATCTATGGTAAACTTTTCGAGGATGAACTGAAGAAATGCCTTATGAGAGAACTTGACGGACTTTCCCCGGAATGCCGCAAAGTCTTTGAGAAAAGCCGCTTCGATGGTTTGACCTACAAAGAGATAGCCAATGAACTCGGTATATCTGTCAACACGGTGAAGTACCATATCAAGAATGCCTTGTCAGTTCTGAGAAACGGTCTCGGAAAGTACTTTCTTGCCATTCTTATGATAATTCTCTCAAAATAATCTATGTTTTCACTACTCAAGCCGCGTCATTATCTTGTCTTTATTATGCATATTAAAAGACACTGATGAAAACTAATGACATCAAGACGCTGATTGAGCGGTTTCTTACAGGTGATATTACTGGTGAAGAACTGGTGACTTTGTCACGATGGGCTTCAGAATCGCATGAGCATGCGGCTGGACTGTCCTCACGAATGAAGACTTGGGCGGAACTGAACAGTGCGGACGGATTCGATGCGGACGAGGCTTTCGGACGCTTCCGTCGGCGAATATCCTTGACCCGGCCGGCGAGTAAGGTTCACAGGGTGTTCTGGAAATGGACTGCCGCTGTCGCCGCGATATTCACGGCTGTGGGTATAATCACTTACGAGGCGTACAGAATTCACGACTACAAGACGCTGTATGCGGACAATCACATCACTGTCGAGGCTCCGGCCGGATCCAAGACTCATGTGGTGCTGCCTGACGGTTCCAAAGTCTGGCTTAACGCCGGTTCCGTCCTGAAATATTCAAATGATGGCAAAGGAAGAAGGGCGGAACTTTCCGGAGAGGGCTTTTTTGAAGTCAGTCATGACGAAAGCAGACCGTTCAACGTGGCTTCCACCCATCTCAACGTCCGTGTCCTTGGCACGAAGTTCGATTTCAGGGATTATCAGGACGACTCTTTGGCGGAAGTCACTCTGGCTCAAGGCAAAATCGTATTGAGCGATCTGAGCGGAAGAAACGGCGAGATTGTCATGTCTCCTGAAGAGAGTGTTGTCTTTGACAAATCTTCCGGAACCCTGACCAGAGGAAAGGCGGTGACGGCGTCAGATGAGTGGGTCACGGGAACAATCAGTTTCGATGCGGCCTCCCTGTCAGAGATCGCGCGCAGGCTTGAGAGAGAATATTCAGTAAAGATAGAGATTGCCGATCCGGCTCTTCGCGGCTTCAGATTCTACGGAACATTCAATTCCTCAAGGCAGGATGTTGACGAGGTGCTTCAGTCCCTCAGCGCGACCGGGAAGTTCCGCTACAGGAAAGTGCACAATGTGGTCACATTGTACTGAACAACAATCAATAATTAATACAAAACACTATGAATCATTGCAAAACATTGACATTGATTCTGCTCTTGTTGTGCTCGTTCACATGGGCGATGTCTGCCCAGCAGGTCAATCTGGACCTGAGGAACGTGACGGTCAAGGAGGCTATGGATGCCTTGAAAAACAGGAGTGGATATTCATTTGTTTTTGAAGCCGGTGACATTGACACCAAGGTGGTGGTCAGCGTGAAGGCGAAGACCGTCCAAGAAGCCGTGAGCCAGATCATTTCAGGGCAGAATGTCTCCTATGAATTAAGGGGACGGAATATCGTCCTGCAAAGAACATCCGCAGACGCGAGGAAGGCAAAACAAACAGTCAAAGGTAGCGTCAAGGATCAGAAAGACCAGCCGGTAGTCGGGGCCACGGTCATGGAAAAAGGAAACCGGAACAATGGAGTCATTTCCGATGCCGACGGTAATTTCTTGATTAATATCACCAATGGTTCTTCGTTGATTGTCAGCTGTATAGGCTACAAGGGTGCGGAGATAAATCCCGGGACGCGCTCCAATCTTGACATCATCCTTGAAGATGATATGGAACTTCTGGACGAGGTCGTGGTCGTGGGCTATGACACCCAGAAGAAGGTCAATCTGACCGGCGCGGTCTCGGCTGTGTCATTCGAACAATTCAACAACCGTCCCGTCGTGCAGAGTTCCACGGCTCTTCAGGGAATCGCTCCCGGAGTGACGGTCACCACCGGCGGTGGAGCTCCTGGATCAGACAGCGGCACAATCCGCATACGTGGAATCGGCACGTTCGGAGGCTCAAGCGCCTCGCCTTTGGTTCTTATTGACGGTGTGCAGGGCGACCTGAACTCCTTGGATGCGGCGTTGATAGACAAGATTTCTGTCCTCAAGGACGCAGCGTCATCTGCCATCTACGGATCCAGAGCCGCGAACGGCGTGATCCTCGTCACCACCAAAAGAGCTGAGAAAGGAATATCCCGGATCACCTACCGCGGCTATGTGGGCTTGCAGAAGGCTGTCACCAGACCGGATCTGGTGAATGCCGAGGAATATATGACCTTGAGCCGCGAGGCTACGGAGAATGACGGAGGCGAGTCAATCTACACGGATGACTACATCAAGAACTACCGGATGAACAACTGGCTGGACCCTGATGCTTTCCCGATCACAGATTGGCAGGATCTCCTGATGACAGGCTCGGGACTGACGCACAACCACAGCATTTCCATGAGTGCGAGCTCCGGCAAGATCCGCACGATGGCCTCGTTCGGATATCTCAATCAGGAGGGAATCATCAAATCTTCTGAATATGAAAGATATAACTTCCGCAATAACCTTAATGTGGATTTCAACGAAAAGATCAAGATGAGGCTTGATGTGTCCGTGATTTATGGTCACCGCAAGATCAACCCTTACCAGAGTGCCGTGTTCAACTTCATGAATGCCCGTGACCCGCTCATGCTTGCGAAATGGTCGGACGGAAGTTACGCTCCGTTCACCGGCGGCTCTGTCAACATCCTCCCGATGATCGAGAATGGGGAGGGAGGCAACCAGAGGTCCGACGCGCTCAGGATGTCGGGGTTGCTCGGTCTCACCTACGAGCCTGCCGACTGGCTCACGTTTGATTTCACATTCGCCCCGAGAATCACTCTTTCTTCCTCTCACAGGTTCATCGATTTGGTCAAGTATCATTCCGATCCTTACGGGACGGTCTCATCGATTACGAACAACGCCTACAACCATCTCACAGAGAGCAGAAACTACACTGTTTACGGCAACACCATATTCACTGCATCCTTCCACAAGACATTCGCCAAGTCGCACAATGTCAAACTTCTTTTAGGTACTGAATATGACACCAGAGATGACAACAACATCTCCGCTTACCGTCAGGAGTTCACGTATCCGCAGTACGATGTGATCAGCGCCGGAGCGGACAATGAATTCAAGAACAACAGCGGTACAAGGGCCGGCTGGTCCCTTCTGTCATATTTCGGAAGGCTGAACTACAACTTCAAGGAGCGCTACCTCATTGAAGGCAACATCCGTTTCGACGGGTCTTCAAGGTTCGCCAAAGGCAACCGCTGGGGAATATTCCCGTCTGTCTCAGGAGCATGGCGCGTCACGGAGGAACCGTTCATGACATCCGTGAAGAACACGCTCACGGAACTCAAGTTCAGAGCCTCTTACGGAGAACTAGGCAACCAGAACATCAGCGATTCTTACTATCCTACCATACAGACGCTTACGATCAGCTCGATTTCTGCCAATGACATCATCTACCCTATGGTCGGACTCAACGTCCTTGCCAACGAGGACATCACCTGGGAGACTTCCAAGATGCTTGATGTCGGAATCGATGCGGCTTTCTGGAACAAACTGACTTTTACGGCTGACTGGTACCGCAAGATCACGGACGGAATCCTCATGAGACTGGACATCCCGTCCACAATCGGTCTTACCGCTCCTTATCAGAACGCCGGCAAGGTTCGCAACATCGGTTGGGAGATAGGGCTTGGCTATCATGATGCCATAGGGGACTTCTCGTATGGCGTGGACGCCAACCTTTCCGACGTGCGGAACAAGATCCTTGACATGAAAGGCACAACGGGAGGCTCCGGTGTGATCAGAAACCAGGAAGGATCGTCCATCAACTCTCTCTATGCCCTCAAGTGCATAGGTATGGCCAGAACCCAGGAAGAGGCTGATGAGGTCAACATCAACTGCCCTCAGTTCAACCAGACCACCTATCCGGGGGATCTCATCTATGAGGACTACAACCAGGACGGCAAGATCACTGACGACGACCGCCAAATCATCGGAAGCATGATTCCGCGTTACACCTATGGCCTCACTTTGGACCTCGGCTGGAAAGGATTCGGGGTTTCGGCCCAGTTCCAGGGTGTCGGCAAGGTTGACGGCTATCTTTCCGGTTATTTCACGCAGCCGTGCGTGCAGGGCGGCACATTCCGCAAGGAGCATCTGAACCGTTGGTCGGAGTCCACTCCTGACGGAAAATT
>CAKUVR010000053.1:0-13579 GCA_934698975.1 uncultured Bacteroidales bacterium
GGTACACCGGTCAAGGTTGAATATTCAAATAAGCAGTAAGCAAATGAATCTTAAATATTTCATCGACCGTCCGATTTTGTCCATAGTGATTTCGGTCGGAATGGTCTTTATGGGTCTGCTGGCCTTGTTCTCGTTGCCGATCGAGCAGTACCCGAACATCGCTCCGCCGACCGTGTCGGTCTATACCAACTACCCGGGAGCCAACGCCGAGACTGTACAGAAGGCGGTTGTCATTCCGCTGGAGGAGGCCATCAACGGTGTGGAGAATATGACCTACATCACTTCGTCGGCTTCCAATTCCGGCGATGCTGAGATTCAGATCTATTTCAGGCAGGGCACCAACGCCGATATGGCCACGGTCAATGTCCAGAACGCTGTCGCTACAGCTCAGGGTCTGCTTCCTGCCGAAGTTACGCAGATCGGTGTGACGACCACGAAGAGCCAGAACGCCGAACTCAAGACCTTCGCGCTGTATGCGCCGGAAGGTGGCTATGACCGTTTGTTTCTGGACAACTATATGAAGATCAATGTTGAGCCGAGAATCAAACGTGTTCAGGGTGTCGGTAGATTCCAGTTGTACGGCTCCAGTTACAGTATGAGAATCTGGCTTGATCCGGACAAGATGGCACAGTACAAGCTGATTCCGTCTGACATCACCGCTGTGCTCGCGACGCAGAACATCGAGGCGGCTACCGGATCGTTCGGTGAGAACCACGACAATGCGATGCAGTACACGATGAAGTATCGTGGCCGCCTATCCACGCCGGAGGAGTTCGGTAATCTTGTCGTGCGTTCTCTTTCAGGAGGTGATGTGCTGAGACTCAAGGAAGTGGCGAAAGTGGGATTGGGGGACGAAGCCTTCAACTTTGATTCCAAGGTCAATGGTATGCCGGCGTCTACAGCCTACGTCAGCCAGACCGCTGGTTCCAACGCCTCCGCTGTCATCAACGAGATAGACGATGTTTTGGATGAGATCAGCAAGGATTTACCGAAAGGGTTGGAGTTCGTGACCTTGAGCGATACGAACAGATTCCTTTACGCTTCGATTAGAGGTGTGGTTGTTTCCCTGCTGCTCGCGGTACTGCTCGTAGTCCTTGTCGTGTATTTCTTCCTTCAGGATGTCCGCTCCACGTTGATCCCGACGATCTCGATCATAGTGTCGATCATCTCAACGTTCGCATTTATGTCAGTGGCTGGATTCTCGATCAACCTGCTGACACTGTTCGCGTTGGTGCTTGCGATCGGTACGGTTGTGGATAACGCCATCATTGTGGTGGAGGCTGTGCAGAGCCGTTTTGACGCCGGTTACCAGTCCTCGTACAAAGCCACGACCGATGCTATGGGCGGAATATCCACGGCCATTCTGGTCTCCACGATGATATTTATGGCTGTGTTCATCCCTACTTCTTTTATGGGTGGAACCTCCGGAACCTTCTACACGCAGTTCGGTATAACAATGGCCGTGGCTGTCGGTCTTTCCGCAGTCAACGCCTTGACGCTCTCTCCGGCTCTCTGTGCCATTATGCTCAAGCCTTATGTGGATGAGAACGGACAGGTGAAAGACAATTTCGCGGCACGTTTCCGTAAGGCGTATAATGCCGGCTTCGAGGCGGTTCTTGACAGGTACAAGAGTGGAGTACTGTATTTCATCCATCATAAATGGATGATGTGGGGAACGTTGGCTGTGGGTCTGGCTCTGTTGGTGTTCCTGGTGAGGAACACGAAGACCGGTCTCGTCCCTGACGAGGACACCGGTACCGTGATGGTCAGTCTGAACACCAAGCCTGGCAGCTCACTTGTCGAGACTAAAAGAACAATGGACAAACTTGACAGGAAGTTCAGGGAGATGCCTGAGGTAAATTGCGCCAGCGAGGTTATCGGCTATTCTTTCTCCGGCGCAGGCCCGTCAATGGGAATGTTCTTCGTCAATCTGAAGGACTGGGGCGAGCGCAAGGGCAAAGGACATTCCGCCAACGATGTTGTGAACAGAGTCTATGAGATCGCTCCTGAGGTTCCGGATGCGTCGTTGTTCGCAATGACACCTCCGATGATTCCGGGCTACGGTACAGGAGGCGGTTTCGAGATGTACCTTCAAGACAAGGAAGGAGGTGACATCAACACTTTCAAGGAGGTCGCCGACAACTTCGTCGCCGCCCTCAATGAGCGTCCGGAGATTAATATGGCATATTCAGCGTTCGCCGCCGACTATCCTCAGTTTTGGGTTGACATCGACGCCGCTCAGTGCGAGCGCGCCGGAATCAACACCACCGAGATTCTGGAGACGATGTCGGCATATTTCGGAGGAGGCTATGTCTCTAACTTCAACCGATTCTCGAAGCTTTACCGTGTTATGATCCAGGCCGATCCTGCGTCCCGTGTCACGCCAGAGTCGCTGAACCACATCTATGTGCGTGTCGGTGAGGAGATGGCTCCGATCTCGCAGTTCGTTAAGTTGACCAAGACCTACGGACCGGAGACACTGTCCCGCTTCAACCTTTACAACTCGATTTCAGTCAGCGGTGACGCTGCGGAAGGGTATAGCTCAGGTGACGCTTTGAATGCTGTCCGTGAGACTGCCGAGAAGGTTCTGCCGCGCAACTATGGCTTCGAGTTCGGTGGAATCTCCCGCGAGGAGGCCGCGACCGGCAACAACGTCGCCATCATATTCGCGGTCTGCATCCTGCTTGTCTATCTGATCCTCAGCGGAATGTACGAGAGCCTTGTACTCCCGCTGACCGTGATTCTGTCGGTTCCGTGCGGACTTATGGGCAGCTTCCTGTTCGCCAAGTTGTTCGGACTGGAGAACAACATCTACCTTCAGACCGGATTGATTATGTTGATCGGCTTGCTCGCAAAGACCGCCATCCTGATCACCGACTATGCCGGTGAGCGTCGCAGAAGCGGGATGTCGCTCAAACAGGCGGCGATCGGAGCGGCCAAGAACCGTCTCCGTCCTATCCTGATGACTGCCTTGACGATGGTGTTCGGTATGCTCCCGCTGATGTTCTCCTCTGGAGTCGGAGCGAACGGCAACAGGACGCTCGGAACTGGTGCTGTGGGCGGAATGTTGGTCGGTACACTTGTGCTGTTGTTCATCGTTCCGGCCCTCTGGATTGTGTTCCAGGGCCTTCAGGAAAGGATCAAGCCAATTAAGTTTGTCGAGGCGGACGATGCCATCGCGGCCGAGAAGGATATGGTGGCAAAGTTGAAACTTCAGAAGGAGTCGGATCTTAAAAACGAAAATGAATGAAAAGGATAATCATCACTCTGGCAGTTCTTGCAGCGCTGCTGCAAGGCTGCGGAGTCTATCAGAAATATTCAAAAACCACCGAGGTTGACAGAAATTTGTTCGGTGATGAATATGCCGACGTGGACACCACCTCGATCGCCACGCTCTCCTGGCGGGAGTTTTTCACCGATCCTCAGTTGCGTGATCTGATTGATTCGGCTCTTGTTAGAAACACAGATCTGCGCACAGTCCATCTTCGTGTGGAACAGGCTGAGGCTTCGCTGTTCGCCGCCCGGCTGGCTTTTCTGCCGTCAGTCGGCTTGAGCGGTGAAGGCGCTGTCGCCCGTTGGGACGGCCGGAACTCCAAGACTTATAATCTCGGAGCGAACTCGTCTTGGGAACTGGACATATTCGGACGTGTGCGTAATGCGAAGATGGAGGCTAAGTCCGCGTTGGAGGGCAGTCAGGCCTATGAGCAGGCGGTCAGGACTTCGCTTGTCGCCACTGTGGCCTCGACCTACTATTCGTTGCTGATGCTTGACGAGCAACTGGCAATCAACGAGAGGACTTTGGAGAATTGGGACAAGACTGTCTCCGCTATGAATTCTCTGATGAAAGCCGGGTATTTCAACAAGACCGCCGTCCTTCAGGCCGAGGCCAACAAAATGGCTCTTGAGCAGGCGGTGCTTTCGGTTCGGCAAAGCGTAAGCGAGACGGAGAAATCCTTGTGTACATTGCTGGCAAAGACTCCGGGCTCTATTGAGCGTGGCGTTCTGGCAGACCAGTCATTCCCTCAGGAACTCTCAGTCGGTGTGCCGGCGAGCCTTCTTGCCAACCGTCCAGATGTGCGTCAAGCCGAGGCTCAGCTCGCTCAGGCGTTCTATGCCGTAGGATCCGCCCGATCGGCTTTCTACCCATCGCTGAACCTTTCCGGTGCCGCCGGCTGGACAAACAACGGCGGAGGAATCGTTGTCAACCCTGGTGACCTTTTATTGAATATGGCAGGATCCCTTGCCCAGCCTTTGTTCAACAAGGGAGCCAATGTGGCCAACCTGAAAATCGCCAAGGCCGAGCAGGAGGCCGCACTGTTGGCTTTCCGCCAGAAACTCTTGGATGCCGGAGCGGAGGTGAACAACTCGCTCACGTCCTGGCAGACAGCCCGCAAACGTTTGGAAATAGGTGAAAAGCGTATAGAGTCCTTGAAGGAGACCGTCCAGAAGACCGAACGCCTGATGAAGCACTCGTCCGTGAACTACCTTGAAGTCCTGACCGCCCAGCAATCCCTACTCTCCGCCGAGGAGTCACAGGTCCAGGACCGCTATGAGGAAATCCGCAGCGTAATCTCTCTCTATCAAGCCCTCGGTGGCGGCTGGCGGTAGGATTTTCACCTCCGCCCACCTCGGCTTTTATTTCGGAAGCACTCCTTACAAAACACTTTCAGCCCCAAGTTCAACAGAACGTTCCCTGTTGTGCTTGAGGCTGAAAAAGTATGCCTTTTTGTGTTGTGTGTTGGCGTTTTTTTTAACCTTTTTGGATTTACAAGGCTAATTCAGTATTTTTGTCAGTGTATTAATTAATATTGAAAACGATATGGCGACATTGCTTATCAAAAGATTCGGTCCTATCGAGGATTCCACGACCATAGAACTCACTCCTTTTATGCTGTTGATGGGACGGCAGAGTTCCGGCAAGAGCACCTTTATGAAAGTGCTCAGTTATTGCCGTTGGGTGGAAAAAAGGATTATGGTATCGACCGATGATTTGATAAGCCAATATACCCACTATAACAGATTCGCCAAGGAATTAAGGCAGTTCAACAGATTGAACGATGAATATTTCCGTGATGACACATTGATCAAGTATGATGGGGACACTATTCAAATTGAATATGTCGGCAAAAGCGGAAACCCTAAAATATTACGGAAGAATAATTTCGCCAAAGGACGTTTCAACAGCAAGCTGTGCTATATTCCTGCTGAACGTAATTTGGTTTCAGCCATACAAAATGTTGATCGGGCCTATAAGGCCACTGACCGTGATGTGCTGTTCAATTTCATCTATGAATGGGATGAGGCCAAATCTCCTTACACTGCTGAATGTCCATATCATTTGTCTGTAACAGGCGGTTTTAGCTATGTTAATAGATCCGGAGTGGATATGATTCTGAGAGAGGATGGTGCGGAGTCTCCGGCTTTCTATGCGTCAAGCGGAGTCCAGTCAGCTATGCCGCTGGAAGTGATGACCAACTATATGATGAATCAGGTAGGCCGAAACGCTCCTTTATCAATGGTTGAACGCAATTCAATCAACGGGACCGATAATGGGCTAGCGTCAAGAAGGTTGGAGTATCAGTCAGCCCAGATATTCATTGAGGAGCCGGAGCAGAATCTCTATCCGGAATCACAGCGCTTGATTGTATTGAGCGTTATCCGTTCCCTAAAAACGGCCTTGGAGAAAGGCTCGGAGAGCAGTTTTGTGATGATGACCTCCCATAGTCCTTATATCCTCTCGGTTGTAAATGTGTTGTTATTGGCAGCCGTGGTGTCTGAGAAATCAAGGCAGACAGAGATTGACAATGAATATATTCTCCCATCATCATCCATTTCCGGCTATTTCATAGGAGATGATGGGGTATTTCGCAATATATTGGACAACGAGATTCCAATGCTCACTGGAAACGATTTGGACGGTGTCTCTGATTGGGTAGAAGACAAAATCAGTAAATTGAACAATATTCTATATGGAGAAGTATGAAACGAGGCGAGAGAGAATATTCATCCACTTTTGACCGTTTGACTGTTGAGGGTTTTGTGCCGGAGCAGAATCTTCAATTTCGTTCAAAGGTGGCAGTCTGCGAAAAGGGAAAACGCTATGCCTTGGTTACTGCCGAAGGCCAAGACTCTGTGGTGTATGCCGTTGACGGTGATATTGTCCAAGATGGACAGAGGTGTGATAAGCTTGTGCTTGTCAGACGCACACCTGAAGGCCAAATTCCCGAGACTTGGTCGGAGATATTCGTTGAATTAAAAGGAACTGACATTAATCACGCAATCGCTCAATTGCGTGCGACTTTGAGTAACCCTCTATTCAAAAATCCAACAAACGATGACATCCGAGCCAGGATTGTAGCCCAATCCTTTCCGGCTCATAAATCTGATGTCACTATGGAGAAAGCCAAAATAGAGTTCCGTAAGAGTTTTAATTGTGACCTCCGCGGAATGAAGACCGGACAGGAGGAGAAACTATAGATTGGCAGGACCTTTCTGTTTGCAACTGTAGTACCTACTCCTTATCATTTATCGTGAGGCAAAAATGAAGATAAAATGCCTCACATTCAGAATTTATTACTAAATTAGCATCGTTTTAGGCCAAGTGTCTGAAACGGACATATTTGATGAAAGTGTTTTCGCACTATCCTTAAAGAGAAATCTGACAGTTTCGTGAATACAAGGATAAACGACAACACCATTCATCTGTATTCGTTTGCGTGTTCCTCACACTCAACGATACAGGTGTGGGGATTGTTTCAGTTTACTTGTATTCGGGTTTTGTCAGAGCCTCTCTTTAGGTGAACGAATCGGCTCCACACTTTCTTTGTATAAATTAATAACACTCCCAAAAGGAACCTAAGGAGGCTTAGATAAAACTATTATGGAGATTGATTCTTTGATTGATGAGAATGGAGTTCTTGAACTTCCTAAAGACGCAGTGTTTGATGGATTGACTTTCACGTTGGAAAAGATCGGGTTCAATTCATTTGACAATAAGGATCGTCTAAGAGAATTACGTATTCCCTCTACTGTTAGAGAAATTGTATGGTGTTTTTATGAATGCTTTAATCTGGAACGCATAGTAGTGGATGAAGAGAATCCAAATTATTCGTCCGTAGATGGAGTATTGTACTCAAAAGACCATAAACAGTTGATTGCATATCCAAATGCTCACGGAGAAGATTACCACGTTATTGACGGCACAAAGGAAATCGCCCAATTTGCATTTAAGACTTGCAAAGACGTCAAAGTGATCTATCTTCCGGACTCTCTGCGAGAAATCGGTAATAATGCTTTTTACCGTTGCTCTAATCTTGAGAAGGTTTTTCTGCCTGACAATATCAAGTCGGTAGGACCTGCGACGCAGTATAGTAACTATGAGTTTATGTATGTTTATCGAGGCAAAGAGTATACTCGTAACGATATATTAGAATTGTTGCCGGAATAATATGATGCCATTGATGAAGATGAGCGCAATTGTTATGCATAATTGTTTGTCTGGCATTGTAATGATATTACTTTCTATTACTTTAATAGATTGTTCTAGACCCTATTACAATAAGATTCCAAACAAAAGTGTGTTTGAACCTCTAACTGCCAAGCAAATAAGAAAATGTTATAAGATATACGATTTTGATGAATTTTACTCTGAGTATTGTCCAAAAATCTTAAAATGCGGCCATCAAGAGAATGTGATGTTTGTCGATATAACTTGGAGGAGTTTGTATAAGTATTATAATTTTGCCAAAGGAGAGAGTTTCGATATCGATGAATATGAGGATTATAAGGACAAATGTACAGACTCGTGGTGGGAACTTTATGGCCACTATGATGAAAAAGTTGATTCCATTCTGAACTCTTGGAATAGGCAAGTAAGTAATTATTTTTCGAAGTATATTGATGTGAGCTTAGTAAAGTTCGAAGAGAATGTAAAAGAAAAGATTCTCCCATCTGGGTGTTATTATATATCTGGGCGTAATGAGAGGAATGTACACTTGACGGTTGAATTAATCCCAAAATCAGAACCTATAAAACAATGTATATTTAAGTTCGATAATCATTATTTTCGAACTCAGTGTGAGGTATTTAGTTCTGCCATTAAGCTTGATTTTTCATATGTATCGAATAGATATTATGATTACGACGGAGCAAGAAAAGTTCGCATAACTAAGGTTTCTTTGTCAAATGGCAGCGAATATTCAATGTCTGATTTACAAATTCCTAAGACAGTTGAAAATTATATATTATCGGTAGATAATCATCGTTTTCCTGGTAAGGATTCCGATTGGATAGAGGTATTCGAGGAAATGCTTGGTTTCAGTTATGAAGATAGCTATAAATACATAAATTATTCAAAATTTATGGCAGAGAAAGAAAACGATTGGAAACGTTCGCGGTATGGTAGGGAGATGGATTTTGTCGAAACGTTGAATAAGCTTGAATAACAGTAATATGACTCACAATGGACAATAACCAAAAGAACGAGATGACGTATAATGGAAACCATATATTCCATTATACCAGCCTTAATGCAGCGATAAAGATAATTCTTTCTAATTCATTAAGATTTGGCGAATTTGCCAATATGAATGATATTGCTGAATCTTACAGAGATTTGTTGGATAATATCGATTCTCAAACTCTTCAACGGATTTTGTCGGAATATAGGTCAATTAGCCTTACAGAGGATACAAACAATTATGAAAGGGGCTTCGCTATAGACTGTTTATGGGGGTATTATGCAGAGAAGGGACAAGGAGTATGCCTCGTTTTTGATAAGGAGAAACTGTTCACGATATATGAACAACAACAATATGCGTGTAAAGGTGTGCCGAAAGATAAGTCGATTAAGTACATCGAAGACTGTCAGAATCAGGTGATAGCAAAAGGTAATACTGAAGAAGAGATTAGGAGTTACGTTGAGTGCAACATCTCCGAAATATTCTATGAGAAAGACAGTTGTTGGTCTTACGAGAAGGAGATTAGGTTGCTAGCAAAATCTAAAGATCATAATGAGTCATGTTATTTACCTTTAGGGGATTCGCTTATTGCTGCTATAATATGCGTACAATCTAATCCTTACAAAGAAAGCGAACAGTATAAACTACTGTCAGAACTTAAGGATACTTACGGATTTGGAGTATACAATTATTCTAGACCATTAGGGAAGCGAACTCTTCAAAAGGATTATGAGATTATTTGGCCGATACCAGAAGTGGATGAAGTGATTGATTTAGATAAAGATAATGATTAATGATATAAACAAATGAACTATTTTATCTCAAACAACGGTGTTCAGAAGGGACCATTGACCCTTGAACAGTTAAAGGAACAGGAAATCAACAAGGACACATTGGTCTGGAAGGAAGGTACTTCGGATTGGGTAAAAGCATCTGAAGTCGAAGAGCTTGTTCCGATATTGGAATTGCTGCCACCTCAGGTGGATAATATCGCTAAGGATGATGTGGCAGACGAGACTGTCACGGTAGATGCTGAAGTTGATGAACGAGGAAGAAAGGTTGTGGACAATACCAAAATGTTCTCTCACTTTTTGACATTCAAAGGGCGTTCACGTCGCACGGAGTATATTATAGTGTTTGTTATCGTGAATGCCTTGTTCAGGGTTGCGACACCAATGCTTGCTGAAGGTGATCCGACTGTTGGGGAATCACTTGCCCTGGTCGCGGCTTTTTATATTTTCTTGTCAACTGCAGTAAGACGCTGCCACGACAGGGGGCACAGCGGTTTCTATATACTCATCCCTCTATATTACTTCTATCTGCTTTTCGCCGATAGTGTGCCTGGAAATAATAAATATGGCAACAATCCCAAGGGTGAATATTTCCAAAGGTTATATTGATTATGAGACGATTGTTCGTTGCGATATGGCTTCTGTGCCAGTTTGTTTTACTTAGTGCTCAACCTATAGATGATGGCTATGTCAGCATTAATGGCTTAAAAAAGTCATTGGGCGTTAATATGGAATTTAAGGTACCGGAAGGGTGGAAAGAAAAACAATCAGATTTGCCACATATAGTTAAGAGCTATCATAGCAATGGAGCAGTGTTCAACGTTATGATTCTCGAATCACGTACCTTTATTTCTCGGAATGAATTTAGAGAGCAACAAGTGGACAACATTCTGACACTATTAAGAACGGAATTTAGAAACGATCCCGATGTTATAGAATTTACTGAGCTTGGCCATAGTCTTGTTAATATTGACAAATACCCTTTTGTCGTTATAAGTTCGGAAGAGGTACGTAAAAGTTATTATTCTCAGGTTAAAAGCAAAGCACTTCGCTACTACACTTGTTATGAAGATCGGATTATCGCTATCAATTTCTTTGATTTATTTGCGGATCCAAAGTCGTTTAGTTCCAGTGTGGCTTACATAACGGCTTCTATAAGATTTCCGGATCAATATTCTGTTTATTAGCGAAGAATCGTTTGATGACTGTTGAGTAGCCTTGATATGCAAATGCTTAATATTGACTATATGAAAAGGGTTATATGTAGACGAGTTTTTGTTTCGGTAATTGTTTTTCCGTTGTTATTGCTTGTCCGTTTATATGCGCAACCGATTGATGACTCCTTGGTGAGTTGGAGTAAATACACAGGGAAATCTGCTTTTACTATTATGGTTCCTTCGACGGTAGAGTTAAGGAAACCAGAAGACGCATATTCTCAGAATAGTATATGCTATAATGATGATGCTATTGTGTTTCAACAGAAAGGGTTATCTCGTTTTGGTGGTTCTGCGTTTAAGAAGTATTGCCGTATTATGATCAATTATGTGAAAGGAGAGTATGGTGATTTTCTAAAGTCCACAGAATCGGAAATGATTGATATTGAATTAAAAAACATCTTAGAGCAGATAGTAGTATCAAATATTGGAACAGCTTCACAATTAATGGGTCAAATTTCATATTGCTGGATAACTGTAGGCGGAGCGAAATGTCTTCAGATTGATTATCGGCGCACAGGTAGTAACTTTGATATCACTATTCCAGTAATTTGCCGTATGGCTATATTCCAAAATGACAATGAGATGGTGATAATGACTCTCGCTTATCGAGAGAAGGAGGCTGACTTTTGGAAAACAGACTTCGATAAAGTATTCAAGAGTTTTAGGTGGATTTAAAAATAAATTCGTTGATTATTATTAAGTTGCAGCGAGCGTGAGAAAGTACTTTTATATTGAAAACTCTCAGGTTAAGGGACCGGTTTCAAAAGATGAGTTAGATTTGATGGATTTATCGCCTGATACTCTGATTTGGTTTTATGGTCTTGATGGGTGGACGAGCATAAAGGACACAGGTGACTTTAAGAAAGGCCAGATTGTTCCGCCACCTTTACCTACTGAAAAGAAGATAGGGGTGGAGAGGCCTATTCGTAAGAAACGCACACTTCATATCAGTAAAAAGACAATATTACGGAGTCTGGTGGCACTGGCTGCCATTGTGTTTGTAACATTGTGCATATTGACACCAAGCCGTGAAGAGAGGCTTCATCGAAAGATAGCGGAAAGCGCTTACGATGATCCGGAGGTTGACTTTGACTTTTATGTGGATAAATATTATCGTGATTTGGAATATTACGGGATAATACCAGTCAGGCCGGAGTCGATGATAATCAAATTTGCGGATTTAGACAAGATGGTTGATACCAAGGAAACTGAAGGAATATGCTACGGAATCAATCAGGATGACAAGATTGAAATATACATAAATCCATCATCGTGGGAGAAGTTTACCAAGCCAATGAAGTATTGGCTGATGTACCACGAACTCACACACGATATCCTCAATGTTGACGATTTACCTGATACCGAGGAGAATAAAGGAAAGCTGATGTACCCATACATCTCAAAGTACTTCACAATGGACACAGGAACGGTTATGACGATGGACTATTTCATTGAGCATTTCCATTCTTTCATTGATGAGTATAGAACAGAAGAGACAAAGAATGATGTGTCAAGGTTTCTGAATGTTAATTGATCATATCTCATAATCTACATTTACGATGGAACCACAAACTAAATTAGAGGAACATTCCGCATTCTCGAAAGCGTTTATGCGTTGGTGCTTAGGAAGCGGTTTTGTACAGGCGGGGCTGTTGCTTGCCATATTGATTGTCTATGCTCTTTCTCCATATCCAATAATTATGAGGGGGGTGGGAGGCAGAGGTGTCAGTTTTGTGTATTGGGCTACACTCCCTGGGCTATTCTATGCTTCCTGGCTTTATGTAGTGTCAGTCGTGTTCGCGCTGATAGCTGTGCTGAAGTATAGGAGAGGCAAATCAGGATGGATTTATTATTCTTTGATTGTCCTGACTTTTGTCTTGAGCAGTTTTGCTTGCTTGTTCCTTATGATGCTGCACGGTATCGTTAATTGGTACTATGTTGAAATATATTATAATGTGGCGTTTCTCTATTGTATGTTCTTCATAATGTGCGTGTCATTCGTTTGGTTTTTAGTTTGGATGATTCTTTTGTACAGAAAAGGTCGGATGAAATATTGGAGCGTCAAAGTTTTTCTTTGCAGGTGGACGGGTTTTGTTTTGGCGGTGGCACCTATTGTGCTGATTATGATGATAAGTTGGTTGTGATCTGTGAGAAGGCTTTTCGATAAAACAAATACCGAATCTATTGCCTTGTCGTAAAAAAGTTGTATTTTTGCGACAAGATTCAATGATAACAATGGTTCAAAGCATTGAAAATACAATTCTTAACTCCGTAAGGAAACGCGGGAGGGGTACGGTGTTTTTCTCATCTGATTTTTCAAGGGTAGGGGAGAAGTCGGCGGTTCTCAAGGCGTTGGAAAGAATGGCGACGGGAGGAACCATTATCCGGGTCGCAAGAGGCATCTACTGCTATCCAAAGATCGACAAGGAACTTGGACTCGGAATACTGTATCCAACTTACGAGGAGATTGCTCAAGCTATAGCAAAAAGGGATAAGGCGCGGATAGTCCCGGCCGGCATCTATGCGATGAATCGCCTCGGCCTGTCCACGCAGGTCCCGATGAATGTCGTGTACCTGACCGACGGATCTCCCAGAAAAGTTGTTATAAACGGCAATAGGTGAATACAGTTCAAACACGTTGCACCCAAGAACCTCGCCTTCCAAAACCAGTTGGCGCTGCTGATAAATTCCGCATTAAAGGAAATCGGACAGGACAATATTACCGAAGAAGACAAAACACGAATAAAGTCATTATTGTCCAATGAGTCCAAGGACAGTGTAATGCAAGATGTAAAACTGATGCCCGACTGGATAGCATCAATAATCAGGGAATCGTATGAATAACTATTGGCAATTGAGCGATGACCAGAAACGCATCGTGTTGCAGCAGACATCGATCAAAATAGGACTGCCGGTGGAATCCGTAGAAAAGGATTTATGGGTGACTGCAATCCTTCAAAGTGTATTCTCTTTGTCGTATGCGGATAAATTTGTCTTCAAGGGAGGCACTTCGCTGAGCAAAGTATGGAACAGGATGTAAAAAGCAACTTT
Source organism: uncultured Bacteroidales bacterium (assembly GCA_934698975.1). Lineage (GTDB taxonomy): Bacteria > Bacteroidota > Bacteroidia > Bacteroidales > UBA932 > Cryptobacteroides. The sequence goes on from CAKUVR010000053.1 coordinate 13,519, forward strand.
TTCTTCAACAATTTTAGGTAGTTTTCATTTCCGCAGATTTCGGCAGTCTGCATTCGGCATA
>CAKUVR010000054.1:0-13033 GCA_934698975.1 uncultured Bacteroidales bacterium
GTGTTCAGGCTTCGCAGGACATCATCCAGATTGACGGAAAGGGTAAGGCGGTTGTCGAGCATCGTCTTCTTCACGCCTATATTCATTGAATAGAGGTCGTGCAGTTTGAAGTAGCCGTATGCCATCGGCGAGCGGTAGTAGCCGTCCAGCTGAACCTTCCAGTCCTTCGGGAAGTTGAAAGTGAAACATGAATAGCAGGACAGCGTGAATGTCTCGTTCTCAGACAGGCCGGCCGTGTGGGCGTCGGAATAAAGTCCCGTGCAGCTTAGCGTCCAGACAAGCCACTTGGAGAGAGGCAGTTCAGTCATGTTGGCCGTAAGAGCGAACATGTTCTGCCTGCCGAAATTAGCCCATGTCAGCAGCTGGTCTCCGTTCTCTTTGAGAGTAGGAAGCTGGGAGAACAATCCGCTTGAATGGCTGAAGGAAGTGGACACAGAGAAGTGCTGCCCGAAACCAGCCATGAATGAAGCCTCATCTGAATATGACGGACGCAGGTCTGGATCTCCGACCGTGTAGGTGTGCGCATCGACAAAGTACTCAACCGGATTGAGAGTGTTGTAGCTTGGACGCTGGATCCTTCTGGTGTAGGAAATTGAGAAGCGAAGCGCCGCGGACGGATTGAATCCGACGAAAGCGGTCGGGAACAAGTCGAAGTAGCTGCGCTTGCTTTGGTCTCCGGCTGTGATCCAATCACCGAGAGAGTTGGTATATTCACCCCTCAATCCAGCCTTGGCAGACCATTTGGGGCCGAACTGAGCGGCAAGAGAGAAGTAGGCAGCACCGATGTTCTCACGGTATTTGAACCTTGTGCCGGTGTTGACGGCGGACGGACCGGTCTCCGTTCTTGAGGTTGTGTTGGCCGTTTTGGACAACGCCCACTTTGCTCCGGCCTCCAGTCTGGCAAAATTGAACACGGTAGCCTCATAGTCGGCCTTAGCGGACCAGATGTTCACCTTGTTGTCAGAGTCCACAAGCCTTGTGGAAGGGATCCATTCCGACGCGGCCAGTGTACGGGTAAAGGTCTTCTGGTCGTTCGCTGTCGTGTTGGCATTATGATAGTAGTCCACATTCAATGTGAGTTCAGAGTTAGTCGCCTCGTCAAAAATGTGGGTAAAGTTAAGGTTTCCGTTGGTCTGACGGCTCTTGTCCTCGTTCCAAGTCGTGGACTCAGCTCTTTCGATTTCCTTGTCCCCAAGAGTCTGGGTGGTGACATTGTTGTCTCTGTCGGACTTCTGGACATTACGGGAACCCGGAATGTTGACGATGAAGCCCAATGTGTTCTTCTTGTCGATGAACCAGTCGTTGCCGAAACGCACCTGCCAGTTGCTGAAGCGATCCCGTTGGAGCGACTTGGCACGAATCTCGAACGGTACTCCGCTCTGTGTCAACTTGTTGTACACATCCAGATCAATATCCATGTCATAAATTCCTTGATAAGCAGAGACAAACGTGTTTGTCTTAGCCGTCCTGTAGCTGATGTTGCCGTTGAGACTCTCGCGCATGAGGAAACGGTCCGTGCTTCCGAAGTACATACCTCCGTCATCAGTGCCGATCTCTCCGTTAAGACCCGACATGAGGTTGCGCTTTGTCTTGATGTTGATGATTCCGCCCTGCCCCTCGGCGTCATATTTAGCTGAAGGATGCTCCATCAGCTCAAACTTCTCAATGGACGAGCCGGAAGTCGATCTAAGCAGAGCCTCAAGCCCCTTGCCGTCAAGATAGGACGGACGTCCGTCAATCCAAATCTGGACAGCCTTGCCGTTCAGCGTCACCTTGCCGTCCTTATCGATCATCACGCCCGGAGCCTTCTTGATTAGCTCAAGAGCGTTGCTGCCCTGAGCGAACGCGCTTTGGGAGACGTTCATCACCAGTTTGTCTATCTTCATCTCGACAAGTTTGACTCGTTCGGTGACGGTCGCGCCGGCAAGCACCTGAGTGTCTTCCGACATATTCAACGGTTCAATTTCATTAAGACCGGCAACGACAGTCACGGTCTTGCTGAAATCTGAATAGCCGATAAGGGAAGCCTTAAGGATGTACTCGCCTGGGGCGGCCTGAAGGGAATATATTCCTTTATCATCACAAGTAGCACCAGAGACCAAAGTGCTGTCAGACTTCATCAGGGCGACAGTCGCCCAACCAAGCGGCTCACCGGTGTTTTTGTCACACACCGAACCTCTGATTTCAGAAGTGTTCTGTCTGGCCGCATCCGCATTGATTCCGCAAAGGATCGCCACAATGGCAATCGCAAGTAATCTAAATCTTGTCATCTTCGTTTCACTTTTTCACGGTGCAAAGTTACTATGAGATTTCCTTCACCCATCAAATCCAAGCGGACAATCCGAATTTACAATTAACTAAACGTCAAATACTTAAACACAGACAATGTGGACAACGCCTATGCAGGATGGCTTCACGCGTGAAAATTCCACCGCATATCCATTACAAGGGAGTTCCGTGGTGCCCGGCTAAAATATTCAATAATTGAATAATTAATCATCGCAAACTCTTGCACATTTAGCGGAATTTTCTGAAATTGCAGTCAAATTTAACGGAGTTAACACTTGAGACTAATGATTCGGGAAACTCTCTCTCGCATTCTATGTTTGCTAACCATTTGGTCAGCCGGTGCTTCAGCGCCATCAGCCCTTGCCGGTCCGGCCCGTCCCGGCATCATCACCGTGACTAATGGAGATGGGTCAAAAATCAATGTTCGTGTCCACGGAGATGAGTTCCGCCACTATGTCACGACAGAGGAAGGATATTCTTTGGCAGTGGACGCCGATGGGGACTGGGCTTTCGCAAGACTTGGAAGCGATGGCCTTCTGGTTCCGACATCCGTCAAGGCCAAGCCCGTCAGCAGACTTACGGAATCAGAGCGAAAGATTCTTGGTCAATCACTGCGCAAAGGTGTTCAGCCGACAACTCTGACCCCGCTGCAGAAAAGATTGCTTGAATCGACGCGGGCATATTCACCGCTGACACGCTCCGGCGAGGTTTCTGATTGCATTCCTCCGCTTCTGGGCGGGACCTCGTGGAAGCCGACAGGAGAAAAGAAGATTCTGGTGCTTCTGGCGGAATTTCCCGACCTTCCGTTCACGGAAGGGAGTAAGACCGCATTCGATAATTTATTGAACTCCAGCAACTACACAAAGGGTGGAGCCACAGGAAGCGTCCGGCAGTACTATCATGACAATTCCAGCAAAAAATTCGACCCCGAATTTACCGTGGCGGGACCGTACAGGCTTTCACATAGCAGAGCATACTACAAGGAGAAACCATACGAGATGGTCGCCGAAGCCGCCCGTCTGGCTGATTCGGAAGTGGATTTCAGCCAATTCGCCGAGAACGGAATGGCTCACGACATATTCGTGTACTACTCCGGAGGAGCTGAAAGCACCGGTGACCCGAACGGAATCTGGCCGCACCGCAGCACGATTAACGGTCTGTCTCTGGACGGTGTGACAATCCCTGGCTACGCTTGCAGTTCCGAGCTGGAGCCTGGCGTGGCAGGAAACAACACCCTTGCGGCCATCGGATCGTTCTGCCATGAGTTCGGGCACATCATCGGACTGCCAGACCTCTATGACACCGACACGGGGGACAACAACGATGCGGACACCCCATCATTCTTTTCTCTGATGGCACACGGAACCTACAACAACGGCAGCCGAACCCCGCCGGCGCTCAGCATCCTGGAAAGATGGATGATGGGCTGGGCGGAACCTGAGATTCTGCAGAGCACAGGGGAATATACCCTCCCGGCCATCACCGACGGCAAAGGCTACCTCATCAAGACAGAGTCTGACGGGGACTACTTCCTGCTGGAATGCCGTGGAACCGGAAAGAACGAATGGGACAAAAAGGAATATCTCGACTACTACGGGCAAGGTTCCGACTGGGGGCTTGTCATCTATCACGTCAGGAACGAAACTGGCAGCTGGATCGGAAACAGGGTGAACACCAGCCGGGGTAACGAACATTACAAGATTTTCTATTCCAATCCCAACTCTAAAAACGGTTACGCGCCGCAATACCTGCCGGACCACTGCTTCTTCCCGGGAGCGGGCAAAGTGACATCAATCTACAGCGACAACTCGTCCAAGTTTCTGGCAGCCAACGGGAAAAAGGCCATGGCGGAAATTCCGTCGATAAGGCTTGACGCGGCTGACGGTTCGGTAAAACTGTCTGTCACTGAGCGTGGCGGAGACATAACAGACATCAAGTCAAGCACCTTCCAGCACGACATTCTTCTCAGCTGGAAAGACGACCTTTCCTCCGTCTGGACGGTCGAGTGGAAGCCGGAAGGCAACGATGCCGAGACAAAATCAGTAACAGGGCTGACATCGCCAGAGGTGCACATCCCTCTGCTGAAGGATGCGAGGGACTATGTGATCACCATCACCGGAGACAAGAACAGCAGGTCTTCCCTGACTCTGAAAACCGAGAAATCCGGATCAGGATTCCCGAGGATCCAATTATCAAAGAAAAACCCGACATCGGAGGACAAGGTCTTGATGATGCTGGTTGACTGCGGTGAGGCAAGTGACATCCAATGGACAGTTGACGGGGGCAAATCCGACGGCTACGTCAACCTGCGCAAAGGCGAACACTACGTCCAGGCTGTACTGACAAAGCCTGACGGTGCCACCGAATATTTCGCCAGATACATAAATGTCATACTGTAATATTCATTGAATATGAAACTTACATCCAGAATATTCACTGTCCTTTTTTCATGCTTCCTACTTTTCGCCTGCAACGGAAACAAGGAAGACAACACCTTCCGGGAGGAATTTTCCGTCTCCGATGGTTTGGGAATATACCAGGACGGCAAGCCGGTGCTCACATTCCTAAAGAACAAGCACCAATATTACTGCAACCCATCCGAGGGCATCATGCGGATCATCGACAACGAGGGAACACGCGATGTCACGGTCAAACTTGACGGGATGCCTTCGTCCTCCGGAAAGGTCAACGGTACCGTTTCAGGGAACATGGGCATCACGGGATTCAGTTTCAGCGAGTTGGGAATACTCAAGATTGACGGCAGGACAGTCTGGCTCTGGTCTGACAAGGACAAGGTCGGATTCATCCTCCCCGCCGCCGGACTGCAAACCACAAAAGCAAACTAATATATTAATAAATAAGAACGTATGAAAAGATTCTTTGTGTTCTTGTTTATGTTTCTGGCGGCATTCTCACTTGCGTCGGCCCAGACCATAAACATCAAAGGAACCGTCATCGATGACAACGGGGAACCGGTCATCGGTGCGTCCGTGATGATCAAGGGGACCTTGAAAGGTGACATCACGGATGTGAGCGGTCATTTCAGCCTCAGCGGAGTGAAAACAACCGACAAGCTGGCAGTCTCCTGCATCGGAATGATTTCCATGGAGCTTGACCCGCAGCCAGAGATGACAATCCAACTGAAAACCGACCAGGAGCAGCTGGATGAGGTTCTCGTCGTGGCTTTCGGTCAGCAGACCAAGTCCTCCTTCACAGGATCGGCGGCTGTGGTCAAGAGCGACGCTCTTGAGAAGAAGCAGCTTACCAACGTGATCAGCGGACTCCAGGGAGAGGTGGCCGGACTTCAGATGACCGGCAACTCCGGCTCCCCTACCGCCACGCCGTCCATCGCGATCCGAGGATTCAGTTCCATCAACGCCGGCACATCCCCTCTGATCATCGTGGACGGAGCGCCATACGACGGTGGATGGAACAACTTGAATCCTAACGATGTGGAAAGCATCACCGTTCTCAAGGACGCCGCTTCCAACGCCCTCTACGGAGCACGTGGAGCGAACGGTGTGATCATGATCACAACTAAGAAAGGCAAGGCTGAGAACGCAGTCGTGACATTGGACGCCAAATGGGGTGTCAACAGCAGGGCAACCCAGGAATATGACCTCATCACCGACCCGGGGCAGTACTACGAGATGCATTACCGGGCCTTGTACAACTACAACGTCCGCGACAACGGCCTGTCGGCTTTTGACGCGCACGTGACCGCTAACAACACGCTCGGCAAGCCGGCGTCTCAAGGCGGCCTTGGATACATCGTCTACTCTGTCCCGGAGAATGAATATCTTATCGGAACCAACGGTAGGCTCAACCCTCACGCCACACTTGGCAATCGAGTCTACAACGATGGAAAGTTCTACACCCTGCTGCCTGACAACTGGGTCGATGAGGCATTCCGCAAGAGCCTCCGCCAAGAGTACAACCTTAACTTGACAGGAGGCAACAACAAGTTGAACTTCTACGGATCACTAGGTTACCTTAACAACAAGGGAATCGCCTACAACTCTGATTTTGAGCGTTACACAGCCAGATTCAAGACAGACTACCAAGCCAAGGAATGGCTCAAGGTCGGGGCGAGCATGAGCTATACGCACTCGGACCAGAATGATGTGAACGACGGGGACAACCTCTTCCTGATGGCATCGGAGATGGCTCCGATCTATCCAGTCTACATCCGCGACGAAAATGGCGAGATCATGACAGACGAGAACGGAAAGATGTATGACTACGGCTCCGGAGAGAACGGCGGCGCGAAGCGTCCGGCCAGCATGCTCCCGGCCAGAAATCCGCTTCAGGCCAACGAGTTGAACCAAAACCGCACTAACGCCAACATCACCACTCTCAACGGTTTCGCCGACATCACCCCTCTTGAGGGACTCAAGATCACATTGAACGGAACCGTCACCGACAATGAGTGGAACAACACCTCCAAGGTGCAGCCGTTCTATGGCAACACCGCCTCCACCTACCCTGGCGGCTACATTTCCAAGACAGCCTACCAGACATTCACGCTGAACTTCCAGCAGATAGTGAACTACACCAGGCAGTTCGGACGCCACAATGTGTCTGTCATGGCCGGCCACGAGAACTACAAGTACAACTACAACTATGTCTGGGGCGACAAGGAGAACATGTTCTCCTATTTCGGCAGTGATGAACTTGACGGAGCCGTGAAGGTCATCTCCAACGGCAGCTCCACGAGCCGCCACAACACCGAGGGCTGGTTCTCACGCGCCATGTACAATTTCGACGAGAAGTACTTCCTTTCGGCCTCCTACCGCCGCGACGCGTCATCCAGATTCCATCCGGACCACAGATGGGGTAATTTCTACTCAGTCGGCGGAGCTTGGACGATGAACAAGGAGAACTGGTTCGATGTCAGCTGGATCGACATGCTCAAGGTCAAGGCCTCATGGGGCCAGCAGGGCAACGATGCGATCGGCGATTTCAGGTACACCGACACATATTCCATAAACAACGTCGACGGCAAGGTGGCCCTCGTCCAGAGCAGCGTCGGCAACCCTGACATCACATGGGAGACCAACAGCAATTTCAACACAGGCATTGAATTCGACATATTCAAAAGCAGGATCTCCGGTAGCGTTGAATATTTCCGCCGCAAGACGACCGACATGCTCTGCTTTGTCTACGTTCCTATGTCCGGCGGCTACGGCGGCTCCTACGACAATGTGGGCGACATGATGAACAAGGGCGTGGAGCTCGACCTGCATTTCAATGTACTCAGGACAAAGGACTTCAACTGGAACATCAACCTGAACGCGACTCACTACAGGAACAAGGTGCTGATGCTTCAGGAAGACAACAAGAAGAACATTCTGGACGGTCATCCCGGCTATGTCAACGGGTCATACTTCTATGGTGAGGGCCTGTCAGTGCACACTTTCCGCCTGAAGAAGTACGCCGGGGTGTCAGCCAGCGGAGAGTCACAGTGGTACAAGGTCGATGAAAGCACCGGCGAGACCACTGTCACCACTTCCAACTCCAACGCGACCTATTTCAACTGCGGCACTTCTGATCCCGATCTCTATGGAGGATTCAACACCACCATGAGTTTCAAGGGATTCGATCTCTCGGTGAACTTCAACTACAGCATCGGGGGCAAGGCCATAGACTATGGCTACATGGCATTCATGACCAACCCGTCCAACGGCTACACCGGTTTCGCGTTCCACAAGGATCTGCTTGACGCATGGTCCGAGACCAACACAAACTCAAACATTCCTCGATTCCAATATGCTGTCAAGGATGAGGACACAAGCTCGGCCGGCCTTTCCGACAGGTTCCTGACCGACGCCAGCACACTGACTCTCCAAACAATCAACCTCGGCTACACCCTGCCTAAGAATTGGGTCTCCAAGATTGGCCTGAGCAACCTCAGGATCTATGTTTCAGGTGACAATCTCTACTACTGGAGCAAACGCAAGGGATTCGATCCGCGAGGAAGCTTCTGGGGAGCCACATCGACATCGTCATATTCGCCGATCCGCACGTTCACCGGCGGCCTCACGATCCAGTTCTAGTGTGAAAACCTTTAAGAGACAATGAATATGAAAAAATACATACACATTCTATCTGTCATTCTTTGCTCCGCCTTCTGCGCCGGATGCATCGAGGAGACATTCCCGAGCGACATGGCCACACCAGAGCAGATCCAAGGCTCGAAGTCTCTGGAATACCTAACGAACAGTCTTCCGGCGTATCTCGTGACCTGGGACACCTACGGCAGCAGCAACAACACGCAGGACTGGGGATATCCTTGCCAGATGTACATGCGCGAGATAATGGGCGAGGATTTTCCGATGGCAGACAACGGCTACAACTACTGGGCATGGCTGGAGAACGCCATCTCGCTGCGCTATATGTACTACTACCCGTACTACTATTATTATTCATTCATCAAGAACGCCAACAACGTCATCACGCAGGCGAGCCTCATGAAACCGGAGGAGAACGACGCCATCAGGCACAATCTCGGCATCGGCCTTGGCTACAGAGCGATGCTCTATCTTGATCTGAGCCGTCTATTCGAGTACAGGGCCACAGGAGTGGCGTCGCTTGACAACGAGGCCCAGGAGAAGGGCTGCTACGGCATAACGGTGCCTATCGTCAAGGAAAACACCGCGACCAATGACTTGACAAACAATCCGTGCGCGCCTTTCCACACGATGTACAGGTTCATAATGAATGACTTGAACCGTGCGGAGGACTGTCTGGAAGGCTATTCGAGGACCAGCAAGGCACTTATGGATCAGAGCGTCATCTACGGATTGAAGACACGTCTGTGGCTTGAAATGGCGAGCCGGTTCGAGAAGGATCCAGAGGCCCTGGCCAAACAGATCGAGGCTGAAAATGACACTGACGGCTACGGCAAGCTCGGAATCACTTCGGTCAATGACTGCTTCGCAAAAGCGGCCGAATATGCCCTTAAGGTTATCTCAAATCCGGCATGCACTCCTCTCACCCAGGAAGAATGGAGTGATCCAGCCACAGGATTCAACACTCCTCAGTCATCGTGGCTGCTCGGGACATCCATCACCAGCAAGGAGCAGATCAACTACAACTACTGGAACACATTCCTTGGCTACATGGCCTCTGAGGCGGACTGGGGAATGGCCAACGACAGCTACTACGGTTATCGTTGCATCGGGAAGGCCTTGTACGACAAGATTTCCGACAGTGACTGGCGCAAGAACAGCTGGATATCACCGGACGATGCCGGCAAGACACCGATTCCGGAGAAATACAGAACATCAGTCTCCGAGACGAAATGGGGAAAGATGCCCGTCTATGCGAACCTTAAGTTCCGTCCCGGAAGTGGTTCTCTCACGGCATTGGAGACCGGGCTTATCGCCTGTCTGCCGATGATGCGTGTGGAGGAGATGTATTTCGATTACTTCGAGGCCATCGCCCACACCGAGGGGGTCTCCGCCGCCGCAACTAAACTTCAGGAATTCATGAACACATACCGCTACACTGACGGTTCCTACACCTGCAATGCGGCGGACATGGATTCTTTCATCAACGAACTGATGGTTCAGAGAAGGATTGAATTCTGGGGCGAAGGTGTCAACTATTTCGACTACAAGCGCCTGGCACTGACTGTCACCAGAAGTTACGACGGCACTAACTACGAGACCGAGTACCGGCTGAACTCAAACAAAGGCTACGTGGCTCCTTGGATGAACTACATGATTCCGGAGAGTGAGAAAGACCGCAACACAGCCGTCATCATCTCACCTAATCCGTCAGGAGCGATCACGGCGCAATAACATAACAACAGGAGATTTTGAATATGAAAAAAATCAATGAATATATCTGTCTGGCCGCGGCCGGCCTGGCCGTTCTTGTCGCCGGATCATCATGCGGCACGAAAGACAATTACGAGAAAGGACCGGAGACGTCACAGGGCTGCATCGCGGCGTATTTCCCGTCGTCCAACCAAACGAACTACACATTGACCCCTGAAGAATATTCAGCGTCAGACATATTGTCTCTTAAAGTAGAGCGCGCCGTCTCCGATGCCGCCGCCTCGGTCCCGGTGATCGTGGTGAGCAAGGACGATGTGTTCGAGGTTCCTTCCACAGTGGAGTTTGCCGCCGGAGAATCCACGTCCACCCTTGACATCAAGATGAACGGACTGGAGCAGCGGGTGAACTACACGTTCACGGTAAGGCTTGGCGATGAGTATGTGGATCACTATTCAGTACAGGATGGCTCGGACGTGTTCAAAGGAGACATCGTGATCGCAAGGTGGGTCAAGGTCGTCAAGAACGCTCGATTCATGTACTCCGGGCAGAAGTTCCCTGACACTTACTCTGACATCTACAATCTCGATGGCTACAACAAGTTTTACATTGAGAACTTCCTCGGATCCGGAGTCAACCTTGGTTTCTCCATCAAGAGCTACGATGATGAGGAGGAGAAATTCATCGCTTTCAATCCATCCGACAGGACTACTTGGAAGGGCACGTTCATTCCTCTGGATCATTGCATGGATGACCCTGATGGAGGAACATGGTGGTGGCTGATGAAAGATGTCGCCAATCAGGAATATGCATCATGGACACCAGAAGGCTGTGAGACAGGATTCAACTACATCAATTTCTACAAGGATGAGTCCACAACTGATTTCGCCAGCATAGACATGAACGGCAGCACGGACAGCACAGCCGGATGGCTCTGCTCATACGGTTATCTGACCGATGATTCGGAGACTGGCTACGTGTACGTCTACATGTATTGGAACAGCAACGACATTCCGTCTGAAGAATAAAACAACAAGAGACAATGAAAAAAGTATATATCCTGCTTGCGCTTCTGTGCGCCTGCATATTCACATCCTGCAAGGATGACGATCCTGTTCTGACTCCGCTTCAGACACCAAGCGGAGAAGTCTATCAGGCGACCGTCAGCTCACTGACATTCTATTGGGACAAGGTGCAGAATGCCACCCAGTACGGCTACGAACTGAAAGACTCCGACGGCAATGTGGTTGCCGGAGACGTGACGAACGGCACCACAGCCATATTCACGGGGCTTAAGGACAACTCCAGCTACACGCTTGACGTGTGGGCATATTCAGAGTACGGATCACAGTACGAGAAATCAAAGGTAGCGTCACTGACCGGCACTACCCCGGCAATCATTCAGCTGGCGACACCTTCACCTGACGCCACTGTTGACGGAGCGGCCAAGATCGCATGGGAAGCCGTGCCGAACGCAACAAGCTACGCCTACACATGCACTTCCGACAATGGGACATCCCTCTCCGGCACCACCGCAGAGACAAGTGTCACCCTCTACTCGCTGACTACGGGAATATATTCATTCTCCATCAAGGCTGTGAGTGACCAGGAGGCCTTCAGTGATTCGGAAGAGGCGACAGTCTACTTCGAGATTGAGAAGAAGGAGTCTTGGAGAGTGGATGGCACATTCGATGACGGAGCCGGAAACAAATGGCCTGTCACAATGATCGCATGGAACAACGGAACCTACACGTTGAAGAATTGGTACAACGTCGAAGGCTACGACCTTGAGTTCTCCGTCAACGACGACACCTCAATCAACATTCTCAACTGCTACGAAGCGTACCTGCCGAACATCTGGGTAGAGGCCGGCATCGAGGAAGACAATGGCTGGATTCAACTCTACACGGCATCCACCGGCAGCGGATCATACTCAAGCTTCGCAGGAACAAGGGCTGACGGCGGTTCCGTCTGGTTCTACAGCTACAAGACCGAGAATTACGCCGAGTTCACTTGGAATGGCGGAGGAAGCAGCCTTATCGATGAGATTGTCGGGACTTACGCCCAGAACGGCACAGGAATAGACTACACAGGCGTACTCAGCGACAACGCAGCGTTCAACGCCACCAATGATGTGACCATCACCAAGACCGGCGACAACACCATCGAGATGACCGGTTTCTTCTGCGAAGGCACAACATTGACCGCCACTCTTGACGAGAGTGCCAGAACTCTGACCTTTGACATTAGTGTCTGGCTGACATATTACTACTTCTCAGCAGCCGGAAATGTCTCGGCACCCGTTGTCGCCACCATAGCTGATGACGGAACCATAACGTTCACAGGTTGGTCAGCCATGGCTGAATACTCAGGCGTGTACTATGACTATGTGGCCGACACGAGCACAACCCTGACAAAGAAATAGTTCCGTACATCAGAAAAACAATCCAAGCCCTGAAGCAAAGAGTTGCCTCAGGGCTTTATTTGTTGAGTTGACACAACGCACAAACTGCCATAAAAATTATGAAGTAAATGTCTCCACAGAAAGGCACAAACGGGACATTCTACGATGAAAATAGCCAGATAACTGCCCAAGGTTCATGGGGAAATGACGGTAAGGATAAAGGTAAAAAAACGCTGCCTTGGGCACGAAAAACCGGAGGGAAGCAAAAAGGCATGGAAACGCTTCCGGAGGGTGCTGATGGCACTGACGGGAAGCGAAATTGGGCCACAACGCCTCCCAAGGGTGCGGGAGACACTGGCGGGAAGCGAAATGGGGACATAACGCCTCCGGAGGGCGCGGGAGAGCCGTGGGATCCTGAAGGGGAAGGGAAACAAGGGCCTTGGACAGCGCACAAAAAAAGGAGTCCGACTGTCTAACGACAGTCGGACTCCCCGAAGGACGGCGGCGACCTACTCTCCCAACTGGTGTGTCAGTACCATCGGCGCGCGCGGGCTTAACT
>CAKUVR010000055.1:0-12840 GCA_934698975.1 uncultured Bacteroidales bacterium
TATTTCCGCCGCATCCTTTGCGACATCCTCGGCTCCGACATCGAAAACGGCAAGATTCCCGCGTCCGAAATCGACACCGTCGCCCGTATGGTCCGCGACATCTCCTACTACAACGCCAAGGAATATTTCGGGTTCTGATAATTGATTTGCTTATAAATTAAGGGTGAGACCAATAGTTCTAGGTCTCACCCTTAATTTTAAGCGATTGCGCTGTGCCCCCTGAGATTAGAGGTCACCAACTTTTTTCATCACCATGTCCTTGGAGACGAAGAAGAAGTTCTTGATGTTCTTTGTCGCGAACTGTCTGTCCAGAAAGAATCCTAAACCCCAACCGTCGAAAGATCCTCTGTTCGGGTATTTTTCCTCGAACATTCCTGAACTTTTGAATTTCCAGTACAATACACCATCATCATCAAACTCTGGTTGCGCCACATAATGACCGTAAGCGTTTCGAGGGTTGACAAGCCTTGTCCCTCCAAGTCCATTCTGGTTTATCTCACTTGTGTTCAAGAGACTGGAGAAAACATACATCCATTTCGTCCCTGACTTGTACCTGCATTCTTTGTAGTTGATTGTCTGGTATGATGTACACCATGATATGAAACCTTTTTCCGCATCATAAACCAATTGGACGACAGGGGTTAGATTTATACTGCCGTTAGTGGTCTTTATAAGATTCGGGAATGTCACGTTGTAGACTGCTACTGTCCTTGTCCCCTTGTCACAATATTCCGTCTTTTCGCTTTCTGAATATAGCTCCACAATTGCTTCTGCCACACATTCCTTGTTCCACCCTCCGTAAATGTACCCTGGAATCTCGTATCTTCCCGGAATCAGTTTGTCGGCATCGAGCTGGCTGAACCTGATTGTGTCTTTCTCACTTCCGACAGAGTAAGCGACCCAACCTGTCCTTGGTTTCTCATCTGGGTTTTTCTGGATTGTCACAAGCAGAGAATCATTCCTCAAGCTTGCTGAGACCCAGTCAGCCGATGTGGACAACTGAGGAATGACGTTGCTCCTGAAAAGATACTTGTAGGAACCTCCGGCATTTTGGGAGGAGATATTCTCGGGTACTTCGGAAGTCAGCGTGAATCCTTTCTGGATGCATGTGACCTTGACAGAATCGTTTTGGCACTTCAGGACAATGATCGCCGACCGTCCGTTACGGGTGGCCGCCTCATCCACAGTCACATTAACCTTCATGCCTTCCACTCCAAGGTGGCACCAAGGAGCGGTTGTGTAGGCTGAGATGGGAGCCGGGGCGTTGACTTCAATGCTTCCTTCCCCGCCTGTGGCGGAAAAGAAAACGTCGGATTTGCTCAGGCTTATTGCAGAGGAATAGCCGTTTGAGCCCTCGTAGGGGTTCTCGTAATCGTTGCAGGCGCAGGTCAGCGCAAGAAGCGTCAGCGCCACAAAATATTTAGATATTGATGCTTTCATGTCCAACATTAGATTTTTGTCCAACGAACAATGGTGAATGAACCAGCGTTTTCCAAGCAGTGCCAGCAGTTCATTGCCTGTTTGATAGTGGTCGCGGAATTGAAGTTTAAGTTTGAAGCATAAAACATTCCGAACCTGGCTGCCGTGGAGTAAGAAGAGTCTCCGACATAGTGCCCTTTCCCATCGGAAAAGTATGTGATGAAAAGGCTTTCGCCGAATCCCCAGGTCCGTTGGTATCCCAGCATGCAAAGTTTGCTCTTTTCATCAATCAATTGAGAGATCATCCCGAATGTGCCGAAGAAAGGATCGTATTTTATCTTGATGTCGGCTTCAACGTATTCAGGTGTGCTTCCTGCTGAAGATTCCTTTGGCACTTGGACCAGACCTGACGCGATGAGGTACCTCTTGTCCTCGGCCTGTCTGAATGTGCATCTTATCGAATCAAGATGTTCCACTGGTTGTCCGTCGATATCGAACATCAGCATGCCGCAGACACAATAGTAATCTCCGATGAGATCCTCGTATTTGACATATGTGTCAGGATGGTCATACTCAAACCTCATATCCTCCTGACCCTTGTCCGTGCAGACGTAGGAACCGTCTGAGTAGTCGACTTTGAACCTCCTCATGCTGTGTCCGTTGAATTCGACAGGCGTGTTGAGGTCTATTCCTTCATCAGTGAGTGCGAAAGGTTTGGTCACCACGACAGTGTCTTCTCCGTCGAGGTATCTGAAATTGACCTTGCTGCTTGATTCGAAGTACATAGATGCGCCTTCCTCCGTCGTGCAGTTGAAGTCGCCCCTGATCAACCTGTAGCTGTTGTTGGCCACATTGTTAAGATACTCCACTGGTGTCTTGGAGTCTCCCAGCTTTATGAGGTACATTTTGTTCCCATAGATCTTGCCAACCAAGGTGAAGATTCCGTCCTCGTAGCTTTCGATCACGAATTCGTAGTCGCTCTGGTAGCCTTGATAGTACTTGCTGGATGGAGTTGTGAAATAATGCAGAATGTCGTTGTACGTGTTGAAAGTCAGCACGGGACCGCGCTCCGGGATGATGTCATAAAGACTGCTCTTGACGGAGCCGTCGCTTATGTTTAGATTGGTGTAGACCGAGACGTTCTGGTCGTTGTCGAACTTCAGCCAATAGTCCAATCCGCCATAGTCCTTTGACGGAATAGGGTAGTACTGCATTATCCAGCCGTTTTCGGAGGCTGCCAGAGTGTCTTTGTAGGCTCTGATCAGTTTTTGAAGACGTATCGCTGAGGGCTCGTCGAACACATCCTCCTGACTTTTCAGGCAGGAAAAGAACATTCCGGATGTGAGCGCGAGCAAGATGAACAATAATATTCGTTTCATAATCGTAGCCTTTAAAAATTAGTCCAGTGAAATGTCATACAGATCGATTTTTCCGGACACGACTTCGGCCTCGCGTCTTAGAATCGCGCTTCTGAGCTCATCGATGTCTATGCCCCATTCTGATGACAGGTATTTTTTAATATAATTGAACTTCGCCTGGATGATTGAAGCCCCTTGGGCTCCCGCGTCGTTGAGTCTTGCGTTCCAGTACTCATCGTCGTTAGTGATGTACTTGGAGACCATCTCGGCCATGTCCTCGTCAGCGTTCTTCTGGGCATAGTCCGTGATGAAACCTCTTTGCAGGAATTCCGTGTTGTAAGGCTCCTCGCTCCAATAATCAGCGACATAGTCCGTACCGGAGATGGCTTTGAAGGCTGCGGCGTAAGGCTTGGTCTGGTGAAGGATGTGCGTGAACTCGTGATGGATGGTGCCGAAGTACCATTCGTTCAGCAGATCCACGTCATCCATAATGGACGGCAGCGTGTTGAGGTTGTAAAGGGTGATCTTCTTGCCGCCTTCGGCCACGCCGAGAACAATTGTTCCGTTATTGTTGTAGGCCGGAGAACCGATCAGATGCACTTGTTTAGGAAAATATTGTCTGGTGAATTCCACACCAGCCACCTCGTCGTAAGCCTCAAGGCACAGGTACTTGAGCAGATGCGCCATGGCTACCGAGCATTCTGTCCTCGCCGGGACCAGCGTGTAGTTCATGTCAGACTCTATGTCCTCCATCCTGTACTTGAAGTCAATATTGTAAGGATAGACAAAGTTGACGTCAAGCCAGTTGTCGAAAACATTATTTCCTCGTGTGCTTTCCTCGATCACGCTCTTGCTCGGGTCGGGATTGTCGTACTCGCATGACGAAAGAACTATCGGCAGCGAGGCGGCAAGCATAAGATATAATATGGCTTTTTTCATGATGATCATTTATTAATTGTTCCTTGGGTTTGCCTGCAATCCGGCTTTTATCACCTTGGCCGGAATCTGCACTGCTCTGCGTGGGTCGCCGGCCTTGAGAGAGTCCGTGACTGTCTCAGGGAAGCCGTCCGCTCCCATGACCCTGCGCACTATCTCGATGTTGTAGCGCTTGATGTCGAACCACCTTGTACCCTCATGCAGGTTCTGGATGCGCTTGAAGTCGAGAACGCACTGGAGCATCGACTCCTTGACCCCGCCTTCTTCTCCTATTTCAAACGCCGGGATGATGTGCTTCTTGATGGTTGAGTTCATTCCGTCCGCATATTCAACTGAATTGAAGAAAGATTGTATGCTTTCAGGAGTCAAGTCTTTCCTGAAATTAGCCTTTACAACATTGTTCTGCCATAAGGTCAGGTCGGCGGCGGCTCCATTGTAGTCGTCCAGCATTACCTTGGCTTCAGCCCTTGTAAGCAGACAGTCGTCCGTGCTGAAGTTCACGAACACGCATCTGTAGAAACCGATTCCGGCGACAGGGTCTGAATATTCAAACAGAAAAGGAATTTTCCAGAACATGGCTCTGTCAAAATTTGTGGCGGTGTAGGAGTACATCGGTGCGATGTAAGCGTTGTTGCCTCCGAAAATGTGCGTCGCGGCTCCAGTCTCAAAGGATGCGAGGTACCTGCCATGGGAATATCTTGCATAGACCCTGTATGGACCCATATACAGACCCATTCCTGAATATGCTGTCGTCAGAAGAAGATTGCAGGAGTGGTCAGAGTTTATGTAGTCCTCAGATCTGACATCCGGCTCCACCGGAAGGGCGGCCACAGCTGTCCAGTCCCTGAGGGTCGGAGTGTCACCGAGGCAAAGGTCGGCATATTCCTTGGCTTTGTCCCACTTTTCGTAGAAGAGGTAGAACCTTGCCGCGAAGGCGTAGGCCGCCTGAGTGTTGAAGTGGTATTTCGGCACGCTGAGGTGGTTGTCTCCGATTAGGGACAGACCTTCCTGGATGTCCTTGTCCATCAACTCATAGTCCCTTGCCACTGTGCCTCTTTCGTAATCAGGGTTCAATGTAGTCTCAGATTCCGTCATATACGGGATTCCAGGATCCGTGGCGCTTGTCTTGGAATTGTAGTTAAGGCAGAAGATGTTAGTCAGGATGAAGTGTGAGTATGCTCTGGCGATCAAGGCCTCTCCCTTGCATTCCTTGATTGTTTGCGAGACTTCCTCTCCGCCGAGATTCTCGATAGCGTCAAGGGCCTTGTTCGCGGAGCTGATGGCTGAGTAGCAAGCCTCCCAAAGATTCTCCGGGTCTTCGTTGTCGGCTTGGGTGACATCCTGCCAGCCATAGACTTCCTCTATGAACTGATCGTAGTACGGGTTGCTTTCCCCGTAGTCATCGACATTGTCTGACATGAACTCGCACAGCAGTTGATGGTCCGTCTTCGGATAGGCTGATGTGATAAGGCTCACAACCTTGCTCTCCGTGTCGACCTCTGTCCTGTTGTCAGGCATCTTGTCGAGGAATCCATTGCAGGACACCGTGACTGACGCCATGGCAAGGATTGCTGAAATGTATGATATGTTTCTGTTTTTCATGATTCTGATGTTAGATTCCTAATCTGAGTGTGAAAGTGAACTGCTTAGGGACCGGAAGGGCTACTCCGCCGGTGTTGAAGAACTCAGGATCCTGTCCGTTGAGTTTCTTGTCCGCATAGATCAGGAAAAGGTTGGTCGCCTGAATCTTTACGGACGCGCTGCTGAGTTTCAAGGCTTTGGTGAAAGACTTTGGAAGGTCATAACTCAGGGAGATCTCTTTCATTCTTATGAAATCACCTTTGGCTATCCGTTCGGTGGAGTAGTTGTAGGAATTGTAGGCCACGGCAAGGTTGCTGTCCGTCCTGTTCTGTCTTGTGTCCGAGATGACAGGGATTGTGGTCTTGGCCTCATCCCCAGGGATTGTCCACCTGTTCTTGAACTCCCTCGGCATCGCGTCAAGGTCAGTGTAGCTTTTCCTGAACACAGGGTCGAGGCGCACAACGTTTCCGAAGGAGTATGTGATGAACACATTCAACTTGAACCCTTTATAGGAAAATATGTTGCCGAGCGACCCGATGTCAGTCGGATCGGCGTTGCCTGAATATTCAAGGAAATCAAGCTTCTCTTGTTCCTGGAAATTGACTCCTGAGACTGTCTCCTCGCCGTCCTGGTCGATGAATATAGGAAGTCCGTCGCTGCCTAACCCTTTGAACGGGATGGAGAAGATGCCTCTGACAGGATAACCTTCCTGGGCGAATCCGGTGCCGGAGACAAGGTCTATCACCCGCTCGGCTGTCTCAAGGTTGGTCACCTCATTGTGGGTGTGAGAGTAGATGAAGTTGGTCGCCCAAGAGAAGTCCTTTGTCTTGATGTTTGTCGTGGAAAGGGAGACCTCGACACCATTGGACTTCATTGACGCGATGTTGCCATACTTGCGCACCTCTCCTCCGACGCCTTTGGTCGTGATGATTCCGATCAGGTCAAAGTTGTTACGCTTGTACCAGTCAAAAGAGAGATTGATTCTGTTGTCGATGAACCCTGACTCGAAACCGATGTTAAGCTCGTGCTTCTTCTCGTAGGTGAGTTCTGAGTTCTCAAGGCTGGACACGTAGAGCTGGCTCTCTTTGTCTTTTGACCAAGGTCTCCATGGGTTCGAACTGGCGATCACGTCGCGTGAGTTGGTCACATACGAAGGACCTGGATCGGCGGTCAATGAATACGAAGCTTTCAGAGACAGGTGTGAGACCGCGTTTGCCAGAGGCTTGAAAAACTCCTCTTCGGAGACGTTCCAGGCTCCGGAGACGTTCCATGTAGGAAGCCATCTTGCAGTGTTTGACTTGCCAAGCCTGTTTGTCCCTTCGTAACGGAAAGTTCCGTTCAAGGTGTAGATGCCTTTGTATGAATACGTTCCCGTGGCGAAGAAGGCTGCGGTACGGTTGTAAGTGTTGCCCATCGAGTAATACTGGCTGTTTTGCTCGGAGCCTTTCTTGAACACCTGATAGGCGTAGAAAGGAATCTCTCCCATGTTGTACTGCATGCCCCATCCTCTGAACCAAGTGGCGTGTCTGTCGTAGGAGTTGGTCTCAAGCCCGCCGTAGAGATTGACAATGTGCTTGTCAGCGAACACATTGTTGTAGGCGGCAGAGGCTCGGAAATCCCATCCGAACAATGAATTGTCTGTCCTGTCCAGAATACCTCCCTCAGGGAGAACCGTGACCGGAACGGCGTAAGGGTCGTCAGGGTCTGTGTACAGATAACTGTTGTTGTCCCTGATGGTTGTAGTGCCCATCGCCCTGTAGGCCTGCGCTTGGTTGGATTCATCCAGAATGTGATGCTCCTGGGTGGTCGCGGAATATTTGACCGCGCCGAGAGCGTTGATCTCCAGCTTAGGAGTCGGTTTCCAGGTGAGAAGTCCTTGGAAACGAGAGTCTATCACATTGATGTCAATGTAGTTGTTGTCCAACTCGTGGACAATGTTGAACGGGGCGTAGTTTCTTGTGTAGAACGTGTCCGGATCCAATGTTCTGGAGGTGTTCAATGCATAAGAGTACGGATTGATGTCGAAATCTCTCTTGACTGTTCCGTTCACCACATCCGTTGTGCTTCCAAGAGTTCCAGGGGCTTTCTGCTTTCTGTAGGCCACGTTTGCGATCATGTTGAAACTGAGGCTTTTTGAAATCTTGAAAGTACTGTTGAGGTTGCCGGTGTAGCGTTGAACCTGATTCTGCTTTGTCCATCCAGGATCGCTCATTGCGCTGATGGACGCATAGTGCTGCGACCTGTCCGTACCTGAGGATATGCTGACTGAATGGTTCTGGGAGACAGAGTTGTTGAACAGGATGTCAAACCAGTCCGTGTTGCGGAACTCCGCGGCCCTCAGATAGGCTGTCCTTGCCTCTTTTGTGTTCTGAAGCGCGAACTGTCCAGTCACAGGGTCAACCGTGCTCAGAAGTTCGTACATCTTGCCGTACACACCGCTTGACGATGCGTTGGCGACAGCTGAATAGTTCAGCCATCCTTTCTTCTGCATCTCCTGATAGACATCCATCTGGTCCTGCGAGTTCATCACATTGAATGTCAGGTACGAAGGCTTCAGCCTGTATGAGAACTCTCCGGTGTAGTTTATGTGCGCCTGGCCTGAGACACCCTTCTTGGTCGTGACGACAATGACTCCGGCCATGGCTCTGGCTCCGTAGATTGATGTGGCCGAACCGTCCTTAAGGATCTGAAAACTCTCGATGTCATCGGAGTTCAGACCGGCGATGGCGGACGAGATCAGCGTGTTGGCGTCTCCTGACGAGAGGTCATCCGCGTTGACATCGACGACGTCATCCATGATCACCCCGTCAACCACCCACAGAGGCTTTGAACTGCCGTAGATAGATGTCGCCCCTCTTACCCGAATCTTCGGGGCTGTGCCGAACGTTCCGGAGACATTCTGGACGGAGACGCCGGCGGACCGCCCCTCAAGACCACGGCTCACATCCGCGATACCATCAAGCTTGACATTGTCAGCGGACAGTCGGTCAGTGGCTCCGGTGAACAATCTTTTGTCCATCTTCTGCATACCGGTCACGACGACTCCCTCAAGAACCTCCGTGTCGGTCTGCATCTCAATCCTCATCTCCCCTGAGGCCACTGCTACTTCCTTCGGCCTCATTCCGAGGCAGGATACTTCAAGAACCTTGGCTGTCTGACTTACCTTGATGGTAAATCTGCCGTCGGTGTCCGTGATCGAGGCGTTTTTGGTCCCTTTCTCCAGGACCGCCGCGCCGATGACCGGGAGTCCGTCTTCAGCCGAGACGACAACTCCGGTGACCGTTCGGGTACTCTGTCCAAACAAGTACCCACTGCCCGCAAGCAAGCAGGCAATCAGCAAACATAAATAACGCTTCATTAAATTAGATGTTGTGTATTACAATTTTCATCATAATACGATTTGCTAAGTTGTGACATAAATATTAAATATATGTCGCCATTTTTAGGGGGGGACTGGCGACATATATCCAATGCAATGATATTAAATCTTCTCTTTAATTCAAAGAGATATTTGTATTTTATCGTTTTTGTATAATAATATTCACTACCTGTTGACCTCCGCCGTGAGCCTTATGTCCTCGCAGGATGCTCCGACATAGATGTTGAACTTGCCGGAGTTGACCTTGAAATCGTGTATGTCGATGTCGTAGAAGGAGAACGCCTCCTTGCCGAGGTGGATTCTGACCTCCTTGCTTTCTCCCTTGCCGAGAGTGACCTTTGAATATCCCTTTAGCTCCTTTGCAGGACGCGGCACGCTAGGGCTGACCTCTCCCACATAAACCTGCGCGACCTCCGCCGCCTTCATCTTTCCCTTGTTTGTCAGCATGAAAGTCACGTCTACACCATCTCCGGCAGGCGAGAGAGCGATGTCTGAATATTCAAAATCGCCGTAGGTCAGTCCGTAGCCGAACGGGTAGAGCGGCTTCTTGCCGGAACGCTCGTAGCCACGGTAGCCGACGAACACTCCCTCTGTGTAGGTGACATATTTGTTGGTGAATCCGCGTTTGGTCTCTGCTTTCTCTTTCGGGTAGTAGCTGTTTGCCGTAGGGTTGTCGGCGAGATTCGCGTCAATTGTGATCGGCAGACGGCCTGACGGCGAGAACTCTCCGGCCATCATTCTGGCGAGGGCAAGTCCTCCTTCCTGGCCAGGGTACCATCCGAGTACGATTCCCTTGACGCTGTCCATCCACTGTGACATGTCGAATCCTCCACCGGCATAGACGACCACAATCACGTTGGGATTCAGCGAGGCTGCGAACTTTACCATCTCGTCCTGTCCTTCCGGCAAGGTGAATGTCCTGTCGTGGTTCTCTTTCTCGGTCTTGGTGTCGAAACCTGCCGACACGATGACGGTCGATGCCTCCTTGATCGCCTTGACATTCTCCGGGGTGTTGTAGTCCAGACCCTCGGAAGGTTTCAGCAATGTGACCGGCCATTTCTTTCCAAGTGAGGACAACCCTTCGTACAGTGATATTGAATAGAGAGGGTCAACCTTTCCGCTTCCTCCGCCGCAAGGAATCCTGTCGGCATTCGGACCTAGGATGACAATCTTGTTGCGTTTGCCGGCCTTGAGTGGAAGAGCACCATCATTCTTTAGCAGGACGGCAGATTCGCAGGCCATCTGGTAGGCGGTCTCACGTGAGAACTGGTTGTCCTCGGAGATCGTGGAGTCAAGCTGCGGTCTGTCCAGAAATCCGAACGCGATGAATGTCTGGAGAATATGCTGGACCTTCTCGTCGATCTCCGATTCCTTGATCACTCCGCTGTCGATCATCGGTTTGATGAACTCGTACTTGAGCAGGAACGCCCTCGGCATCTCAAGGTCCAGACCTCCTTTCACGCTTCCGAGCGTTGAATATGTCGAAGTCCAGTCGGACATCACCAGTCCTTCGAATCCCCATTTGTTTCTGAGGTTTTCCTTGATGAGGAACTGGTTCTCGGCGGAGTGGACATTGTTCACAAGATTGTAGCTTGTCATCACCGAGCCGACCTTGGCCTCGGTCACTGCCGCCCTGAACGTCGGGAAATAGATCTCGTTCATCGTCCTTTCGTCAGCGTCCGAGCTGGTGTGATGGCGGTCATATTCCTGATTGTTGAGCGCGAAGTGCTTTACCGTCGCCATAACGCCTTGCGACTGAACGCCTTTGATGTAGCTTACGGCGGTTCTGGAGGCAAGGTAAGGATCTTCTCCCATATATTCAAAATTCCTTCCGCAGAGCGGACTTCTGCAGATGTTGACTCCCGGGCCGAGCAGGACGTGCACGCCTCTTGCTCTTGAGTCTTGGCCGAGCGCCACGCCCATCCTGTAGGCAAGATCCTCGTCCCACGACGCAGCAGCGGCGACCCCGCTGGCGAACAGGGTGCTCTTAGTGTTGTTTCTCACGCCCTGCGGACCATCGGCGAGCCTTATTTCAGGAATACCGAGCCGCTCGATCGGGCGGAGATGAAATCCGTCCTTGTAACCAGTGATGTAGTCGATCTTCTCTTGAAGGGTCATCTTGCCGACAAGTTCGGCGGCCCTTTCCTTGCATTCTTTGGTGATTTCTTGAGCATCAGCCGCTATTCCTGCGCAGACCAATGCGATGATCGCAAGAGTTTTTTTCATATTTATTTACCGTTTGTGTGTCATTGTAGCCTAAATCAGCCTCAGCCATCACAAAATTAAGACTTTTCCGCAACAAATGGTTATTTTTGTTCTTTGAATATTATTGAATATGCCAAGTTACCTCCAAATAGAGAACATCTCCAAATCCTACGGGCCGAAAGTCCTGTTCGAGCACATCGGGTTCAACATCAACGAAGGCGACAAGATTGCCCTCATCGCCCCGAACGGCACCGGCAAGACCAGTCTCCTGCGCATCCTCGCCGGCAAGGACAGCTCCGATTCGGGCGGTAAGATCATATTCCTCAAGGACATCCGCATCGCCTTCCTTGAGCAGGAGTATGAATATGACCCCGAATCCACCGTGTGGGATCAGATCATGCGGGACAGCGGACAATGGACGAAGAATCTTGATCCAGAACATCTTGCTGAATATGAGCAGCGTGTCCGCCGTCTTCTGACCGCCTTCGGGATGTCGGAATATGACCGTAAGATGAAGGTGCTTTCCGGCGGAGAGGTCAAGCGCGCCGCCATCATCGTGATGCTCGCCAGCGAGGCGGACTTCTTCGTGATGGACGAGCCGACGAACCATCTGGACATCGACGGCATCGAGTTTCTGGAGAACTATCTGTCCCACGCCCGCTGCACCCTTCTGATGGTGACCCATGACCGCTACTTCCTTGATTCCGTGGCAAACACCGTGATGGAGATGGATCACGGAGCCGTGTATATTTATAAAGGCAATTATCAGAACTATCTGGAAAAGAGGCAGGAACGCATCGAGAACTACAACGCCGAGACTGATAAGATAAAGAACCTGCTGCGCCGTGAACTGGAATGGATGCACGCAAGTCCGTGCGCCAGGACCGGCAAGGCGAAGTACCGCAAGAACGCTTTCTACGAGCTCAAGGACAGGGCCGAGCAGGTTTACAGAACAAGCAGTGTGAGCCTTGCCGAGATGGGATCGGCCTCAAGGCTCGGAACCAAGATCATCAATTGCAAGGATGTCAGTTTCTATTATGGAGGGGACTGCTATCTTAGCCATTTCACCTACAATTTCCAGCGCTACGAGAAGGTCGGCATCGTGGGAAAGAACGGTGTCGGCAAGACCACTTTCATCAATCTGTTGATCGGGAATATGGATTCATCCGATCCTGGTATGATGACAGGTGTGATCGAGAGGGGAGAGTCCCTGAAAATAGGCTACTACCGCCAGAGCGGAATGCAGTTCGATGAGAACCAGACCGTTCTGGAGACTGTGAACGACACGCATTTGTTGAGCCAGTTCCTTTTCCCGCACGATATGCTGAACAACCGCATCAGCAAGCTTTCCGGCGGAGAGAAACGTCGTCTGTACCTGCTGACCATCCTGATGAAGCAGCCTAACCTGCTGATAATGGACGAGCCGACGAACGATCTGGACATCGTGACCATCAATATTCTTGAAGAGTACCTGAAGGAGTTCAAAGGCACGTTGATCCTCGTCTCCCACGACCGCCATTTTCTGGACCGTCTGGTCGATCACCTGTTCGTGTTCTGCGGAGGCGGTGAGGTCAAGGATTTCATCGGCAGCTACAGCCAGTACCGTGAGTTCATCAAGGACTACGAGGCTGAGAAACGCAGCAAGGCCCGTGAGGAAGACCGCGCGGCCAAGGCCGTTGTGTCTGCCACCGGTTCGGAACAGCCTTCTGTCAAAAGCTCTCGCCCCGATGCACCTCGCAAGCTGAGCTACAAGGAACAGCGTGAACTTGAGCAACTTGAGAAAGACATCGAGTCCCTGACCGCCGAGAAATCCGACCTTGAGTCCAAGATGAACGGAGGCTTGACCGACCCAGCCGAACTCCAGAAAGTCACCACCCGTTTCGCTGAAGTCTCCTCGGAACTCGACACCAAGGAAACCCGCTGGCTGGAACTTTCTGTCTGACTTTCCCGTCAGCGCTCCCT
>CAKUVR010000056.1:0-12665 GCA_934698975.1 uncultured Bacteroidales bacterium
GGGACATCATCCTTGATCCCGCCATCACTCAGTTGGTGCTTTTCAGGAACGGCATCCCGATGACCGAGATCTGTGTCGGTGACAACTTGATCAAGCAGAGCAAGACCGTTGAATATCTTCTCCGCTCCAACAGGATGATCCGTGTCATCCGCGGCATCTCGGCAAGGGAACTCTATCTGTCCTCGCAGATTCTTTCCAAATACATCCGTCAAACCATCACTTTCGGTAAGTCGTCTATTTGGTTGGCGCAGAGGCAGGGACGAACTAAAGACGGAATCGATACAACGGAACAGGGCCTGCTGAAGATGCTGGACATGAGCGGCACTAAATCTTTTCAGGAGAATTTCGCTGAGTTGAATATCGTGCCTTTGAGCATCTCCTATGAATATGAGCCGTGCGATGTCCGCAAGGCTCGTGAGATCCTTATATCCAGGACTCAGAAGTATGTCAAGACCCGCACGGAGGATATGCACAGTATTGTGATGGGCATCCGCCAGCAGAAGGGCAATGTGCATCTTAACTTTGGTTTGCCGTTGACTCCTGATGAGATCGAACTGGCGTCCCGTTGCGACAAGAATGACCGCTATCAGGCTATACGACATGCCGTTGACAAGAGAATCATTGCCGGTTACCAGCTTTGGAAGACCAACTATATCGCCTACGACCTTGTTAACCATAGTTACAAGTACGCTGAGCTTTACACTCCGGAGGATGTAGAGAAGTTCACGGAATATACCGAGCACAAGCTCGACAAGGTAGAGCGTCGTCTGAACCGCGCGGAGCTTCGTGACATTTTCCTGCGCATCTATTCCAATCCTGTCGAATCTAAGGAGCGTCTTGTCTCCGGTGAGCCGCTTCGTCAGGAGTAATGGCTGGTACATTTTACTAATGTCGTATATCCCTGCTTTATAAATAGTGAAACAAATAAGTTGCTCATGTAAACATTTTTGTTATGATGGCATTGGGCTAATAAAGCAGCAGAAAGACTGACTTCCAAATTTTGGTAACGTGCAAAATTTGGAAGTCAGTCTTTCTGCTGCCTCAAACGAGGCTATAAAAGTCACAAACTAAAACAGCCGATCCACGCTGTCAATGACCTCCTCGGAGGAGAGTTCTGTGCTGAGGATAAGGTCAGGCTTTTTCAACTCAAAACCCTTGCTTGTGGCGTTAAGCATTCCGGCCCCCGTGATATTCAACATCACGGTCTCCTCTTTCTTGACAGTGCCCTCATCAAGAGCCTTCTTCAACGCAGCCACAGCGGATGCTGCGGCAGGGAATATGTCGTATCCCTCCTTGTTAAAGAACTGGAGCATCCAATAGACGATGTCATCGTTTGTCACTTTGAAGAAGTCACCGTTGGATTCCTTGAGAGTGTCGAACAGGCCACCAGCAAGGCTGTATGGCGGTTTTCTGTTGGAAAGAACCTTGGCGAGGATCACCTCTGCGCTCTTTCTGGACTCTTCAGGCGTGATCGGTACGAGATCCCTTGAACCGGCTTTCCAAGAGTCGTACATGAGTGTGAACGGGGCGTTCTGCGCGCAATAAACCCTCATCTTGTTCTCACCGAAACGACCGTCCTTGGCAAGTCTGCATGCGTTCTCCCATGCGGCGATCGCACCGGTTCCGCTTCCAACTGCCTGAAAATAAGCATCCGGAATCCTTCCGATCGTCTCCACCGCGCTCAAAAGCGTGGTGCCCATGCCGTCTCTTCTGGCAACGTTCTTCGCACCACCCTCGGCCATATAGCGGGAATCCTTGCAGAGTTTTTCTCCAAGGGCTATGGCATCGTAGTAGTCTGTACCGTTAGGTGTAGCTATTACCTTGACACATGGCTTGAGCTTTTTCAGAAACCAAAGATCGTTGATGTTGTCGTTAGGGATGCAGATGACAATCGGAATGTCGTTGTCGGAGCATACTCGTGCGAATGCTCTGGCCGTGTTGCCGGCTGACTGGACCACAAGGATGTGCTTGTCGTTCTTCGGCAGCCTTGCGCAGACGGAGAACGCCTCGGTCTCCTTGAATGAGCAGGTCTCCATCTTGGCGCCACGCTTAGGAACATACCCTGACAAGGTTATGTACAGGTTCTCCATTCCGAGAAGCTCGGCGAGGCCCTTGCTCTTGTAGGTCACAGGTGCGTGGGAGTTCTTCAGAGTCCTGTTGATCGGAAGCCATTCAGCGTATCTGTAAAGACCTTTGAGATCCTCGCGAGGAGTGAACTTCTCATTCTCGTACACGGCTCTGACCAATGACGGTGCGGAAGCCTCTGGATCAGCCAATGACCAACCGGCATCCTGGAATATTCTTCCGGTGCCGACATTCATCAACTGGTAGTTTGTTGGTTTGAATTTCATATTGATTGTTCTTTTAATATATTCATTTACATGTTTTTAAGCAGCCAAAATATGTAATATGCATAGAATGCCAGGAAAGCGAACCCTTCGCTCCTGTCCAGTTTTCGGCCCTTTCCCGTGAAGGCACTGACCCAAATGAGAACGGCTCCAAGAAGCAGAATGCCGAGATCCATGTATGACATGCCGCTGAATGAAAGGCCTGATGGTGCCCCAGGTGACGGCCTGTAGGCGACAGCGGAAATGCCTAGGATCAGCAGAATGTTGCTGATGTTGGAACCAAGGATGTTTCCGAGTGCCAGTTGTCCCTTTTTCTTTGCCGCAGCCACAACGCAGGTGACCAGTTCGGGCAATGACGTACCACCGGCAAGAATCGTGACGGCTATGAATTTGTCACTGATGCCAAGCATCTTGGCAATCTGTGTGGCACTGTCCACAAATTTGTCGCCACCAAAAATCAGTGCTGCGAGACCTCCGACTATCATTAATGCCGCAACCCATGTTTTTCTTTTTTCCGGTTCTGCGGGCTGTTCTTCACCGTCAACCTTTCCGGACTTGAAGGACCAATACATATATGCGGCAAAAAGTGCCAGAAATACAACCCCTTCCGTTTTGGACAATATGTCTTGCTCACCTATACTGAACAAGGAGTGATGCATCCCGAAGGCTATCAGAAGCACTGTCACCAAAATGTTAAGAGGTATGTCAACTCTCACATTGTTCCGTGTCATCGCTATAGGTCGGATCAAGGCTGTGAATCCAAGAATGAAGAGGACATTGAATATGTTTGAGCCTACTATGTTGCCCACAGCGATGTCCGCGTTGCCTTTCAGGGCTCCGGTAAGGCTTACGACCAGTTCCGGTGAAGATGTGCCTATGCCGACAATGGTCAGTCCGATCACGAACTCACTCAATCCGGCTTTTCTGGCGATTGTGGAGGAACCGTCAACCAACCAATCAGCTCCAAGTACGACCAGAGCAAGCCCGGCAATCAGGATAAGGATCTCTGTAATCATTCTTTGCTAGAATAAAGCACAAATTTAATGAAAAATTAGTAAACTATGTTACTTTTTTGAATAGTACTTGGGCCAGCACGCCTCAAGATAAGCTTTCAACCTGTCCTCCTGTGGGTTGGGAGCCGGTTCGTAGAATACAGTTCCTTCCATTCCTGCCGGCATGAACTCCAGATCGGTGAAATGTCCTGGATAGTCGTGGGCATATTTGTAGCCGTCAGCGTACCCCAGTTCTTCCATCAGCTTTGTGGGAGCGTTCCTCAGGTACAGAGGGACAGGTGCTCCATTGTTGGAATGTGCGGTTTCAAGTGCCTTGTCTATTGCGAGATATGCTGCGTTACTTTTAGGAGAGCTTGCGAGGTAGATTGTCGCCTCTGAAAGCGGAATCCTTGCCTCCGGCATGCCTATCTGATGGACAATCTGGAAGCATGAGTTCGCCAGCAGCAGTGCGTTCGGATTGGCAAGTCCTACATCCTCGGCAGCCGAGACGCAGAGCCTCCTCGCTATGAACAAAGGATCCTCACCTCCATCCAGCATCCTGGCCAGATAATAGACAGCCGCATTAGGGTCGGATCCTCGGATGGATTTGATGAAGGCCGAGATGATGTCGTAGTGCATCTCGCCGTCTTTGTCATAAATCGCCAGATTCTCCTGAATGCAAGCCGTGACGGTCTCGTTGTCAATGACTATGTGAGATTCTTTTCCTGAGAAGGAATCGACAACTATTTCGAGCACGTTAAGCAGTTTCCTGCCATCTCCTCCGCTGTAACGGAACAACGCTTCGTTTTCCTTCACCTCTATGTCTTTCTCCTTCAGAAGCACGTCCTCTTTCAGAGCCCTGTCAAGCAACGTTTGGAGGTCTTTGGCTTCCAGTGATTTAAGCACAAAGACCTGACATCTGGACAGGAGCGGGGTGATCACCTCGAACGAAGGATTCTCTGTCGTGGCACCAATCAAGACAATCGTACCGTTCTCAACGGCTCCGAGTAGGGCGTCCTGTTGGGCCTTGTTGAAGCGGTGAATCTCATCAATGAACAGAATCGGGGCGGCTCCGTTGGAGAACACGGATGCGCTTTTGGCCTTGTCAATCACGTCGCGGACATCCTTCACTCCGGCGCTGACCGCTGACAGTGTGTAGAAGTCACGTGCCAAAGTCTGTGCGATTATTCCAGCCAACGTGGTTTTTCCGACTCCAGGAGGTCCCCAAAGGATGAACGAGGACAGGTTCCCGTTCTCAATCATCTTCCTCAGGATGCATCCTTCGCCTACGAGATGCCTTTGGCCGACATATTCAGACAGTTTTTTTGGTCTCATTCTCTCCGGAAGTGGGGGGAGCATCGCACTTTGTCCAGTTCTTTGGTAAGTATCCGACATATTTATCTAAATAACTTTCAATTAATGTTAAAAACAATAATGTTTATTAAGGTAACATTTATGTTAATGCGGTTTGGCCGCTATTTTTAAGCCTAACTGAACGCAAATTTAAGAAAAAGCGGAATAAGTTTCGTAAATTTGTAAGTTACTTGTCGGTCAGTGTTGCCGACATCATAACAGAACTTATTTGAACACGATGAGACTATCTGAAAGAATCCGTTTTGTGGGTGTGAATGACCTGCAGACCAAACTCTTCGAGCGCCAGTGGCCGCTTCCTTTTGGTGTCAGCTATAATTCCTATTTGGTTGTGGATGAGAAAATTGCCTTGATTGACACGGCCGCCGTGGCGTTCAAGGACGAGTTGCTCGCGAACATCAAAGCCGAGATAGGGGACAGGAAGATAGACTATCTCGTTGTCAATCACATGGAGCCGGATCACAGCGCACTTCAAGGCGTGATTAGAAGTGAATATCCTGATTGCACGATAGTTACAAACGCAAAGGCTGTGCCGATGATCGAGGGGTACCAAGGTCTTACCGACAATATCAAGGTGATAAAAGAAGGGGAGACTCTATCGTTGGGATGTTCCAACCTTCAGTTTTTCATGATCCCTATGGTTCACTGGCCGGAGACAATGGTGACTTGGTGCCCTGAGGAGAAAACCTTGTTCTCTGGAGACGCGTTCGGCACGTTCAAGGCTTTCCCGGAAAGCGTAATAGATTTGCAATCAGGCATATTCAATGAATATCAAGACGAGATGACAAGGTATTACTCGAATATAGTCGGGAAATATGCCGCTCCGGTCCAGGCTGCTCTCAAAAAGCTTGGCGACTTGGAAATATGCCGGATTTGCAGCACGCATGGCCCGGTTTGGGAGAGGCATATTTCAGAGGTCGTCTCGTTGTACGACAAGTTCAGCCGTTATGAGCCTCTGGAACACGGGGTTTGTCTGTCTTACGGCTCGATGTACGGCAACACGGAGATAGCCGCCTTGGCTTTGGCTTCGTCCTTGGAAAAGCGTGGAATTCCGTTTACGCTTCACAACCTTAATGATGAAAGTTACTCGTTCGCGCTTCGTGACGTGTTCAAGTACGACACGGTGATTCTCGGCTCGCCGACCTATAATAATGGAATATTGCCTCCTGTACGTCAATTGATGGAGGCAATATGCGACCGGCTTGTCAAGAACAGGAGTTTTTTTGCTTTCGGGTCATACACATGGGCCGCCGCCAGTGTCAGATTGCTTAACGAGATGGCTAAAGCTGCCGGATTTGAGATTCTCAGTGACGGAGCAACATTCAAGCAAGGATTCACACCAGAAAAATTCGATTCAGAATCAATAGTTTCGCTTATATAACGCACTCGCCCATTCTTGTTACACAATTTGGATTATGTTAAGTTGACCATTTGATAAACCACAACCCTTTGATATGATTCTACAAATACTGACTCTTCTTGGCGCGTTGGCGCTCTTTGTCTTCGGGCTTGAGATGCTTAGTTCCGGGATTCAGAAAGCCTGTGGAGACAGGCTCAGGCGCTTCGAGAAATGGATGACTTCAGGAACTCCGTTCAAACAGATTCTTTCCGGAGCCGGAATCACGGCTGTTGTCCAGTCTTCAAGCGCCACAACAATCTTGGTGGCCAGCCTAGTGAGTGTCGCTACCCTATCACTAAAGCAAGGCATCTGCGTGATTATGGGAGCCAACATCGGTACTACCATAACTGCTTGGATAATAGCGGCTACAGGGTTCTGGCTTGATGTGACGGTTCTTGCTTTTGTGCTGCTCGGTGCCGGTTTTGTGATGACGCTTTTGAAGAAATCGCTGATCAAGAACATCGGCCAGGCCGTTTTGGGACTGTCATTGGTTTTCGTTGGATTGATCTACATAAAGTCCTCGATACCAGCGATTGACACTATTCCGCAAGTCGCCGCTTACATCTCCGGGCTTGCCTCGCACGGAGTTGGATCCGTGCTGATATTCATGCTTATTGGTGTTGTCATCACCTTCCTCCTCCAGTCATCCAGCGTAACTGTTGTCCTTACGATGGTGCTCGCCTATCTCGGCTGGCTGCCGTTCCCGATGGCCGCCGCGATGGTTCTTGGAGAGAATATCGGTACCACGATCGGAGCCAATATCGCTGCAAGCAGTGCTGGTGTCCAGGCACGCAGAGCCGCACTCGCCCACACTGTCTTTAATGTGGCCGGGGCTGTCTTTGTGTTGATCTTCTTTAACATATTCATCAAGATCAATCTTGGACTTGTGTCCTTGTTTGGACTTGATTCTCAGATGACCGCTGTCTTCGGCATCGCCTGCGTCCACACCTTGTTCAATGCGATTTCGACATTGGTTCTGGTTTGGTTCCGAAAGCCGTTCGCCAATCTGCTGACTATGTGGATTAAAGAGCCGGATCCGGAAAAGGGTGACTTCCACCTGAAATTCATTGGAAAAGGCAGACTTTTCGGTACTCCTTCCATCTCAATCGAGCAGGCATACAAGGAGGCTGTCAATTTCGCTACAACCGCTCAAGACGGTTTCCAGTATGTCAAACTTGCTCTGAATGAGAAAGATCCTGACAAATTTGAAGAGTACCGGCAGAAACTGGTGAAGTGCGAGGAAGTGACTGATAGGTTTGAATATGAGATCGCTGCTTTCTTGAATAGCCTTACATCAGAGTCTATGAACGATCACGAGGCACGTGAGGTAAAGGTTATCTATCGGGTGATCAGCGAATTGGAAAGCTTGGGCGACAGTTGTGAGAACATCAGCCGTCTTCTGAACCGCCTTCATGTCCATAAACTAGATTTTGACGATGAGACTATCAGTAAACTTAACTTGTTGATTGGCAAGGTTAATCAGGCCTTTTCTGTGATGGTCTCAAACATGAAATCAGCTGCTGACGCTAAGCTTAAGGACATCAGCAACGCCTACAAGGCCGAGGATGTCATCAATGAGACACGTGACACCCTTCGTGACGAGGGCATTCTTCAGATAGAGAAAGGGGGCGACAAGTTCCTGTCAATCAACTACTATCTTGACATGTTAGCGGAGCTTGAGGCAATGGGCGATTTCATGATCAACATCTCCCAGTCTCTGTTCCATGAGTTTGACAATTAATATGATGCCGTTTGTGGCTGAGTGAGAATATTTATGGGAAGAAAAAGAGTGGATCTCCTGTTGGAGAACATTACAATCGAGGCATGTGCCGCTGAGGGCAAGGCACTTACACATTGGAACGGAGTTGTGGTCTTTGTGCCTTTCGCTGTTCCTGGTGATGTGGTTGACATCCGTGTCACAAAAAAGAGCAAGAATTACTATGAGGGATTCATAGAGAGGATCGTTACACCATCTAAAGACCGTCTTGAGCCATTCTGTGAGCATTTCGGAGTCTGTGGAGGGTGCAAATGGCAGCCTCTCCCCTATCCGATGCAGCTTGAGGCCAAGCGTCAGCAGGTTTACGACCAGTTGGTCCGTATCGGCCATCTGAACGTACCGGAGATCCGTCCGACAATCCCGTCCGACAAGATCCAGTACTATCGCAACAAGTTGGAGTTCACCTTCTCGTCAAAGAGATGGCTGCTGAAGGACGAGGACATCGAAAACGTTCCGGAGAACGACCGCATGGGGCTTGGATTCCACGTAGGCAAATTCTTTGACAAAGTGTTGGACATCAAGCGTTGCTACCTGCAAAAAGACCCGTCAAATGACATCAGGCTTTTCATCAAGAAATATGCTGTCGATAACGGTCTGGACTTCTTCGACATCCGCCAGAACGTGGGGTATGTCAGGAATATGTTCATCCGCACCACCGACACCGGTGATCTGATGGTGATCATGTGTTTCTTCTACGAGAACCGTGAGGATCGGGAGAAAATGCTCGACGCCATCGCTGAAGCGTTCCCTCAGATTACTTCACTTTACTACATCATCAACAATAAGTTGAATGATTCTATAGGTGATCAGGAGTGCATTCTCTACAAAGGTGAGCCGACCATCCGTGAGACTATGGAAGGGCTGACTTTCCGCATCGGGCCGAAGTCGTTCTACCAGACTAATTCCGAACAGGCGTACAAGCTTTACTCTGTCGCAAGGAATTTCGCTGAGCTGACAGGCAATGAGATTGTCTATGACCTTTACACCGGAACCGGCACGATCGCACAGTTCGTCTCCGGCAAGGCAGCCAAGGTGATTGGCATTGAATATGTCCCTGAGGCTATCGAGGACGCCAAGGTGAACGCTTCCGCGAACGGCATCACGAATTGCGAGTTCTTCGCCGGAGACATGAAGGATGTCCTGAGCCGAGATTTCATCAAGAAGCACGGTCAGCCTGACGTTATCATTCTGGATCCTCCTCGTGCCGGTATTCATCCGGATGTGGCGAAGGTCATCCTTGAGGCCTCCCCTGCCCGTATGGTCTATGTCAGCTGCAACCCAGCCTCACAGGCCCGTGACCTGGCCCTTTTTGCCGAGAAGTACGAGATCACTGCTGTCCAGCCGGTCGATATGTTCCCTCACACCCAACATGTAGAGAATGTCTGCGCTCTGAAACTAAAATAGTCTAGAATGGGTATCCTACACCGAAGTGGAGGGAGTAGCCGTCTTTCTTGAGCCATTGGGATGGGGAGCGCCAGCGGTCTGTGTCCAAGGATGGATCATAGACTTTCATTCCCATGTCCAGGCGGAGAATCAGGAAGTTAAGATCCACACGGAGTCCGACACCCCAGTTGGCGGCAAGGCTGGTGGCGAGGTTCTTCAGGTCGAAATGTGTGTGTGTGCCGTCATCACCGTCTGTCTCCTTCAGAGTCCAGATGTTGCCGACATCAGTGAAGACAGCTCCACACAGTTTCCAGAACATCGGAAAACGGTATTCCAGATTTGCTTCCAGTTTCACGTCTCCGGTCTGGCTCGGAATCACGAATGTCGTGTCCTTCTTTGAACAACCTGGACCCAACGCCCGGGCCTGCCAGCCACGCATGCTGTTTGCTCCGCCGCTGTAGAACTGTTTCTCGAACGGCAGAGTTGATGAATTGCCGTAGGAGTAACCGACACCGCCGAGGATGCGCATGGCCAAAGCCTGCCCGCCGTTCTTGCCGAACACGAATGTCTTGCCTATGGTGAGCTCTGTACGGATGTATTGTGAATATGGAGTGTTCCAGATGAGTCTGGAGCCATATTCGTCCTTCCTCATAGTTCCGTTGAACAGACTCAATACATTGCCGGAAGCGTCAAGTTGCAGACGGGCATATTCATAAGTCTCCCTTGGCGCCAAGGCAGTGCTGGTCGTGTAGTACGCCACAAGGCCGGAACCTACGTCAAAGTGGTTTTGATAGGCGTCTCTCATAAACGGATTGCCTGAAAGAGTTGTATAGAAGTTCGGGTCGAGATTCGTCAGCCGGACTATCTTGGCCTGTATCGGATAGAACTGGTAGAAGAATCTTCCGTTACGCAAAGAGCCGGAATATCCGAAAGAAGTGGAAATCATATTCCTTGTATATTCAGGGCGATTTTGATAGTTATATGAAGCGTTGATTTCGGTGCGAGGAATGGATGGTCCCTTGAACATAGAGTTCGGAAGGCCGAGGAATTCGGGGAAACTCAAGCCGGCGGAAACACCGAATTCGTTGGATTTCACACTTCTGTCGTTGTACTTGAACTGGAAATTGCCGAGAAAGCCGAGGTTCAGCCACTGACCGCCGTGGAAGATGTTCTTGTGGTAATAACTGAGTTGCGGCGAGATGCCGATCAGACCGGTGGAGTTCGTGGATCCCTCCAGATTAACCTTGAAACCTTGCATCCTCGAACGGGTCAGATTGATGTCGCAGTCCACTGTTCCTGAGTCACGTGGATTCAGGGAGACGTTGACTCCGCTGAACATTCTCAAGGCGGAAAACCGGGAATATGTCGTGTTCACCTCATTCTCATCATATTGGTCTCCTGGATGTAGAGTGCACATGTTCCTCAGCACCTTGTCATTGAATCTCAAGTCTTTGTCGTACGAGATCGAGACTTCGCCCAATGAATATTTCCTGTGAGGGCGGGCATATTCAGGAGTCTGGTTTCTGGTATACTCCTTGACAATCATCAGAAGGTCGGCTGTGTCTGGTGAGTTGAGAGTGTCGGCCTCGAACGAGAAGAAGTTCTTGGTGAAACCGAAGTATCCTTTACGTCTCATGGCGGAGGCACAGCGTTCGGTTTCCTTTTCCGAAGCATCTTCGGAGAGAAAGTCTCCGGGTTTCAGTGATATTTCAGATGTGTCTGCCAAGAAATCATCCTTGAACTCACCATCAGGAATGGAGTAGGTTATCTTCCCTATTCTGAACTGTTTGCCGAGGGTTATTGAATATGTCACCTTCACTTTCTTTCCTTTGACATCTATGTCACTGCGGACATCAGAACCATAGTATCCAAGGTATTCAAGATGCCTTTTGATATTTTCGACCGAAGCTTCAACCTGTGACGGTTGGTAGATGACAGGCGCAGTGCCGATGCTTCTTATGAACTTGTTGACGGCCTTGTCAGGGTTCTTTCCGGACCAGTTGTAGAGATTCAGGAATGGATTCCAGCCTAAGATTATGTAAGAATTTGGCTTTTGCTTGATGTAGGATTCGACTTTCTTTGTGTTGAACTTCTCGTTATTGCTGACCTGTACTTTGTTGGAGGCCAACCTGTACTGGCCGTCCTCAAGAACGCGCGTCGTGCTGCACGAGAAACACAGCGCGGCGGCGGTGGCCATAGCGGCCATCAGGGTGAATAACGAGGATTTTGCCATCATATTCTACAAAAATAGCAACCCTTTCCGATTTTTCTTCAAAATTGGGTCAAAATATTAATTTTCGTACCTATATTTGCACGCCGAAGCCGGGTATGGCATTCCCGGCGGCTCATTACTTATGTCGAACATTATTGGTTTACAGTTTTTTTAGGATGAAGAACAAGTACATCGATCTTGTGGATCAGACCTTTGATTTTCCGCAGGACGAATTCAGGGTTGAAGACGGCAATCTTTTCGTCAATGACATTGACATGATGGCAATCATCAAGGAATATGGCACACCGTTGAAACTCACCTACCTCCCGAAGATCACGTCTCAGATCCAGAGGGCCAAGAGAATGTTCCGCAACGCAATGTCAAAGGTCAGCTATGAGGGTGACCACCACTATTGCTACTGCACGAAGAGCTCTCAGTTCAAGTTTGTCATCGAGCAGGCTCTCAAGAGCGATGTCCATCTTGAGACATCATCTGCCTATGACCTTGACCTTATCAGGAAACTTGAGGAGGAAAAACTTGTAGACAAGAATCTTATAATAATCTGCAACGGTTTCAAGAGACCTCAATACATCCAGAACATCGCCACGATGCTCAACGAGAGCTGGCACAACATCATTCCTGTTCTTGACAACAAGAACGAACTCGAAGATCTTGATGACCTGATTGAGGTTCCTACACAGCTTGGCATCCGCATCGCCTCCGAGGAGGAGCCTTCATTCGATTTCTACACCTCCCGTCTGGGAATCAGATACTCGGACATAATTCCGTTCTACCGCAACGGCATAAGCAAGAACCCTAAGTTCAAGCTGAAAATGCTCCATTTCTTCATCAACACGGGCATCAGGGACACCTCCTACTACTGGAACGAACTGGCGCGGTGCCTGAACCTCTACTGCGACCTCAAGCAGATCTGTCCGGATCTGGATTCATTGAATATCGGAGGCGGTCTTCCTATAAAGACCTCTTTGGCAGTTGATTATGATTATAAATATATGATCGAGGAGATCGTCTATCAGATCAAGTCTGTCTGCGACTCCCACGGTGTGCAGGTTCCGGACATCTACACGGAGTTCGGCAACTTCACTGTCGGCGAGAGCGGAGCGACCATATTCAAAGTGCTGGATGTCAAGCAGCAGAATGACCGCGAGTGCTGGTACATGAT
>CAKUVR010000057.1:0-11668 GCA_934698975.1 uncultured Bacteroidales bacterium
GTGCAGTCACAGTAATCGTTCCAGTGTCTTCCATTACTCTTGACAAGACTATCCTTTCCTTGGCTGTCGGAGAGACGGTACAATTGACTGCCACGGTGAAGCCTGACAACGCCACGGACAAGAACGTGACCTGGACTTCATCCGACGAGTCCGTCGCCAAGGTAGCCGACGGCAAGGTCACCGCCCTCAAGGCCGGAAAGACCACGATAACGGCCAAGTGCGGCGGCAAGACCGCCGAATGCATGGTTACCGTCAAACAACCTGACAACATAATATTCTATACATCAAGCGATAATCGAGTGGTTTCTCCAAATAATGAAACTGTGTTTGGGGCAAATATCATCTCCAACGAATATTCTGATGGCATTGGAAGAATTATCTTTGATGGTCCTGTGACTAGTGTTGGCAAAGTAGCTTTTATGGGTTGCTCAAAAATCACCTCTATAATAATTCCTGACACAGTATCTTCAATCGGTTCGAATGCTTTCTCAGGCTGTGAAAATTTGAAAACGATTAATACTCCCAAAAATCTATCATCAATAGGATCATCCGCTTTTGAATTATGTCGCAGGTTGAGGTCATTTATTTTACCAAACGGAATATCCAAAATTGAAAATAGCACGTTCTATATGTGTGACGATTTGGTAATAAAGGAGATACCGTCTACGGTCGTTACGATTGGTAGTCAGTCTTTTTTTTGGAATCGTTCGTTGGAAAAATTGACTCTTCCCAATGGAGTGACTTCAATTGGAGATGGGGCATTTCGGGCAGCAGGAATAAAAGAGTTGGTGTTGTCTAATAGTATTAAACAGATAGGTATGTGGGCTTTTTGTGATATTCTTATAGAGAAATTAACTATTCCTGGTAGTTTGACAACGATTGAGAACACTACCTTTTCTTCTGGTAATTTATCCGAAATAATTGTAGAAGAAGGCACTCAAACTATAGGCAATAAGGCATTCTCAGGCAACCGTCGTCTAAAGAAAGTAGTTCTTCCTAGCACAATAGATAATATTTATTCTGGAATCTTTGATGAATGCGTCTC
Source organism: uncultured Bacteroidales bacterium (assembly GCA_934698975.1). GTDB lineage: Bacteria > Bacteroidota > Bacteroidia > Bacteroidales > UBA932 > Cryptobacteroides. The sequence continues at coordinate 1,046 of CAKUVR010000057.1, forward strand.
AATGTCCGATTTGTACATAAAGGCCAAATTTCCTCCATCTACTTACTCTGGTTATTTGGACATACACATATCTACGACCGCAGTCTTCGGAGACAGCATCGATTTCAACATTTGGGTTCCTCAAGAGTCCGTTGAATCATACAAGACTAATTGGCAATGGAAAAAGTATAAAGACAACATCAAAGGTTATGACTTTTAAGAAGTTATTCAATATATGAATTAGGTTATTGAAATTGTGTGAAGAAATGAATAAGTATTTATCACTATTATTTGTCGCCATCGTATTATGTTTTGGATGCGGCAAATACGACGATTCTGCAGTACGGTCTGACATTGAGGAACTTCAATCAAGGATGGCGACATTGGAGAATCAGTGCCAGATGCTTAATCGAAACATCTCAGCCTTGCAGGCGTTGGTCACGGCAGTGCAGGGGCGGGACTGCGTGGTGAGCGTGGCCGACCTTAGTGACGGAACGGGATATTCAATCACGTTCGCTTCGGGAAGGACGGTCACTCTGCGCAACGGAAAGGATGGAAAGCCGGGGGCCGATGGCTCCGACGGAAAGGATGGAAAAGATGGGGCTGATGGGAAGGACGGTGTTAATGGCAAAGACGGGAAGGACGGCCACACTCCTGTCGTGAGCGTCAGACTGGACTCGGACGGGGTATATTACTGGATCATCGATGGAAATTGGCTGCTTGACTCCAACGGAAAGAAGATCCGGGCGCAAGGGGTTGACGGCAAGGATGGAACCAATGGCGAAGACGGCAAGGACGGGATCAACGGCATCACTCCGCAGCTGAAAATCGAGGACGGCTGGTGGTTCGTCTCGTATGATGGAGGCAAGGGCTGGACCAAACTGTACAAGGCGACAGGGGAGGACGGGGACTCGTTCTTCTCCAGCGTGACCGACAACGGGGAGACGGTGACTGTCAAACTTAAGGACGGGACGACCTTTAATATTCCCAAAGCCAAGGGGGAACTTGGCATACGCTTCTCGGAGTCGGAGGACATCGGGGTCAGCGCTGGGGAGACAAAGACCATTGAATATACGATAGTGAACGGCTCCTCCGGCACCTTTGTCAAGGTGTTCGGACAGAACGGGTGGAACGCCAAGGTCCAGAAGAAGGACGCGGCTCACGGCTCGATCGTTGTGACGGCTCCGTCACCGCTGGTCGAGGGCGAGATTGTCGTGCTGGTCTATGAGGGTGATTCCAAGACGGTCGTGAGGTTCCTGAACTTCATCAAAGGCACCATCAGCGCACCTAAGGAGGCATATTCATTCTCGGGAAAAGAGGGGACCTACGAGGTGAACCTTGACACGAATGTGGACTATGATGTGAATATCCCGGCGGAGGCTTCGTCGTGGCTGAGTTATGACGGCGTCCAGACCAAGGCGATGCGTCAGGACAGGCTCGGCTTCCATGTCACACAGAACTTCGGGCCGGATCCCCGCACTGCCGTCGTCACGATCGCCGACAAGGCGAAAGAGAACACTGTGAAGATCTCCATCACCCAGAAGGTGTGGGATGCCATAGACATTCCGGACGCCAACTTCAAGGCGGTGCTTGTGGAGAAATTCGACAAGGACGGGGACGGAGAGATCAGCCGGGCGGAGGCGGACGCCGTAGAGGAAATCAAGGCGTCGGACAAAGGCATCAAATCTGTGGAGGGAATACACCATTTTGTGAATCTCAGGTATCTTGACTGCTCGTATAACGAATTGTCCACCATTGATTTGAGCAAGAACCCCAGATTGTTTGTTCTTAGCGTGGCTCATAATTTTATCTCAAAGTTGGATTTAAGTAAAGTCTTGCTCAATTCGCTGGTTTGTTTTGAGAATAAACTGACTGCCATAGATTTAAGCAACCAAACGGATCTTCAGTTGATTTCCTGTGGCAGCAATCCGATCAAAACGCTGGACATAAGCAAATGTGCCCAGACCATTTCGTGCCTGTTTGCGGAGAGATGTACGAACCTGACCGAAATATATATCCGCAAAGGTCAGACAATCACAAATAAAGAGATCCCCTCGAACACGATAATCAAATACCTAGTCCCCGACGGCACCGTCACCCTCCTCCAGAGACACACCGTAGGCCGCGGCATCAAGTTCATAATCATGGGCGACGGCTACCTGAGCGGTGGTCTGGCCTACGGAAACGGATCCAAGTCAAAGTTCGACACCTGGGCTGACCGAGCCATGGAGGCCATCTTCGCCGAGGAGCCATACAAGACCTTCCGCAACCGCTTCGACATCTATTCAGTGGCGGTCGAATCCACTACCGAAACCTTCAACGGCGGCACGGCGCTCGGCTGCACCTTCGGCAGCGGCACCAGGATCAACGGCAACAGTACCAAGGTCTTTGAATATGCCCGCAAGGTTCAGGGCGTGGATCTCACGAAGTCGGTCGTTATTGTCATCCTGAACTCCACCCGCTACGCCGGCACATGCTGGTTCTGGTCCGACAACAGTGCGATCGCCTACGTCCCGACCACCTACAACGATGTGAAGGAGTTCTCGCAGACGATGCGCCACGAGGCCGGCGGCCACGGATTCGCCAAACTCTTGGATGAATATTACTATTCCGGAACCATCCCTTCCAGCGAGATTTCCAATCGCCAATGGTGGTATAGCGTCATCGGGGCCGGTGCGAACGTGGATTTCACCAGTGACCGCGCGAAAGTCCGCTGGGCTCACTTCCTGTCCGACGCCCGTTACTCCGGTCAGGTCGGTGTCTATCAAGGTGCCCTGACCTACCAGTACGGAGCCTATCGCCCTACGGACCAGAGCATCATGCGCCACAACATCGGTGGCTATAACGCCCCGTCCCGCGAGGCGATCTACAAACGGATAATGAGATTGTCCGAAGGCGATGGTTGGGAATATGACTACGAAACCTTCGTGGCCTACGATGCCATCAACCGCTCGAACGCCTCCCAGACCTACCATTACGACGAGATCCGAGGCTTCGATGAGCGCACCTTCATCCCGCTCGCCCCGCCGGTCTTCGTTGACGGCCCGGCCCCTTCCGTCCGCTGATGACGGCCGTGGCACTCAACTTATTGAATATAACAGGGAAAGCACCCTGTTCCTGTCCCCGAATCAAGACCGGAATTGAGTGTCTTCTCTCTGATACTCAGAAACTTACCTGCCACTGCCTGATAGTCAGCGAGTGGCGGGTAACACGCTGAGTGTCGTTTAGATAACGCATCTTCTTTAGGCTGTATTGGCTAAAGAAGATGCGTTAACACCTTGATTGATAGCGGTTTGTTTGCCACGGTCGCTGAGCCTGTCGAAGCGCCCGTGGTGGAATTGGTACTGATTATGACCGTTAATTGCTATGAGGCTTAGAGATTGCTGAATACAATCGGCTGTCCGGAAGGGGAGCCTTGGATGAGGCTACCATCGGCAACGACTTGCTTGCCGTTGAGGAAGACTCTGTCAATCATGCCTATAAGAGTCTGCTTTTCGTATGGAGACCAGCCGCATTTGTAGGCGATTTCTTTTACTGAATATCCCGCCTCATGCTTATCAGCATCCTGAAGTGCATGGTTTTGCGCTGAATCGTCAGTTGTTGAATCGGTGTGGTTTTGTGCTGAATATTCCGTCGCAGAATCATCTTCAACAGAATTGGAGTGGCTCTGGACTGAATATTCCCGATCAGGATCAATAACGATCAGGTCTGCATGGTTGCCGACTTTCAGGCTGCCTCTCTCCTTGATTCCGAGGATTTCGGCGGGCTTCTCAGAAAATGCCGAAGCGATTCTGGACAGCGTAAGCTGCCCCTCTTCCTTGCCTTCATTGAATATGTCCGCGACCGTCATAACTACCGAAAGGGATTGCTGCACGGAAGGCAGCCCGGACGGACATTTCAGGTAGTTGTCCACCTTTTCCGTCAGCAGGTGCGGAGCATGGTCCGAACCGATTGTGTCGATGATGCCCTCGGCCAAGCCTTTTCTCAAAGCCTCACGGTCAGAGGCCGACTTGATGGCCGGGTTGCACTTCACCTTACCTTTCAACGTCTCGTAGTCCTCGTCGCTGAACCAAAGGTAATTCGCTGAGGTCTCCGCTGTTATATTCGGATTATGAATCTTGGCAGCGCGGATCATCTCCACCTCCTCGGCTGTCGAGACATGAAGGACGTGGAGTCTGGTGCCATATTCAATGGCCATGGCAAGAGCCTTGGCGGTGGAACGGATGCATGCCTTGCGGCTGCGGATCTGAGGGTGCTCACTGAAAGGAATATCCTCTCCGAACTTAGCCTTGGCATTCTCCAGATTAGCCTTGATGATTCCCTCGTCCTCGCTGTGGATGAGGATCGGCTTGCCTTTAATCCTGAACAAATCGGAAAGAGCATCTTTATCGTCCACGAGCATATTCCCGGTGGAGGATCCCATGAAGACCTTGATGCCCCCGAACTTCCCACCGAGGCCTTCGGCAAGATATTCATGGATCATCGCTGCATTGCCGTTTGTGGCCCCGATATGGAATCCGTAATTCGCCCATGATCGCCCGTTGGCACGATTCAGCTTGTCTTGCAGCGCATCAGCATCGGTAGTCGGAGGAATGGTGTTCGGCATATCTAAGAAGGAAGTCACCCCGCCAAGCAGGGCCGCCTTGGATTCGCTTTCGATGTCGGCCTTCCATTCCATTCCAGGCTCACGGAAATGCACGTGCGCGTCTATTCCTCCGGCCATCAGCACCTTGCCCTCCAAGTCAATAACCTCAGCATCAGGGAAAGCTCGCAGAGCCTCGGAATCGTTGGAATCAGAATCACTGCGGTGCCATATTCCCGCAATCCGCTCGCCATCAATGGCAAGGGCTCCCTTTTTTGTGGAAGCCCCCGTCACTATCGTCGCGTTGGTAAGTAAAATCCTCGCCATCCTCTATCCTTTACGATGGAATTTTCTGAATTTCAATTTGATGACACCCCAGAACGCCTCTCCGAAAATTCCTCCGCTCATTTTGGAGGTGCCGAGTTTGCGGTTCACGAATATGATCGGAACCTCGACCAACTTGAATCCCAGTTTCCAAGCGGTGTATTTCATCTCGATCTGGAATCCGTACCCTTTCATCCTCACATCGTCCAGATCGATGGTCTCCAATGCCTTTCGGCTGTAACACTTGAATCCGGCCGTGCAGTCGTGGATTTTCATTCCAAGGACTGTCTTGACGTAGATCGACGCGAAATAGGACATCAGGATTCTGCCGATAGGCCAGTTCACGACACTGATTCCATCGCAGTAACGCGAGCCGATGGCCACTCCACCGCACTCAGCGCAGGCCTTGTAGAGCCTCGGCAGATCCTCAGGGTTGTGAGAGAAGTCCGCATCCATCTCGAAGATGTAGTCGTAACCATGCTCCAAAGCCCATTTGAATCCGGTAAGGTAGGCTGTTCCAAGTCCGAGTTTCCCGGAGCGCTCGATTATGAAAAGCCTGCCGCTGAACTCGGCCTGAAGGCCTTTGACAATGCCGGCGGTTCCGTCAGGGGAGCCGTCATCTATGATGAGCACGTTGTAGTCTCCTTCAAGGGAAAAGACCTTTCTGATTATCGCTTCGATGTTTTCCTTCTCGTTGTAAGTCGGAATAATGACGACTTTCCTGTCCATAGTATAAAGTTGTTATTTTGTTTTCATCATCTCTTTGACCGCCGCCTCAAGCTGCTTGTCCTCGCCCCTGAGAACGGAGGCCGGGTCATTGTCAACCTTGATGTCCGGCTCGATCTGCTGGTTTTCAAGGTATCTGCCTTCCTTGAGGCCGAACGAGCCGACCTGTGGGATTCCAAACACCATGCCGTTGATCTGGGTCTCCCACCAGACAGCGGTCATCGTGCCCGGAACCGGCATGCCGATCAGTTTGCCCACACCAAGAGTCCTGTACGTGTAAGGGAAGCCGCAGGCATCGGAATAGTTGTCCTCGCACATCAGCACGCATGACGGCTTTCTCCATTTGTTGTACGGCTCGCTGCCGATGTACTGCCCGCGAGGGGTGAAACGGATATATTCCTTGCCGCTCAGGAAGGTCGCGAGGTCGTCATGCAACCATCCGCCACCGTTGTGCCTGGTGTCAACCACAGCGGCATCGGCTGCCCTGTACTTGCCAAGGAGTTTTGAATATACCGTCCTGAAGCTTGGGGAGTCCATGCCCTGCACGTGCGTGTAGCCCACAGTTCCGCCCGACAGCTTGCCGGCCATCTCCTCTCTCTGCTTGACCCACCTGCGGTACATGAGAGCGGATTCTGAATATCCCGGCTCGACGAACAGTTCCACATCCTTCTTGCCTTTCTTCACCACGACGGACACCTTTTTCCCGGCCTTGTTCCTGAGCAGACCGAACCAGCTTTCTCCCGCCTTTATCGGCTGTCCGTCAATGGACTCTATGATGTCTCCTGCCTTGATCTCTGAATCTGCCAGATTCAAAGCCCCACCAGGAAGCACCTCGGCGATTTTCAGGCCGTCACCTTCGTAGTCATAGTCATAGATCGCTCCAAGCCAACCCATCGTGTATTTTGAACGACTGTAGTACCTGGCACCGGTGTGCGATCCGTTGAGCTCTCCGAGCATCTCGGAAAGAAGATCCTGGAAGTCGAAATTGTTGGCGATGTAAGGCATGAACTGTTCATAGTTCTTCTTGTAGCCCTCCCAGTTGATTCCATGGATCTGCGGGTCGTAGAATTTCTCGTTCACCTGCTTCCAGACATGGCCGAAGATGTAGTTCCTCTCCGCCTTCGGCTTGAATTCGTAGTCACCGGAGAATGTTATTGCACTTGTTGCCCCGGTGGCAATAGTGAGCTTCGAGATCGTACTTCCAGTGAAGACATACAAGTACTTGTCGTCCGCAGATGGAATCAGCGCTCCTCTCACTCCTTTCTTGATGACCTTGACATCACCTTTCTTCACATCCATCTGGCAGAGGTCATAGCTCTTCTCCAACAGCTTAGTGTAGAACAACTTCGTTCCGTCTTGGGTGAGGTAGAAGTCACCGAGTCTGCCGGAGATTCTGGTAAGACGAGCTGTCCGGTAGTCTCTGTTCTCAAGGTCAAGAACCAGTTTCTCAGGCTTTTCGGCCTGTTTTACGGAATCCTTCTTCTCCTTTTTCTCTTCTTTTTCTATCTTTTTTTCGGATTTGTCTCCGTCCTCCAAAGCCTTGGCGATCTCCGCATCCTCCTTGTCTTGGTAGAACTTGGTCATCTCCTTGCCGTCAAAGAACATGATGTAGATGTCGCTCTCCGCTCCCCAGCTTCCGTGGCTGCGGTAGCCGTCCTTGTCTGATTCCCAAGCCATCGCCTTGCCCTTGAGAGCCCATTTGAAGTTGCCGTCAGAGTAACCGCTCTGGGTAAGATTCGTGATCTCACCGCTCTCGATGTCAATCAAGGCTATGTCTGAATTGTTCCAGCCACCGTTGATCTGATAGTTGCAAAGGAGATACTTGCTGTCCGGGCTCCACTCGAATTCCTGGTCTCCGTCAGCGTAGGAGTAGTTGACACCCTTGAGCAGAGACTTCTCTTTCCCATCCTTGGTCGATTTGATGACAAGCTCGGTCCTGTCACGCAAGAATGCCACCCATTTTCCGTCCGGAGAGACAACTGGCTGGAAGCAAGTTTCGTTTTCCGATGTCACAAGCTCCTCTTTGAACTTTGTGGCGTATGTGAACATCTTCTCCTTCTTATCGGTAAGGGAAGTCTTGTATATTCCCCAATGACCGTTCCTTTCCGATGAATAGTACAGCTCGCGTCCGTCCTTTGAGAAGCTGACATTGCGCTCCTGCTCTGGAGTGTTCGTGATCCTCTTGGTGGTCTTGTAGTCCGCCGAGGTGACGAACACATCGCCTCTTATCACGACCGCGATTTCCTTTCCGTCAGGAGAAACGGCCATCGAGGATGCTCCTGCGGAGAAGGTGAGATATTCCACATCATTCTCGGTCTCGTCCTTCGCGACGGTGATGTCAAGCTTTTGAGGTTCAGTGCCTTCTCTCATTGTGTAGAGGTCTCCGTTCCAGGAGAAGCAGAGGGCGCCGTTCCCGGCAACCGAGAGGAATCTCACCGGATTGTCCTTGAACTTGGTCAGTTGGGTCGTCTGTCCCGGATTGTCAGTGGATGATTTGTGGACGTTGAGTGTCCCGTCGGCTTCAGATATATAATAATAAGTCTTTCCGTCCGCAGCGAAGACCGGATTCCTGTCCTCGCCGACGAATGATGTCAGCTTCGTGAAAGCCCCGTCACCAGTGACACGGAATCTGTCACCCTGTGCGGATGCCGGCTTGTACAGCCAGATGTCTCTGGTCACCGACGAATGATGGTGCTTGCGGAGCGGATCCTCATAGCCCTTGTAGTCCTCGTAGATGACCTCTCCGGAGTTGTTGACACTCATCGCCATAAGTGGCATGGATGTGACCAACTGTGGCCTTCCGCCATTCTCGCCCACCTGCCAGATCTGCGGAGTCCCAGGGAATCCGCCGTAAACAGCATCAGGCTGGATGCTGGCCTGAAACAAGACCCTTCCGTCTCCGATGACGCAGAGCGGAGTCTCGTTGCCTGGATAATCTGTCAACCTTTTTGGAGCGCCTCCTTCCGACGATGTGATGAATATGTCCTTGGAACCGGCTCTGTAAGATGAAAATACGATTTTCTTCCCGTCAGGTGTCCATATAGGATCTGAGTCGTAAGCCTGATTGGTGGTGATCTGGAGGGCTCTTCCTCCATTCACGCCAACGGTGAATATGTCGCCTTTGTAGCAGAACGCCACTTTGCTTCCGTCTGGAGAGATGGCGCTTTTCCTGAGCCACTTGGGCGTTTCCTGGGCTGTCATTGCCGTGGCGGTCGCCAATATGGCCGCCGCCAGGATCATCGTTCTTCTTATGGTCATATTCATAAACATTTGGAGGCAGCGGACTGCCAGTTGTAATTATCGTTTTACATCCAGATGACGATTGCCCGTCATCCGTGAAGTGTATATTTGACAAATGTATCAATTTTTACCGAATATTTTACTTATTTTTGCGCCGCTAGAATTAATATTCCTATATATTATATGAAAAGAATAGATTGTTTTATCCCGTTTGTGAGCGATGACCAAGTTGCAGTGACCGCGGAAAACCTTCGAGCGGAATCGGAGGTCGCCAAGGTTGAGTTTCTTGACGCTGCTATATTCAAAAGCACAGCCAGTGTCAGAAGAATCGCCCAGGCTACGACAGCTCCTTTTACCATGATCTACACCAAGACGACCGAACTCAGTTTCGGACAGTTCGCCTTGGAGCGTTTTCTTTCCATCGCTGAGGATTCTTCAGCCGCAATGGTCTATGCCGACCATTTCAACGAAGTCGATGGCAACCGCGCGTTCGCTCCGGTGATTGATTGCCAACAGGGTGCGCTCCGCGATGACTTCGATTTCGGATCGGTGCTGATTTACAGGACATCCGCACTGAAGGAAGCCGTAGCCAGAATGGACGTGGACTATGAATATGCCGGCCTTTATGACCTTAGGCTCAAAGTCTCACAGAAAGGAAGCCTTGTCCACATCAATGAATATCTCTATTATGAGATTGAGACCGACACCCGCAAGTCCGGCGAAAAACTCTTCGACTATGTGGATCCAAAGAACCGTGCCGTGCAGGTTGAGATGGAAAAGGCTTGCACTCAACATCTTAAAGATGTGGGTGGATACCTGGAGCCTAGATTCAGACATATCGAGTTCACCGATGATTCCTTTGAATATGAAGCCTCAGTCGTCATTCCTTGCAAGAACAGGGTGCGCACGATAGGAGATGCCCTGGCCTCCGCATTGAGCCAGAAGACTTCTTTCAAGTATAACGTGATTGTCGTCGATGACAACTCCACTGACGGAACAGTTGAAGTCATCAAAAAATTTTTGGATGATCCTAAGCTTGTCTACATCGCTCAGGACAAGAGTTATCATGCCATCGGAGGCAACTGGAACGCGGCGCTCCACCATCCTAAGTGCGGAAAATTCGCGATCCAGCTTGATTCCGACGATGTCTATTACGATGAGAACACCGTCCAAAAGTTTGTGGACGCTTTCTATGCCCAGAACTGCGCTATGGTGGTGGGGACCTATAGGATGACTAATTTCCAGATGGAGACACTGCCTCCCGGAATCATCGACCACCGTGAGTGGACTCCTGAGAACGGACGCAACAACGCCCTTCGCATCAACGGACTCGGAGCTCCGCGCGGATTCTATGTGCCGATGCTCCGTACGATAAACTTCCCGACAACCAAGTACGGAGAGGATTATGCGGTCGGTCTTCGTGTGTCCAGAGAGTATCAGATCGGGCGAATTTACGATGTCGTCTATAATTGCCGTCGTTGGGACGACAATTCCGATGCTTCGCTCGACATCGACAAAGTTAACGCTAACAACCTGTATAAGGACAGGATACGCACTTGGGAACTTCAGGCGAGAATTAAGATGAACAAAAAAAGTTAAAAATTTTTGCGAAAAAGTTTGCAGGTTCAAAAATAATGTCTACCTTTGCATTCCCGTTCGGAACGAAACACAAACAATCTGAACAGGAATGCAAAGCAAGTTCATTGAAAAGACTGAAGGAAGTACAACAAGTACCGAGAACGAAAATGAAGAGCGTTGATTTCTTGAAAAAG
>CAKUVR010000058.1:0-11324 GCA_934698975.1 uncultured Bacteroidales bacterium
TTCCGGATGCTCGTGAATGAGTACAAGGAACCCATCTACTGGCACATCCGCCGAATCACCGTGAACAGCGAGGACGCGCAGGACGCCACGCAGGAGACGTTCATCAGAGTCTTCCGCTCATTCAGCCAATTTGACCGCAGCCGCTCGTTCACTGCGTGGATCTACCGGATAGCCACGAACGAGGCTCTGCGCATTGTCGAAAAACGCCACCCGACGGTTGACATCGAGGACAATGCGGAGGCGATGTCAATGCTTGCCGATGAATATGTCGATTTCGCGGACATCGAGGCGGTCCTCCTACAGAAAGCGATACTCTCGCTTCCACGGAAACAGCGGCTGACATTCAGTCTCCGGTACTATGACGAGCTGGATTTCAGCGAGATCGCCGAAATCACGGACACTACTCCCGATGGAGCCAAAGCCAACTGGCACAATGCGAAAGTAAAGATCAGCAATTATCTGAAAGAGCACAATGGATAAGAATATGAATATGCCAGGCATCGGCAAACGGATGCCGTACAAGACCCCTGACGGAGTGTTCGACGACATCGAGCGCAATGTCCTTTCGGCTACCGGGTGCGAGAGAAACCACCTGCATAGATTACGCGCGATCAGCATCTCGGTTGCCGCCGCGGCATCATTGGCGCTTATCGCAACATTCTCGTGGCACCGATGGCCGGCGGCGACGGATTCCCTTGCGGAAGTACAACAGGCGTTCGCAGACCTCGACAACGAAGACCGGGAGTTCCTTTCGGAAATATACAACGAAGATACATTTATAAACATAAATTATTAAAAATCAATGAATACCATAATCAAAAACTCAGTAATGGCGGTAGTCGCCATATTTATGTCAACGTCCCTGTCAGCGCAGGACAACGCACGAAGAATCAGCAGAGAGGAACTGGCCGTGAAGCAGGCCGAGCATATTTCGGAAACCCTTGCCTTCGACAAGGCCACAAGCGACAGGTTCAAGGAAGTCTATTGCAACTTCCAGAAAGAGTTATGGGCCTTGGGACCAAACCACGGCAAGCAACGATCCGACAATCCGAGCGAGGAGGAGATGAAGCAGCGTTTCGAGCGCAGCCAGAAGATCCTTGATCTCCGCAAAAAGTACTACGACATCTACAACACTTTCCTGACACAGAAGCAGATATCCCGTGTGTATGAGATCGAGCGAGATATGATGCGCAGGCTCGCTCCACAAGACGGAAAGCATCATAAGTCTGGAGAACCTACAAGACGTAGAGGACGAAACTATGAGAAATAGATTGTTATACGTACTTCTGACTTGCTTGGTCGCCTTGACAGGTTGCGCCTCGAAAGAGCCTTTGCCGGATGAGACGGAGCCGGATTCCCCGGCAGAGAATTTCGGGAAATATGTCAGCGGGACATTGCCGTACAGGATGAGGAAGATAGCTACAGACAACGGTTCCAAGCCGATTCTTGTGATGTATCTCCACGGTGGTTCGTCCAAGGGAAACGACAACGAAGCGCAAATAAAAGAAAAGGCTGTAAATGTCATCGCTGAATATCTGACAGGCAATGCGATACCGAGCATATTCATTGTCCCTCAATGCCCGTCCTCCGGGAGTTGGGGAGCGAAGATGAACGAGCCGCTTGCGAGGCTCCTTGAGGAATATGAGGCTTCCTGTGACGGGATATATGTCCTCGGAGGTTCGATGGGAGGCACCGGAACGTGGTCACTGGCGAACGCATATCCCGAGAAATTCAGCGGAATAATGCCGGTTGCCGGGAAGCCTGGAACCGCCGGCGTTGCCAATTTCAAGTCAATGCGCGTCTGTACGGTGATGAGCGAGTCCGATGAGGTGATGAAGACCGCCTACGAAGATGTCAAGGCATTCTGCGAGAGCATCAATGCCGCCGGAGGCAATGCTTCCTGCACGATTGTCCCGGCATCAGAGCAATGGTCGCACCAAACTACCTGCGAGCATTCCTACACGGCAGAGCGTCTCCGCTGGCTGTTCGGGAAATAATTCGACCTACGATTTGACTATATTTTTGTCCTCTTGCATCCGCCACGGTTGGCTGAACATCGTAAATCCGCAAAAAGTGAAGTTTCTACCGAAATTCTCGTAACATCTGTCACAGGCGTTGTCCATAACTTTGCATCGTCAAAAAGACAACTAAATACAGATGAATATGAAAAAGAGAATCATTACAACAGTTGCGGCGCTGACCTCAATGATGGTTGGCACCGCTTTCGCGCAGGATGTCACCACGACAACTGCAGGTGTCCCTATGGTCAAACTGAATAACGGGGTGTTGATGCCACGTTTTGGGCTCGGAACCTATCTTCAGCCGTCGGACGATGTCTGCGAGCAGTCCTGCCTTGCGGCATTGAAGGCCGGCTACCGCCACATAGACACGGCGCACGCCTACAATGACGAGCGTGGTGTGGGACGGGCTGTCAAGGAGAGCGGGATTCCGCGTGAGGAAATCTGGATCACAAGTAAGATCTGGCCTACGGAATATGGTGAGGGCAAGACCCTTGAGGCCATTGACAAGATGCTGGAAAGACTTCAGACTGACTACATTGACCTTCTCTACATTCATCAGCCTGTCGGCGATTTTGTCGGGGCGTGGAAGGATATGGAGAAGGCTGTGGCGCAGGGAAAGGTCAGGACCCTCGGGATCAGCAATTTCGACGCTGACAGTGCCGCCTTCAATCGCCTTATGAGAGAGGCTGCAATCAAGCCCGCGGTGCTCCAGATGGAATGCCACCCATATGCTCAGCGCATTGACGTACGCGAGACTATGAAACAGCACGGCATCCAGGTTGAATGCTGGTTCCCGCTCGGAGGGGCGATGTCAGACGGAATGCTTCTCAAAGACCCTGTGATCAACTCAATAGCACAGGCTCACGGTAAAAGCGCAGCCCAGATAATTCTGCGCTGGCATATTCAGGAGGGATTCTCCGTCATTCCTGGTTCCAAGAACCCTCAGCATATTCAGGAGAACATCAACATCTTCGACTTTGAACTGACCGATGATGAGATGGCTCAGATCCGGGCTCTTGACAAGGAAGAACGTGTGTTCCATATATCAGATGCGGATGCTGAAAAGATATTCCTAAGTGTACAATTGCCAGACTAAGATATGGAATACAGGACACTTGGACTGAGCGGATTGAGGGTGTCGGCGGTAGGACTCGGATGTATGGGTATGAGCCACGCATACGGAGCACCGCCTGACCGGAAAGAGATGACGGAACTTCTGGCATATGCTGTTGATATGGGCTACACCCTCTTCGACACAGCGGAAGTCTATGGCACGCCGGACAGACCGCACGACAACGAGGAGCTCCTCGGAGAGGCATTGCGGCCGTTCCGTAACAGGATAGTCATCGCGACAAAGTTCGGACTGACCTTTGAAGCTCCGGAAGCTGCCGGCCCTCACAAGCTCATACCTGATTCGAGGCCGGAGACAATCCGGAGATCCGTGGAAGAATCCCTGAGGCGACTGAGGACTGACCATATTGACCTCTACTACCAGCACCGCATCGACCCGCACATTGAGCCTGAAGATGTCGCCGGAGTGATGGCGGACCTGATCAGGGAGGGAAAAATCCTGCATTGGGGAATATCCGAGGCTACGGAGGAATATCTGCGCAGGGCGCACAAGGTCTGCCATGTCACGGCGGTGCAGAACAGATATTCAATGATGGCGAGAAGGCACGAGGCGCTATTCCCGATGCTCGAGGAGCTCGGAATCGGATTCGTCGCTTTTTCTCCATTGGCCAACGGCCTTCTGACGGAGTGCTACAACGCGGAGTCGCGGTTCGACAACAAGACGGACTATCGCGCGTCAATGCCTCAGTTCCGCAGCGAGAGCTTCGAGAAGAACAAGACCCTCTTCGCCCTGCTTGACCATCTGGCTGAGGAACACCACGCCACACCTTCGCAAGTCGCGCTGGCCTGGATGCTGAACAAACATCCGTGGATTGTCCCGATCCCTGGAACCAGACATCTCTCCCGGTTGAAGGAAAACGCCGGGGCCGTGGACATACATTTGTCCAAAGAAGAACTATGGAGCATAGGCACCGAGCTCGATTCGATGGAAATGAGCGATGTCTTCGGCGGCTCACCGATTAAAAAATGAAATGAATATGAGAAAGATACTCACGACCGTGCTGCTTGCGGCGATAGCCGTATCTGGCACATTAAACGCACAGAAAATGAAAGAGAACAAAGCATTCACAGTGGCGGATATGTCAATTTTCAAAAGCCACAACAGCAATCCTTGGGGACTTGTCTATGACGGCGCGATTACCGAGAATATTCAGGGGAAGGTGAATATTAACCCAATCACCTACAACCTGAACGGGCTGAAAATCTCCGCCAATGTCTATACTCCGGCGGGATACGACACCTCAAAAACATATCCTGCCATTGTGGTCGCACATCCTAACGGAGGTGTGAAGGAGCAGGTAGCCGGACTGTATAGCCAGAGGCTTGCCGAGGCCGGCTACATCTGTCTCGCTTTCGACGCGGCCTATCAGGGAGCCAGCGAGGGCGAACCACGTAACACCGACAAGCCGGCGTACAGAATAGAGGATATACACAGAGCCGCGGACATCATCGCGCGGTATCCCGGTGTGGATGCTGGCAGAATCGGAATCCTGGGCATCTGCGGTGGCGGCGGTTACACTCTGAAGGCGGCACAGACCGACAAGCGCTTCAAGGCGGTGGCCACATTGAGTATGTTCAACACAGGGCTGGTGCGCCGCAACGGATTTCTCGATTCCCAGATAAACAGCGTGCAGGAGCGACTGGCCGATGCCTGCGCCGCACGTCAGAGTGAAGCCGAAGGCAATGCCCCTGAATATGTCGGCGATATGAGCGGTGTTACGCCAGAGCAGGCCGCCAAACTTCCGTTCGACCTCTACCGTGACGGTTACGGGTATTATCTCCAGAGCCACGCCCACCCGAATTCCACATTCCGCTACACCAAGAGCAGCCTCGTGGACCTGATGGCGTTCGATGCCAGCGAAGGAATGTATCTCATCAACCAGCCGCTTCTGATGATCGCCGGAAGCATCGCCGACACATTCTATATGACCGAGCAATGCTACAGCAAGGCGACCGGCACACAGAACAAGGAACTCTTCCTCATCCCCGGCGCGACTCACATCAAGACCTATTATGTTCCTGAATATGTCGATCAGGCCGTCGGCAAGCTCACGGAATTCTTCGGGAAGAATCTGTAAAATGAACGAATCTAAAAATGAAAAACAAGAATATATTTTTTATGGTTATGTTATCCATATTGTCGGTTTCCGGGATACATGCCCAGACCGCAGAAGCATTCCGTCAGCCTTATCCATTGGGAGACAAAATATCTCCTAACCCCAACTTTACGGGCGAAGTATGGCTTGCACCGTTGAGCGAGCATGAGGAACTGAACGTACCGATGACAAATGTGACTTTTGCTCCGGGTTGCCGGAACAGTTGGCACTCGCACACGGGCGGGCAGATCCTGATAGCCACCGCAGGTATCGGCTACTATCAGGAGAACGGGAAACCGGCACGTCGTCTGTTTCCGGGCGACATTGTCGAAATCGCACCTGGTGTGGAGCATTGGCATGGAGCCGCCCCGGACAGCTGGTTCGCTCATATTGCCATTTCGTGCAACCCTGGCATCAACAAGCCCACTTGGCTGCAACCCGTGACAGATGAGGAATATGCGTCAGCCGTCAATGCCACGACATCTGTTTACGATAACCAGGCTCTGACCGCACGCGAACAAGCCATTGTCGCCATCGCTTCCTATACGGGCAAAGGTGATTTGGAACACCTGCCGATGGCTTTGGTTCAAGGACTTGAAAAGGGAATGACCGTCAACGATATCAAAGAAGTGCTGATTCAGGCTTATGCCTATTGCGGTTTTCCGCGCAGCCTTCGTGCCATGCAGACCTTTATGAAGGTGCTTGATGACCGTAAGTCTCAAGGTGTCAGCGATACGATGGGCAAGGAAGCGACGGTGCCGAATCAAGAGGGCGATAAGTACGACCGTGGGGCTGCTATTCTTGAAACGCTGTCCGGCACGGACTCCGCTCATCCAAAGAGTGGCTATGGGGCATTCGCCCCTGCCATTGACCAGTTCTTGAAAGAGCATCTCTTTGCCGACATCTTCGAGCGCGGCTTGCTTTCATACCGTGAGCGAGAGTTGGCGACTGTCTCGTTCCTTGCCGGTGTGGGCAATGTGGAACCCATGGCGGCTGGACACATGGGCATCTGTCTGCATCTTGGCATCACCAAGGAAGAGCTCACGGAGTTACTGAATATCGTGGAAATAAACTTAGGAGAGGCATTTTCCGGATCACTGAGAACAGTTCTGGAAGATGTGGCAAAATAACAAAGGACATAATGAAACGGATATCAATCATCTGCGCCATAGCGCTCATATTTGTGACCGGCGCAACGTGCAAGACAAACGACAAGAGTATGAACAAACAGACAGAAAAGCAAGAGAAGATTCTCTTCATCAACGGCAGTCCAAATCGTGACGGCAATACATCCGCCCTCGCCAAGGTTCTGCTCGAGGGCAAGGATTACGAGACGCTGCTCCTTACTGACTACCGCATCAACGTGTATGGCCAGACATTGAACGGTGATCAGTTTGACGAGGTGCTGAAGAAGATGAAGGAGGCTGATATCGTGGTGATGGGCTCACCCGTGTATTGGCATAACATCTGCGCATCGGTTCGCGCACTGCTCGAACGTTTCTATGGCCCTATAGAGCCTGGCTCGTTCAAGGGAAAGAAACTCTTCTTCCTATACCAAGGTGCCGCGCCTACAAAGATGATGATCGATGATGGAGAGTACACCATGAGCCGCTTCGCAGGAATGTACGGCTTCTCCTACGAGGGGATGGCGACCGACAGGAACGAGGCGAAGCAGCTGCGGGCAAAACTATAAAAGGATTGCCGAGAAAGATGCAAGTTATTTAAAATGATTATTGAACAATACAATGAAAAAGTTAGCTACAATCATCCTCGCGGCCTTCGCAGCCGTGTCGTTCCTCGCCTGCACAGGCGAGGACAAGCCGGAGTCCGGCATCATTGAAAATCCCGATACGCCGTCAAACCCGGAACCGCCGGCTGCCGACAGCAAGATTCTCGTGACATATTTCAGCTGGGGCGGCAACACCGAGACTGTGGCGAAGCGAATCGCCGATCTGACAGGAGCGGACATCTACAGGATAGAGCCGGAGACCCCGTACACCACAGACTACCAGACATTGGCCTACACCATCGCAAGGCAGGAGCTGGCCGACAACGCACGCCCTGCGCTGAAAGACAAGAACGCAAATATCGCGGCCTACGACTACATATTCATAGGCTGTCCTGTCTGGTGGGGCGAGGCACCGATGATAATGCACACATTCGGTGAAGCCTACGACTTCAGCGGCAAGACAGTGATACCGTTCTGCACATACGCGACATCAAGGGGCACCACAATCGACAAGCTTAACAGTCTCACGCCCGGGGCCACCCATCTTTCAGGATTCGGGACAAGCGGGCGTAACACAAACGGAATCGAAGAGTGGCTCAAGACCATCAATATGATGGAATAAGGATATTTCCGGTCTTTGCGGGAAGGCCTGAAATTTGTATATTCGTGATTCATAAGACTATGATCCGTTTATGGAAGAGCAGAAAGACATAATGGTCACCGACCGGCTCGGTGTCGTTCCGCTTGATTCGGAAGCCGAGTACCTTGCCCATCTCCTGTGTTTTGCCGGCACCTGCCGCTACCGCTTCAACGAACGCGACTTCGAACTGCACGCCGGCGACTTGTCCATCATCAGGAAGAGGAAACTGATCGAGAATATTCATTGGTCGGAAGATTTCCGATGCAAGGTCATCTATGCCAAGCCGGGGTTCATAGAGCTGTGCACGCCGCAGACCAACTATGGCATCAAAGGGTCACTTTCCCTGTTCCTTAACCCGGTCATTCATCTGATGCCGGAGCAGCAGATAACCTGCCGACGGGATTTCGACCAGTTGGAGATGCGGATTGCGGACACTGAGCACCGTTTCTACAAGGAGGTGGTGATGAACGCGATGCAGACCGCGATCCTGGATTTCTTCGACTTCCACGCACGTATTCACGGTGACAGCGACATCTCGACCCAGAGCGCGTCCATAATGAACCGTTTTCTCAGGATGCTGGAGGAAGGAACATACCGAGAGCACCGCGAGGTGACATATTACGCCGACAGGCTCTGTGTCACACCGAAGTACCTGTCCGAAGTGTCCAAGAAGGCCAGCGGCTACGGGGCCAACTACTGGATAAACCGCTACACCATCCTTGACATCACCCGGCTGCTCCGTGACAAGTCATTGTCATTCGTGGACATATCCGACATCTTCGGGTTCTCCTCACCGGCCTATTTCAGCCGCTACGTGCAGCAGAATCTGGGAATGAAACCGTCCGACTACAGGGATTAGACGAAGTCTCCGTTAATATAGCAGGCCGAACATCCATAAAGGAATGCGGTTATGGTGTCCGATTTCTGTGTCGTCAACAGCCAGATAGCTGTCGGCCACGTCTTTGATTTGTTCAAACGATTTCTTGCGTCCCCCAACCTCAAACAGATATTTCCCATCCACAAGGAAATCTCCCTTTGCGGGATAAGTAACGGAGTGATCGACTGCCAATTGACTCAAAAAGAAAGTCTCCCGTACAGTCCCGATGTTTGGATTCGTTGCGTATGCGTACATCAAATTGGAATTGTCCATGAATATCTTTTCGGGGCGCGACAGTTTGTCGATTTGTTTCGGTTTGTCAGAAAGCAGTGCCAGAAGTCCTGCCTTTTCGAGGGCATACAACATCTTGAGACCTTGATTTCTGTCGGTCTCCAACTCATTGTAGAGATTCGACATATTCGGTGTCTGTGGAACCTGTTCCGCAAGAATCATAAACATTTTCTTGGTCTTCCTGATTGTGGATTGCTCCACCCCCTCAATTATCGGATAGTCATTCTCAAGGACGTGGTTAACAACTTGCTGCAACCGGATTTCAAATCCGGAATATACGCTCTTGTAAAATGGGTAATGACCGTGACGAAGATAGTCACCGAACAGCGGCAGTATCTTCATCCCGTTTGAAAGGATGTCTTCGGCGATCTGGCGGTGATTGCTCAAAAGAAAGTCAAGAGTAATCGGTTCTATTTCGGCGAGCCCCTCGTAGAGCAGATATTCCCGGAAAGACATCCCGTGAAGTGTGTAGGGCAACTGCCTCCTT
This sequence comes from uncultured Bacteroidales bacterium, assembly GCA_934698975.1. Lineage (GTDB taxonomy): Bacteria > Bacteroidota > Bacteroidia > Bacteroidales > UBA932 > Cryptobacteroides. The sequence continues at coordinate 9,273 of CAKUVR010000058.1, forward strand.
GACAGGTCGGCCACGCCACTGTCTATTTTGAGCATCGAGGAACCAGTGTAAACAACGTGAAGTCCAGGATAATCGTCGTTGATGTTTTTGATCAATGTCTTCCAGTTAGGAAAATAGTGAACTTCATCAAGGAACAGATGCGTACCGCCGTGCGTGTAATGATACTCTATCAGGTCGTTTATGGAATGCGTCTCGAACCACAAATTGTCAAGAGAAAGGTATAGCGCCTTATCCTTGTCTGTGAATGATTCTTTTATGTGCTGGAGCAGCATTGTGGTCTTCCCCGTGCCTTTCGCTCCCTTAACGGCTATGAGATTGTCACGCCAGTCTATTTTGTCAATCAGATAGCGCTTGAATCCTTCCGGCGTGCCCTGAAGCCGTCGGTTGTAAATTCTGAGTATTTCGTCAAGTCCTTCCATACACCGTAACATTTTATGATGATGCAAAGTTATGAAATAATGTTTGTAAACACTATTGTTTGACGTGATTTAGTATCTGTAAACATTAAGTTGAGTGAGTTGCATTTCGCTTAAGTTCTTAGATGTTATTTACAGATCTCTCAAACAATCAATAATCCCGATTCCGAAATAATGGAAAGTTAATCCGCATTTTTTGTCCTGCACGTCCAGATGAATCCAAATAACTTTGCAACTGAAAATAATAATGAGAAAAATTTATGAGAACGTTAGCATTCAGTCTTGTAGCGGCTCTTGCCGTCACATCATTCACGGCAATCACGGCGTGCACCGGTGAAGACGGGCCGCAGAAACCTGACACGGAGATTCCGGACAACAATGGAGATGGTGAAAATCCAGGAGATGCGGGAACACCGGACACACCGGCGAGCCCAGATTCCCCTGAGCCTGCGCAGGGATATTCGCAATTGATAAACAAGACGGCTCCCGCGCCGGACAATTACAGCACGGAGGCGACCCGGAGGGGGCAGGTAGTGCGTATAGACTACGACACCCGTGACTATGCGGAGGGTACAGGCCGCGGACGCACGAACACCGCCTATGTCTATCTGCCGTATGGCTATGATGAGAATGAGGATGTCAGCTACAACACCCTGTACTTCGTCCACGGGCATTATGGAACGGCGGAGTCATTCTTTGTGGAGGCTGACGGTCTGCTGCGAAAGCTGCTCGACAATATGAATGAGAATGGGGATATGGCACCTACAATCGTGGTGTCTCCGAGCTATAACTACGGCAGCCCGACTCCGGACTATGCGGATGCCGACCCCTACTGCAAGGCTCTGCCTCTGGAATTGGTCAATGACCTGATTCCCGTTGTCGAAAGCAGATACCGGACGTATGCCGACACCTATGATGCCGCTGGTCTCGAAGCGTCTCGTGAGCACAGGGCCATAGGCGGATTCTCGATGGGTTCAGTCACTACCTGGTATGCATTCGAGCAGACATTGGCCGATTTCAAATATTATATGCCGATCAGCGCGGACTGCTGGTCTCTGGGTCGGTTCGCGGGAATGAACCGGCCAGACGAGACGGCACGTTACCTTGCCGACATAGTCCGGGACTCCAGCCACAAAGGTGACGGATTCTACATCTGGGCCGCAAGCGGAACCAGCGACTCGGCTTATAGTGAGACATTGGTGCAGGTAAGGGCGATGGCCCGGCTTACGGATGTGTTCCCGCTCTCAAGCCTGACATTCCACGAGAAAGACGGCGCGCGCCACGAGTTCAGACCTACGGCGGAATATCTCTACAACGCGCTTCCGTTCTTCTTCCCGGCTAAACAGCAGGATTGATGTCGTCCGGAATGCGATTCGGTAAAAACTGATGTTTTTGCCGATTTTTTTGTAACAGACATAATATGAAACCATAATAACTTTGCGACAGAAAAAGGAGAAATGATTATGAAAAAGTTAGTTATCAGCCTTATGATGGCTCTTGCAGTCATATCTTTCACGGCAATCACTTCGTGCACCGGTGAAGACGGGCCGCAGAAACCGGACACGGAGATTCCGGACAACAATGGAGATAGTGACAATGATGATTCCGGCAATACCGGTACGCCGACCGTTCCTGA
>CAKUVR010000059.1:0-10674 GCA_934698975.1 uncultured Bacteroidales bacterium
TTGGAGCACATGACAGAGACGGAAATGTATCTTTTGCGTTTCATCTAATTTTGTTGTTATTCGTTTTTTCATCAGAATTGGATTCTTCAGGTTATGCTGCTGAAGAATCCAATCCGTAATATTCATCGCTGAGGTTATTGGATGGTCCACTCCGCTCCGTCCTTGGTGTCCTTTACGGTGATGCCAAGGGCTTTGAGATGGTCTCTGATGGCGTCGCTGGCCGCCCAGTCCTTCGCTGCTTTGGCCTTGGCGCGCTCTTCCAGCACCATGTCCATCAAGCCGGAAACGATTTCCTGTCCCTTGCCCGATTCCGCCGCGGCCTCGTCCTTGAGACCGAGAACTCCGAACACGATGTCGTCGAAAATCTGAAGCAGGGTCTCCATGTCGCCCTTGCTGAGTTTCTGTTCTCCAGCCTTGGCCGAGTTGATCAGCCGCACCGCGTCGAAGATGTGAGACAGTGCGATTGGCGTGTTGAGGTCATCGCAGAGCGCCTCATAGACAGCATTGAATATTCCTTTGACCTCCTCGGAGGTGGCAGGGCATGTGTCAGGAGCCGTTGCGGTGATGAACTCTCCGTACTGCATCGCATCCACCGGATCGCCTTCCGTACCTTTTTCGGAGTCTGTAATTCCGGCGGCCGAAGCCAAAGCGCGCAGATCCTTCGCGGCCTGCATCACCCTCTTCAGCCCCTTCTCGGCCGCTTGGAGAGCCTCGTTGCTGAAATCCAGCGTGCTGCGGTAGTGCGCCTGAAGAATGAAGAATCTAACCGTCATCGGGGAATATGCCTGTACGAGCTTCTCGTGCTGTCCGCTGAAAAGCTGAGGCAGAGTGATGAAGTTGCCCAGAGACTTGCCCATCTTCTGGCCGTTGATTGTAATCATGTTGTTGTGCACCCAGTAGTGCACGCCCTGGGTGTGGCGGCTGGCCACATTCTGGGCGATTTCGCACTCGTGGTGCGGGAACATCAGATCCATTCCGCCACCATGGATGTCGAACTCGTTGCCGAGGTATTTCTCGCCCATCACGGAGCACTCCAGATGCCATCCAGGGAATCCCTCGCTCCACGGGCTCGGCCAGTGCATGATGTGCTCAGGCTCAGCCTTTTTCCAGAGCGCGAAGTCGTACGGAGCCTTCTTGTCGCTCTGTCCGTCCAATTCTCTGGTGCCCTCGCGGGTGTCATCCAGAGTACGTCCTGAAAGGATTCCATAGTGATGATCCTTGTTGTATTTCTCCACGTCGAAGTAGACGGAGCCGTTGGAGATGTAGGCGTAGCCCGCATCCAGAATCTTCTTGATTGTCTCGATCTGCTCGATGATGTGTCCAGACGCCCTCGGCTCGATTGATGGCGGAGCCACATTCAGCTGACGCATCGCCTCGTGGTAACGGAACGTGTAGGTCTGCACAACCTCCATAGGCTCAAGCTGCTCCAGCCTGGCCTTCTTTGAGATCTTGTCCTCTCCCTCGTCAGCGTCGTGCTCAAGGTGTCCCACATCGGTGATGTTGCGCACATAGCGCACCTTGTAGCCCAGATGCCTGAGCAGTTTGAAAAGCACATCGTAAGTCACTCCCGGACGGGCGTGGCCCAGATGGGCCTCCCCATAGACTGTCGGACCGCAGACGTACATACCCACGTGTCCCGGTTGGATCGGCTTGAAAAGCTCCTTATTGCGTGTAAGAGTATTTGTCAGAAATAAAGGTCTCATATTCAGTAAAGTGTTTAATATTGTAAATCAGACTTCTTATTTTGCGAATCTTCCGTAAAGATTGAATGCGACTCCGAAGTTGACGCTCCAAGCGCTGCAAGGAGATCCAAAGTCGGTCCTTGCAGCATAAAGCCTGAAACGTATGCTTGACTCTCCGTAGTCCCTTCCGAAGAATGAGTAGATGTTGTTGCTGCAGTACCTGCGGATCTTCCAGTCCCATTGCAGTCCTCCGCAGAGCCGGAGACCGGACAGGTTCTCGCCGTTGACGTCCTCTTCAAGGTAGTCTTTGCCTCTGCTGATCATTCCCGACCCTATTCCCACGAAAGGAACAATGTTGAAGTGATCTTTGTCAACCAAGGTGTAACCGGCGGTCAGATTGATGTTCCACCCGCTTGTCTTTTCTCCTGATATCCAGTCGTGTTCTCCTTCCGGGTAAGGCACGTCTTTTTTCAGCCTGCTGTTGCCGCCCATTGTCATGTCAATGCAAAACCTTACCTTTGAGACGGATACCTCGCATCCCAGCGACATTCCATTCAAGGCTTTCAGGTAGTCGGTCATTTCACCGGTGAAGAACTCTCCTCCGTAGCCGATATAATAGCCTAAGCCGAGTCTCCTCAAGCGGATTTCCGGCACGGTGTCCTTAGGTGCGTACTCATTCAGCGCCTTGGTCACATTTGATTTGTACTTGTTGACAACCGATGAGTCTCTTCCGTTCTGCGAAACAGCCTTGAATTCCTTCAGAGAGTTGTCACATAAGTTCATATAATAATCAAGAAGGACGTTGTAGTTGCCGTTTGAGGATGAGTCCAGCTCGCTTTGAAACTTTCTGCGTGTCAGTTCCACCATATCGAAGCAGACCTGCTGGAAGGCGACGGTCTGATCGGAATCATAGCCTGATTTGACCCACGAGTTGACCTTGTCCATATAGGCTTCGGTGCTTATCTTCCGATAGACAAGGTTGCCGTACCGCTTTTTCTCGGGATATCCTTTGATTCCGTAATATAGCCACGAAATCTCTTTTTCATCAGTTCCAAGAATGTTCCTGACCCTGAAATCATGAATTGTCAGGGGACCCGCGTCCCATTTGCGGATGCTGGACTGGTAGTCCTGCGCCTTAGCGGAAAGTGTGGAAACCGCAAGGATGCTGAAGAGTGTAAGAATATGCCTGTACGTATTGCGAGTCATTTCGGCTATAGGTTTGATTGAAATATAAATAGGGAACTATATACCTGTTGACTAACTTCTGGCCTATTGTGTTTGCAAACAATTAATTACAAGCAATTAATCAATTGTTGTGAAATCGGTTGATAATTAGTAATTTACAAGATTGTTTGTAGTCAACTCGTATATAATTATAATTACCTAAATAATTTTCAATTTGTATATTCTTTGATATCCCCATCAGAATCAATGTAAAATGCTTTTCGGCAATCAAGACAGGCAAATTTATCACTGATATATGGCTCATTTTCCAATTGGGTATGCCCAAATATCATATATCCATAGCCTTCTTGTTGAGAATATGAATCATCTCCCCATTCATGAATATCCGCCCAAACAAGGGAAGCATAATCTTGTCCTCTAAAAGCCCCACGATAATAATCATATATTCCAAGGGAATAAAGAACGTCTTTGTTTTGAACCTCCCATCCATTATTAAACAAATTGACTACATTGTCTTCAGTAACAACATCTTTTCCAAATACTTTTTCAGCATATTTATGACTTATACCTGCATGGCTAAGTATAAAATGTTTGTCGTTGATGGTTATATCATAAGCCAATTGAAATTTGTCAAGGGTATTTAAAAAATCATCGGTTATTCTATTAGAATTCTGCATGTCATAACGGCATGAACAAATTTCATAGTCAACGGCATAGCCACAATCATGATCCCCCAAAAGAAGTGTGATTCTGTCCGGATATTGAAATTTAAGACCGAGAATTTCCTCAAATACATTTACCGCATTCATTCTGTAATCAAATGACGGGTCCTTGGCAATCTTTTCTTTCCATTCATCATAATAAGGGTCCAAATAATCTCCAAGGAATACAATTGGAATATCACTGTTCTCAAGTGCATCTTTTACTGGGTCTCTCCAAAAAAACCGTCCATGAACGTCGGGAATTATCATTACTTTAGCGTTTTCGTCCATAATTAAACGTTGTCTGAAAGATTATAAAGCCTTCTCCACTCTCCATCCTTATATTGGTCAATAGCAACACAATTGTATTGAAATCCCCTATAAATATACTAATTATTTCAGAATATTTCCGAAAATTCATCTGAAAGTTTCGCAAATATTCATGGATCTATGCTCAGTCGTGGTCAGGACTTCCTGCCGGTCAGTCTCTCGAACACGGTCTTGTAGGCGTCTCCGACGTGGCCGTAGTCCTTGCGGAAGCGGTCCTTGTCGAGGCGGGTGCCTGTGGCGATGTCCCAGAAGCGGGCGCTGTCCGGGGTGATGTCGTCGCTCATCACGAGCCGTCCGTCCGACAGATGTCCGAATTCGATCTTGAAGTCCACCAGCGTGATGCCGATCTCTTTGAACACCGGAGTCAGGATGCTGTTGACCTGCTTTGTCAATGAATATATCCGCTCAAGTTCTTCCTTGCTCACGAGGCCGAGGGCCACGGCATGGTAGTCGTTGATGATCGGGTCGCAGAGGATGTCTGACTTGTAGCAGAGGTCATAGACCGGTTCCTTCGGCACGATTCCTTCCTCCAGCCCCAGCCTTTGGGCCATCGACCCCGCGATCACATTCCGCACGATCACTTCCATAGGGATCACCTTCGACTTCCAGCAAAGTTGCTCTGTGTCAGAGATCTGCTCGATGAAATGCGTCGGCACTCCGCCTTTCTGCAACAGTCTGGAAATCTCGCATGAGATTCCGTTGCAGAATATTCCCTTGTCCTTGATCACCGCCTTCTTGATCTTGTTGAAGGCCGTGATGTCATCCGTGAAGTGAATGATCACCTTCTCCGGGTCATCCGTCTCGAAGATCTTGATGGACACCCCATCGTGTATTATATTCCTCTTTTCCATTTGGTTTCGATTATGGATGCTGCCGCAGTGGTCAGGTGCCACTGTGGCTCCCATTCGCCCGGATAGGGCGCGAAGCGTAGGGAGCCATGGTGGCACCTGACCACAACGGCCTTACACGAAATCTATCCAATAAAGTACCTGACAGCATTCTCGAACAGCGGTTGCTCAAGGTCGGCTTCGATGTTCTTCAACAGATTCCTCTCGTACCTCTCACTGTGACCCATCTTGCCAAGAATCTGGCCGTTGCGGCTGATGATGCCCTCGATGGCGTAGTAAGAACCGTTCGGATTGTAAGGCGACTCCATCGTAGGCTCGTCTGTCAGCGGATCAACGTATTGGAACGCCACCTGCCCGTTGGCGAACAATTCACGAGCCAACTCCTCGCTCACCACAAACTTGCCCTCACCATGGCTCACCGGGATCGCATATTCATCACCGATCGTCATCCCCTTGAGCCAAGGAGAGTTGGTCGTTGCAACGCGGGTTGTCACCATCTGCGAGATGTGCCTGTTGATGTCGTTGCGGAACAGGGTAGGAGAGTCCTTGGTCACCTTGCCGAGCTCCCCGTAAGGCAGCAGACCCGACTTCACAAGCGCCTGGAAGCCATTGCATATTCCAAGAATAAGACCGCCACGTGAAAGCAGCCCCTCGATCGCCTCCGCGATGTCCTTGTTGTTCAGCACGTTCGCGATGAACTTGCCGCTTCCGTCCGGCTCGTCACCGGCGGAGAAACCACCGCTCAGCATCAAGATCTGGCATTCGTCGATGTTCTTCTTCATCTCAGCGATCGACTCGAACACATCCTTGTCCGAAAGGTTGCGGAACACCGACGTGCGGATCTCCGCTCCTGCCTTGCGGAAAGCCTTGGCCGAGTCGTAGTCGCAGTTCGTGCCAGGGAAGACTGGAAAGTAAGCGACCACCTTGTCAACCTTCGGCCCCTTATATTCAAGATCTGTTTTCTTTGCCTTGAATGGCTTCACGCCCTCCATCCCCTTAGGCAGCAGCCTCTTGAAGTCAGGCTTGCTCACAGCAGGATAGACCTTCTCGAAGAGCGAGGCATTGAAGTCCATCATCTCGAAGATGGACAGCTTTGTCCCGTTCACCCGCACGTTGCCGTCCTCTCCGGATGTGACTGTACCTATCTCTATCGCGTTCTCGAAATCAAGCGCGCTTCCGTCGGTCTCCACCACGATCGAACCGTAGTTCAGATTGAACAAATCGTCCTCCGAAAGGTTCACATCGAACCCGAAAGCGTTGCCGAAACTCATCTTGCAGAGCGCCTCCGCGACTCCGCCGAATCCCACGGCCCATCCGGCCACGATCGTCCCGTCCTCTATCTTTTCCTGAATATGATTCCAGTTCCTCTTGAGCTGCTCTGTGTCAGGCATTCTGTTCGCGAGCGGCGTGTGCTTCACAAGGTAGAGGCGGTCTCCCTCCCATTTGAGTTCCGGAGAGATCACGTTGTCGGCCTTTACAGGGGTGATACCGAACGCGATAAGGGTCGGTGGAACATGGATTGTGCCGTTCTCGGTCTCGAATGATCCGCTCATGGAATCCTTTCCTCCGATGGATGCGAGTCCGAGTTCCTTCTGCATCTTCAGCGCACCGAGCAGTGCCGCGGCCGGCTTGCCCCACACCTTAGGGTCGGCTGTCATCCTCTCGAAATATTCCTGACAGGAGAATCTCATCGTCTCCCAGTGGCCACCGGCAGCCACAACCTTGGCGCAAGCCTCGATGAATGAATATGCCGCACCGTGGTAAGGGCTCCAGTCGCAGAGATCAGGGTTGAAGCCGAACGCCATCATGCTGGCGGTGTCGGTGTAGCCTTGAACCGGAAGTTTCTGGACAGAGACCTGAGTCTCCGTTGCCTGGAGCTCGCCTCCGAACGGCATCAGCACGGTTGAGCGGCCGATGGTCGAGTCGAACATCTCTATAAGGCCTTTCTGACAGGTTACATTAGGATCCTGCAGATTGGCGAACATTCTCTCTTTCAGATTCTTGCCTGGAACATCGCGGAAGAACGGATCCCTGTCCTCGACTTCTCCGATCGTGGCCTTGGAGTAATGCTTCGCTCCGGCGCTGTCGATGAACGCGCGGCTCAGATCCACGACCACCTTGTCACCGTAGTACATCCTCATTCTGGCAGTGTCGGTGACCTCTGCGACGTGCGTCACCTCGATGTTCTCGCTGTGGCAGAGTCTCTTGAACTCTTCCTCGTCCTTGGCCTCCACAACGACGGCCATGCGTTCCTGTGACTCGCTGATGGCCAGCTCAGTTGAGTTCATTCCGCTGTATTTGACCGGAACACGGTCGAGGTAGATGTCCAGTCCGTCGGCAAGCTCTCCGATGGCGACACTTACTCCGCCCGCTCCAAAGTCGTTCGATTTCTTTATAAGTTTGGTGACCTCCGGCCTTCTGAAAAGCCTCTCCAACTTTCTCTCCTCCGGAGCGTTACCCTTCTGGACCTCGCTTCCGCAAGTCTCAAGGGACTCCTCCGTGTGCTCCTTGGACGAACCTGTAGCTCCTCCGATGCCGTCACGTCCGGTGCGTCCACCGATCATCAGCACGACATCCCCGGCCTTAGGGCTTTCCCTTCTCACATCCTCGGCCTTCACGGCTCCCACAACGGCTCCGACCTCCATTCTCTTGGCGGTGTAGCCTTCGTGGTAAATCTCACGCACGTGTGTCGTCGCCAGGCCGATCTGGTTGCCGTAGGATGAATATCCATGCGCAGCCTTCTTGGTGATGACCTTCTGCGGAAGTTTGCCCGGAAGTGTCTCGCTGACAGGCTTGTAAATGTCTCCTGCTCCGGTGACGCGCATCGCCTGATAGACGTAGGAACGTCCGGAAAGCGGATCCCTGATGGCTCCTCCGAGACAGGTTGCCGCTCCTCCGAACGGTTCGATCTCAGTAGGGTGGTTGTGCGTCTCGTTCTTGAACATCAGCAGCCATCTCTCGGTCTGCCCGTCCACATCCACATCAATGAAGACACTGCAAGCGTTGTTCTCTTCGCTGACCTCCAAGTCGTCCAGCAGTCCGTGCTTTCTGAGGTACTTTGCGCCTATCGTGGCCATGTCCATCAGGTTCAGTCCCTTCTTCTCACGACCGGTCTCAGCGCGCATCTTCATGTACAGGCTCATCGTGCCGTCAATGTCCTCTTTGATGAAGGAATCTTCGACATCGATGCTTTCCAATTCGGTTGTGAATGTCGTGTGGCGGCAATGATCGCTCCAGTAGGTGTCCAGAATCCTAAGTTCTGTCTCGTTCGGATCCCTGCCCTCATCGGTGAAGTATCTGACAACCTCCGCGAGATCGTCTGCGTTCATCGCCAGACCCATCTTCTTGCAATATGCCTTCAGATCGTCCCCGCTCATGCTCCTGAATCCATCCAGTACCGGAACCGGCTTTACAGCAGCGTGCTCTGTGTCAGCGAGTTTACTCAAGTCTTTCGTGCGAGACTCGACCGGATTGATGTAGTAGTGGCGAATCTTCTCAAGGGTCTCTTCGGAAGCGTCAGCATCGACAATCAGCAGTTTTGAGCTCTTGATGCTGATCTGTGCGGATGGTTCGATCAGGTGAACGCAGTCCACTGCCGAGGCCGCCCTCTGGTCGAACTGGCCGGGCAGGTACTCCACGGCGATGTATTTCGCTCCGTCCAGATCGATCGAATCTGTGACAGAGTCGGTCACAATCTCTCCGAAGACACTGTAGCGGCTCTTTTCCAGAAGTTCCGGCGTGAATCCGAAAAGGTCATAAACATTAAGCAGCCGAAGCGTTTTCAGCTCCAGCTGCAAGTTCTCGTTGAGTTCCCCAAGAAGACTCTTTGCCTCCACCTGGAACTCCGGGTGTTTCTCCACGAAAATGCGGTAATTGGACATCTTTGCAAGTTCTTTTTAAGACTATCGCAAAGTTAGCCTTTTTGCCCCACATTCACAAATTTTGACCGTGATTGCCAACTTGTTGTGAATGAATATATTCGTAAATCCTGCCGGGCTAATCTGGAGGGCAGCATTCCGTAAAACGTTGAGAGTCAAAAGGTGAGATTCCACCTGTTGAAATTCAAAGGATTATGGATTTGTGCCGGGAAACGGTGCGGCTTCAAAGTGAGGGGTCAGTCAAGCCACTGGCTGAAAAAGCGCCAGATTTCGGAGCAGGTGTCCATATCCTTGTCGGACCAGGAATGGTCACCGCCTTCGACTTTATAGAGCCAGACTTCGGTCGGCCTGCCACCTTTCACCGCTGGTTTGCCGGCCTTGAACTGATAGAGAGTGACTTGGTTACGGCCATCCCGACGAGGAAGTTCAGTGACATATTCCTCGGTGCAACCGTTGACGGCGATGATTCTGCTGACCGCGGCGGGAACTGGAATATAAGCTCCCCAGCCGCCCTTGTTCTCCGGATCGCCGAGCCATTCGGACGTGCGGTCCTGCGTGCCGTGCACTTCCATGAAAGGAAGCGGATGCTTGTAGGAATATTCAGTCTCCATCCAGTTGAACTGGAGTCCGGCTATCGAGGCCATGGCTTTGAAGGCCTTGGGAGCACGCATCGCAATCAGGTAGATGATGTCGCCTCCGTTGGACATTCCGGTGAGGAAAGTGTTCTTGGAACTAAGATCGAATCTTTTCTGCAGTTCTTTGGAAAGTGCGATGAGAAACTTCACGTCATCTGTCTTCATGCCTTGTTGGGAAGGGTAGCGGACATTCCACCCCGGTTTCCCTTTCGGATCCTTGATCCCCTGAGGATAGCAGACAGCGAAGCCGTTTTTGTCGGCGACATCCATCATGGCTTTCTTTCCCTTGAGAGCCGAGCCTCCGTAGCCGTGCAGGACTATCACCAGCGGAGCCCCCGCCTTCAATCCTTCCGGACGGTAAAGGTAGTATTCTCGCTCAAGTCCCTGATTCTTCATCGTGAACCGTTCGCACCGCTCCTTCACTCCGTGATCTTCAGCAGGGCTTTCATTGATTGTGGATGCTTCGACACTTCGGCAAGCTCTGTGCACCGTAGGCTCAGCATCCGGCTGATCCGAAACGTAGAATTTGCTTTGTCTGCTTGTCCGGTCGCATGACCCGCCAGTCTGGTCACTGAGCCCGCTCGGTCGGTCGCTGAGCCTGTCGAAGCAACTGTCTATGACATTGTCTGCCCCATTGCCACACACGGCACTGACCAGAGTCAAAAGCACAGAAATAATCGTGGAGGATAACATGTTGATTGATGGGCTTTTAATGAATATCCTCCCGTCGAACAAGGCGGGAGGGTAATGCTTACTATCTTGATTTACAAATTGTTGGTCTCCACGCTCTATTTATTTTCGGCAGCCTCGACGGCCTTGAAATAGCGGTAGGAGTTGACCTTGAGCTCACCGGCTGCCGGCTCGTCAAGCACAACGACCCCATTCTCGTGAAGTTGAAGCGCTGAAAGGGTGACATAGTGGCTCACAGGACCTTCGATGGCGTCCTTGACGGCCTTGGCCTTTTTGCCGCCGAAAGCGAGCACGAGAACCTCTTTGGCTCCGCACACTGTGGCGACACCGACAGACATGGCCTGCTTAGGAACCTTGTTGACATCGTTGTCAAAGAAACGGGAGTTGACCTCAAGGGTGTCCTGGGTAAGGGTCATGACCCTTGTCCTGGAGTTGAGGGAAGAGAACGGCTCGTTGAATGCGAGGTGACCGTCCTCGCCGACTCCGCCGAGGAACAGGTCGATTCCTCCGGCCTCGACGATGGCCTTCTCGTAGTCCTCACACTCTTTGGCAAGGTCAGGAGCGTTGCCGTTGAGGATGTGGATGTTCTCCGCAGGGACGTCAACCTTGTCGAACAGGTTCTTGTGCATGAAACTGTGGTAGCTCTCAGGATGGCTCTCTGGGAGGCCGACATATTCATCCATGTTGAATGTGATGACATTCTTGAATGAGATTTCTCCGGCCTC
>CAKUVR010000060.1:0-10253 GCA_934698975.1 uncultured Bacteroidales bacterium
ATATATTTGAACCTTATTTAGACATTATTCGTAAGGATATAAATAAACATTCAAATAAAGGCTATTTCCTTGCGATTTAAGCCTTAATATCATCAATGATGATAGTAGATATATCTAATAAGAAAATATTGCGTTAAAACGCAAATAAATCAATAATAAAGTTTAGGTAATATGATATTGAATATTATGCTATACAGATATTAGAATTAAAACTAACCAAATAATTAATAAACTTTCTAAAACATTATTCATATCTCTTTGTAATATTCAATACTGAATACTGATGTTAATAGTAACAGAAATTTAACAATATAGAGTATTACAAAAACATCTATCAAAAATATCTGTTCAATTCAATTAAGTAATCCGGATTATTTGTTATTATCTGGATATAGGCTATATCAGCCTTATAGCCAATACCCCTACCAAATTTCATAATATATTGATAATTAATCAAAAGACCTAATTTTAACGATACTTGTGTTGAAAGAGAATTTCCATACTATTCCAGAGGTTAAATTATAATAGAAAATCAGTTAAGAATAACAATCTATTTTCAAAAAACATTTACAATTTTCCATACTGACTATATTTTTTCTAAAAGCATACTATTTATTAGTGTAGTCAGTAAAGAAATTATGATTACAAAAGAATAAATATAAAACATATAAGTAAGATGAAAAGACAATACAGAAACTTAACAGATGAGCACAAGCAGAGAATTTCAAATTCGATGCGTGGCAAGAAGCATTCAGAGGAAACCAAACAGAAGATTTCCATTGCTATGCGCGAATACTGGAAAACAATCCCTATGAAAGAAGAATAATACTTAAAAACAACTATTCATTTATGAATAATTTAATAATCATTGATAACATCTATAAGAAACTAAAGAAAACCATATCAATAGATAAATTGAAAATATGTTATGACATTACAGAAAAGACATTTCATCAATTACAAGAAATGTTTGTTGATAGAGATTTAGAATATACTGATATATCAACTATTACAATAGATGATTTTGATATTATATTCAGATTAAGGAAAAATTCCGAATCCGGATTTATTCTTATAGATATTTCAATAAAGAGTTTTGATAATGATATTGTGGATTTAGGAACATTGACAATATCAGATTCAAACAAATATAAGTATATGGCATTCTTTGAGTTTGCCAATTATTCATTGTATCACGTTTTCGGTTATGACGAAAACAACGACCCATATAACGGATTATATTATTTACCAATGATAGCAAATCAGTTGGAATTGAAATTCAAGAGTGTTACCTCTATTGAATTGGCTATTGATTCAAGTATCAGCATCATCAAGAAGATACGAGATTACAAGCATAATCATCAAGATTATGATATGGTGCTTAACGGCAAACGTGTTAAAGACCCGAATACGGTCTTGCCGTTATACGGTGAGTATTACGAGAGCACGAGAAACGGAATCACAAAAAAGCCTACTTTGTACCTGCATCAAAAGGACAATTCATTCAGTCTGAAAGTTTACGATAAGGCAAGAGAGATTGCCGTATCTGATAAACAGTACATTTCCACTAACAAGAAACTGTTTAGAACGGAGTTGACTATCAGAAATGAGGATATAAAGGAGTTTTGCAAATCATTGTCAACAATAGCCGGATTAGAGCAATATTCTGATTACAGCAATATTCTTGAATATCTCAACGATGATGTATTCTTATTTTTGTTGTTTTTCAAGTACACAAAAAGGATTATCTATTTCATTGACAAGAGAACCAAAGTAAGGATATACTTATCTGATATTCTTAAAGTAAGCAGTAAATTCCAAAATTATATTGCATTACTCAAATAATTGTTATAATATTGTGGAAATTGATATTTATATCAAAAACAACATATTATGATAGCGTTAACAAAAAAGAATTTCTTTAGCAAGTCAGAAGAGGAAAAGAAAGATTTCCTTATCTCAAATTTCACCGCCAAGGAATTGGCTGAACTGGTCATCAAGTATTCTGATAAGCCACAACAGCGCAAGACAGAGCAGCCAAGGAAGATGAAGATTTCAAAGACGGAGTTTGAGAAGTATTTTGAATTTTCAAAGCCACGGCAGAGAAGAAAGAGTAATGAATAGACCGCTCCTGTTGAGCAGGAGTAAGCTTTTACGATAGTACTTGATATTAATAGTAAAAGTGACACAAAATAAAGAGTTATTTTTGTCAGTCTAAAGAAAGAATAAAACTTCTATACAAAGACAATCCTATTCAATAATAGGCATTATAAACGAATTAAGGGAATCAAGTAAAATTGACTCCCTTTTTTGTGGATCTATTCACTAATCCATAATTTAATAATCAAATATAAATAGTTGATATTTACAAAATTATCAATTCAATCCGGATTATGTTTGTAGAATCCGGTTTAATAGAGTACCTTTGCAATGTTGATAACAATAGAACATAAGTTATACTGATTCACGTGCAAAATTCCGCTTTTGCCTTTTTTCGGCTGCCACTCTATACGAGTTAGAAGCTGTTTTGGGTTGTTTGTTCTTTTAAGGAACCATTCAAGCAACCATTCAAGCAACCAAAACCATTTTCTGGCAGACGTCTATTTCCCCTCCACCTTCTGGATGCGGATGGCGAAACCACCGGAGCGGGCCAGATGCATCTTCAACTTGGTCTTGGCAGAGACCTTCTTTGTGGAGATTGAATATGTCTGCATTGAATCCTGCTCCTTGACATCGCCAAGGCCGTCAGCACCAGGAGCATCAGCATAGATCGTAGCGGTGTACTTTGCACCCTTCTCAAGGAAATCCAGAGGGAACTCAAGGTCGCGTTCGTTTTCATCAGTAACCCCACCAATGAACCAGTCACCCTCTTTGGCGGAATCCTTCACCTTGGCCTGGCGGGCAATCACAAGGTAATCTCCCGGCTCTGCAAGAAGGTACTCGCTCCGCTCCCAGTCAACGGCCACATCTTTAATGAATTGGAATGCGTCCATGTGCGCTTCATAATGTTCAGGGATGTCCGCCGCCATCTGAAGAGGAGAGTACATGGTCACATAGAGAGCCAACTGCTTGCAGATTGTCGAGAGCACCTGCTGGTTATCCTTAGGGTTCATCTTGGACATGTCCATCTCGAATATTCCCGGAGTGTAGTCCATCGGACCGCCCTGAAGACGGGTGAACGGAAGGATTGTCACGTGATGAGGCATGATCTCGCCACGGTACTCAGTGCCTTTTGCGGACTCGTTGCCGATGAGGTTAGGGTAGGTTCTGCACAGACCGGTCGGACGAACTGCCTCGTGGGCGTTGACCATGATGTGGTGGTCGGCCGCCTTCTTGACGCAGAGCATGTAGTGGTTGATCATCGACTGGCTGTAATGGTGCTCACCGTAAGGGATGATGTCCCCCACGTAGCCACTCTTGACAGCGTCGTAACCATATTCATTCATAAGGTCATAGGCCTTGTCAATCCAACGCTCGTAGTTTTGCGCCGATGCGGAGGTCTCGTGGTGCATGATGAGTTTCACGCCTTTTGAGTGAGCATATTCATTTAGAGCCTTGATGTCGAAGTCAGGGTAAGGGGTGATGAAGTCGAAGACGAAGTCTTTCTGCTTGCCGTACCAGTCCTCCCAGCCTTCATTCCAGCCCTCGACAAGGACGGCGTCGAAGCCGTGCTCCGCGGCGAAGTCGATGTAGCGGCGCACATTCTCGTTGTTGGCCCCGTGCTTCCCGTGAGGCTTTGCCTTGGAGTAGTCGGACACTCCGAGTTCGATGGTCGGGAAGTCATTGGTGTAGGACCACTTGGACTTTCCTGTGATCATCTCCCACCACACTCCGACGTATTTGACTGGATGAATCCAAGAGACATCCTCAAGGACACAAGGGTCGTTGAGGTTGAGGATGAGTCTGGAAGCCAGTGCCTTGCGCGCGTCGTCCACAACCATTACAGTCCTCCACGGAGATTTGGCAGGAGTCTGCACACGGCCTTTCCAACCCTCGGCGTCAGGGGTCAGCCAAGTGCTGAAAGTCATCGTCTTGTCGTCAAGGTTGAGGTTCGTGGTCGGGTAGTCCACAACCGCCGCCTCGTGGATGTTGATGTAGAGCCCGTCGTCGGTCTTCATCTGAAGGGCTGTCTGCACGCCGGTCGGGGAGAATGTCTGTTGGGAGGCGTTCCCTTCCGCCTTTGTGTAGGATAGCCCTCTGATTTCGGAAAGACGACTGACTGTGTAGTTATATTCTTGAGTGTCATAGTCTCCAGGGATCCACCATGCGGTGTGGTCGCCGGCCATCGCGAACTGTGTCAGCTCGTCTTTGATGACGAAATACTTGAGCCTTTTCTGCTCAGGGAACTCATAACGGAAGCCAAGGCCGTCGTCGTAGAGACGGAAACGGATGACCATCACCACTTTAGGACCGTTCTTATTCACCGGACCCTGCTCAAGGGTGACGGCCATCTCGTTGTAGTGGTTGCGGATGTGGCTTTCCTCGCCCCAGACCGGCTCCCATGTCTCATCGAGGGAGTCACGTCTCACATCGGTCACCTTGAACCCGTCGTGAAGGCTTTCCGGCTCGGCGTAAAACCTGCCTGACTTCTCCTCGAAAGTGTCCTTCAGGCGTTTGCCACGAATCTCGTAGCCAAGCTCGCTCGGCAGAATCACCGCCTTGCCACCATAGTCCAAGGAATATGTCGGTGTCCCTTTTTCGCTGAGGGCGAACCTGAGCTCAAGGCTGCCGTCAGGACTTTTAAGAACCTCGGTGCCGGTTGGATTCTGGGCGAATCCTGAGAATGTTGTCATCACAGCGGCGGCCGCCACAATCATGACCTTGAAAAGTTTTTTACGTATCATAAGCTACTTAGCTAAACAGTTTGTCTGTCAAAGATAAGCCTTACTTGTCAGAAATCCAATTTATTACCCCCTGTTTCTGATGAACCGCAAATGTTCTCCACCGAAAGTCCATAAGCGGCGGGATTGATATTTTTGTTGTAAATTTGCAATGGAATTTCTTGAATATGAAGACTTTTGGATTACGAATATTTTCACTGGCCCTTTGTCTGTTCCTGATCGCGAGGCCACTTGCGGCAAAGGACAGGGAACCAGTTGTCAAGGCAGGCCATTCCTTTGTGCCTTTTCCGATGGTTGGCTTCGACGGGGCCAAAGGCTTCCTGTTCGGAGGGTTGATGAATGTGTATGATTTCGGAGACGGCTCGACCTACCCCAATCCTAAGAGCAGCGCCTATCTCGAGGTCTCTGGCTACACTGGCGGAAGCAAGACTTTCGTGGCCTCCTACGATTCCGGAAAGCTATTGGCCGGAGTCCGGATGAACCTTGCGGCCAGCTACTGTGCGGACAATGCCATGGAGTTTTTCGGCTTCGGAGGCCGCCGGACGCTCTACGATACTTCGCTTGAGGATGGATTCTACAAGTATGACAGAGCCACTTTCAACTTCAAGGCCGATTTTTCCGGCAGGATTTCCGATCGCTTCTCATGGGAGGCTGGGTACCATTTCAACCAGTTCATGGTGAAGGACTACAAGCCTCAGGATTCCGATTATGCCCTGTCTTTGTTCGGCCTCTACAAGGTCTGGGGAATAATCCCTTCCGAGGATAAGTCTAAGGATTGCTCCTCTGCCATACGTATCGGTCTTGTCTATGATTCCCGTGACTATGAAGGCGTTCCGACGAAGGGCATTCTGGCCAAGGCGCATATTATCGCCGCTCCGAAGTTTCTGGGCTCATCAGAGTCTTATCTGAAGGTCCATGCGACGCTGAGGCATTATATTCCAGTAGTGAAAGAAAACCTTGTGTTTGCCTACCGCCTTGATTATCAGGAGTTCCTTGGTGACGCCCCGTGGTATGTCATTCCGTTTTACACGCCTGGCGGTCCTGTTTACGACAACTCCGCCGTAGGTGGCTACAGAACCGTACGGGGCCTGATGTACAACAGGGTGGCCGGACCGGCTGTTGGTTTTGTGAATGCCGAACTGCGCTGGAAATTTGCCTCCTTTACCATCTGGAACCAAGACATAGGGTTGATGCTCAGCGGATTCTGCGACGGAATCAGCACATTGAAATCCTATGACATCACAAATCATACAGGCGCTTTCCCGAAACTCTACGCAAAGTACATTGACACCTCCCGCCCGGACATATTCCATCTCTCCACCGGCGCTGCCTTGAAGCTCATCCTCAACCGCAACTTTGTCTTGAACGTTGAATATGCCCGCGCTCTCTCCACTCAGGATGGAACCGGCGTGATGTACTTCAACACCGGCTTCTATTTTTAGGAATGTCCCGATTTGATTAACTTTGCAAGATTATAACCGGGTTGTGCGGCTCTGAGGAGGGCTGTCTGGTTTTTTTGCCGATATAATGAAGAAAATGATATGAAGAGAACATTCTTTGACCGTATTGTCGCTTGTGTTCTGTCGGTCTCGCTCGCCTCGTTGGTTGCGATGCCATGCGATGCTCAGGTGACACTAGAGAAAATCAAAGCCGACAAATTTGCCGGAGCCGGGATTTACCATATTTACCAATCCGGAGATATGACTGACTCAGAAGCTCCCGAGGGCTTTGAGCCTTTCTATATCAGTCATATCGGCCGCCACGGCTCGCGTTACCATAGTTCGGACAAAACATTCGGCGGCCTTGCCGCTATGTTCTTGAAGGCTGATTCGCTTGGAATTCTTACAATGAAAGGAAAAGCTCTGTATTCGGATCTTCACAGGATAGACTCGGTTTCTGCCGGGAAGGCCGGAAAACTGTCCGCCAGAGGCAAGATGGAGCATAAAGAGATCGCGAACAGGATGTTCCACCGTTTCCCGTCGGTGTTCAAGTCGGGTTCCAGAAGGTATGTGGACGCAGTCTCAAGCACCGTCCAGCGTTGCCAGGAGAGTATGTTCAGTTGCACCGGTGAACTCAAGAAACTTAACAAGAAGTTGAAGGTCAATGTTCACACAGGAGATTCATATATGGCCTATCTTCTCAGGAAACCGTCTTGGTTCAAGGCTGTTGTAAGGATTTCCGCTCCCGAGGTGGACTCCCTGTCGAGAACATGGATTGATGTCAGTGATTTTATGAATTCAATATTCACTGACCGCAAGGCGGCTGATTCCATAGTCGGCAGGGAAGATATGTTCGCGAGAGATCTGTTCACCTGGGGTTCCATCGCTCCGGACTTGGATCTCAATGATATATTCGTATCTTCTTATTTCACCTCCGAGGAAATGTTTTCCATGACGAAACTGAATTCCTGCCGCATATATTCGGAGATGGTGAACGCAGCGGAATCGGAAGGCCGTCGCATGGCATTGGCTGATGACTTGTTGGAGGATTTCATTGTAAAGGCAGATGCCGCAATGTCAAAAAAGAGCGATGTGGCCGCTGACCTGCGGTTTGCGCACGATGTCTCCGTGATGCCGCTCGCCGGGCTTATGGGAATTGCCGGTTGCAGCGAGATGTGGCCTCTGGAGGAGGTCTGGATGCATTGGATGGCGGCGGACTTCACCCCGATGGCCTGCAACATCCAGATGGTCTTCTATCGCAGGCCGGGCTCGAAGGATGTCCTTGTCAAGTTCCTGCTGAATGAGCAGGAACGTCTCCTGAACGGTGTGGATCCTGTGTCAGGCCCGTACTACCGTTGGAAGGATGTCAGACGGCATCTTGCCGGACGGCTTGACTATGCCCATAAGGTCAACGCCGCCAGCAGGTAAACAAGCCGTCGTAGCGTCCGCCACCTCCCCTGATTCGGGCCGGATATATTTTTTCGATTGAGACAAATTCTTCGGCAAACTCTTGTTTTCGATGGAAAATTCGTATATTTGCAATCCGTTTCCGATTCTGCGGGAGAGGAATGGGGCATGGTTCCGTAGCTCAGCTGGATAGAGCAACAGATTTCTAATCTGTGGGTCTAGGGTTCGAATCCCTACGGAATCACAAAATGGCTGAATCAAACGATTCAGCCATTTTGTGATTATATGCCTTTTCTGATAGTCTGTCGGCTCACGATCAGGCATGCTCTTTGAATCATGGATGGAATCTGATTGATAAAATATTATGAAAAGGTTATTTGTGGTGTTGGCGGTGATTTCGCTGACGGGAGGTGCGGCGTCCGCACAGAAGGTTCAGCCTGACAACCAGGACATCCGGTTCACCGCCGGCGTGAGGATTCCCATCGAGCGTTCCAGAGCTAATTCCGGAGAGGTCATGAGCATCACTTACGGCAAGTACAACGACAAAGGATTCGGAGTGCGTGGAGGAGTGCAGTGGATGTTCGAGAATATGGACATCAATGACTATCTCGGCATTCCACTGTCAGTGTCTTGGAGCAGCGGACGGCGCACATTCAAGCAAACTTTGGAAGGCGGTTTGGAAAACACCGTGCGTGTTACCTACAACAATAAATATTACTACAATCGGAACCCGACAGTGGACAGTGTCTTAGGCAGTTTCTTCACCGGACTGTTCAACAGGATAGAGTTCTTCGCCGGTCTTACCCCAGGCTACATCTTCGGCCCGAACGACGATTCTCTGCGCCATGGCACTTATGGCGGAGTCAAAGGAGAAAGTTATATGTACATAAAGAACCGTTTCAGTCTTACCGCGGACGCCGGTTTCGGACTGACGTTCCAGGTCTGGCGATTCAAACTGAGCGTCCTCCCGTCAGTCCATTATTTCATCACAGACAACTACAGGGAAGTGAACAATAGGAGTTACAACACTCCGACCGGCACGGAAAACAAAATCACAGACAAATCCAGATCATGGCAGCTCTCAATCCAAGGTGGCCTAAGTTTCTGTTTTTAGGAAATATTCAATGAATATTACAGGAGCATCCGTCGCAAAGGCGGATGCTTTTTTGTACCTTTGAGGATTATTGAATAAATATATATGGCAAATTCAAACGGACGGCTTTTGTCCCTCGATGTGCTGAGAGGGTTTGACATGATGTTCATTATGGGCCTCAGTTCTGTCATCGCGGCAGCCTGCGGTGTTTTTCCGGGAGGGGAGGATTGCTGGATTGCCCAACAGATGAAACATGTCGAGTGGGTCGGATTGCACCACCATGACACCATCTTCGCGTTGTTCTTGTTCATTTCCGGCATGACATTTCCTTTTTCGCTTGAGAAAAAAAGAGAGAAAGGATTATCTGACCGCGCCATCATCTTGGATGTCATCCGCCGTGGCCTGACGTTGTTCTTTCTCGGCCTTGTATATCAAGGATTCTTCCAGTTCCATTTCGACACTTTGAGGCTTCCCAGCGTGCTTGGGAGAATCGGCTTGGCGTGGATGTTCGCGGCGATTCTGTTCTGCCACACCGGAAAGAAAACCCAGTGGAGCATCGCTGCTGTCATCCTCATCGGCTACTTCCTTCTGCTTAGATTGATAATCGCCCCCGACGCTCCGGCCGGAGCCGGTCCATTCACCAAAGAAGGCAACATAGCTTTCTACATAGACAGATCGCTGCTCCCGAACAACATTCTGAAACCAGAGGTCGGAGATCCGGAAGGGATTCTCAGCACCTTGCCGGCCATTGTCACCGCGATGCTAGGAATGTTCACCGGACGGTACGTGAAGGAATCTTCTGACTCCGGCAGGAAAAAGACCTTGAAAATGCTGGCCGCCGCGGTTTTGATGGCAGTGGTCACCTTAGTGTGGGCAAATTGGTTTCCTGTCATAAAGAAACTGTGGACCAGCACTTTTGTGCTGGCCTGCGGTGCGTGGTCAATAGGTCTGTTCGCAATATTCTATTACATCATAGATGTCAAAGGATGGAAGAAAGGAACAGTGTTCTTCCAAGTGGTCGGGATGAATTCAATCACGATCTACATGGCGCAGAAAGTCATCGGTTTCTGGCCTGTGACAGACTTCTTCTTCAAAGGGCTTTCCGGCATTGTCCCTGACAGCTGCGCGAAGCTTGTGCTTCACATCGGATATTTCACGATCTGTTGGCTGTTCCTCTATTTCCTCTACCGCAAAAAGTGCTTCCTCAAGGTGTAAGGAAAAGACGCACCCTACCCGTGGCCGTCAAGGCTGGAGCAGGGTGCGCCAATATTTTTACTCAGAGGAAGTTGACCTTCGTCGTATTACCTCATGTCGGAGTAGCAGCCGTCCACGGTGACGTTACCGCCCTCGATGATGTAAAGGTCGTCCTTGGTGGCAGGGTAGCGGAGGATGAAGCCCTTGAGGGTCACGTTCTTGCAGTCCTTGAGATAGACAAGGGTCGGAACTGTGGCATCCTCAGGAATATGCTTCATC
>CAKUVR010000061.1:0-9375 GCA_934698975.1 uncultured Bacteroidales bacterium
GGAATTGAGGTATGGTGTAATGGTAGCACTACAGATTTTGGTTCTGCCAGTTCAGGTTCGAGTCCTGATATCTCAACAAGAAACCGGCCACTTCGACAAGATCAGTGGCCGGTTTCTTTGATATTCACCCGCAAAGCCCGTAAAACACAAACTGCCAAAACACAAGCAATTACAAAAAACTGCCCGGATTTTTAGGAGGGCAGGATTTCACAAACAACTGACTAACATCACTTTAACAAACACATCATGAAAGGAGCATACATATTCTTAGCCAACGGTTTCGAGGAAATCGAGGCTATCGCCACAGTGGATGTCCTCAGAAGGGGCGGAATCGACGCGCGGACTGTCTCAATCAATGACAACGCTCAGGTTTGCGGAGCTCACGGAGTGCCGGTCATCGCCGACATGACATGGGACATCTTCAAGAGACAGACAGACCTAAGCCAAACCGGAGAACAGGATGTGATGGTATTTCCCGGAGGCATGCCGGGCACAAAGAACCTTGCGGATAACCAAGAGTTGATGGAACTGATGAGACTCCACTACTCCGAAGGCGGTGTTGTGGCCGCAATCTGTGCGGCCCCGGGTCTGGTCATTCCTAATCTTCCAACCCTTGACGGAAAAAGATTCACCTGCTACGATGGTTTTGAGTCGGCTCCGTCCGCAAAGGGTGGTGAATATGTCAGGACCGCCGCCGTGTCTGACGGCAATCTTATCACCGGCCGTGGTCCAGGATGCGCTGTTGATTTCGCGCTCGCGATAGTGGAACATCTGAAAGGGGTCGCCACCGCAGCCGGAATCCGCTCGGGCATGATGATCTGATCCGTCTCATGTGCGGACCACTCCATGATTCGACGGATGGATATTCATACACATTCATTTATAAGATAACATTCGGTGTTTTATCGGAAAATGGTTATTTTTGTAGTTCGTTAGTAAACCTTAATTAAGAAGCAATATGGTCAAAGTCAATTTAGGAGGATGCGCCTCCTTCGTCAAGGACGAGGATTACAAGGAATATGTTGGCAAGGCTCTTGAAGCCTATGACGTGCTTGCCAGTGAATCTGGAGCGGGTAACGACTTCCTGGGCTGGAAGCATCTGCCCTCAGAGACTCCTGAAGCGCTTATCGCGGAGTGCGAGGCAGTGCGTGACTGCTGGAAAGCAAAGGGGGTGAATCTGGTCGTCGTCATCGGCATCGGAGGTTCATATCTTGGCGCGCGCTGTGCCATCGAGGCCCTTTCCCACAATTTCGCCAAACAACTTGGCGGGGCGAAAGAGGCTCCGGAAGTGGTGTTCGCCGGCAACAACCTTTCCGAGGAATATCTCGCTGAGCTGATGGATCTTGTGGCCGAGAGGAATGTCGCCACAGTTGTGATTTCCAAGTCAGGAACCACAACCGAGCCTGCCGTTGCTTTCAGAATCGTCAAAGAGCACATCGAGAAAAACTATGCAGACGCCTCCGAAAGAATCGTCGCCATCACCGATGCCCACAAGGGTGCCCTCAAGACCCTCTCCACTCAGGAAGGCTACAAGACATTCGTCGTTCCTGACAATGTCGGAGGCCGTTTCTCCGTGCTCACTCCGGTAGGACTTCTGCCTATAGTTCTCGCCGGCTTCGACGTGAGGGAGATGATCGCGGGCGCCGTTGAGATGGAGAAGGCTCTGGCAGTGAAGAGCGAAGAGAACCCTGCCGTGCAATATGCCGCGATGAGAAACCTGCTATATTCAAAACTTGGAAAGAAAGTTGAGATTCTGGTTGCCTACAACCCTAAGTTCCAATATCTTGGCGAGTGGTGGAAGCAGCTCTACGGCGAGTCAGAGGGAAAAGATCTAAAGGGTATATTCCCGGCGTCTGTGAATTTCACCACCGACCTTCACTCCATGGGACAGTTTATTCAGGATGGTGACAGGGTCGTGTTCGAGACCGTAGTGAACATCGAGAAGAGCAACCGTGAGGTTGTCATCGGCAGCGACGAGCAGAACCTCGACCAGCTCAACTACCTCGCCGGACAGCACGTGGAGCATTGCAACGCCATGGCCCAACTCGGAACCAAACTAGCCCATATCGACGGCGG
Organism: uncultured Bacteroidales bacterium; assembly: GCA_934698975.1. Classification (GTDB taxonomy): domain Bacteria; phylum Bacteroidota; class Bacteroidia; order Bacteroidales; family UBA932; genus Cryptobacteroides. The sequence continues at coordinate 2,077 of CAKUVR010000061.1, forward strand.
AGTGCCTCAACTTGAGGTATCCATCGAAAGAATCAACGCCTTCAACCTCGGCGGCCTGTTCTATTTCTTCGAGTTCGCCTGCGGTGTCAGCGCCTATGTTCTCGGCGTGAACCCATTCAACCAGCCTGGGGTAGAGGCCTACAAAAAGAATATGTTCGCCCTTTTGGGCAAGCCTGGCTACGAGGAGCAGGGCAAGGCTCTTCAGGCAAGACTGTAAAAGGCTCATGACCTGCGAGCAGAAATTCAGGGACATTTATGGACGGGAGCCCGAGGGGCTCTCGTTCTGTCCTTACCGTGTCTGCCCGATCGGGGCGCACTCCGACCACCAACTCGGAAGGGTGACCGGCTTCGCCATAGACAAAGGCATCCACATAGCCTTCGCACCGAAACGGAACGGGGTCATCGAACTTTCGTCACTACAGTTCAGCAAACGCGCTCAATGGCACATCAGCGCTGTTCCTGAAGAGAAGCAGAATGACTGGGCCGACTATCTGCGCGGAGCCACAGTCCAGCTGGGATCATTGCTGCCGTTGCGTGTAGGGCTGAGCGGTGTGATAGAGGGTTCACTTCCTATCGGCGGCTTGTCATCTTCAGCTGCGGTGATAATCGCTTTCCTGAAGGCTCTTTGTACCGTCAACGGATTGCATTTGACAGACCACGAACTGATCATGACCGCCAAGGCCGCAGAGAATGACTATGTCGGAGTATCATGCGGAAAACTTGACCAAAGCTGCGAGGTCTATTCCAAGAAGGATCATCTTCTCTATCTGGACACAAGAGACGACACATACGAGTTGATTCCCACATCACCGGCCACGAAGCCGTACGAAATCGCTATATTCTTCAGCGGAGTGGAACGCACACTCGCAGGCAGCAAATTCAACATGAGGGTGGATGAGTGCCGAAGCGCGGCTTATGCGTTGAAAGCCTACTCCGGAATGGATTACGGCAAATTCGAAGAGACAAACCTCAGGGATGTCCCTGTCGAGATATACCATAAATTCGCAGACCGCCTTCCTGACAGCTGGCGCAGACGCGCGGAACATTGGTACTCTGAATATGACCGTGTACAACGAGGCGCCGAGGCGTGGCGGCGTGGTGACATTGAGGAATATGGCCGGCTGAGTTTCGAGAGTGGCCGTTCGTCAATCGAGAATTGGGAGACCGGTTCCGATGAACTCAAGAAAATCTACGAAATCATGACGCATACCGACGGAATCTACGGCGGACGTTTCAGCGGAGCCGGATTCAAGGGCTGTTGCATGGCCATAATCGACCCGTCGATGCGGGACAGCATATTCAAAAAGGTTGAGACAGAATATCTTGCCGAGTTTCCCTGCCTGAAAGGGCATTATTCGGCATACATCTGCCACAGCGCCGACGGGGTTAAAATATGAAATGTCTGATACTGGCCGCCGGGTACGCCACACGATTGTACCCCTTGACTGAAAATTTCCCGAAGCCATTGCTGAAAGTTCGGGACAAAGCCATTCTGGACTGGCTTGTGGATGACATCAAAACCTCCGGAGCTGTTGATGAATATGCCGTCATCTCAAACCATAAGTTTGCCTGCCACTTCACGGAATGGGCGGCTGGACGGCCGGACGACAAGATCACCGTGGTCGATGACGGAACCTCCACGAACGAGACCCGTTTGGGGGCCGTGCGTGACATCCTGTTCGCGATCGACAGCCTTGGACTTGATGATGACATGCTCGTCATCGCCGGAGACAATGTGCTGGATTTCAGTATGGTGAAGTTCATTGAATATTCCCGTTCAAAAGGGACTTCCTGCGTGATGCGCTTCTACGAGCCATCCGAGGACAGGCTGCGCAAATGCGGTGTGCTTGAAGTCAACAACAAGGATCTGATCCTGGGGATGCAGGAGAAGCCTGCCGAACCACGATCACATTGGTGCTGCCCTCCTTTTTACTACTATACCAGAAAGGATGCGGCCAGGATTCCTGATGGCATCGCCGCCGGTTGTGGCACGGACGCCCCTGGCAGCTACATCGCATGGCTTGCGACACAAGTACCTGTCCACGCCATGGAGATGCCGGGACACCGTTTCGACATCGGCAATCTGAAAAGTTACCACTCCGTCTGCGAACAGTACAACGGAATCTCCGGATAGATATATTCGACCGTAGGGATCTCCTCCATTGGCCACAACCACCCTTTACCCGGACAGGGCGCGAAGCGTCGGTGGCTGTGGCCAATGGAGGAGATCCCTATTAAGTATAGTTTTTAACCATAAAGGAACAACGTCCGGTCACTTCGACAAGTTCAGTGACCGGACGTTGTTATTTCTAAACTTTACCTATTCACCGGCCTCTTTAAGACGCTCGGCGTTCTCTGCGATCTGGAGCTGGTTGATACACTCCTGGATGTCTCCGTCCATGAAGACCGGAAGGTTGTACATTGACCAGTTGATGCGGTGGTCGGTCACTCGGCCCTGCGGATAGTTGTACGTGCGGATCTTGGCCGAGCGGTCACCCGTCGAGACCATGGTCTTGCGCTTCGCGCCGATCTCGTCGAGATACTTCTGATGCTCAAGGTTGTAGAGTCGTGTTCTCAACTCCTCGAACGCCCTGTCCTTGTTCTTGAGCTGAGAACGCTCCTCCTGACACTGCACGACAAGACCGGTCGGGAGGTGGGTAAGACGCACGGCGGAATAGGTCGTGTTCACTCCCTGACCGCCAGGGCCTGACGAGCAGAAAAGGTCAAGACGGATGTCATCCCACTTGAGATCCACGTCGAACTCCCCTGCCTCAGGGAAGACAGCCACGGAAGCGGCAGAGGTCTGGATCCGGCCCTGCGTCTCGGTCTGAGGGACCCTCTGGACGCGGTGGACACCGGACTCATATTTCATGATGCCATACACACCCTCGTCGTTGGACGAAAGCTTGAACACTATCTGCTTGTAGCCGCCAGCCGTACCAGGAGTCTCGTCGTTGACTTCCAGTTTCCAGCCTCGTTTCTCGGCGTACTTTGAATACATCCTGAAAAGGTCACCGGCAAATATGGCGGCCTCGTCACCGCCTGTGCCGCCACGGATCTCTATGATGGCGTTCTTGTTGTCATCAGGATCCGCAGGAATAAGAAGAATCTTTATCTGCTCCTCCATCTCCGGGATTTTCGGCTCAATCTCGGCGATCTCCGCCTTGGCCATGTCCCTGAGATCCTCGTCCTTCTCGTTGATCATGATGTCCTTGGCCTCTGCCAACTCATCGACCATCTTCTTGTACTCAAGACCGGTCTTGATGATCGGCTCAAGTTCCTTGTAGTCCTTGTTGAGCTGGACATATTTCTTCATGTCAGCGATCACTTCAGGATCAGCAAGCTGCTTCTGAAGTGACTCATATTTGTCCTGAAGAGCCAGGATCTTGTCCACTAATGTGTTGTTCTCTGCCATATTCAATGGTTTATTTTTCTTCTAATCCGGTTTCTTGACCGGTGGCCACTGAGCCTGTCGAAGTGACCTTTTAATCATTTTGCCATTCGATGCCTCGGCGCTTCGACAAGCTCAGCAACCGAGCTGGTATATTCCTAAATCGACTTGAGGTAGCAACGGCGGCGCATGAAAAGTTCATGCTCGTACTTTCCCCACACGTTGACAGCCCCGTTTGACTCGATCTGCGGGTTGGTTATCGCCCATTTCGTGCCGGCTTTGCGGTACTTTTCCGACATCGTGCAGTGGTAGATCGATGACACCCCGGTGTTCTGCCACTTAGGCACGGCCCCATTGATCATCAGGTCAACTGTATCGTACCTGAACATCGCCATCAAAAGGTGGAACCAACCGAACGGGAACAAGTGTCCCTTAGCCTTTTGGAGAGCCCTGGAAATGGATGGAAAAGTTATTCCGAATCCTACAAGTTCCTCTTTGTCATCGAAAATTATGCTGCTTGTCTTGTCCGAAACGAAACTCAGAACCTCGCTTGCCTCCTCGTCAATCTCCTCCTTGGTGAAAGGAATGAAGTTGTAGACAGATTTCGCGAAACTCTCGTTGTAGACATCAAAGAAGTAACGGACCATCTTCTTGTCCTTCTTGAGTTTGCTCAGACTGCCTTCGTGCAGGTTGTACCTCTGCTTCAGCAGACCGGCGATCCTGGTGATCTTCTCCTGCAGAGGCTGGTCGGCAGCGACCTTGTACTGAAGCCAGTCGCATTCCTTCACGTAGCCAAGCCTCGTCACGAAATCATTGTAGTAAGGATAGTTGTAAAGGCAGTTGAACGGCGGGATGTTCTCGAATCCCTCAACCAGCATTCCCTGCTTTCCGAGAGTGTTGTAATAAAGAGGGCCATGGATCTCGTTCATTCCATTTTCCTTCGCCCATCTCTCGGCCGTGTCCAAAAGCAGTTTAGCCACCTCGAAGTCATCGATGGTGTCAAACCATCCGAAACGGGCTCTTTTCTTGTCATACAATGCGTTGTAGCGAGGATTTATCATCCCGCAGATGCGGCCGACAATAGTCTTGCCATCCATGACCATCCACATCTTCCTCGTGCAATAGGAAAGAGTCGATACTTTGGTCAAAGATTTGACCTGGTCGCTGTGAAGGGCGGGAACATACTGAGGGCAATCTTTGTAAAGACGGTCAGGGAACTTGATGAAATTCATCAGGTCCCTTCTGCTCACAACCTCAACTACTTTATAATCAGGCATAAATATCCATTCTACAATGTTCCTTTCTCAGGAAGACATCTACAAAATTAAGAAATAGTCTTGTTTTGGACAAATATGGACTGCCAAAGTTTAATATTATAGCCCTTTCGCCTTTCCTTCATCCCAGATTTCATCCATCTCGGCGAGAGTCATGTCATGAAGGTCGCGGCCTTTACGGATCGTGTTCTCCTCCAGATAGGTGAAACGGCGGCGGAACTTGTCACAGGCACGATTAAGAGCCGTGTCCGGATTCAAGCCGTAAAGCCTGGCGGCATTGATCGTGGCGAACATGAAATCCCCAAGTTCCTCTTCTGCCCTGTCCATTGCCGCCTTTCTGCCCTCATCTGTGACGGCGGAGTCCATCGCGTCCATCTCAGCCTGCAATTCACCCTGCTCTTCTTTGACCTTGTCCCAGACCTGACTCTTCTCCTCCCAGTCGAAGCCCACTCCGCGGGCCTTGTCCTGCATCGAGAACGCCTTCAGGATTGGCGGCATCGCGTCCGGGATTCCGGAAAGGATGCGTTTGTTGCCACCTTTCTCCTTGGCCTTGAGCATCTCCCAGTTCTCCGACACCTGTTCCGCATCGGCCACCTTTGTGGTCGAGAACACGTGAGGATGGCGATAAATCATCTTCTCACAAAGCTTGTTCATCACATCGGCGATGTCGTAGCGACCTTCCTCCTCAGCGATCTTGGCATAGAATATCACGTGAAGGAACACGTCCCCGAGTTCTTTCTCAAGGGCGGCTTCGTCCTTCTTCATCACGGCGTCACTTAGTTCATACACCTCCTCGACCGTCATCGGACGCAGGGTGTCGATGGTCTGGGCGTGGTTCCACGGACACTCGGAGCGAAGCCTGTCCATCACTTCCAGAGCCCGTTCGAACGCCTCAAGTTTCTTTTCCTTATTGTTCATATTCCACAAAATTAATAAATTCTCTTGAAAGTGATGCAAACTAAAAAGGAGCCGGCCGGAAATCCGGTCAGCCCCTTTCTGAAGTTTTCATCGTAAACAATTACCTTTTCGCAAGCTCCGCGTCAACGAAGAACGCTCCGGCCTCGCCGGCCTTCTTGAGCCTCTCGACAATTGACAAGGCGGAATCCTCCTCCTCGACCTGCTCACGGATGAACCAGTTCAGGAACTCGACCGTGGCCTTGTCGTTCTCTGCCACAGCCACATCAACAAGATCGTTTATCAGTTTGGAGACATGGCATTCATGCTCATAGACATTCTCGAACACATCCTGAAGCGAGCCCCAACCATCCGGAACGACATCTATCATTCCGACTTTGACCTCACCGCCACGCTTGATGGCATAGTCAGCGAGTTTGAGGGCGTGCTCCTTCTCTTCGGAAGCCTGCTTGAGCATCCAGTTTGCAGAGCCGTTCCATCCTTCTTTCTTAAGGTAAAAAGCCATCTGAAGATACAGATTTGAAGACCAAAGCTCAGCGACAATCTGATCGTTGAAAGCTTTAACAAGTTTCTCAGAAATCATAGTATTGATATTTTTAAAATTCAACAAACAAAATTTTCAAATGCTAAAAGCATGCCTGAAACGGCATATTTACAAATTATAAATATTAAAATTTGATATAATGTACGAATTCCTTCTTGGAAGGGATCAAAAGTTCCGATTTCAGTCCCACTTTCTTGAAGTTAATCTCCTTAAGATCAATGCATCTGATGCTGCCATCGTACATTGAGCGCCAGTAGAACCGAAGACCTGACATGTCACTGACACAAGTGCACTGTGTGGCACTCGGAATGTCAGCCGGTTCCTGTCCCTGCGCGAACTGCGCCCCGATCGGAATCTCCATCGATCCGAGAATGTGGAAGGCCTGTAGTGCTGATCCTTCAGCGTTCGGTTTCTGCGGTGCGGTGTTCTGGAAGAATGCCGCGCGGACAAAACGAGATGGCGGGGTGAAGTCTCCCGGCAGTCCAAGCATCGCGCTTCCCCCACCGAAAGAGGACAGGGACATATTCCCAAGTGTGTGAGGTTCGGTGCGTCCCGGAAGCAGGTTGACGTAGTTGTTGAGATTGGTCAGATGCCAGTCGAAGGACGGAGAGTTGGTCAGCACACCGACAGTGTTCTCATAGAAGACGCACTTTCCGCCAATGATCTCAAGCACGATCTGGCGACCGGATGGCTCAGCGAACCTCCAATGCACGGTCGAGGAGCGGGGGTCGAATCCATGAATATGCACTTTCGCGATCTCGGCCTTGACCTCATCGACTGTGGCGCAGCGTCCAAGAATGTAGGAAACAAGTTGGAAATCAGAGATATTTGTGTCATAATTAGACTCTGAATATTCCTCATACTTTCCGTAGTCCGGGAAATAGAACAGGCCGGCGGAGAGGCCTTTCTCGTTCATTCCCTCCATCATCAGCTCGTCCTGGACCACAGCGACACCGACGTAGCCATATTCATTGGTAAAACTTCTGCCGGTACCGCCACCGGGGATGAAGGATTTCCAGGTGTGTCCGCGGGGTACGACAACCCAACGGCATTCATTGTCAGAGACGGCCCACTCGATCGTGCGGGCAACGACAGTGGTTCCGTCCTTGGCTTTGAGGGTGATGCCTGTGCAGGCGTGGCAGTTCTGAAACGATGCCATCAAGGCCGCTGCGACC
>CAKUVR010000062.1:0-9317 GCA_934698975.1 uncultured Bacteroidales bacterium
TGCTTTCATATACCTTTGAAGAATTGTTGATAGCAAAGATATTGAATAGATAAGTCATTGGAACAGATTGAGATTTAGCTGCTTTGATTGTCTTATTGTTGCCGTTTTTCAGTCTGGAATAAATATTGATGAATCAATGAATGTTAATAACTGACAAAAAACATAGAAGAATGTCAGTTGTTATGAAAAAATTATGTAATTTTGCAAAAATGAGTTTGTTATGGCTGTATATGTAAAAGCAATCCCGACGTTAAGAGGTTCAGCAGCTGAACGCTTCGTCAAGATGTCCGAAGAAAACCTTCGCAGACGCGCCTCTGTAGATTTTTCTAAGGAGGCGGCCAATTCTTATGCAATTTTGAAAAAGAAAGAGGGAAATAAGTAAATTGTGGGGTATCTATTGGATAACTGCCGTTTCGGCAGACTAACATCAGAGATCATTAATCAATGTCAGCCGTATACTTGCAGTAAAAACACTGACATTGATTCTTTTTTTCATGACAATACGCCAGACAATTATCGTGATTATAGGCTGGAGATGATGGGGACAACTCATTGTTTCTTTACAGACGAAAAAGACAATACGACACAACCGAAAATGGTTTGCGCTTTCTCATTGTCAAATTCATCGTTACGCACGGATATTTTACCCAATAATAGGCGCAATCGTCTGAATCGTTCTATCCCGAACGCCAAGCGTCGTTTCCAATATCCGGCGATACTGATTGGTGAACTATGTGTATTTGATGGATTTGGGCATAAGACTTTCGGCTACAATATTGCGGACGAAATGATGAACCTCATAAAGACGATAGCCATTGATCCCGACAACAATTCCTCAAGCAGGTATTTGATAGTCGATGCGTTGAATAGTCCAGATGTTATTGAGTATTACAAGAGAAATGGCTTTGAGTTCTTGTTCGCTTCTGACGAAGAGGAACTTGAACATTTGAGAAGTGGTCATGGCCGTGATGTACAGAATTGCAGGACAAGATTGATGTTTTTTGATTTGGTTGTCCTCAATCAGCAGATGCACTAAAAACCATTGATAGCAGGTGATATTGAGACCGATACCCTGTTTTTGTGTCCAGCAGCAAATATCTGACGTGCGATTGGAACATATCAATGTCAAACCTTTTGCGTGGAACGTTGAACACGATGTCAGACATCGTTCCTGTTGGAACTGACTTCGACAGATAGTGTCTCATCATACCGGGATTGCGCCCGATGCCGGGAGCCTCAATCTGGATTTTTCCGAGCACTCTATATCTTGACGGCTCACCCGTTCCGCACATTGTCAATCTGAATCTCAGTTCCATTTCGAACAGCGAAGTCATCGAGCATCCCACAAAATCCAGACTGAATATAGGGAACGGCTCAAATGGTCTCGGTGCAGGCACGTGTTCATTGCCCAACTGTGCGAATCCGTGATAAGCCGATACGAACAGATTGTAGCCGCTGATATGATTGCCGTCACCGAACGGAGGACGGTGTGCGGCCACCCCAACGGCATACTTTCTCCATTTCTGTTGTTGTCGATGGGTTAATGTCTGCCACGCAAGAATCGCCCGATGATGGACTTGCTTCTGTTCCAATTGTACAGTCGTTCCCTTGAACTCCGAATAAGCCTTGCTTCGTAAATAGCAGATGCCGTTCCTGTGATAGAACGTGACATTGCCGATTGATGACCAGCAGTCAGAAAGAAGAGTATTAGGAAGAAATCTCGGCATAGGGCAAAAGCGCATTACAAGTCTTAACCACATAGGTGGCATATATCATATTGATGGCAGTCAGCAATATATCGAATCTGAATACAATACGGATAACGCGAGTTGCAGAAGCGCTGGAGTGCTTTCCGTTGCTTATGAATATATTTTTTTTATTTGCTCCCAGCGTGTGATGTACTTCCACTATGCATTAACATTGGAGCGTGAGACAATCCTTCCGCTCGACTCGTAGGAAGTCGGAAAGGACGGTGCGTCAGCATCGTTCTTTCTGTCTTCCGGAGAGTGAGCAGGCAAGCCGCTAGGCGCGGCAGGAACCGGACGGAATGATGGTCGAGGCGAGAGATGGTGGTCTTTCCGGCTCTGGCACTGATGGTTGAATCAGGGTGAAACGGCAACGCACTTCGGACGTGTGAGCCGGACCGGCGGAAGGGGCTTGAGTGACGGAGTGGAGGCGGAGGGATTGGAGCCGTGAACGGAGACGAGACCAGAATGGGCTCGGCGCAGTCGGCGTAAATCCCTCCGCCGCAACGTAGGAACTGAAGCCCCTGGAGCATATAGGCCCGGCACGACAGAGAGCGGAGTGCCAACGGAGCGATTCCGCTCTGCGAGTCTGAGAGAGACGGTGTGGAGAGTAACGGAACGCCGGCTGTCACAGTCTTGCGTTTCCGCTCGCCCTCGGAGGATGTGTCGGGAGCGAAGTGGAGGACACTTCCGGAGAGGACAAAGCGAGCGTTAAAGAAGTCAAGGCGTAGCCTTACCTTATTTCCGGCAGGTCTGGTGCGGACGCAATGGAGCGTCAGCGTAATGGAGTCCGTGCCTGTCCTGCCCATAGGGAGTGGCGAGCCGCGCTTCTCTGGCCGCAAGGCCTGTGAAGCGTGGATGAGCGAGCCTCTCCCAAACAGACATTGCGGAAGTGGACGGAGACGAAGGCACCGTCGTCTTCCGCAATACCGCTGACATCCAGTGAGCGGATGCGAACGATCAAAAAAAAGACATCGGCGAAAGCCGATACCTTGCCGACGTAGTGATTTCTTGAAGTAGAGAGCTCCGCTCGAAGACTTGAAGCAATCACGGAGAAGGCCCGCAGCTGCGCTGCTAAGGCTGGCGACTCTCTCGGACTTCCGGCCGTCTTTCAAGTGATAAGGGTTGAGTTCTGACAATGCTGGAATTGAAGAGACCGCCCACGCACTTCACGCCGGAAGTTCTGAACTCCCTGACGGGCCTGGAGGCCGTTGGCCCTTGAAGGGAGTTCAAGGTCGCCAGCCGCCCCGACGGAGCGGATTCGGAGGCAGGACGGTCGAACTTGCACTGATGGAGCAACTTAACATAATCTAGATTGCGTGCGGAGCGAAAACAGACGGAGGGAAGGGACCCGCCGATCTGTTACGCAATCTCGATAGGATTATGTTATGTTGCGGGATTCAATGGATAACGCTCGCATCGCACTTTGGGAGCGGAGTCGGTTATGGCCCCTGTGGGGCGGTGGGGCAGATGTGGGTCGAGTCTTCTGGCTTTCGGAGAGAAGCGGAGAAAGACTGAAGTCTCAACACCGCCACTGTATTACCGAGCGGAGCGAGTTTGGAAAGGCCGGAGGTTTGACGGTCGGAGCACCGCAGAGAGCGTCAATCTTCAGGTTCCACTCTGCCCATAAAGGCAAGTCTTCGGCATCGCAGCGGATGCGAAGATGGCGAATGTCTTGCTGGGCGTTTGGATCGGAAGCTTGGCTTCCGTCATTGAAAATATATCAGCGGACTGACGTTAGGAAGTTGGCTGATACCTTTCTGCCCATTGATGTAATTCCGAAGAAATGAAGCCGTGAGGCGGAGTGGACGAAGAGTTGCTCTTATATGTGGCCGCACGGTTTAAATCCAACTCACTTATAGGCATATATATGCCATTTATATGATTTATTTTGTATTTTTGTCTTTACAAATTGAACGACACGGAAGAGAACTTATGAACCCTCTAAATATTCGTCAATATCGGTCTTGTAGTTTGGGTATCTATAAAATACTCATTGTTTTCTTATCTATTCTCGTCTTTTCTTGTTCTCATCCAACAGAAACTCAATGGGAGACGACTGATGAGGGGGCTCTCTTATGGATTAATCACATTGATGGAGCGTCATATTCTTGGTCTGGCGATGTATTCGATTGCATCATACATGGTAAAGGAATTCTTACAACTACATATGACGGGAAATCCACATCAGAGGCTATTAATGCTTATTATGGTGCGACATCAAAGAAATATACCCACATCGTTGCTTCAGACGAAGCATTTAATGGTTCTATAAGCAACGAACGTTATGATGGATTCGGATGTCTGATTAAAGGGCCTGAAATCTATATTGGGGACTTTCATTCAGGAAAACCTGATGGACAATTGAATCTTTACCGTAATGGAAAGTTGTTCTATACAGGGAGTTGGTCCAGCGGTCAGTTTAATGGCGAAGGCACTCTTACTAGAGATGATGGCTCTGTCAAATCTGGTATTTGGGAGAAGGGAACATTAATAAGTGCCGAAGTATCGATGGATACTAAAGCCGGCAAATATGAAGGGCTTATCAAGAATGGCAAACCGAATGGTTATGGTCGGTTAGCATACAAAAATAATACTGAATATGAGGGCGACTGGAAAAACGGAGTGTGGGATGGCTTAGGACAATATATCTCTGCCAAAGACACTATTACGTCTGAATGGAAAAACGGAGTCGCTGAGGGATTCGCGCATATGATTCTGGGGGACTATCAGTACGATGGTCAGTGCAAGAATAATCTTCCGAATGGACAAGGTACTTATTATTCGATAAATCCAAAAGTCGAATACCTATATGCCGGGGAGTGGGTAAATGGTAAGCGTCAAGGTTATGGTGATACAGTGTATCCTAACGGAGATGCTTACTATGGAGAGTGGGTTAATGATGAATATTCAGGGATAGGCAGATATAGATATGCCAATGGTGACTCCTATGATGGAGAGTGGAAAGACAATCAGCCTGATGGTAAAGGAAAATATGTCGCTAAATATTTCGCTTATTCCGGAGAATGGCAGGAAGGGTGGATTCACGGAACAGGACGATTGGATTACTCGAACGGGGATGTATATGAGGGTGATTTCAGCGAGGGGAAGAAGTGTGGTCAAGGTTCTTATTTCTTTGCCAACGGGAATGTATATGAAGGCGAATTCTATAATGATAAGATCACAGGTCTTGGCGTGTTTACCTTTACTGATGGTAGTCGCTATGAAGGAGAATTTTCAGATGGGAAGATATATGGCAACGGCACGCTATATTACAGTGATACCACCGGTGTCGTAACGATAACCGCCTTTTGGGATAACCCTAATGAGCTACCTTCAAAAGCCAGCATCATATTCCCGAATGGTGATGCTTATGAGGGTCCTCTTCTCAACGGGGAGCCCACCCCCGCAGGATTTTGGTATCATATTGATGAAGAAACAGAAGAGACATCCATAATCAATAAATTGTCTGATGTAAACGAGCTTTATAAAAAACATCGAAAAGTATGGAATAAGGTTGTAATGTTCTCCAGCCTTGCTTTGACAACAGTGGAAATCACAGCTACTGTCGCTGCACCATTTACAGCAGGAACATCACTTGCTATTGCAACTGCCGCACATTTTGCAAATACGGCATTGAATGTCGTTGATGTCAGCCTTTCTGTGTCATCCGCATCGATTGATGTTGCAACCGCAGACAGTAAAGAGGCTAAGAAGGATGCAGCTATCACTCTCGGGAAAGAAGTCGCAATGAATGCGACTCTAATCGCTTTGCCCAAGGCGCTCCAATCGGGGCCGGTTAAAAAAATTACGTCTAAACTCAGCACATTCGCAGTTAATGCTGCCAGGAAACCATTGATGACTTTCTCACGGACAGCACCTGTTGAGAAAGTGATTTGTGTTGTAAAAAATGCGGAAGGGAAATTAATTCTTGCCTTTGAGAAGTCAAAAATTGGACGAACAATTCTACGGGTAACAGACAAGGCTAAATATCAATATGTCTCGAATGAACAAGTACAGAAACTAATCAAAGAAAACCCAAATGTTAAGCCAGGATATAATCCTGATGCAGTTGGTGATGGCAAAGTGTTAGGAGAAAATGCCAGGAAATATATGTCGAAAAAATCTCTTAGAAGATATAATGCTGAAAGACGCATAATGGGGGCAAGACGAGCTCAATGGCATCACGCAATAGCTGGAAACAAGAGTAATGCATCAGCAGAGGAATGTCGGAAGATTTTGAAAAAGTTCAAAATTGACATTAATGACCCTCGCAATGCAATACTTCTTCCTGTTGACCCTAAAAGTATAATGAGAGGAACGCTTCATGGGAAACATCTTAATTCTTATGATGACTATGTTTTGGAAAAGCTGAAGCAAGCTGTTACTTCAGATCAATGCTTTGAAATTATGGATGACATAAAGAAAGAACTATACAAGGGACAATTACAACTTTTAGCAAAGCATAGGGTTAATACAGCTATCGGAACGGTGACCAGAAAATCAATATATTAGAATGAAGATATTTCACATTAGAAATCATTTTGGCTTATACAAAAATATAATGCCTCAAGAAAGTTCCTCACAGAGTATTCTTGCTGATAATTATGGAAAACCATTGTCAGAGAAATGGAGCGTTTCACAATTCGAATGGAATGTTGAAGATGGCAGTGTTGAACGTGACATTTTCCTGTATCTCGGTTATATTCTTGTTTGCAATGTAAAAGCAAAGTCTGCTATACAACTGAAAATGCAATCTGATGGAATTGAGTTCTTGCAAATAGATGTTGAGGGGAAGCCATTATATTTTGTCAATGTGCTGTCTATGGCTAATGGCGCTCTGAATCTTCACCGGTCAAAGGTGGAGTATTTCAAGAACAAAACGACCATCAAGAATGTCCGAGAATATGCATTCAATGCGGATTTTAACTATACACCTCTTTTCACCATTTCCGAGATAGCGGCAGGATTATTTGCCACTGATGTCTTTAAGGATGTGGTAGAAAGAAATAATCTGAACGGGTTGGATTTTAAAGAATGTAAAATAGTGAAAGATGGTTTTTTGAAGTCAATTTTTAAATGATTACAATATGGGAAGCAACAATTCAAAATGCGCCAAATGCGGAAAGTCAATTCCGCAGGGCGAAGGAAAGCAAACGGCTGAAGGTCTAATCTGTAACAGCTGCGCAAGCAAGAAAAAGAAGACCATTGGCGGCATAATCGCTGGAGTTATTGTAGCTGCCGCAGCTGCTGTCGGCATTACGGTTTGCGTAAATAATGCGAAAAACCGTGATGTTACAGCAGAAAACATCAAGTCTTTCGAAGGCGTGGGGAATATTAACGATAGTGTTGAGGCTGTAGATGTTGGTGTAAAGACATTTGACATCTCAACAGCGACAGCTCTTAGTTCGAACACGACCGTTGGTGAAGCGATTGAGAACATCGAGTCTTTTAAGTCTAAGTTTGAGGCGAACAAGAACCACCTTTCAGGCGAAGACAAGGCTATAGTAATTCCTTCTATAGCAGTTCTCTTTACATTGAATTCTTCAGAACTTGCACCTTCTGCCAAAGTTCTTGTTTCAGAATTTGCCAAAGCATATTGCAGCACCAACAAGTCTGCATTAATTGAGGTCGATGGCTATACCTGCGATTTAGGAACAGATGTTCTAAATAATGCCCTTTCGGTTCGTAGAGCCAATGCGGTTAAGAACATCTTGGTTGACGCAGGTGTTCCTTCCGAGAAAGTCACCATCAAGGGATACGGCAAGTCAATGTACGGAAAACTCGGATTGGATGGGCGTGAAGCTAACAGACGAGTTAATATATTTATAAAGTAACAATTATCAATAAACTTGGTACATAATACGTTAAAATATATGGAAAGATTACTTAAGGAGTTAATGGATAGAGTCACTTCAGACAACTTAAATTGCAACATGAATGCGATTAATGACTTTATTGAAGGTACTCTCACTTTTAGATCAAAAGTGTCTGATGAGAGAATAAAGGAATTCATAGACTTAACACTAAAGGATTTACAAAATAAAAAAATCCCGATTAATAAGAGTCAAGTAGATAATATTCGCAAGAAATGCAAAATATAACAGGAAAGTATCCACACTGCTGGATGTACGTACATAGCGTTTGTGGCTTTCTGAGAAAGGCTGAAGTCTCGACACCGCCACTGTATTACCGAGCGGAGCGAGTTTGGAAAGGCCGGTGGTTTTACGGTCGGAGCACAAGCGGAGAGCGTCAATCTTCGGGTTCCGCTCTGCCCATAAGGGCAAGTCTTTCGGCATCGCAGCGGATGCGGAGATGACGAATGTCTTGCCGGGCGTTTGATTCGGAAGCTTGGCTTCTGTCTATGAATATATCAGCGGACTGACGGAAGGAAGTCGGCTGATACCTCTCTGCCCATCGGAAAAGTCTTCTGGCATTGGAGAAATGCCAGAGGGCTTTTGGGCGTATATTTCTTAACAATTGTTATCGTTGTGAAGTGTCTTGCCGCCATAACTTTGCGAAAAAAATAATTGGTATGAAGACAATTAACAACTTAAATGCGATGAAAGCCTTGAAGGTTTTCCATATTCTCTTCGGGATTATGTGGATCGGCGGTGTGATGGCATTGGTCAGCATTATGCTGGGCGTGCAGCCTCAAGGTGTGGAGCAGATGTATGCGGTGGCGAAGGATCATCTTGTGATAGACAAGTTCTTTCTTATTCCGGGCGGAATAGGCATTGTCCTCACTGCTCTGATATATTCAATTTTCACGAAATGGGGATTCTTCAAGGTTAAATGGGTCGGTGTGAAGTGGGTGCTGACCGTGGTGCTGGTTCTTATCGGCAAGATCTATATGGGCGTGACGATAGAGAAGAATATGGACTATGCGGCTATGATGCTGACCGAGTCGCTGCCGGTGGAGCCGTTCTTAACGAATGTGCGATACGCGGCCATTGCCGGAATCGTTCAGTTGGTTGGGTTCACGGCTGTTTTGATTCTTTCGGTCTGGAAGCCGTGGACTAAATCCCGGAAGAATCTCCCGATACGTACAGTCATACCATTGTTTGCGGCAATCGCATTGCACACCACAGGCAAATTGATTCATTTGCAGGGGAATGAGGCATTGTTCCTTGTTGGTGTACTCTGCTTTATTCTTGGACACGTCTGTTATCTGTATGTGATCATTCGGGGCCTCGGGCAGCTCAAGGCGTTTCAGTGGACGCTGTTGGCTGGAATACCTCTTGCCCTGTGCTGGATGCCGGCTGTCGCGCTGAATGTCAATATGCCTATGGCCGCCATCTCTGTTCTTGTAATGCTTGCCATTTTGCTATATGTCAGTTGCGGCATTGCTGGGATGCTGAATAAAAGGCGAGAATATATCCTTATCCTGCTGGGAGGAATCTGTTTTCTTGTCTCTGACGCTATAACTGGAATGGGTGTGGCAACACCTGTCGAGTATGCAGTCTCTCAAGTGGCGTTCTATATCGCGGAAATGTTTACAAAATTCGGAGCATGACCACCCAGTCTCACGGCTGAAAATCCAGTGATTATTTCGGAGCATAACCACCCAAA
>CAKUVR010000063.1:0-8870 GCA_934698975.1 uncultured Bacteroidales bacterium
GAGGAGATCATCCGCGCGGCCGATGTGCTGATCGACATGGGACCGTACGCCGGAGTGAACGGCGGACAGATTGTCTTCCAAGGAAAGATCGGAGACAATGTCCCTGCCAAGGTCATGGACAATTCCCTGACGCTTCAGTACCTGACCGGAAGAAAGCCACGCTACGTCAGGGAAAAGCATCCGTGGACATATTCAATCACAGTGGAAGGCGCTCAGGAGCACAATCTTAAGAATATAGACGTGAAGTTCCCGCTGGGTGTGCTTACCGTGGTCTCCGGAGTCAGCGGCAGCGGAAAGTCCTCTCTCGTCGGGGACATCCTCTACCCGGCGCTATACCGCATGATCAACCAGACCGGCGACCTTCCGGGAATATTCCGAAAAATCTCCGGCAACACCGACCGCATCAAGAATGTTGAATATGTCGACCAGAACCCGATAGGGAAGAGTTCCCGGTCCAACGCCGTGACCTATCTCAAGGTTTACGATGACATCCGCAAACTCCTTGCTGATCAGCAGTACGCCAAGATCAACGGTTACACTCCGTCCTTCTTTTCGTTCAATCAGGACGGCGGGCGATGCCCTGAATGCCAGGGAGACGGCTTCGTGCGCATCCCGATGCAATTCATGGCCGACGTGACGATGGTCTGCGAGACGTGCGGCGGCAAGCGTTTCAAACCGGACATCCTTGAGGTCCGTTTCAAGGGCAAGAACATCGATGACATCCTGAACATGAGCGTCGAGGAGGCGATCTCGTTCTTCGGCTCGCAGCCTGAGGAACTGTCGAAACAGATAGCACTCAAGCTTCAGCCGCTTGTCGATGTGGGACTGTCCTACATCAAGCTCGGCCAGAGTTCGTCAACCTTGTCTGGTGGTGAGAGCCAGAGAATCAAGCTGGCCTGGTTCCTGTCCAAGAACGAGGACGACCCCGCCAGCGGCAGGAAGAAGATCTTGTTCCTGTTTGACGAGCCGACGACCGGACTGCACTTCTACGATGTGGAGAAACTGCTGAAAGCCTTCGATTTCCTGATCCGCAGCGGTCACACCGTGATTGTTGTGGAGCATAATCAGGATGTCATCAGAGCCGCTGACTGGGTCATTGACCTTGGACCCGAAGCCGGAGACAACGGCGGGCAGGTGGTCTTCGCCGGCACACCGGAGGACATGGTAAGGAACGGCCGGTCCTGGACAGCGAAGTATCTGCGTTGACTTCCTGAAAAATGAGCCGACGCCGGATTATTTCTGCCGGACACGTGACGCATAGTGCCCTGGAGTCTCGCCGAAACGGGATTTGAACACTGTGATGAAGTCCGGGACAGCCACCAATGTGATTGAATATTTCGCTATCCGTTACAACAAATAGGAGATATTCATCAATGTATGCAGAGAGCCGGCCGTGTCACCACAGCCGGCTCTTTCGCTTACATGGCCCAAGAAGGTCGCTTCGACCGACTTATTGTTGTCAGGCAGTAAGGCCCGGCGTAAAGGATGGTTCCGTTACCGAAAAGTGACTGTAACTCAGGTGCCTTCTCTAGTTTGGAGGTTTGTGTGATGATGGTCAGGGGCTTGTCGGAAGCCAAGGCCGCTTCTATGAGGCGCTCCGGTTCCTTGCCGTAGTCGGTGATCTGGCGGCCGATGTAGGCGTCGATGTTCTCCGGCCGGTGCAGGAATACAGTCGCCACGTCGGTGCCTTCCGGAACCTTGGCGCAGATCGCCCCGTAGCCGATGTAAGGGTTGATGTCCTTTACGACCGCAGAGGCGGAGAACACGGTCAGGAACAGGCTGGCTCCGAGAAGCAGCGCCGGGATATTCCAGACCTTACGTTTGACGAGGAACCATATTCCCAAAGCATTGGCCAAGGTCAGCAGTATGATGCCGTTGACAACCGGTGCTTCGCGGGCGAAAGGATATTCATTCAAAAGGTCATCCACCGCCGGGATGTGCACTGCCCCGAAAAGAACAAGCAGCGCGGCCAGACCGATGATTGTGAATATGATAGAGAATATTCCGACAGACCATCTCATCCACCATCGCTCCCCGATGCGGTCGAGCGCGATCGGGAACAGATAGACGCAGAACGGGAAGACCGGCACAAGGTATATCGGAAGCTTGGAACTGAACGAGGACAGCATCGCTATAGTGGCGATGATCGTGCAGAGAAATAGAACTTCCAAGTCGGAACGCGCGGGAGCATATTCCTTTGCGCCCTCTGTCGTGTTCGGTTTTTGCAAAAGGTTGGCTCTCCTTGCAGGCAGCAGTGAGGCGACAAATGTCCCGACCAGCAGCAGACAGTACGGGGCCAGACACCAGACAATGGCCACGAGGTAGAACCAGAACGGCTTTGCGTGGGTGAAAGCGTTGACAGCCCGTCCGACGGTCTGCTTGACCAGCAGGTTGTCGATGTACTCCGATCCACCCTCAAGCCACACACATCCGATCCAGACGGCGGCGAGACCAGCGATGATGCCCCAGGTCTTGAGCCCCAGATACTTACCGAATCCTTTCCAGTCCCGTTTCACAGCAAGGAACACGGCGATTGCCAGCGGCGGCATCAGAAGCCCCACCGGACCCTTTGTGAAAAGGGCGAGGAATATCCAGACGGGAAGCATCACGGAATCGGATTTCCGGCTGCCTTCTCCGGTGTACATCCTGTAGAACGTCCAGAGAGCCAGCACGATGAACAGGCACATCAGCATGTCCATCCTCAGCACGATCATGGTTCCGAGGAACATCACGCACGTCAGTGTCATCCCCGCCATCGCCATCCTACTCATCACCGGCTTGCCTTTCATCACCCACTTGTCCATTATCCCGACGATGCCGAACGCAGGAATCAGCGAGAACATCGAAAGCGCGAGGCAACTGTGATGCCCGAACAGCAGTCTGCACAGCATCACTATCCAGAAATATAGCGGCGGTTTGTCAGCATAGGCCATGCCGTGGTTGTAAAATGCGAATATGTGGCCGTCCGCGATGGCTTCGTCCGCTATGCTCAGGTACCTCAGCTCGTTGGATGGCGTGAAGTCCCTTGTCAGCATCATAGGAAAAAGGCAGATGAATGTGAAGACGAAGACCGTCATCATGGGATGGCGGGTTAATATGTTGCCCTGCCCGGGCTGAAGACTGTTATTCCGCATCTGACGATTCTTTTTTGCCTGTGCCTAAAACAAGGTTCCTTATGTAAACAACAAAGCCGAACACCTGTCCGAGGATCAGCACAGGGTCAAGCCTTATGATTCCGTAGATGATGATCATTCCTGATCCGACGATGCTGATGATCCAGAATCCGGCGGGCAGCACGGACATGTGTCTGCGGTGCGAGTAGATGAACTGATAGACGAACCTCAGCGTGAACATCAATTGGCCGGTGGATCCGAACACCACAAGCCAGAGAGGGATTTCGCTGTTGCGGAAGAAGTTTTGTGAATATTCCTGGGCGTCTTTCAGCAGAAGCAGGGCGGCCACAAACGGAAGAGCCGGCAGCAAGATCTTCGTCAGGGTCTTCATCCGGCTCCAGATTCCGTTGGCGTTCAGATTCCAAAGATAGATGAAGTAGGCGATGAACTGACCGAGGATGATCGAGAAGTCATTTCTCAACACTCCGTAGATGAACATCAGGCACGCTCCGATCACACTGAAGATCCAGTACGATACAGGAGAGACTGACTTGTGCGCCATCTCGGATTTCAGCCATTGGAGTGCGGTCCTGAGTCCGAAGAAGACCTGTGCTGAGAATCCCAAGGTAAGGGTAAGCCATGTGGGAATGTTGTCAAACATATTCCTGAAGATTAATTCCGCTCATCTTCTACATTGCCTTTGCCCACGGAATAGTTGATGTACCGAGGCTTCATCCATCTGTAGGCGAAACAGTCCGCGAAAGGTCCCCAGAGCCTGTTCCAGAGGTGGAATTTGGATGTTCCGGCCGTGCGCGGGAAATGTCTTACAGGAACCTGACCGAAACTGCCTCCTTCCTGGAGCAGGATCAGCGCGGGCAGGAATCTGTGCATTCCCTTGAACATCGGAATCCTCTTCGCCGCGTCCGTGCGGATGATCTTGAGTGGGCAGCCTGTGTCTTTAGCCCCGTCGTGGGTCATCATGTTCCTGAATCCGTTGGCTATTTTGGACTGGATCCTCTTGAATGCGGTGTCCTTGCGGTTCGCCCTGTAGCCAGTCATCAGAGTGTGGGCCTTCATCCCGTCCAGCAGGAGATTGAAGTCGTCGGGAGTGGTCTGAAGGTCAGCGTCCATGTAGCCGACATATTCGGAAAAGGCATTGTCGAATCCAGCCTTGATGGCGGCGCTGAGGCCGGCGTTTTTCTTGAAACTGATGTAGAAGATGTCCTTGTTCCGGGAGCATACCTCTTGGATCAGCTTCAGGCTGCCATCTTTCGAACCATCGTCCACAAACAGTGCGCACGTCGGCACTTTGCTGTGAGGAATGAACTCAGACAGAGCCTTTTCCAGATTGTGGATGTTGTCCTCCTCGTTGAAGACCGGAACCACGACCGTAAGGGAATATTCAGATGTTCTGTTCATGTATGAATACTACTTTGATTTCTTGTAACTGATTATCGCCCAACTTCCGAAAGCGACGGCAAAGCCGCACAATGCCATGAATTGAGGAATCATGTCCGCAAATTTACTACCTTTCAGGTAAATAAGACGCATGATTTCAATAAAATATCAGATAGGAATAATAAATATTGGGTAAAAAATCGCAATTCGCAGAATTAATTGGAAATGTCGATTGAAGTCGCTAACTTTATTATGAATTTAACAAATAATTTTAAGAGTTATGCAACTTATCAAATCTGTTTCGTGCCTGCTTGCAGGCGCGCTCGCATTGACTTTTGTGTCTTGCGAAAAGGAAGACAAGACTATTTCGGTCGAGAAGATTGCCTTCAATGAAACTTCGTTGACCATTTCAGTGGGGCAGACTCTCACGCCAGAGTTGACCATCACCCCGGAGGACGCTACGGACCGGACTTACACTTTGACTTCGAGCGATGAAGCCGTTGTTGCTGTCTCCGGTCTGGAAATCAAGGCAGTCGCCGCTGGAGATGCCGTCATAACAGCGACTGCGCAGGGAGGTACACTTACTTCGGAGTGCAGTGTGACTGTTGTTCCAGAGGGCTTTCCTACGGAGTTCACAGCCTTCAACTCAGCCAAGGGCTTCTTCTACGGAGATTATTACATGTCAGGAGCCGACAACTCCTGGACTTACTTCACTACTGGCAGCGTTGTATTTGCTGACGGAGCCTTTTCCGGCAAGGGAACGGCACTGTTTCTTGAACTGAACGCTCCAAAATCAGGAAACAAGTCAGTCACTGCAGGCTCGTACAATGTTGATGAATCTGGAGATATGTCTGAATATACTTTCGTCAAAGGAGAGGATTTCGGCGCTGAAGGCCTTCAGGGAACCTTTGTCTATGACAGCGAAGTAGACGGAAACTATCTTGTAGTCAGCGAGGGTATGGTCTCAGTCAAGGCAAAGAGCGGTGAATATGTTGTCACCGCTTACGTCAAGGCCGGCGGCAAGGCATACTCTTTCACCTATTCAGGATCCATCCCTCTTGAGGACTATTCCAAGGATTATGAGAACTACAAGGTTGTTGAGATGAAGAACCTTTCACACGGTACTCTTGACTACTATGGAACAAAGATCTACGGCAAGACAGGCACAGACTATTCCGGTTGGACCATCTACCTTGGAGACAAGACGATGGATTTCGAGAACTATGACGGAACAGGCGAGATGCTGATGCTTGACCTCAACACCGCCGCCAGCTACACCACTGCCATACCATCCGGGACCTACAAGGTTATGTATGCTGCGGACAACGCTCATTTCCAGCCATTCACGGTCGTCCCAGGCTTCACCGAAGGATCGGCTGTCTTGGGAACATGGTATGCGTTGGACTGGGAGCCGGTCTACGCCGCCAATATTGGTTGGGTAAAGGTCACAAACGAGAATGACAAGGTCTACGCCATTGACTTCAAGTTCCGTGATGACAACAACGAGACTTTTTTCCAGGGATCCTACAAAGGCGAGCTTACCTACGGCGACTACAGCGAGTAGTAGCTTTGGAATGAATATAAAGGCCTGGCAGTTCTTTAATGACTGCCAGGCCTTTTCCTCGTTTATTTACAGGCTTCACGATTCAGGAAGAAAGGCCAATTTCTCATTGACATTACTCCTTCACGCAGCGAACGCTCATGCCCTGTGAGCGGGAGTCTTTCATTACCTTGAAGGTTCTCTTGCCCTTCATGATTGCCATATACTGGCCGTAGACCACAGGACTGGTGGATGTGGCTGACTTGACTGCCGCTGTGCCGAACCATACTCCAGCGTATGGATTTGCCTCAGGGTAATCCAGGCCTCCGGAGGCATACACCCTTGTGCCTGTGCAAGGGAACCACTGGTCTTTGTCGATCGCTCCGTGGTTTGTGGGATCCCATGTCATGTCAGAGAACTTCATCCAGTCGTACGGAGTGTTGCCCTCAGCGTCGCTGACCGGAACCTTGTAGCCGACAGGGCATGGGTCGTAGATTGTCTTCTTGCCGGAGACACCTCCCCAGTAATCGTCATCTGAGACATCTACCCAGTCTTTGGTGATGTAGTCGCATTCATATTCAGGATTGCCGCTATCATCGACTTCGCCGGTGGCCTTGTAAGTCATGGCGAAGAATGTGGCCGGCTGCAGGATGGATTTTTCGATTGTCCCGTGATACTCAGCGAGATCCTTTATCTTGGCAACGGTTTTGCCATCGATGTCGTAAAGTGTCCTCTCACCGTCTTGCACGTAACTGTAGTCTTCATTCTGGATAGTGAACGCGCAGGCTCCAGGGAACGGATCCTTGCGACCCCACTGGTAAAGCATCCCGAAGTTGTCGAACGAGCCTCTGTTTATGTCGGTCGCACCAATGTTTCTGTCCATGAACGTCCACTGTGTTCCGGCAGCGTTCGCTTCGGTAGTGAAGAGGGTCTTCTCAGGATCGTAGTCGCAGACCCAGAGGTGCCAGCTCCACAGGATGGTACCGGCTTCATCACAGACAGCCACGAGTGCGTTGCCCTTGCTTTCGGCGATCTCGGCATAGGCTGTCTTGGCCTCTGGGTTGAAGAAAAGGGATTTCACAAGCCCTTTGTTGTCCTGCCATACAAGTTTTACAGAGGCTGTCTCACCAGTCAGTTCCGTCGCAGAGTTGCCTTTGTGCGACACATCGAAAGAGGCGACACTTCCTGGCTTGACAATGTAGCAGTTGGCGGTTCCGTTTACGGACAGGCTCACCGCCGCCGTGGCGATCTCTTCGGGAACGTAAACTGGTTTTTGAGGTTCATCGTCATCCTTGCATCCTGTAAAGGAGACACTTGCCGCGCACAGCAATGCCGCGAGCAGGCTTTTCTTGTAGTTGGTCATAAAATAATTTGTTAAGAACGTTTATATTTCAATTGTCAAGATAAGGATATTATTTCGTTCTTTCCGCATTATTTTACTATAAAATCGATTTGCGGGATGAGCCAGATGGCTTCTGGATATATATTCCCTATAAAAGCCGCTTCACAACCTTGAAAAACTTGTACGGCATATAGCGGAACGGGAGGTCGAGCCACGTAGGAGTCGAGATCACGGAACGGTAGTGGGTGAACGCGTCGAAGCTTCGTTTGCTGTGATAGCTGCCAAGCCCTGAGTTCCCGACACCGCCGAACGGAACGTTCTCATTGGCGATGTGCATTATCGTGTCGTTGATGCAGGCTCCGCCGGAGGATGTGTGACGAAGGACGTGATCCCCCTGGCTTCCGAAATAGTACAGGGCCAGCGGTTTCTCCCTTGATGTGACGAATGAGATTACCTCGTCTATGTCTTTGAAGGTCTGCACTGGAAAGATCGGACCGAAAATCTCTTCCCGCATCACCGGCGCGTCAGGGGAGACTCCATCCAGCACTGTCGGCTCAAAATACCTGTCCTCCCGATCCGTTCTTCCCCCGAAAGCGATGTGTCCGTCCTTAAGGTAGCCTTGCAGCCTCTCGAATGCCTTGTCGTTCACGATTCTGACAAAGTGCTCAGTCTCCTGCGGATTTTCTCCGAGAAGAGTCTTGAAGTTGATTTTCAGTTCTTTAATGAACTCATCCTTGATGTCCTCGTGAAGCATGAGGTAGTCCGGTGCGATGCAGGTTTGCCCGGCGTTGAGGCTCTTTCCCCAAGCGATCCGTTTCGCCGCTACCTTGAAGTCTGCGTCCTTGTCCACGATGCACGGGCTCTTCCCACCGAGTTCCAGCACGACCGGCGTGAGGTTCTTCGCAGCGGCTTCCATCACGATTCTTCCGAGCGACGGGCTTCCGGTGAAGAATATGAGATCCCAGCGCTCCTCCAGCAGGGCCGAGTTTACATTGCGGTCTCCTTGGACTACAGCGACATATTCATCACTAAAGGTGTCCTCGATCATCTGTTGGGTAACTTTGGAGACGTTCGGGACGTAAGGCGATGGCTTCAGAATAGCTGTGCAGCCGGAGGATATGGCTCCAACGAGCGGAGTGAGAAGCAGTTGTACCGGGTAGTTCCACGGTGAGACGATCAGTGCGGTGCCGAGCGGCTCGCTGATGATCCTGCTCCGTGACGGGAACATCTTCAGCGGAGTGGGGACTCTCTGCGGCCTGCTCCATTTCCGGATGTTATGAATATGGCAGCGTATCTCTCCGAGAAGTATGCTGACCTCAGTCAGGTAAGCCTCCTCGTAGGACTTGTGAAGGTCCGTCCAAAGCGCCTCGCACAGAGGCTTTTCCCATTTGCGCACCGCAGCCTCGAACGCCTTGAGACGCTCCATCCGCCATTTCACATCAAGGGTGGTTCCGCTCCTGAAAAAGCGTTCCTGCCG
>CAKUVR010000064.1:0-8534 GCA_934698975.1 uncultured Bacteroidales bacterium
CAGGACTACCTTGAGACCGCAATCAGATGGATCTCCCACGGGAACATAGAGGTCTATATGTCCAAGCATCAGCACGACCCTAACGCCAACGAGTTGTGGCTGTACTTTCAAAAAGTGATCGGGTGGGTGACTGTCACTTTCCCGAAATACCGTAAGGAGATGAAAGGCGTTCCGTGGGGCGAACTCTATAACCACTATTCAGACAAGACATTCGACACCAATGTCTTGGAATCCAAAGTGTCGAGGTTGATGGTGGACAGCGATGTCGAACGGAAGTCAGGAATATATTCCTACATCTTCGATGGTGATGAGCGGCATCTGGACATCCGGACTTTTGACGACAACACCAAGAGGGAGGTTTACGAGAGGCAGGGTGGGCATTGCGCCAACCCGGATTGCCCGCGCAAGGGAGAAGTGCTTGACATCAGCGAGATGGAAGCCGACCACATCACCCCATGGAAGAAAGGCGGTCGCACCATCGCCTCCAACTGCCAGATGCTATGCCGGGATTGCAACCGCCGCAAAGGCGCGAGGTAGTGCGGCTGTCAGGCTCCTTCTAGCGCAGATTAAATTTCTCGGTTTGGTGCAAACATAGCATTATAAAAATCTAAGTTTGGTGCAAAATATTCATTTAAAATTTGTTCGTTTGGTGCAAACTTGTTCTATTTGACGATCACTAAGAGGAGCTGTGGCGGGTAAACAGTTGAGATTCAGGAGAAAGAACGACTTCGTGGTGCCGTCAACCAGACCACGAAGTTATCATATTCACTCATCATCAATCAATTAGATGCCACGAGTCACCGCAAGGTCGGCTAGGACGATCGCGGCAACGGCCTCGACGATGACGGGGGTGCGGAGGGCGAAGCAGACATCGTGGCGGCCTGGGACGTTGAGGGTGGTTTGCTCTCCGGTCTTTACGTTGAGGGTGGTCTGGGATCTGGAGATGCTGGAAGTCGGCTTGAATGCGATGCGGAAGACTATCGGTGAGCCGTTCGTGATGCCACCGTTGACTCCACCGGAACCGTTCTTGGCTGTGGTCACGACACCGCCTTCAAGTTCAAGAGGATCATTGTGTTCCGAGCCTCTCATCCGGGCGGCGGCGAAACCATCACCAAACTCAATTCCGCGGACTCCGGGGATGGAGAACACGGCGTGTGAAATCAATGACTCGACCGAGTCAAAGAACGGTTCTCCAAGACCGGCCTGGACACCGGTGACACGGCACTCGACAATGCCGCCGAGCGAGTCGCCCTCTTTGACGGTTCTGTCAAGAAGGTCGTTCCACTTTGACTTGTCGGTCTCTCCTCCAATCTCTACCAAATCAGCCTTACAACAAATCTCAGGGCACATTTTCTTGGCGATGACTCCGGCGGCGACAAGCGGAAGGGTTATCCTGCCAGAGAAATGTCCGCCACCGCGAGGATCGTTGAATCCGTTCCACTTGAGGGAAGCGACATAGTCAGCGTGCCCGGGACGCGGAACCGTTTTCAAAGCCTCGTAATCCGAAGAGCGGGTGTTGTTGTTTCTGAATATGATCGCGACCGGGGCTCCTGTCGTGTGCCCTTCAAAGACTCCGCTGAGGATCTCCGGCTCGTCCGCCTCGACGCGCGGCGTGGTGCCTTTCGCTCCGCTCTTACGCCGAAGGATGTCCGGCATAAAGTCCTCAACACAAAGTTCAATCCCCGGCTTGACTCCATCCACAACCACTCCGATGGCCGCTCCATGCGACTCCCCGAAGATCTCCACCCTGAAATTCCGTCCGAATGCGTTCATATATTCAAAAATTAATAATCCTCTTGTGCAAAAATACACTTTTCTTATGGAATAAAATATGCTTATCTTTGTAGTAATATCCTCAGATAGGCCGTCTTTGCGTTCAAACACGGTGGATTATGAGGAAAAACGACATTTTGGAATGGACATTAAGGAAGAAGATAAGATAATTCAGGAGGTCACCAGACAGGAGTACAAGGAGGGCTTCGTCACGGAGGTCGGCCAGGACTTCATCCCTAAGGGACTGAGCGAGGACATCATACGCACCATCTCGCGGCTCAAGGAGGAGCCGGAATGGATGCTGGAGTTCCGGCTGGAGGCTTTCAGGAAGTGGCAAGGGATGGAGATGCCCCAGTGGGGACATCTGGATATGCCTGAAATTGATTTTCAGGACATTATCTACTACGCCGCTCCGAAAAAGAACTCGGAGCGACCTAAGGAGATCGACCCGAAACTGGAGGAGACATTCGAGAAACTGGGCATCCCGGTGAGGGAGCGCGAGGCGCTGGCCGGAGTCGTGGCAGTCGACGCGGTCTTCGACTCGGTCTCTGTGGCGACAACCTTCAGGGCTTCGCTGGCGGAGAAGGGAATCATATTCTGCAGTTTCTCGGAGGCCGTCAAGGAGCATCCTGACCTTGTGCGGAAATATCTCGCCTCGGTGGTGCCGGTCGGAGACAATTTCTTCTCCGCGCTCAACTCGGCTGTGTTCAGCGACGGAAGTTTCTGCTATATTCCCAAAGGGGTAAAATGCCCGATGGAGCTTTCCAGCTACTTCAGGATCAACGCGAAAGGCACGGGGCAGTTCGAGAGGACGCTCATCGTGGCGGACGAGGGGTCGCAGCTGAGCTACATGGAGGGATGCACGGCACCGATGCGAGACGAGAACCAGTTGCACGCGGCTGTGGTGGAAATAGTGGTCGAGAAGGACGCTGACGTGAAATATTCAACGGTGCAGAACTGGTACCCAGGAGACGCTCTGGGCCGCGGAGGAATCCTTAACCTCGTGACCAAGAGGGGAATATGCAAGGGCAGCGGCTCGCATCTGAGCTGGACACAGGTCGAGACCGGCTCGGCGATCACATGGAAATACCCTTCCACGATCCTCAAGGGCGACTACTCCTCGTCAGAGTTCTACTCTGTCGCCGTGACCAACAACTACCAGCAGGCGGACACGGGCACGAAGATGATCCACATCGGCCGTGGCACGAAGAGCCGGATCGTTAGTAAAGGAATATCAGCGGGTCACAGCCAGAACAGTTACCGTGGTCTGGTCCGGATGAACGCCGGGGCGGCGGGGGCGCGCAACTATTCGCAGTGCGACAGCCTTCTGATCGGCTCGAAGTGCGGGGCGCACACGTTCCCGGACATCCAGAGCGCGAACCCTACAGCGATCGTGGAGCACGAGGCCACAACCTCGAAGATCAGCGACGAGCAACTGTTCTACTGCAACCAGAGGGGCCTCGGGCCGGAGGATGCGGTCGGCCTGATTGTCAACGGCTACGCCCACGAGGTTCTATCCCGCCTCCCGATGGAGTTCGCGGTCGAAGCCACAAAGCTGCTTCAGGTCTCCCTCGAAGGCTCTGTGGGTTAATGAATAATTCATGAATGATTATGAAGTTCTTTGATATAGAAAACATTGCGTTCACGCTTGGCGGAACGGGAGTGAGCTTTCTGGAACTAATCGGGGTCATCGCGGGGCTTACCTGCGTGGTGCTGGCCGGGCGCAACAGCAAGTACAACTTCTGGATCGGCTACCTGTACAACATCCTGCTGTTCGCGTTGTTCTGGCAGAGACACCTGTACTCAGCGATGCTTCTCCAGCCGGTTGCGTTCGGAATCAACGCTTTCGGGCACTGGAGATGGACACATCCGAGGCCAGAAGAACAGAGTTCAAAAGACAATTCGGCCTTGAAAGTCACAAGGCTTTCGATGCGGGACTGGTGCATGGCGCTCACGGTCGTGGTTCTGGCGGGAGCCGTCTGGGGATTCGTGCTCAGCAAGCTGGGGACCAGCTGGTTCACGGACATATTCACGCCTGATCCGACTCCGTGGTTGGATTCGTTCGGATTGATGCTGACGCTTCTGGCGCAGTTCCTTTCCGCCCAGAAGAAGTGGGACTGCTGGATCGTGTGGCTGGTGGTGAACATCACGAACATCACCCTCTACATCAGCGCCGGCCTCGTCTTCATGCCGATCGTCAGCGCCCTGTACCTGCTCAACGGCATCTGGTCCCTCTGGACCTGGTACCGGTTGTATAAGGAGGAGAAGTAGGGCGACATTCGGTCCCTGAGCCTGTCGAAGGGCCGAAGGACCGAAGTGACCAAACAAGACGACTGCAGAAACATCGGTTGCTGAGCCAGTCGAAGCAAAAGCGCAGTTGTTACGGTTGCTGCGGTTGCTGAGCTTGTCGAAGCACCGAAGCATCAAAGTAACCAGGCTGAACGACCATAGAGACAAGTCGCTTCGACAAGCTCAGCGACCGGGCAATGCCAGAAACATGGAATGGAAGAGATAGCCGTGAATAGCAACTAACTAAAGATGAACGATTTACACACTTCTCTTTAGCGGATTCCAACCAAAGGGAACAACGCAAAAAATTGATAACGAGGAGCATAGCCTCCACGCAAAATATAATGAATATGACAGACATATTACTGAAAATAACCGATCTGCACGCCAGCGTCGGAGACAAGGAGATCCTCAAAGGCATCAACCTTGAGATCCGCCGCGGCGAGATCCACGCCGTGATGGGACCAAACGGGGCTGGCAAAAGCACCCTGTCCTCAGTCCTGACCGGCAAACCGAACTACGAGGTCACGGCCGGCTCAATTGAGTTCGACGGCAAGGACCTTCTGGCCATGAAGCCAGAGGAAAGAGCCTGGGCAGGCCTCTTCATGTCCTTCCAGTACCCGATTGAGATTCCGGGCGTGTCCATCACCAACTTCATGAAGACGGCCATCAACTCGAAACTCAAGGCTCAGGGAAAAGAACCGATGAAAGCCGGTGATTTCCTGAAGCTTATGAAGCAGAAGATGGCTTTCGTGCAGATGAAGCCAGAGTTCGCCAAGCGTGAGGTCAACGTCGGTTTCTCCGGCGGAGAGAAAAAGAGGAACGAGATCTTCCAGATGGCGATGCTCGATCCAACCCTCGCGATTCTTGACGAGACGGACAGCGGACTGGACGTGGACGCGCTCAAGATAGTGGCCGACGGAGTGAACGCGCTGCACACTCCGGAAAAGTCGGCGATCGTCATCACCCACTACCAGAAGCTTCTTGAATATGTCAGGCCGGATGTCGTGCACGTCCTGAAGGACGGCCGCATCGTGGCCACCGGCGGTTACGAACTGATAGACAAGATTGAAAAGGATGGCTTTGAACAGTTCTAAAAACATAGACCACGGCAATTATATTCCTTCGCCCATTGTGCCGGGAATGAAGGTCGCTGACGGAGAGCATATTCGTAAAATTTTTGTGCTTTCTTCCGCTGACGTTGCCGCAGGGGCTGGGGTCGCTGAACAAGAGGCTCTTGTCGGAGCGGTGGTTGGTTCGACAGGCTCACCAACCGTCAAATCGGCCACCGAGCCGACCTCTGATTTGGCCACTGAGCCTGTCGAAGTGACCGGCCTGTCCAGCATCCCGTCCAACATCGAGGTGGGGGCGGACGCTTCACTGGATCTGACGGTGATAGTGCTGCCGGGAGTCTCGGCGCGGATTCCGCTGACGATCGACCTGACCGGAGCTCATTCCGAAGTCCGGCTTTCGGGAATATACCTATGTTCTGGCCACGATGACGTGACGTTCGACATCACTATGCATCACCGCACCGGAGACTGCCGTTCCTGGCAGACATTCAACGGATTGGCCTCCGGAGAAGCCAAGTGCGGATTCTTCGGCAAGATTGTGATCGCTCCTGATGCCCAGAGAACCGAAGCGTTTCAGGAGAACCACAACATCCTGCTCTCTGACACGGCCAAAGTCAACACCAAGCCTCGGCTGGAAATCTACGCCGATGACGTGAAGTGTTCGCACGGCGCCACCGTCGGAAAACTGAACGAGGACGAGCAGTTCTACATGCGTTCCAGAGGCATTCCGGAGGAAGAGGCCAAGGTCTTGCAGATGATTTCGTTCGTGGCTCCCGTCCTTGAGACCCTCCCGGAAGAGGCCACAGAGGGAGACCTCAGCCGATCCGCCGTCGCCGGACTCGTCGAGAGCGCCATCCGCAGTTTCGCCTGAAAGTGATGTCTCCTCTCCTATAAGGTTTAATTTCAAACAAGGGGCTGACTAAAAAATGTTAGTCAAGCCCCTTTTTCTTGTTTTTCGGCGAGTTCAACCCCGACCTCGTTTCCGAATATTCAATTCTCTGAGAACTATTTATTTAGTCTACCTCATAAAGGAACACGTTGCCTAGTCACATTGTGAAACAGGCTGTCTCAAAATCAAGCCGATTTTCTGGAAAGGAACACTCCCGAGAGCGAAAGAACCAGAAGAATGAACAGTGTCAGAGAGGATGCCCTGGAGGCTTTCTCGCCAGCGGTGTACACCTTTGGCTCGAAGCGCATCACGATGTCGTGCTCTCCGGCAGGAAGATTCGCGGCACGGAAAATCCAGTCGGCACGGAACAGATCCAAAGGAGCGCCGTCAACATTGGCGGTCCAGCCATCCGGGTAATAAACCTCGCTGAATATGGCTGTGCGGGCTGTTGACGCATTGTAATGATAACGAAGCTCGTTCGGAGCGTAGTAGGTCATCCGGATGAAGTCTGTGGCATCTTCTGAAGCCACCTTGGCAAAACCGGTACGGGCGTCGGCGAAATCGGATCCGATCACTGCCGTGTGTCGTAGGTCAACAGAATCAATCAGAGCGATTTCCTCGTCCGGGGTTCCGGCAGGAATGAACGAATCCACGAACCACGCCTGACCGAAAGCCTCCGGGTTCTCAACAGGCGGCATGTCCGCGCCAAGGATGAAGTACTTGGTGTTCAGCGCAGAAAGCACCTGAATATCCCTGATCCCGTTTTGGAATTCCTCGATGGTCTTTGCACTGCGGGTGTTCGCCGCCACGCTCTGCAACTCCTTGACAATGTGGCGGTCGATCAAATCCTGATAGCGTTGCAGCTTCGCCGGGCTGTACCCTCCGATGCACTTGTGCCAATAAGGATTGAACGAGTCATTGAATATGTCGGCGCTCAGATCGACAACCCTGTAGGACGGAGACTTGTCCTCAAGGATCAGCTTGTCCACCTGCCTGGCGGAGAACTGATTATTGAACTGGCGAGGGGTCGTGAAACTGTCAGAATTGAGGTAGCGCTTGCCGACCGCGAACATATTTACAAACACGAGGAGGCATATTCCCACCATCGCTTCCATCCTGCGGGCGCCTCCGATGTGAGGGTCGCTTTCGTAGGATTTCGGAGCGTTCTTCGGGACGCTGTAGGCCCAGAGAATCAGGCCGAACGTAATGACAATCAAGACCATCGACCAAAGAGCATCCACCGAGAGGATATGCTTTCTGTCAGCCTTCAAAGCATCCACGATGATGTCCTGCATCTGTGCGTCGGCACCTCCGGAGAACGATCCGGCGACACTCGGGATCAGTGCGCAAAGGAGGCAGAACCCTGCCGTCAGCGCAAGCGCAATCCATCCGGCCTTCAAGAATTCTTTCTTTGAATATTCACGCTTGAGGATTCTGTCGAGGGTGATGAATCCGAGCATCGGCAAGGTGAACTGCAACACTATCAAGGCCATGGAGACAGTCCTGAACTTGCTGTACATCGGAGCGTAGTCAAAGAACAGCTTAGTGAACCACATCATGTGGTTGCCGAGTCCCAGAAAGATTGCCACAAGCGTCGCGGCCAGAAGCCACCATTTTTCCTTGCCTTTATAGAGGAACAGACCGAGAATGAACAGGAAGACCGTGATGGCTCCCATATACATCGGTCCGGCGGTGAACGGCTGAGGTCCCCAGTAGAGAGGCAGGGACTTGGCGATTTCGTTGGCGTTGCCCTGTCCGGCCTGCCTGAAAAGTTTCACGACTTCCGACTTGTCCGGGTTTACCGAGCCCGCTGACGATCCGCCGTTGAAATTCGGAATCATCAGGTTCGGGAGTTCCTCCCAGCCGTAAGACCAAGCAGTGGCGTAGTCCAGCTGGAGGCCTGTGCTGTTAATCTCCCCGCCCTCAGGATGAGAGAGTTCCGACCCACCGCGCATGGTGTATTTGGTATATTCATAAAGCGGGGCGAGTTTGATGGTGTTGGTGCCGATTCCGGCGAGGCCTACGACCAGAAGCAATGCGCTGGCAGCGAAGAAGCGGCCGAAAGCGTTTTTACGGGATGATTGAGCTTTGGTTCCTCCGCCAGCGGTCGTTTCGATGGTTGGTGAGCCCTGTCGAACCACAGGCTCAACGACCGTCCTCACGGAAGACTCTGCGCACCGGTCACTGAGCTTGCCGAAGTGACAAGGCTTTTCCAAACATATTCTCAAGAAAACATACAGCGCATAGATCACGATCATGATGGCCAGATAGTAGGTAATCTGCTGATGGTTGGCTTTGATCTGGAAACTCAGGGCGAAGCCGAACAGGACGGAGCCCAGCAAGGTTTTCGGAAGCCAGGATTTCCAGCCTTTGGCCGGTCCATGAGCCCGCCGAAGGGTCGAACTCAGCCAAGGCCGAAGGGCGGAACGGTAAGTGAATATCACCGCGGCCAGCACCCAAGGCAGGAACGCTATCGCCTGCATCTTGGTGTTGTGCCCCACCTGAATGAT
>CAKUVR010000065.1:0-8311 GCA_934698975.1 uncultured Bacteroidales bacterium
AAGCTTATCCCGGTTGTGTTCGGCGCCCTTGCCGGCTACATCGTGGCCGTTATATTCTACAGAAGCTCAATGGATTTTTCAGGAGTGGCGAACGCTCCTTGGTTCCAGATTCCACATTTCTCTAAGATGAGCCTCTCGTGGCAGGCGGTCGTGTTCATGGCTCCTGTGGCCATCGCTCCTATCATCGAGCATGTGGGTGATGTCTATGCGATCAGCGAGATTGCCGGCAAGGATTTCGTGAAGGATCCGGGACTGCACCGCACGATGCTGGGTGATGGTCTTGCCTGCACATTGGCGGCATTCCTCGGCGGCGCTCCTGTGACTACATATTCAGAAGTTACGGGTGCTGTGTCACTTACTAAGGTGACGGATCCGTCCTGTATGAGAATTGCCGCTCTCTCCGCTATTTTGATTTCCCTCGTCGGAAAGGTCGGCGCAGCGATTCAGACAATCCCGACCGCGGTCCTCGGAGGCATCATGCTGCTCCTTTTCGGTAGCATCGCATCTGTCGGAATCAACAACCTTGTCAAGGCTCAGATCGACATGAACAAGACCCGTAACCTGATTATAGCCTCGCTCATTCTGACAATCGGAATCGGAGGTGCGGTCATCAGTTTCGGCAAGTTCTCCCTCGCCGGCATAGGTCTCGCCTCAATCGTCGGCGTCATCCTGAACCTCATCATTCCGGACAAGAAGGAAGAGGAAGAAGTTAATTCCTAAAGGAATATAAGTGTGTGGCCAAAATCACTTTTGGTCACACACTTTATAATTCAACCCCCAGTCACTTCGTGACAGCCCCAGGGGGGCACGGGGAAAGGATTCCCCGAAACCCCTTCGGTCGCTTCGCTCCGATCTCTGGGACTTTTGGTCATTATTGTTATTGTATTTATTCTTATAGGATATGGATGCATTGAAAGTCAAGATAGTAAACAAAAGCCAATGGCCGGATCCGGCTTACGCGACAGAGGCGTCTGCGGGCATGGATCTGAGGGCGAACATCACGGAGCCGATTGTGCTGAAGCCGTTGGAAAGGGTTTTGGTGCCTACTGGCATATTCATTGAACTTCCTGTTGGTTATGAGGCGCAGGTCCGTCCGCGCAGTGGGTTGGCCACAAAGCACGGCATCACCGTGATCAACAGCCCCGGTACGGTTGACGCTGATTACCGTGGAGAGTTGAAGACTTCACTGGTGAATCTTTCCAACGAGCCTTTCGAGATTGTTCCCGGAGAGCGGATTGCCCAGATGGTCGTAGCCCGTCACGAGCGTGTCGAGTGGGAGGATGTCGAGGTTTTGTCTGAGACAGAACGTGGCGCTGGCGGCTGGGGCAGCACTGGAAAGAAGTGAACTAACGCTGTTTCTTCTTTACCCCCAGTCCCTTACGGGACAGCCCCGGTGGGGCATTGGGGACCGTTTTCCCCAAACCCCTTGCGTCGCTACGCTCCGAGTTTGCTGTTTTGCATTTTGACTAATATACTTGAGAAATATTTTTGGAATTGTTTTGGAATTGTTTTCGAATATGGACATACTGAGATTATATTCGGCATTCTTGGAATGCGGTCGTGTGACCACGGACAGCCGTGCAATCAGCGGGGGAGAGATGTTCTTCGGGCTGAAGGGCGAGAATTTTGATGGCAATGAATATGCTCTCAAGGCTCTTGAGGCCGGGGCCCGTTATGCTGTTGTGGATGAAGGCTCTGTATCAGCCGCGTCAGGAGATCCGCGTGTGATTGTTGTCCATGACACGCTTGAGACTTTGCAGGCGCTTGCTCGTCATCACAGAGAAAATACGTTTGTGGATGGCAAACGGTTGACAGTCATAGGATTGACCGGGACTAACGGCAAGACCACGACCAAGGAATTGATCACGAGAGTGCTGTCGGTCAAGTACAATGTCACTTCCACGCAAGGCAACTTGAATAATGACATCGGAGTTCCACTTTCTGTCCTCGGCATCAATTCCAAGACACAGATCGCTGTGATTGAGATGGGCGCCAGCCATCCGGACGACATTGAGAATCTGGTCAAGGTCTCTGAACCTGACTATGGAATCATCACCAATGTCGGCAAAGGCCACCTGCTCGGATTCGGTAGTTTTGATGGAGTCAAGAAGGCGAAGGGAAAGCTTTACGACTATATTCTTGAGCACGGGAAGGGCATATTCCTGAATGCTGATGATCCGATTCTTGTTGGGATGGCCGCTGAGCGCAAGGGGTTGAAGGTCATTGAATATGGTGTGGATTATTGGGGGGCGATAGTTCTGCCGTCTGACGCCGACCATCCGTTTGTCCGCATGGCCATTCCTGATTCGGTCACCGACCCGGTCGCTTCGGCAGTCTCAGCGACCGGAAATCTTTCGGTTCCTGAGCTTGTCGATGCGGCTGGAAATCCTTCGGTTCCTGAGCTTGTCGATGCGGCTGGAAATCCTTCGGTCCCTGAGCTTGTCGAAGGGCCGATGTTCCGGTTGGGCTCACCAATCGCAGAAGCGACTGACCGCACGGAAAACCTTCTTTGTCTTGAAACCCACCTCGCCGGTGCCTACAACGCCAACAACATCGCCACCGCCATCGCTGTTGGCCTCCACTTCGGAGTCTCCCTCGAAGATGCGATACAGGCTGTGAGTGAATATATTCCTAAAAACAACCGCTCGCAGCTAGAGAAGACCGAGCGTAACATCTTGATTGAGGATGCCTACAACGCCAATCCTACGAGTATGGCCGCGGCGCTTGACAACCTTGCTTCGGTTCAGGCTACTTTGAAAGCCGCAATGCTCGGGGAAATGCGTGAACTTGGGGAAGAGTCTGTCTCAGAGCATGTTATCGTGTTGGAAAAGTTGGCTGCAATGAATCTGGATTTGGTTTGCCTCGTAGGAGAAGAGTTCCGCAAGGCTCTTGATTCGGAGCGGATGGTTCGACAGGCTCACCATCCGTCCACTTCAGCCCATGACACTGCCGCACTGGCCCCTAAGTCTGCCACTTCGGTTCCTGAGGCTGCCGCCTCGGTCCCTGAGCTTGTCGAAGGGCCGGATGTTAAAAAAGCTCACCATCATTCCGCCTCGGTCCCTGAGCTTGTCGAAGGGCCGGAAGTTCGGCTTGGTTCACAAGTCTTCGAGACGATTTCAAATGTCAAATGGTTCCCGACGTCAGATGATTTGGTAGCCTGGCTGAAAGAGCACCCGGTTTCCGACCACACAATCCTGATCAAAGGCTCCCGCGGGAATCGGATGGAGAAGGTTTTGTCAGAGTTATAGGCTTTCTCCTCTCATCGAAAATCATTGTGAGACCAGTGACAGGAACTTTGTCGATGCGGGTCTGGATGACATATCTGGCTAGCATTCCGACAAAGTAACCTATTGTCAGCCCGATGATTGCACCGACAATCACGTCACCGAGATAATGCTTCCCGACGAAAATCCTGCTGGCTGCCACGAGAGCTGCCCATGTTAGTGCAAGCTTGTAGAATGCGTTATAGGTGTGTGTCCGGTCGTTCCTGAATCCGATGATCAGGCACATGGCCAGAGCGAAAGCGTTAGCTGCATGTGCCGAGAAGAATCCGAAGAAGCCCCCTCGTCCTTCGAGAAGGTTCAGTCCTCCGAGAAGCATCCTTGCACTGTAGCTTGGCCTTAGCCTGTCAACGGAATGCTTTACTATGGTTGAGAACTGGTCGCAAAGCCCAAAGGCCAACCCTATGGAAATCAGGACAATCGAAGCCTTCTTCCAACCTAACCTGCGGAACAGGAACCAGACGCAGAGCGCGTAGGCCGGAATCCACACCGTCTTGTCAGACATCAGCACCCACAACTGGTCAGTCATTGGTGTGCTTAGACTGTTGAGGAACAGTGTGGCGTTCTGATCGATCCTGTGGAGGAAACCTATGAGTGAAGCGCAGACCATAGCATATCCTTTAATTCCTTGACTCCCTCTCCGCTAATAGATGAGATGAACACGTGAGGAATCCCCTTAGGAAGTGTTGGTTCAATCTCTTTCTCTATGTCCTTGTCAATCAGGTCGCATTTGGTGATGGCAAGGACACGGTCCTTATCGAGAAGTTCGGGGTTATATTCCTTAAGCTCATTCAGCAAGGTCTCGTAGCTTGCCTTGATGTCGTCCTCTTCCGCCGAAACCATGAAGAGCAGCACCGAGTTCCTTTCGATGTGGCGTAGGAAACGTATTCCGATGCCCCTCCCTTCGTGTGCGCCCTCGATGATCCCGGGGATGTCGGCCATCACAAATGATTGGTCGTCATAGTATTTGACGATCCCGAGGTTCGGCTCAAGTGTCGTGAATGCATAGTTCGCGATTTTAGGCTTTGCCGCAGTGATCGCTGCCAGCAAGGTGGATTTTCCAGCGTTAGGGAAGCCCACAAGCCCGACATCCGCCAGCACTTTCAGTTCAAGGATGAACCAGCCTTCCTGACCATCCTCACCCGGTTGGGCGAAACGTGGTGTCTGATTGGTGGCCGTCTTGAAGTTATTGTTGCCAAGGCCTCCGCGTCCTCCCTTGCAGAGAATCCGTGTCTGCCCCGGTTCCATCATCTCGAACAGCACCTCCCCGGTCTCGGCATCCTTGGCGACAGTGCCGACAGGTACGTCCAGAATGACATCCTCGCCATTCTTTCCGGTTCTGAGTCCGCCCTCACCGTGCCCCCCGTCCTCAGCCTTGATGTGCTTGCGGTATTTCAGGTGGATCAGCGTCCAGAACTGCGGGTTAGCCTTGAGGATAATATGTCCACCTCGTCCCCCATCTCCTCCGTCAGGTCCGCCCTTCGGCACATATTTAGCCCTGTAAAGGTGCATCGATCCCGCACCCCCGTGCCCCGAAGCGCACCAGATTTTCACGTAGTCTATAAAGTTGCTGTCTGCCATAATTCTTTATCTCTCAATTAAATAAGTGGTCCTTGATGACCATTTTCGACCTCCGAGTAACAACGGAGTAACAAGATTTCCGTGCAATTTGCCACAAAAACGATACTGTCAAATTGTTACTTTTTGATGAGTACACTATGGATATTTCGGCATATTTATGCTTGTTTCTCCTCGTAACTTACCATTTGAGGTCAATGAACTTCTTGTTTGAAAGCGACATTTTTTGCTTTCAAAGGTGCAAAGATAGCGAAAGTTTGGGAAAGAATGGTTGAGTCTTTGTATGTGTTTCACGACCATTGCTAAATTATTTGATGTTCATTCTTATAAGGGTAAAGATGGCATAGACAAACAATGATCATAATTGAGGAAACTCCTATCCACATCAATGCCTTTTGCCACCATTTTAGGATATTGACTTCTTTCTCGATGATGGTTTCGATGGTCTGAACTTGATGCTCTTCTTTATTACGTTCCTTATAGGTCAGATAGATCCCCATCGAATCCACGACAGCCTTCGCCGTGAGTTTGTTGTCTTTCAGAGCCAATGTTTGCTGGACTCTTGCGGATTCTTTCAATGTCCGGATTTCCTCCATCCTTGCACGACCTGTCGAATCGCATTTGATTAGAGCCTGAACAATGGATGAGTCCGGCTGAACTTGAATGACTGTGTCTCTGATGGTTTCGGTGACTACTACAGTATGTTCAGTGTTGTCCTTCTTGTGAGGATAGAGTTTTGGGCAGCAGGAAGTCACGGCCAATGCGGACAAAAGTATGATTTTGAATTTCATTATGTTGATGTTTAATGATTTGTATTAACTTTGCAATCGAAAACAGATTCAATTATGAAGAACAAGAAACTGCGGATTACGGAAAAGGATTTTCTTCTGGCCAACCGCAGGGCTTCAAGAGCAGAGGAAATTGAGAGGTACGGGAAACAGATCCTGATGAGGTCAATCACCCACAAGTTGAAAAAGGTCTATGACCGCAAGCGTCTGAAAAAGGCAGACATCAGCTACAACGATGACCTGCCTTTATTCATTCCTGCCGCCTGATCTGTTCCCTCAGTTGCCGAACTTCGTCCTTCAGCTGAGAGTTCTCTGTGCAGAGCCTATCAACGGAAGCCTTCAGTTCCTCGTTCTCCTTTCTGACCGCCACAATCTCCGAGTTTACCGCTGTGATGTCCGCAAGCAGTTTTCTGTTCTCCGATGATAACAAATCAATGGATGCCTGAAGGTCTTTCAGAAAGTCGTTCTTCCGCTTGCGTGAACCGGCAATCCAGCCGACGGCAGCTGTAAACAAAGGAATGATATATGTCCCGATGAATGTCAATGTCTCCATACCTTAGCCCTCCGAAAAATAAAGTCTCATCTCCGCAAGTCGGCGTTTATGTAGTCCAGGTAAGACAACTCCTTTCGCATATACCCACCGCAGGAACTCATCCATAATGGAGTTGTCGTCTGGGTTCGCCTTGATTTTCTTCAACAGAGTGGACTTCCGGAAATTACCGCCTCCGACATTGAACACGAAGGACACGAGGGCGTCGAACTGGCATTGATGCAGATTCAGGCACTCCGCATTAACGACATTCTCGACCGCAACAATGTCTTGCCGCAAGAACTCTTCCGCTTGTTCTTTCGTAATGGTCATTCCTGACACTACTCCGGAAGTATGCCCATATCCGACAGTACATATTCCGGCAGGACACCTGTAGGCCGTCAGTCTCAGCCCTTCGAACTGCCGTATCAATGAATATGCTTTCTCGCTTGCTTTCATAATATTGAGTGCTTTATGTTATCTTGATTTTTAGCCATAGGAGTTAAACAAAGCCCCGCCACTGGAGTCCGCCATTCCTGACGACGATTCCAAGTGACGGGGCGATGATAAATTCTAAACGACGGCTACAGCGAAATCTCCCCGAGCATCTCGCCGGACTTCTCGCCCGTCTTGACGTTGATGAAGAAATACTTCAGGAACACCTTCGGGGCTGCTGCGGTGACCTCCCCATGCACGGCCTTGTAGTCGGCAAGGATGTCAATTTGGTCATCGACAATGGCTCTCGGTGCTCCGATGCTCACGGCCTTGCTGTAGGCCCTAGTCACTCCCTTGCTCTGCGGAGCCGAAGCCATTATGACAAGCCGGAGGTCATCCTTCTCAGCCGGCGGGTCGGGCAACTGGAAGTGGAAGTTCGCAGCGGTGAGCGAGAGATCCGCCTCGCAAGGCGCATCGACACCCGTAAGCACCGGCGGAGTCGTGAGTGCGGCTCCTCCTGCCTTGACTATCCAGAAGTTCAGCCTCGAATAGAGGTTCGCTCCGGAAATCTTGCTCGAAGTTCCGAGGACGGACTTGCCCTTCTGCGTGTTCGCCAATGCGTTCCACGCAAGGATTTGGGCATTGGTAAGCCCTTTCCAGCCCTGCGAGAGCTGCTTGAAGATTGCCTTGACGGAAGACTGCGCAGCCGTCTTGAATCCGCCACCGTAGCCACGGTTGCGGATGTACTTGCGTCCACGAACCTTTGCCGCGGTCACGCCCTTCGCCGAGCCAGACATCTCCTCGAAGGCGATTGATGGAATGTACTTCATAATGAAATGATATTAAAATGGTTGAACAATGGTATCGTTATTATTGGTTGATATTCTCAGATGTTAGTTCAACATCAGAACCATTCCCGTTCCGGACGATGAATATATTGATAAAGTCGCCTTGATTGGCACCCTCACCGAATGCCAGTCGCCCCTCGCAGGAAAGCGTCTTTCCATTGAGCCGGCAGACCGAGGTCGGTGTCCCGAACGTGTAGGAATATGCGCTCGCAGTCACAACAGGGAATGTTATGTCGATGTCCTCAGGCAATCCTTCTAGCGTGCACTCGAATGCATCCCTGTAGTCATCTCCAGCGAACTTGTCGAAACAGATGTACAGGTAGCACCATTTGTCGGTGACGACGGCCTTCGTGTTGGAGGCTGACTGGATGCCGCTCTCTCCGTTCACGATTGACGGTCTAAGGACAATATTCAGAGGGCAGTCCATCCTCTGGCCGAGCGTGACATAGGCCGATGCAAAATACAGCGTCAGCGGCCCGAACTCGTCAAACTCCGGAAGCTTCTCCACGCATATCGTCCGCACATCCTTTATCCAGGACTTCACAATCGTGCTCGCACCGTCAGCCTTTGACGACCGCAGGAACACCGCAGTTTCTGCACTCCGACTGATACTCAAATCCGGAACCGTAATCTCCAGAACTTCAGCGGTCTTGTATTTCTCGTTGTCCGTGTCGATGCAGACCACGCCGTTGAGGATCACAAGACCTTTTTCCTGCCAGGAGCGAAGCTCTATCTCCGCAACTCCGAAATTATTTGCCAATGCCTTCATATCGTCATCCCCTGATTACGTTTACCGCCACTTCCGCCGCCGTCCCGAACACCTCGAACTCCATAAGATACTGACCGCCTCTC
>CAKUVR010000066.1:0-8186 GCA_934698975.1 uncultured Bacteroidales bacterium
GCTACTTCCAATCGTATTTTGGAGGTTCGAGATAATAGACACTCTCGCCATGCTCATTGTATTGCGAATTGTGTCCCACAACTCTGATTTCATATGGAGTGGTGTGCGTATATATGTCTTGTGGCATTTCCACTTGCAACATATAGCAGATGTCATCTCCCACACTATTGTCATTATTCTTCATCTTCAACGGTTGAGTTGAGTATATTTCCAGAGGCTTGCCATCGACATATACCTCAAAGGTCATGAATTGAGGTTCTACAGTGACAATAGAGTTCTTCTCAGCATCTCCTTTATCCACGAAGTTTTGATAAGCGAGAACCTTCGTAACACTCATTGGACGTGTATAAATGAGCAATTCTCGTCTGCCTCCATATTCTAAAAACGCTGTTGTTCCATACAGTTCCAGCTTGTCATATCGGATATTCAAAGTAATATCATGGTCAGCGATAACATTCCAAGCCCAGAATTCGAGTTTCATGTCATCATGAGAAACTTGCTGCAAACGAGGATATTCATTTATTCGCATAGCGGCTATGGCAGCATATCTTCCTTTGGGGATACTGTCAAGGCAGTAATAGCCTTGTGAGTCACTTGCGGTTTCATAGGCTTCTGAGAAATCCGGATTATATATGAGTACTGTGCATGAGTCAATCGGATTTCCGTTATAATCAGTGACTTTTCCGGAAATCTTCACTATGTCTGCCGCATAAGCGCCAACAGAAATCAGCAAAACAAATAAAGAAAATAATGACTTTTTCATGGTATTTACAACTTATTGTATAAACAAAATTAGAAATAATTTCGGAAATCACATAGAAATCACATAGGGGCTGACGGATGTAATAGTTTGTCCGGCGAAAGCCTTGCTGGCCGGACGAACTTAAAGAATCGTTCAGTTTCTCCGGGGAAAAGGCGTTTTACCGGATAAAGTGTGTGAACCAGTGTCTTTGGAATCACGTCCGCCAGCTTGGCGATGCTCACCTTCTCGGTCAATCCGTTTTGCCGTGAGTGAATTGCCACGTTCTGCGCACAAAACCATTGGCGATTTCGTGAGTGATTCGCTTGATTTCACGCACGGGGGATAATGGAAGAAGCTTTTAGGGGAGTGATGGACGATGTCTCGGCTATCTCGCCTTTTACCGCTGTAGGATCGCGTGTGTACGAGCCCAGGGGATGACGTAGGCGGGGGGCATCTTGCGGGACAGGAGGTCTTTCATGTAGTCCATGTAAGGGGCGACGTGGCTGAAAAACATTTGGTAGCCAGCGCAGAGGGCGTTGAGGCCGGTCTCGATTCTTGCACCGCCACGAGCCTGACGGGACTCGTAGGTGTTGAACCTGTGCTTGGGGCACTCACCGTTGCAGGCGAAAAGCCATTCACAGTGGAGGCATTTGGTGGGGAGCTTATTGCGTTTGTTGATGCCGAAAGCGGTCTGCTTGTCGGAATGCATCATCTCAGCGATGGAATTGTCGGTGATGTTGCCCAAAAGATAGTCACTGTAAACAAAATGGTCGCACGGGTAGAAGTCCCCGTTGTGTTCGATGACGGAATTGCCACCGCAGGTCTGGGCGAAGGTGCAGGTACCTGGCATCTCACCGACCCAGTTGGCGAGGGTTGCATCAAAATTAGTGACGAAATAACGTCCGACATCGTTGCGTACCCAATAATCGAATATGTCGCACAGAAATCGCCCGAAGCCAATGTCACTCACCGACCACGGGGCAATGACGGCTCCGTCGGTCTTCGGGTCAACGATGAAAGGCCGCTTCTTCTTGTCAGGCTTGCCCGCTCCGTTCAGCGGGTACTTGACATGCTCCACGACCGGCATGAACTGCATGAAGCCGCTGCCGACCTCTTTTAAGAATATGTAAGTTTCCAAACCTCGGCCTTCGCTGGCATGGTTCACCGTGGACATCGTGTTGAACTCAACCCCTTCCCCT
This sequence comes from uncultured Bacteroidales bacterium, assembly GCA_934698975.1. Lineage (GTDB taxonomy): Bacteria > Bacteroidota > Bacteroidia > Bacteroidales > UBA932 > Cryptobacteroides. The sequence continues at coordinate 1,942 of CAKUVR010000066.1, forward strand.
TTAAGAATATTCAACCCACTCATCACCCTGTCGAAGGTCGGGAAGCCACCCTTGTCCTTGCGGTACCTGTCATGAATATCCTTGGGACCGTCCAGGGATATTCCCACAAGGAAATCATGGTCGTGGAAGAATCTCGCCCATTCGCGGTTGAGAAGGGTGCCGTTGGTCTGGATGGTGTTGTGGATGACCTTCTCTCCGGCATATTTACGCTCATATTCAATGGCCTTCCTGTAGAAGTCCAGCCCCAGCACCAGCGGTTCGCCACCGTGCCAATTGAAAGTCACCTCTGGCACCTCGTTGGCATTGATATATTCCTGAACGGCCTTTTCCAGCATCGCTTCGCTCATGCGCGGCTCCTTGCCGCCGTAGATTTCAGCCTTGTCGAGGTAGTAGCAGTACTTGCAGTCCAGATTGCAGAGCGAACCTGCTGGCTTCAGCATGATGTTGAAGGCCATCGGCCCAGTAAGACGGATGGCATCCCCAAGGGTGAGGGTCTTTTCAAATGACGCGTCTGACATGTTAATGAATATTTAGAAGCGGTTTTTGAATTTCTCAAAGTTGCATCTTTGTGAAAATTCAAGATAGAAAAATATGAATTATTCGGGATAATCGTGCGGAATCTTGAATTTTTTGCCACTTTCCGCACGGTTTTCCTCCACGATTTTCACGGGAAAAGACATCTACATCTTTGCCAGCAGGTTTATAACTGGATAGCTTATTCTTTTTATCCAAGTAAGCCATCCAGTTTCTCCAACTCCTCTTCTTTGGTAGCCCAACTGGTCACGAAACGACAGATGATCTCATCTTCGCTCTTTCTTCCCCAAATTTCAAAAGCCACATTCTTGGAGAGTGCCTCGTAGAGAGCGGGGGTGAGGATGACAAATTGCTGGTTGGTAGGAGAATCGTAGGCGAGCGCGATGTAGTGTCTGGCAAAAATGTCACGGAGACGAATTGCCATGTTGATGGCGTGGCGAGACACCTTGAAGTAAAGATTATCTGTGAATAAAGTGTCGAATTGTATGCCGAGCATTCTGCCTTTGGCAAGCAAGGCTCCATGCCGCTTGACGGTCGTGAAGAAATATTTTGGGGCCTTCATGCCTGAGAACACAACAGCCTCTCCAAACATCGCTCCCACCTTGGTGCCACCTATGTAGAACACATCGCAATGCCTGGCAAGGAACGGAAGGTCGTAATCGCATGCTTCGGACATCAGTCCATAGCCCAATCTTGCTCCGTCGATAAAGAGACGAAGGCCATACTTCCGGCATGTGGCATATAGCCTTTCCAGCTCTGCCTTTGAATATACCATACCGAACTCGGTTGGCATAGAGATGTAAACCATGCCTGGCTGTACCATGTGAGGATGAGTCTCATCGTTGTGAAATGCATCCATGTAGGCAGACAGTGTGCCGGCCGCTAACTTGCTGTTGTCGGAAGGGAGAGTGATCACCTTATGCCCGAAAGCCTCCACGGCTCCCGACTCATGAACCTCAATATGCCCTGTCTCCACACAGATGACACCTTCGCATCCCAAAAGCAAGGAGTCTATCACCGTTGCGTTGGTCTGGGTTCCACCTACAAGAAAGAACACATCCGCGTTCTCGTCATCCACCGCCTTGCGGATCTTCTCCTTTGCCGCTTCGGTGTAAGGGTCGAATCCATATCCGGAAGTCTTTTCATCGTTGGCCCTGCCGAGAGCCTCCAGTATCTCCGGCAACATCCCGTTGTTATAATCACTTTCAAATGAAATCATATTAAATATTCATTAGTAGGTCTCAAAGGTAGTAAAAAAAGACCGATCGAGATGGCCATCCTGCCATTTGGGTCAAGGAAGGATATAAGGAGGTGGAATGCTAAGCGTTGACATTCAGCAATATGAAAAATGCTGCCGGTCATTTCTGGAGGGCAGCGTTTACGAATATATTCATTTACAACTGATTGCGTCCCACGCAAAAAAGGTTTATCTTTGCACATTATGGCGAATGAAAGTGTATATTTGGCCCCCAAGCCTCGCTATGATATTCTGGACGGGCTCCGTGGTGTGGCCGCGCTCATGGTGGTGGCGTTTCATCTGTTGGAGACTTATTCAAAGGGACCGGCAGAACAGATTATCAATCACGGCTATCTGGCCGGTTCCGTGACCACTGACGCCAGAAGCACGGCGGTCTGCAAATGGATGGGCGAGATCTCCTATCCGCTTTACATCACTCATTTCCCTTTGATGTACATGCAGATGAACTGGGTTGCCGAACATGCCTCTGCTCAACTCTGGCAGCACATCATCGTCTCCTCCGGAGTCTTCTTTGTGGCAATCATCCTCGACTGGGGCCTGCTCAAAATCTATGACACCCCTGTGCGTGAATGGCTGAGAAAGGCTCTATTTGCTAAAAAGATCTCTCATCCATTTTGGGAATAGCAACTCCTCACCTATTTAGAAGCTGTTTTGATTTATTTGAAATGTTCTTTGAGGTGAAAAAATCTTCATTTTCTTCCCGCTTCTTCAGTCAGATAGCACCGCTATCCTCCTTGGAAGAAGCGGTCAAAACTGAAGTTTTTCACTCTCAACCCAGCGACCGAACCGAGTGCAATCGAACTTGTTCGGATTGTCGAGGTGAGTAGCAGGGAAAGAGCTTGCTCTTAAACTTCAAACAAACAAATCAAGACAGCTTCTTATTTTCTAAGAATATAATCATGTACCGATCATTTGTTTTTCTCATCATAGTGCTTCTTTTATTTCCCGGAGGCTGCGCCATGGTTTCCGTAAAACGTGCGAAGCCTTCGGATGGTGTAAGAATAGATTGGGATGAAGGGACGGAGAGAAAAATCAAGGAGAGTGGCACCTATGCCAGAATCATACGGTGTGCGGACGGGCGTTACTGGATAGCTTTCGAGGATCTGCAAGGTAATGTGGTCGTGTCTCATAGCGATGACTGTCATGCCTGGGGTGAGGACAGGATAGTGTTTCCTCGTAAATTTGAATCAGGTTCATTGGTGAAAGCGGCAAATGCGGAAATCATTGAGTTGGATAATGGTGTCTTTGTCTGTGGCGCGAACTATAGACCAGTCTCGCAAGGGATGGCTCCATATTCAATAGCGGTCAGCCGTAGTTTTGACAATGGTCTTACTTGGGAACGGCCACGCGTTCTGTATGAAGCGGGGACTTTTTTCAAGGATGGCTGTTGGGAACCATCATTTTTGCAATTGCCTGATGGTACGTTGCAGCTTTATTTCGCAAATGAATCCCCATACCGGGAATCGGACGAACAGGAAATCTCTCTTTTAGAGTCTGATGACAAAGGTGACACATGGACTGCGGAACCACGGACGGTTTCATTTCGGAAGGATCATCGTGATGGCATGCCTGTGGCTGAGATATTCGGCGATGACATTGTTCTGGTCATTGATGACAATTACGGCGGGTATTTCAAGCCCTATACTGTAAGAACATCTCTGTCTGACAATTGGAATATTCCTGTGTACGGGAATTCGACGGAAAGGCATGAGGCTTTGGCTGATGTTGTTTCGGATTCCACTTATATGGGTGCGCCTTATTTGCTGAGACTGCCAAGCGGAGAGGCTGTGATCAGTTATCAGACAAATGAAAATCGTAGCCATGATCGGGAGTTGTCCTGCATGGAAGTCGCCATAGGCGATTCCTGTGCCAGAAATTTCACGAATCGTTCCCGTCCATTTGATATTCCGGAAAACAAAAGCGGAAAGTGGAATTCTCTTATGCTTTTGAATGACAGCACTATACTGGCGGTTTGCTCTTCCAATCGAGATGGCCGTCCTGCCATTTGGGTCAAGGAAGGACATATCTTGAAAGAATCTCGGTAGCATTGGGCTACAGGCGGTGGAATGCTATGCGTTGATATTCATCGACATGAGAAAGCTGCCGGTCATTTTTGGAGGACAGCGTTTACGAATATCAAAACAGGTCAGCCTGACCTGGTGAAAGGCTGGGCTGACCATAATAGAAGAAGGTGATTTGGGTGAATGCCTATACAGGCGTAGCCGACAATCTTCCGGCTTGTTGTTGAAGTCTGTCTATGCGATCGGAATCCAGAGTTCGGTCAGAAGGTCTTCCGGCTTTGTGAGCGCCGGGTCGTTCAGATACTTCTCGAACATCGCTTTCGGAAGCACTTTCACTCCGTTTTCCTGAAGCAGGTGGCCATAGACCTCTTCATAGACTTGGCCGAGTTCAGAGTACGGGCCTTTGTGCAGGAAGACAATGAACTTACCGCCCTCAAGGGTTCCGACTCTGACCTCTCCCTCTGGCTGGAGGCCGCCTAGTTTAAGGTGGGCTATGCCGACATCCACGCGGCACTTCTCTGCGGGAGTTGTCGTAGGATCATCAAGATAGACACTGATGTACTCCGCGTCAATGCAGCCTACGCGGTTTTCCTCCTTGCAGTACTTGACGATTTTCTCCCAAGCGCCTGAATAATCGACATTCTTGTAGTCTCCGGTCAGGCGCACGCTCAGAGCGCTGACATCCTCTCTGGTCTCGATTCTTTGTTCAAGTTTGACAATCATAATAAAATCAGTTTTTGTTGACGGCAAAGGTACGGCGAAAAGCCTTTGTCCATAGTATGGACAGGGTGGACATCAGAAATCTGCATGTCCCTGAGAATTAACCAATTTTTTATTACGATACGGACAATTATAAATAGTCCGCAAGGATGGTCACTGAGCCTGTCGAAGTGACCGTCAATCTCAGCACCCGTCATAACAGATTGTCAGTCGCGACTGTCTGGCCGTGGATCTCTTCTTTGTGGCAATCATCCTCGTCTGGAGTCTGCTCAGACCCCCTGTGCGTGAATGGCAGAGAAATACCCTTTCGCTAAATGTTTGAAATTTCCTTTCAAATTATGAAATTATTGCTATTTTTGCATTATGCGTATAATAGCGATAAATACATTACGTGAATATTGGATGATACATCCTGATACCCAACAACCTTTGAGTGAGTGGTATGTGAAAGTGTCGCACGCTCATTGGAAGTCATTCAATGATATGCGAAAGGACTTCAACTCGGTAGATTATGTAGGAAACCAACGTTATGTTTTTAACATAAAAGGCAACAACTACAGACTGATAGTGGCAGTGAAATTCACTCCGGAGTTGGTCTATATCAGATTCGTAGGAACGCATAAAGAATATGACCGTATTGACGTCTCTAATATTATTTAATGGTGGAGAATTATGGCACAGATAAAAAACGAAATACAGTACAAGGCGATAATGAGAAGGATAGACGAATTGTTCTTCTCAACTGATGAGAACACTCCTGCGGATGATCCTAAGCTGTTGGAGCTCGATGCTCTTTCCGCTCTTGTAGAGGAATATGAGCAGGAGCATTTCCCTATAGCGACTCCGACTTTGGCCGCGACACTACAAGACAGAATGACCAGAGAGCATCTGAGCCAAAAAGATCTCTCATCCATTTTGGGAATATCAACTCCTCGCCTGTCTGAGATAATGACCGGCAAGAAAACGCCAACCTATAATCAAGCCAGAACGATTGTCCAGAAGCTGGACATCGACCCTGCAATTGTCCTGTCAGTCTGATATACCCTAGCCGAGTTCTTTATTATAAGGTTAGAACTAATTTTGGAAATCACATAGGATCTGACGGAAGCAAGAGTTTGTCCGGCGAAAGCCTTGCTGGCCGGACGAAATGTAGAAATCATGCGCTTTGTCCGGCCAGAACACAATCCGCCGGACAAACGGTACCATAGTAGTCACTAAAGCTGAATAAAAGCAGAACTTCCTTAAATGGTTAATTAAAATCCTGTAATATTCACGAAGAACAGATTTTCTTCAGAAAGGTAGCTTATCTTTGTGACCATATTGCTTACCGATCGGACTACAAAGTATGCTATACAGAATCATATCCGTGCTCATTGCCTTGATGTTTGTCCTGCCGGCAGGCTCGCAGAGCCGGTCCGACAGCACCTCTGTGCTCAGTTAGACACCGGCGGCCACGCAGGCATATTCACAGTTACATCAAAACAGCCGCAGAGGCATCGAGTTCCCCAAGACACGGCTGGGAAGAGTGGCGGTCGTGAGCGTACCGCTGATAGCTGAAGGATTTGTGGCCAAGAAGTCAGACGGGCGATTCCGGGGATTTCGGGGATTTCGGAACGATTATATTCCGGACTTCAAGTGTAAGCAGTAACTTTGCATCAGCGGAAATCGGAAGTTTTAGTTTCAGCAGAAATCGGCATAATTGATTCAGCAGT
>CAKUVR010000067.1:0-8170 GCA_934698975.1 uncultured Bacteroidales bacterium
ATTCTTTCCAATTGTACGAACATCCAATGGGGAGAATGCATGCCAAAAAAAGTTCAAGTTATTTTTTAAGAATTACTTAGATGATTTGTTGGTCCATTTCTGGTCCATTTCTCGTGCATTATTCAGCATAGTTTGTTTCGGGGGCAGAATGGTGATTCCGGCATCCGAAACAGGAGACTTATGATGGTTGGGGTGCGGTATATGGAAGTTCGCACCCCGAAATGATGATTGAAAGAGTTTCGGGTGCAAAAGACGGGTATTTGCACCCGGGTGGCAGAGGGTCGGAGCGTTAAGGCCATAAGGGGCAGAGGATATTAACATGTATTGGAAAATATTCATTATCTTTGGAATTGGACATTAACTGGATAGTAGTTATGGAGGCGAAAAGGATAAAGTACCCGATCGGGGTGCAGACGTTTGACAAGATTATTGAAGGGGATTATCTCTACATCGACAAGACGGGGTTTGTGCATGACTTGGCGACAAACTATTCGTATGTGTTCCTCAGCAGGCCGCGGAGGTTCGGGAAGTCGCTGCTGTCATCCACGATCCATAGTTACTTTGAGGGGGAGAAGGAGCTGTTCAATGGGCTGAGGGCCGGGGAACTCAAGAAAGAGTGGACCAGACACCCGGTGTTCCACTTTGACATGTCCACGGCGAAGCATTGCGACGAAGGGAAACTACTCAGTGAACTGAATCTCAAACTTTTGGTATATGAACATCTTTACGGGAAAGTGGCCGATGAGACAGAAGTCAACCAACGCTTTCTCGGTCTGGTTCACAGAGCGGTTGAGCAGACGGGCGAAAAAGCGGTCATAATCATCGATGAATATGACTCTCCGCTGCTGGATGTTATGAACGACAAGGAGCGGCTTGCGCCTATGCGGCAGATAATGAGGAACTTCTACAGCCCTATCAAGAGTCTGGATCCGTACCTTAGGTTCGTGTTCATCACGGGGATCACCAAGTTTGCGCAGCTCAGCATATTCAGTGAGCTGAACAATCTGATGAACATCTCGATGCTGCCGGAATATTCCGCTATCTGCGGAATATCGAAAAGTGAGCTTGACAGCAAGATGTGCGAGCCGATACAGGCGTTGGCGGAAAGGTTGAATATTCAGTTTGAAGAGGCTCGAGAACTGCTGAAAGACAACTACGACGGTTATCATTTCAGCGAAGAGTCCGAGGACATCTACAACCCGTTCAGCCTGATGAAAGCACTGGCCGCTCAAAGAATCGGAAGTTACTGGTTTGAAAGCGGGACGCCGACTTTCCTCTTTGAACGCCTGAAGCAGAATCCGATTGACGAGACTACATTGGACAGCATGCCTCTCATTCCGGAATCAGACTTCGACGTCTCGCCGGAAATCAGTGACAACTCCCTTCCGATGCTCTACCAGACAGGCTATCTGACTATTAAGGAATATGACCGTGATCTGCAGTTATATACTTTGGGCTATCCGAACAAGGAGGTAAAGATCGGCTTCACGCAAGGACTGCTGTCACAGTACAAGAACCGGGAAATGACCGGCGGCGGCTTTGTGGCCAAATTCTATGCGGCGATGTACCATCATGACATCGACACAGCGCTGGCTCTCATGCAGTCCTACCTTGCCGGAATCCCGTACGATCTGGAGAACAAGTCCGAGAAGCATTTCCAGACGATAATCTACCTGATCTTCTCGCTGCTGGGGTACTACACCCAGGCCGAGGTGAAGTCTGCGATCGGCCGGGCTGACGCCGTGTGCAGAACCAAGGACCGGGTCTATGTCTTTGAGTTCAAGGTGGACGGATCCGCAGAGGAGGCTCTCAGGCAGATTGACGACAAGGGATACCTGATTCCGTACCGGTTTGAGGGTCAGGGAAACCATAAAGCCTCATCAGTCACGGAACTGGTCGCTGAGCCTGTCGAAGCGGCCGACCGTAACGCTTCGACAAGCTCAGCGACCGGTATACAGATTGTCAAGGTCGGAGTGAACATCTCCACCCAGACCCGCACGATAGACTCGTGGAAAACAGCCTGAACCGAACAATCTTTCAGCAGCTTCACCTTGAAAGATTGACTTCAAGCCTGTTTTTGTTCGGCCGCTCCCAATATCCGGAAAAGCCGGAGCCGGTCGCATTCAATACCATGGTCTCACTTGGCTTGTCATAGAAGTTGGCATCGTATGCCTTCAGCACCAGATTGCCATCGCCGGACACATCCCCAAAGACAATCATCCTATTGCGCCCTCCGTTACGACTATAATAGTAAGTGCCAACAGCTTTCGGGGTTACGGAGTCAAACGCTAACTCCATCGTGATCTTATACTTCCCGATAGTGCCTGAATATACCTGAGAAGCCATCTGCCTGTTGGTGGTTCCGCTGTAATATTCATAGACATAGTCATATTCATTATCGGCCTCGCAATCTCCTTCCTTCACTATTCTGCGGCCAATGCTGATGACCAAGGGGGAATATACAATGACTTCCGCGCCAAAGCATACATAGTTATAGGTGCCAGTGGATTTCTGATAAGACACGACATTGTATCCTGAATATCCTCCAAGCGCACCACAGTCACCTGAGAGAAGAACATAATCGCCATAGGCGTAAGGCTCATATCCATAATCAAACGCAACCTCATCTTTTGTGTTGGCGCAGTAGAATGTGGCCTCCGTAGAGACTGGAGTGGCCGATGGCGCAGGAGTCTTTGCTTTCGCCGTAGATTGTGCCGAAGAATTACCCGATTGATACACTGCGGATGGAATATTATCCTTATGCGCTGGCGTCCTATTTTTACTTACTCCTATAACTAGCCCGAAGGTGACACCTATGACCACAGACGCCGCAACTATTATGGCAACGAGTTTTCCCGTCTTCAAAGTCTCCGGACTCTCAGAATCGGCTTTTGGCGATGATTCATGCTTGGAATCGCTTTCAGCAATATGAGATCGAGAGTCCTGCACAGGAGATCCAGATGGATGATCCTCAGCGGGAATCCCTGCCGGAAACCGGTCATCACTCCGCATCTGGTTCAAACGTTCTCCGCAATATGGGCAACTGGTTGATGAGGCAGGAATCTCCTCTCCGCAATATGGGCAATTGATTGTATTATTCATCGTCTAAATATTAGCATGAAATCATTAATCAAAATCAAGCAGATTATCCAGCGAATCATTGAAAGACTCGCACAGTTTTTCCAAATCTTTGAGCGGAGAGGTTGTGACGATACCGCTGATGTTCGCCATCGCCGAGATAATCAACTCTCTGTCGCCTTTTCTGACCGCATCATCCAGAACCGCATAATAATTCTTCAGCGCATCATTTCTTTCAGAGAATGATGACGTTATGAATTTTTCCGCGGTCTTGTACTTCGCCACGATTCCGGCAAGTTTCACCTGAGTGAGAGCCTCGACTTCCTTACGATGCTCATGCAACTTGACACAATCGGAATATAACCCACCTATATTTTGAGCCAAGGATAAATTGGTGCCAATCTGTTTGTTAGCCAAAGTCAGATTCTGCATAAAGTCCGAACGCCCTTCCGCAGGTTGCGGGTACTCCGTCTCGATTGACTGGTCATCACAGTCATATACCGGATTATTCTCGTCTTCCACATCACGGTACATACCGTCTTCATATTCTGCATTCATATTCATTATTCCTTGATTTTGGCTTTGGCAGTCTTTGAATATTCATTCGCTGCCGCGGCAAGCTGCATAATTTCCATCTTTGTGAGGTTGGTGTCACCATCCTCAAACACTTTCTTTCTAAGAGGCTCGTAAACGGCCATGAAGCCATCATTGCATTTGACTATGCCGCCAATGATTTCAATCGCGCGGAGCATATTGGCCTTGCCAACGGTGTAACCGTCAGCGATTGCTTGAATGTTATCCGTCAATTGTTTCTGGGCTTCCGCATTGTTTTCAAGATTCTGTAAATACTGGACGACGCCGGCGCCGACAGCGGCCACTATCGCCAATCCCGCCGCAACCTTAGGGTTATCGTCAACGAATTGTGACAACTCGGCATTGTCCATCACTGTGTCGCTGAGGAACGCCACAGTGTTCACAGCGCTCTCAATCGAACTGCCGTTCAATTCAAAAGAATCCAAGCCGACATCTTTTGTGTTCACAGATGAAAAGTCTATCCCGTCCTGAGCCGTTGTCAACCCACCACCACGGTTAGAACCGACTATGTAGTTGATCAATTCCGTAGCGAGATAAATGTTGCGGAAAGCGCAGCCACGGGCATAGTTCAGGGCATATGACACTTTCTTGCTTATGTCCATCAACTCGTCGTACTCATACTTGGCGGCATTGAAAAGTTCCGCCATATCCCTTGTCTGCGCTTCCTTTTTGTCGGTGCTTTCTAAAAAGAGACCTCTTGTGTTTCGTCTGGAGACAGCCTCGAATTTATTGATGATAGGGGTCAGATGATCGTCTTCAAGCATATCCTTGTACTTAGGAAGGCGCATGATCTCACTGACTCCTTGGCTGTATCGTCCCCTGATTTCCTGACGCATAAGCATTTTTCCTGAACCAGCGTTCAAAAGCTGCTGTCTGAACTCTCCGTAAACATCGTCAGACACGGTAGCGCGCAGTGAGTGGGCATAAAGGAAAGTCAGTTTCTCGTCAATAAATGCCCTGTTTGCCTCCATTTGTTCTTTTTTGTCAGGAATGCGGTTCACTTCCTCGCTTTTCTCCAGAAGTGCAAGATAACATTTCTTGACCTTGGAATAGTTGTCCAACGTGATGGCCGATTTTGGATACGGGATTCCGAGGTTCTTGTTCAGGGCGATGCGGAGTGTCTCAAAACGAATGTCAAGTTTAGGAGAAAGATATTTCCAAAGTTTACCAGTCTCTTCGTCAAGCTCTTGCATACGCTCGTAGTACTGTTCTCTCGTTCTTACGTAGTTATTATAGTCATCAACCTTCGTTTTATAATCGTATGATAGTATGCCATAAAGAATGGCTGCCCCTACAGCACCCAAAATCAAGGAAGCCCAGAATGGCACACCGAAGATTAGAAGTAAAACAAATACCACAATCGCCACTACAACAGGGACCCCGCAACCTGGTTTTTTGGATTCATCTGGCTGCGGAACCTCTTGCAGTTCATCATCCGCCTTTATCACGTCATTCAATTGCCCCCATTTGTCTTCGTAGTCTTTCAACTTAGAGTCAATCTCTTCCTGAAGCGGGTCTGTGTCTGCTGTTATCTGTGGTACAAATGTAAGCAGATATTGTTCTTCTTGCGTCATCTCAAAAATATTTAATGTTCTTTGTTGTCTTAATCAAAAATAAGGCTGATTATTGTTTTCAAATCCCTCTCGTTCAGACTGATGCTGACTTGGTCACCGAGGATGTCTTCTATGATGATTTCATATATCATATCAGAACCGGCATAATTCGGTTGCCATGAGTCCAATATCAATTTTTCCGGGAATATGTTGTCCTCACCGGCTCTCCATAAAGAGAACACACCTCCGGAACTTACAAAGTTAAATGAGGAATAGGCATCGGAGTTCAACCAATCCTTGCACATATTGCCGAATCGGACAATGTCATTCAAGTCTATCTCAAGTGAGCCTACTTTGTCGCTGATAAACAATTTGGAATCCTTCAGCTCAACACTGCGGTTTTGGGATAAGCTCCTCTCAATATTCTTGGATTTCAGTGATTCTAAGGACACTGTTGAGTTGGATGTTGGTTCGTACGATGATGATGTTGAAGAACTTCCTGATTGGTACGATGCAGATGAACCCTCCACCTTGCCTATGTTGTTGGTCAATGTCTTGAGCACATTGAACATAAGTCTACAGTCACTGATTCCGGAAAAATCCATAATATCGAAGCCGGAGTCCATGCTATCAAGATACGAATAAATGTGGATTCTTGGATTATCATTTGATGCTTTCATATCAATCACGATATCACAAACTTCGTCATTGACTTTACTAACGAAACGCCCCGATTCATTCCTATAAACTTCATCCACTAAAGCATATTGCCCTGATTCGGCATAGAACTCAAACTTATCATATTTCTGCCTTATTCCAGAAAGCACACTAGATGTAAATTGCGGCCAATATAGTTTATAGTTTTCCCCGATTATCCACAATGCATTATTCGTATTAAGGCAAAGCGTAATTCTTTTGTCAGGAAAATCTATCGCACTCATCACACCTTTTCCATAGGACGCATCGTCAAAAAACATATACTTCATACCTGTTTCGGAATCCACTAAGACATTATCAGATGAATCGTCCTGAGTTTTTGATTCAGTTGAAGATTGCTCGTTAGAGCCAGTATAGGAGTACTCACTGTCATCGTCACGCTGATAATCTCCGGCCCCCATCCCTTCACTTATCGCTGAAGCGATGCCTATAACAAGTCCCAAACCCAATAACGTGGCTAATGATATGGCAGTAATCTTTCCCGCTTTCTTATTGGAGCCACTTCCTGTCTTCATGAAAAGGCACATTATGAACGGTATGAACCCGAAACCGATGTATAGCAGGTTCCAATATGGGCTTATGCCGATGTCATTCGTTCTTCGGACACTTATCTTGGCTGTCTGCAGATAACTAAAGATTGTCATCAGTATTATCAAAGCGTCACTCACAACACCCCAAGGGTTTGACAATGACGCTTCCGACATTTTTTTCGCATAAGCGGCAAGACATCCCAGAATGACCATCACAAGAATGATAGTCACTGTAGCTGCCAAGAATTGCTTACAGTTTAACTTTCCCCTGAAATCAAAGAAACCTTTGAATATCGGATCGATGAACAATCCTTTCAAAGAATCCGATTCTTCAAAATTTGACACTGTATATGCTGTCGGCTTAGAATTGCTCACAGAAGAAGTGTGATCTGGCTTCGGTACAGCGGGCTCAGAGATTTTCGATTCCGGCGACGATTCCTCCTGTGTTGATTTCTCTTCCTGTTTATGCCCCAGACTCTCGCCACAATAAGGGCACACGGTTGAGGAAGCAGGAATCTCTTCACAGCAATATGGGCATTTAATAGTGTTATCCATCAGCGGCTATAATTAAAAAATAAATTCATCCCAATCCAAATCCCCACTAAGTTGAAGACGGAATATTATCCTTTCCGCCAGTATAAGGATTGCGAATATCAAGACAATCACCAACAAAGTGATCTCAACCCTATGATAATGTGCAATCTTGTCAGAATCGCCAGACCTCTTTTCAACAGGAGCCGGAGTGACATTCACAGGCTGTGGCACAGGCTCCACCGTCGCCTCGTCCAACCACGTTCCGCAATACCTGCATTTCTTGGCCTCAAATTTGATTTCCTTGCCGCAATGCGGGCAAATCTTGGTTTCTTTCTGTTCACTCATATCTGAAAATAGTTATCTCTTATTTGTTCATAAACCACATCCTTCAGAGGATTATCGCTAGTATTATATTTTGTTTTCCAGAGTCTTCAATATGCTGATTAGTTTCTTAAAGTAAGGTCCTGGAATTTCCACCTCACAATCAGAGTCACAAATGCTAAGATACCATTAGTATTATCGTCGTGTTTCTTTAGTCGTTCAACATTTGTAGGCAACCAACAACATCTGCGGATAACTCATCAGGATGGCACTGGCTACTGTTTTCACTGTGCAAAACTAACGTTTTCCGATGCCAAAAAGCGGCAGGGAGGAGCATCCGTTTGTAACGTTGCAAATATATTCAAAGTTTAGATGATTTGTTGGTCCATTTCGGGTCCATTTCACGTGCTTTATTCAGCATAGTTTGTTTCGGTGGCAGAATGGCGATTCGGGCATCCGAAACAGGATATTTTTGATGGTTGGGGTGCGAAATATGGCGGTTCGCACCCCGAAACGGTGATTGAAAGAGTTTCGGGTGCAAAAGACGGGTATTTGCACCCGTTATGGCAGAGGGCCGGAGCGTTAAGACCGTAAGGGGAGGAAGAGATTGACGCGTATTGGAAAATATTCACTATCTTTGGAATTGATAGTTAATTGACAGGAGTTATGGAGGCGAAAAGGATAAAGTACCCGATCGGGGTGCAGACGTTTGACAAGATTATTGAAGGGGATTATCTCTACATCGACAAGACGGGGTTTGTGCACGATTTTCCGAGTCTTGCATAGGAATGTACTCATAAATCATAAAGACCTGAAAATAAAGCAAAAAACCTTGCGTAGTTC
>CAKUVR010000068.1:0-8169 GCA_934698975.1 uncultured Bacteroidales bacterium
GAGGAAGAAACTGCCATTTGATGGCTGCTTGATTATGCGCTAAAGTGATGCAGGTTATTTTTTACATTTTACTTAATATTTTAGAACAGCATGGAAAAGAATAACAAACGGCCGATAGTCGGTATCACTCAGGGTGACGGCAACGGTATCGGTTATGAGGTGATTATCAAGTCATTGGCTGACGCAAGGATTTTGGATTCGTTCACTCCGGTGATCTACGGCTCGTCAAAGATTTTCGGATTCTACCGCAAGTTGATCCATAACCTTGACCAGATGGACACTTATGTCATCCAAAGCGCCAAGGACGCCAAACCTAAGAAGATCAACATTGTCAATTGTCTGCCTGACAACGTGTTCGTGGAGCCGGGACAGTCCACTCCTGAATCGGCTAAATCGGCCATCAGGTCACTTGAGTGCGCTGTGGAGGACATCAAGAACGGAGACATCGACGTGCTGGTGACTGCGCCGATCAACAAGAAGGCCATGGTGGCCGAGGGCTTCGGCAACACTGGTCACACTGAATATCTCCAGAAGGAGTTCGGAGTGGATGACGTGCTGATGTTCATGGTCTCCGACCAACTCAGAATCAGCGTCGTGACCGGTCATATTCCATTAAAGGATGTGCCTGCTTCGATCACTCAGGAGAAGATTGTGAACAAAATCAGGTTGATGACCGCGTCCCTAAAGAGGGATTTCGGTATTGTTGAGCCTAAGATCGCTGTGTTGGGGCTGAACCCGCATTGCGGCGATGGAGGCCTGCTCGGCGACGAGGAAGAGAAGATTATCCTGCCGGCAGTGAAGGCTGCCAACGCCGAGGGTCTTATGGCGTTCGGGCCGTATTCTCCTGATGGTTTCTTCGGACTTGGGCATTACGCTAAATTCGACGCCACCCTTGCCATGTACCATGATCAGGGACTGGCTCCGTTCAAGGCGTTGGCGTTCGAGGACGGCGTGAACTTCACTGCCGGACTTCCGATTGTCAGGACTTCTCCTGACCATGGCACTGCCTATGAGATGGCAGGACGTGACGAGGCGGACCCTCAGTCCATGATGTCGTCAATCTACACGGCGATAGACATTTTCCGTAAAAGAGCCGCGTACGATGACCTCCACGAAGGAAAGATGCAGAAATAATGAGTATGAACCACAAACGATCGATACTGATAACCGGTGGCGCCGGCTTTATCGGCAGCCACGTTGTGAGACTGTTTGTCAACAAGTATCCTGATTATCAGGTCATCAACCTTGACAAACTGACTTATGCCGGCAATCTTGCCAATCTCAAAGACATAGAGGATCGCCCGAACTACGTTTTCGTCAAGGCCGACATCTGCGACCTTGAAACCGTCCGCAAGGTAATCTCTGAATATGCTGTTGACGGAGTGATTCACCTTGCCGCCGAGAGCCACGTTGACCGCTCCATAAAGGATCCGTTCATATTCGCAAAGACAAATGTGCTGGGCACATTGACCCTTCTTCAGGCTGCCCGTGAATTTTGGGAACCGCAAGGGTGGGAAGGAAAGCGTTTTTACCATATCTCCACTGATGAGGTCTATGGTGCTTTGGAATTGACAAGGCCGGAGGGTGATCCAGCTGGCAATGAATGTGGCGGAGGGCCTTTCGGAGACACATTTTTCACCGAGGAGAGTAAGTACCAGCCGCATAGTCCATATTCGGCAGCCAAGGCTTCCAGTGATCATTTTGTCCGGGCTTATCACGACACTTACGGGATGCCGACAATTGTTACGAACTGTTCGAACAACTATGGTCCCTACCAGTTTCCGGAGAAATTGATTCCTTTGTTTATCAACAATATCCGTCAGCGCCGTCCGCTACCGGTATATGGTAAAGGGGAGAACGTCCGTGATTGGCTGTATGTGGAAGATCACGCCAGGGCGATAGATTTGATTTTCCACAAGGGGAAAATCGCTGAGACTTACAACATCGGTGGCTTCAACGAATGGAAAAACATAGATCTTATCAAGGTTCTTATAAAGACTGTGGATCGTTTGCTCGGACGGCCTGAAGGTTCGGATGAAGATCTCATCACTTATGTGACCGACCGTAAGGGACATGATATGCGTTATGCCATTGATTCGTCAAAACTCAAGAACGAACTTGGCTGGGAGCCTAGCCTTCAGTTTGCCGAAGGCATTGAGAAGACGGTGCGTTGGTATCTTGACAACGGACAGTGGCTGGACAATGTCACAAGCGGGGAGTACCTCAGGTACTATGATGATATGTATCATCATAGATAAGACAACCGGTCGCCGAGTTTGCCGAAGTGACTTTTACGCAATATAAACTGCTGGGGAACAGTGGCAGAAAAATAGAATCAGGAATTTTGGTAACGTGCAAAATTCCTGATTCTATTTTTCTGCCACAATGTATTGCTAATGCCGGTATACTCGGGGAAAAAATAAACTTTCCGCTTGCGGTAAGGTGTTCTGATGGAGATGCGCTTCCGCACCTGGCATTCCTGCTGCCTCACGGCCTTGAATCCAAGGAGTTCCGCTTTGGCGTCCAATCAGCCTTTGCCTGCTAGACAGAAAGTGTACGCAAAGGTAATCATTATTTTGTTACCTCCAAATATTTTTCTGCAATTTATTGAAAAAATAATTCATTTGACAGCCAATAAGTATTTATTTAATAGGTAAATCGCATGCGCAATGTTCACTTGAAGTACTGTTTCAAGTAAGCAAAAATCCCGATGACTGTTCCTCCCTGCGTTCCATCCCCACATCAAGCCATCGGGAAATAACCTCGGTTTAGATGCTACTTCATGTATTGGGCTGATATGTTCTCGTCAATGGTCTCTACCGAGTTGGCGATCACTTCCATGCTTGTTCTTTCGATACCGTCACTGGATGTGTATTTCTGAGACCGAAGTCTGCCTGTCACATAGACGGGGAACCCCTTCTGGATGACATCAAGAGACGGAATGCCCTTGACTCCTTCCCAAGCAGTCACATTGTGCCAAGTTGTCTCGATGATCGGCTCACCGTTCCTTCCTTTGTAGGCGAAGTTCGTCGCAACGGAGAAATGCGCTACCCGCGTCTCCCCGACCTTGAGAATGTTGACCATGCCGACATTCCCTCGGATTTCAAGTCTGTTCAACTGTTCCATAATTCAAGTTGTTTTGAAATTGTGTCTGAGGCAAATTTACAATGGTATATCATGCCGGATACCGGCGTGAAAAAATCTTGGCCGAGATTTTTCTGAATTTTATACAAACCTCTCTTTTTCTTATTGAAAATCGCGTGATGAGAGATATAATCTTATCGGCTGTAAGCTTTTTTTATATTCATAAATTTTTATTTTGTCATGCAAAGAAATAGTTTTATGCCGCGGGTAAATCCTGAACTGTGTCTCGATTGATAAGAAACAGAAAAATATTCATAAATATTTTTTTCCTCCCTTTCAAATCTCGTTTAAGAAAGGCATATTTGCCGAAGTCCTGAGGTGTGCGACTGTACAACCTAAGGATGTCGGACTCTGTCGGTGGCGACGGGGCGGACAGGCGAATAATAAATGATAAGCGATGAAGAACTTGGAAGACGAATCGAGGGGGAGATGTCTGGAGTGTGGGGATGTTCTTCCTTATGGACGCAGCGACATGAAGTTCTGCTGCGTCAGCTGCAAAAGCAGGTACCACTATGTCAACGGAGGCCATCTTAAAGGCCTTCGGCTTAAAACCATCGGAGCATTGGACAGAAACCACGAGATTCTGTCATCCCTGCTGGAGAAAGGTGTCACTTCAATGAATATTCCTGACCTTGTGCAGATGGGCTACAGGTTTGACTGTGTCACATCCTACCACAAGGTCAGGAATCATCATGAATATCGTTGCTTCGATATTAAATACAACCTCTCGGAAAGCCGTATGTTCGGACTGGCGAGGGTGGAGGTTTGTCCACCGGCAAAGAAGCGTTAGGCCTGCCCGGCGCACTCCTCGTCCTTGCCCGGGTCCTTGAACAGGAAGACGAACAGGATGCCGACAATCAGGGCGTAGCCGGCGAAGATGTACCAGGCCGTGGCCCAGTCAGGCTGTGCTGCGTTATAGACGTAATGGTTGACGACCTTTCCGGCGGCCCATGTTCCGATCGAGGCACCGAGGCCGTTGGTCATCAGCATGAACAGTCCCTGGGCACTGGAACGAATATCCTTTGAAGTCTGGCGATTGACATAGAGTGAACCGGAGATGTTGAAGAAGTCGAAGGCCACACCGTACACGAGGCAGGAGAGGATGAACAGCCATACTCCAGAACCAGGGTTGCCGATTCCGAAGAATCCGAACCTGAGAACCCAGGCGAACATCGCGATTAGCATCACCTTCTTGATTCCGAACCTCTTCATGAAGAACGGGATGAGGAGGATGCACAAGGTCTCCGACATCTGGCTGAGTGAGATCAACGCATTGGCGTTGCGCGCGCCCCATGCGTCGGCATATTCAGGACTTCCGGCAAAGGAAGAGATGAACGAGTTAGCGTAGCCGTTGGTGATCTGGAGAGACGCTCCGAGAAGCATCGAGAAGATGAAGAACACGGCCATCTGCCTGTCCTTGAACAGGGTGAACGCCTTGAGGCCGCTGGCTTCCATGAAGCTGCTGCCGCTGGCTTTCTTGACAGGGACGTTCGGGAGAGTAAGGGCATAGAACCCAAGGACCAGGCTTAAAACTCCCGAGGTGAAGAACTGGAAGAAACTGTGCTGGTACTGGATTCCGGACGGATCTTTCATGAAGTTCACGAACAGCATCGTGCAGATGAATCCGACCGTTCCGAACACGCGGATCGGAGGAAACGCCTTCACCGTGTCCTTCCCGGCTCCCTCAAGGCCGGCGTAGGCCACGGAGTTGGTCAGGGCGATGGTCGGCATGTAGAATGCCACGCTGATTGTGTAAAGAATGTAGAAGACGCTGAAATTGAAGTCCGAGCCGACAACGTAAGCCCCTTCTGTCAGGTTGACGTTGCCCATCGCGTACAGTCCGGTGGCGAACATCGAGACTCCGGCGATGAGCTGACAGAGAGAAAGAGTCTTCTGAGCCGGAATCCACCTGTCGGCCACTATGCCTATCAAGGCCGGCATGAATATGGAGACAAACCCCTGGGTTGCGAAGAAAAGCCAGATCTGTGGACCGAGCCCGGCTTTGCCGAGAAAACTTCCCATTGAGGTCAGGTACGCTCCCCAGATGGCGTACTGGAGGAAGTTCATGATGATCAGCCTGAGGCTGATGTGCTTGTTGCTCATAACGTTATTGTGTTTTTTGTTATTATGCGTATGGTCAAAACAAACAAATGTACGAGTTTTCGGCTAAAAATCACTATCTTTGAGGGTTAAATTTTGGAAGAATGGTTTTCAGAGAGATAGCGAGAGACCCAGGATCAAGGGCAAGGACAGGAGTGTTCACCACCGATCACGGTGAGGTGAGGACTCCGATATTCATGCCCGTCGGAACCGTCGGCTCTGTCAAAGGGGTCTATCACAAGGATTTGAAGGAGGACATCAAGGCTGAGATCATCCTGGGCAATACCTATCATCTCTATCTGAGGCCGGGACTTGACATTCTGCGCAAAGTGGGAGGACTGCACAAATTCGAGAATTGGGACAGGCCTATCCTTACTGACAGCGGCGGATTTCAGGTGTTCTCCTTGACAAAAATCAGAAAGATCACCGAAGAAGGCTGCCGTTTCCAGTCTCACATTGACGGATCCAGGCACACGTTCACTCCTGAAAATAATGTTGACACGCAGAGAATCATCGGCGCCGACATCATGATGGCACTCGATGAGTGCTGCCCGGGAGACGCTGACGAGAGGTATGCCGCCAAGTCTTTGAAACTGACCCAAGGCTGGCTTGAGCGCTATTTCAAGCATTTCTGCGAGACAGAGCCTCTGTACGGGTATAATCAGGTGATGTTTCCGATAATCCAGGGCTGCGTCTATCCAGAGCTACGCAAGAGAGCCGTTGACCATGCAGTGAACCTTGTAGGGGACAGTCCGGCCGTTGGAGGATTCGCAATCGGTGGGCTTGCGGTGGGGGAGCCTACAGACAAGATGTACGAAATGCTTGAGCTTGTCTGCCCGATTCTTCCTGAAAACAAACCGAGGTACCTGATGGGAGTCGGCACACCTGCCAACATTCTCGAAGGAATAGCAAGGGGAGTGGATATGTTCGACTGCGTGATGCCTACCCGCAACGGCCGCAACGGAATGCTCTTCACGTGGAACGGCATAATGAATATGCGCAATTCCAAATGGACCGAGGATTTCTCACCGATAGATCCGGATGGTGCGTCGTTCGTTGACCGGACATATTCAAGGGCCTACCTGCATCATCTGTTCATCGCGAAGGAGATGTTCGCCGCGATGATCGCAAGCGAGCACAATCTGGCGTTCTACCTCGATCTGGTCCGCGAGGCCCGCAGACATATCGAGGCTGGGGATTTCGCCTCTTGGAAAGACATGACCGTAAAAAGAATAAGTTCAAGACTTTAGGAATATGAGCGTGGGACTGAAGAAGATAGACTGGTACATCATAAAGAAGTTCATCATGACCTTCTTTATAGCTCTTCTTCTCATCATCGGAATTGTTATAATCTTCGACATAAGCGAGAAGATCAACCATTTTGTCGAGAACAAGGCCCCGCTGCACGCCATTGTCTTTGACTACTATGTGAATTTCGTCCCGTACTTCGTGAATATGTTCAGTCCGCTGTTCGTGTTCATAACGGTGATATTCTTCACTTCCAGGATGGCCGCCAACAGCGAGATCATCGCTATTCTGTCCTGTGGCGTGAGCTACAGGAGAATGATGGTGCCGTATATGGTCTCGGCGCTTCTGATAGCCACGCTTTCACTTTCGCTCAACCTTTGGATAATTCCGAGGTCCAACGTCAAGCGGATCAATTTCGAGATGAAGTATGTAAAGCACAGAAACTCATTGTCTTCCAATAATGTGCATTACCAGATCAACCCTGGGAAATTTGTTTCGGTAGAGTCTTTCAGCTCTTGGAACAACACTGCCTACGATTTTACTCTTGAGGACATAGAGAACAACAAGCTCATAAAGAAGATTTCCGCCGAGAAAGCCGTTTGGGACAGCACTTTCAACGGTTGGAAGCTGAAGAATTACTTCATAAGGGAATATTCAGATGGCCTTCAGGACCGTGTGACCACAGGAGCGGAACTTGACACGGTGCTTAACCTGACTGTCACTGATTTCTACCGCAACAAGAAAACCGTCGAGACGTTGCCGGCCGAACAACTTAATGAGTTGATCGCCACACAGAAGATGAGGGGAGACGCCAATGTGATGTACGCGCTCATCGAAAAACACAACCGTTTCGCGCTTCCGTTCTCGGCTTTCATCCTGACCCTTATGGGGGTAAGCCTTTCCTCAAGAAAACGCAGGGGAGGTATAGGTCTGAACATAGGAATAGGTATCGCCCTTAGTTTCACCTACATCCTGTTCATGAGATTCAGCCAGATGTTCGTCTATTCCGGAGCGTTGCCACCAGTGGTCGCTCTGTGGCTTCCTAACGTGATTTTCGGCGTGATCGCCGCTGTCTTGTATAACCGGGCTTCTAAATAACTTAATATTTATGTCACAACACACCTTATCCCCACTGAAACGATCCATCGTCGGAGTTCAGTTCATGTTCGTGGCCTTTGGCTCCACGGTTCTCGTCCCTCTTCTGGTCGGATTTGATCCTGCCATCGCTCTTCTCGCGGCCGGTCTCGGCACGCTTCTTTTCCATGCGGTAACCGGAGGAAAGGTTCCGATCTACCTTGGCAGCAGTTTCGCTTTCATCGCTCCGATCATCAAGGCGACAGAACTCTATGGACTGTCCGGAATGTTCTGCGGACTTGTCGCCGTGGGTTTGGTGTACATCCTGATGAGTTTCCTTGTCAAACTATTCGGTGTCAGCTTCATAAAGAAACTTTTCCCACCGATCGTGATTGGTCCGGTGATCATCCTGATTGGTCTTTCACTGGCGGGAACCGGTGTTGACATGGCCAGCAAGAACTGGGTTCTGGCTTTGGTCTCTCTCTTTGTCGCGATTGTATGCTCTTGCTGGGGCAAGGGAATGATCAAGCTTATCCCGGTTGTGTTCGGCGCCCTTGCCGGCTACATCGTGGCCGTTATATTCTACAGAAGCTCAATGGATTT
>CAKUVR010000069.1:0-7288 GCA_934698975.1 uncultured Bacteroidales bacterium
GAGGAGAAGTTCGTGTGGATGGACAAGTTCACGATGAGGAACTTGGAGATATTCAATTCATCCGTAGGCGGTGAAGGGGTATCATTGGTCAGCGTCATCGACAAATGCTCGTCTCCGATGGGAGCGAGGCTTCTGCGCGGCTGGCTGGCGATGCCGATAATGGACATCAAGGAGTTGAACAGCCGTTATGATGTCGTGCAGCACTTCCTTGAGGCCGGCGAAGACCTGGACAAGATTCAGGAATATGTCGGCGACATCGGAGACCTTGAGAGGATTATTTCAAGGGCGGCCACAGGCAGGATCGCACCTCGGGAAGTGATGCAGCTGGGACGTGGACTGGCCCAGATGGAACCGATTGCCGCACTCTGCAAAGATCACGGAGTCAAGGCTTTGGACTCGCTCATCAGCAAGATGAGGAACTGCTCGAAACTGCTTGACAAGATCACCGCGACGATGACCGCAGAGCCGGCCGCCGCTGTGGGAAAAGGCGAGGTCATAGCCTCTGGAGTCAATCCAGATCTGGACGAACTCAGAAGCATCTCCTCAGGCGGAAAGGACTACCTTCTGAAACTCCAGCAGTCAGAGGCCGAGAGGACGGGAATATCCTCGCTCAAAATCAGTTACAACAACGTTTTTGGGTACTACATCGAGGTCCGCAACACTTTCAAGGATCTCGTTCCGCCGGAGTGGATCCGCAAGCAGACGCTTGTCAACGCCGAACGCTACATCACCCAGGAGCTCAAGGAATATGAAGAGAAGATTCTGAGCGCGGAAGACCGCATCTACGCCATTGAGACAAAGATCTACGGCGACCTGGTGGCAGAGATCCAGAGAAACATCCCCGCCATCCAGACCAACTGCCGGATCATCGCCCGCCTGGACGTTCTGACAGGGTTCGCCCAGCTTGCCAAGGACAACCACTACAACCGGCCAGAGATGACCAAGGATCTGCCCCTTGACATCAAGGCCGGACGCCACCCGGTCATCGAGACATTGATGCCGGCTGGTGAGGAATATGTTCCCAACGATATATTCCTTGACAACAAGAAACAGCAGATCATCATCCTGACCGGTCCGAACATGGCCGGTAAGTCGGCCTTGCTGAGGCAGACGGCCTTGATTGTCCTGTTGGCGCAGATCGGATCGTTCGTGCCGGCGGACAGCGCCAGGATAGGGTATTTCGACAAGATATTCACAAGAGTCGGGGCAACCGACAACATCTCCCGTGGCGAGTCAACCTTCATGGTAGAGATGCTGGAGACCTCGATGATCCTGCATAACCTGTCGGAGCGCTCACTGGTGCTTTTGGACGAGATCGGCCGAGGCACCTCAACCTACGACGGAATGTCGATAGCCCGGGCGATAGTCGAATACATTCATGAATATGGCCACGGGGCAAAAACGCTCTTTGCCACTCACTATCACGAGCTTAACGACCTTGAGGAGATATATTCAAGGGTCAGGAACTTCCACATCGCGGTGAAAGAGGTCGGCACTCAGGTGATCTTCCTGCGCAAGCTCAAGGAGGGCGGAACCGCACATAGCTTCGGTATCCACGTCGCAAGGATGGCCGGGATGCCGAGAGAGGTGATCCAAAGCGCCGAGAACACTCTCAAGGCTTTGGAAATGAACGATTCGCAGCATCTTGTAAGCGCCAAGAAGGGCGAGATCAAGAAGCCTGTGCAGACCAAGGCCGGCACCCTTGAGAGTGACGGCAGCCTTCAGTTGTCGTTCTTCCAGCTGGATGACCCGACGCTCGAATCCCTGCGCGACAAACTCTCCGGAGTCGATCTGAACAACATCACCCCGCTTCAGGCCTTCGATCTTCTCCGCTCGATGAAGGATGAGCTCGGGCTTTAAGCCTTGACGGCCTTGCGGGACTCGATGCCGTGGACGATGTTGATCAGGACACTGCCCAGGATGCCGGCGCAGAGGGAGCCCATCAGCACGGCCACCTTGCCCATGTCACGAAGACGGGCAGTGATCTCAGGAGCCTGGTCACCGAATGACAGGGTGTCCACAAAGATTGACATCGTGAATCCGATACCACCAAGGCAGGCCACAGCGATCAGCATGACCCAAGAGGCCTTCGCCGGCATCTCTCCTACATGAAGTTTGACAGCGATGAAGCTGGCAAGGGAGATTCCAAGAGGCTTGCCAAGAACAAGGCCAAGGAATATTCCCATGCTCACGCTGCCCAGAGCCTGATCAAACTGGAACACGTTGAAGTAGGACACATCCGGAATCTCGACACCAGCGTTGGCGAGGGCGAAAATCGGCATGATCAGAAAGTTGACCCAAGGGCCGAGGGCGTGCTCAAGACGGTAGCTCATGCCGATGGAATCCCTAGAGATAGCAGAGAGACGCCTCAGGCAATGCCTCTGCGGACCGTTAGGAAATTCGGAAGAAGTGGAGGCTATCCCGTTATATTCATTGAGCCTGCGAATGTACTGGAGACGCTTTCTGTGGAAGTAGGCCTCGTTGAACCGAGGGGTCATCGGCACTAGGAAAGCCATCACCACACCTGACATCGTGGAGTGGATGCCGGCATAGTAGAAGAGCGACCAGATCGCGATGGCCGGAACCAAGTAGAACCATCCTCGCTTCTCACCTAACTTGTTCATCAGCAGCACCAAAGCAATCAGAACGAACGCAATGCTCAACAGTCCGAAATTGATTGTGCCACCGTAGAACAATGCCACGACAAGAATCGCGATAAGGTCATCGGCGATGGCCAAAGCAGTCAGGAAAACTTTCAGTGAGACAGGCACCCGGTCACCCAGAATCGAGAGAATACCCACAGCGAAAGCGATGTCCGTTGCGGTAGGGATACCCCATCCGGAAGCGGCGGCTGAACCATGATTGACAGCGGTGAATATCAAAGCCGGAGCCACAACTCCTCCGAACGCGGCGATCACCGGCATCATCGCCTTCTTCACGCTTGACAGCTCTCCGTTCTTCATCTCACGCCGTATCTCCAGACCGACGGTAAAGAAGAAGACCGTCATCAGTATGTCGTTGATGAAACTCTCGACTGTCATCCCGTCCGGGAAAAGGAATCCTTCATGTCCGGGGATATGGAACCTCAATGAAATCTCGGTTTCCAAAACATTGTGGTAGAACTCTTTTGTAAACGGTAGGTTAGCCAAAAGCATTGCCACTACCACGCAACAAAGAAGCAATACCCCCTGCGCCCAAGGCTGCTGTGAGAACTGCTTTCTCCTATGATCAAAGTTTCTGATGCCTTTGGTCCAGGTGTAGATAGGAATCAGGCTCATAGTGTTATTATTTATGAAATCATTTACAAAAGGAATAGGTCAGCGGACTCGCCAAACTATTCCTTATCAATCACATTATTCTCCGTAAAGGTACTTGTGCTGGGCAGGGGTCAGCGTGTCGATCGTTATTCCCCAGTCCTTTAGTTTTCTGAAGGCCACCTCGCGGTCAATGGACTCCGGCACGCAGTGAAGCATCTCTCCAAGGTCCCTTGCGAGAACCATCCTGTTGTCCGCCAAGTACTTGGCACTCAAGGCCTGAATGGCAAACGACATGTCCATGATCTCGGCAGGGTGTCCGTCTCCTGCGGCCAAATTGACAAGACGCCCCTCGGCGATGATGTAGACCTTGCGACCGTTAGGGAGGTCATATTCCTGAATATTCTGCCTTGCAGGCTTCTCACTGACCGCGAGTTCCTTGAGCTGGGCGACATTCACCTCACAATCGAAATGCCCGGCGTTGCAGCAGATGGCACCGTCCTTCATCGCAAGGAAATGCTCCTTGGTGATGACGTCGTCGCAACCGGTGACAGTCACGAATATGTCTCCCTCCGATGCGGCCTGAGCCATGCTCATAACCTGGAACCCGTCCATCACCGCCTCCATCGCCTTGATCGGATCAACCTCAGTCACAATCACTTTCGCGCCAAGACCCTTGGCTCTCATGGCCACACCCTTGCCGCACCAGCCGTAGCCGGCGACAACGACATATTTCCCGGCCACTATCAGGTTGGTTGTCCTGTTGATGCCGTCCCAGACAGACTGGCCGGTTCCGTAACGGTTGTCGAAGAAATGCTTGCAGGCGGCGTTGTTTACAAGCATCATCGGGAACCTCAACCTCCTCTCACGGTTCATCGTCTCAAGGCGAAGGATTCCGGTCGTGGTCTCCTCGCAGCCTCCGATGACATTCTGGATGAGCTCCGGATAGTTCTCGTGGATCATCGTGACGAGGTCTCCGCCGTCATCTATGATGATGTTCGGGCCGCACTCGATGACGCGTCTGATGCCGTGCTCATATTCCTCAGGTGTCGCCCCATGGACAGCGAAGACGTTCAGCCCCTCATGCACAAGAGCGGCTGCCACATCGTCTTGAGTCGATAGAGGATTGCTCCCGGTGACATACATCTCAGCCCCGCCTTCGGCAAGCACCTCGCAAAGATGCGCCGTCTTGGCCTCCAGATGCACTGACAGAGCCACTTTCAGTCCCTTGAACGGCTTCGTCTCCTTGAACTCTTTCTCCAAACCTTCAAGCAGCGGCATGTGATGCCTTACCCATTCTATCTTCAGCTCTCCGCTTTCCCAGAGCTGAGGGTCACGTATTTCACTCATTTCTTATAAAATCATTGTCAAAACACGGCAAAGATAACCATTTTATCCGTGCCTTTCGCCACATCATCCATTCTTTCACCAAATAGCGACCTAAAGACTTGCTCATCGTGGCAAGATAAACTACTTTTGCGGTGGTTTGCCGAAAGACGAATCAGACCCAAGCGTTTCCTGTGGTCTGAAGTTTGCGGCAGACACCCCGGCCAAAGCCATTGAATATGGCAGTAGCGCTGACAGAAATTTTTAATTTATAATACTATGGGACTTTTAGACGGAAAGGTAGCCCTCATAACGGGGGCCGCAAGAGGAATCGGCAAGGCCATCGCCATGAAATTCGCTTCCGAGGGAGCGGACGTGGCTTTCACCGACCTTGTCATAAATGAAGTCGGAGAACAGACAGTAAAAGACATCGAGGCTTTCGGCCACAAGGTAAAGGCTTATGCCTCCAACGCCGCCAACTTCGAGGAGACCCACAATGTAGTGAATCAGATTCTGGCCGATTTCGGCAGGATTGACATTCTTGTGAACAACGCCGGCATAACCAAGGACGGCCTCATGCTCAGAATGAGCGAGGCACAGTGGGACGCCGTCATCAACGTGAACCTCAAGTCCGCGTTCAACTTCATCCACGCCATCACACCTATCATGGCCCGCCAAAGAGGCGGAAGCATCATCAATATGTCTTCTGTGGTAGGGGTCTCAGGCAATGCCGGCCAGTGCAACTACTCAGCCTCCAAGGCCGGTCTCATCGGCTTGGCCAAGTCCATCGCCAAGGAGATGGGCCCACGCGGCATCAGAGCCAACTGCATAGCCCCGGGATTCATCATCTCGGACATGACCAACGCCCTCTCTGAGGAAGTGCGTGACGCTTGGGTGAAGCAGATTCCGCTTCGCCGAGGGGGCACTCCAGAAGATGTGGCCAATGTGGCCCTCTTCCTCGCCAGCGACCTCTCCGGCTACGTTTCCGGCCAGGTCATCCACTGCTGCGGTGCTATGAACTGCTAGTGGAGTTTCTCCTCGGTCTTAGCCTGAAATTTGGCTACATCTATCACAAAGCGCTCATGGGTGCCCTCACCTATGAGCCCTTTTTCGTCATAGGCGGCAACTTTGAAGACAATCCTTCTGCGATCGATTTCCACAACCTCACTTTCGCACCACACTTTCAGTCCAACAGGTGTAGAGGAAACGTGTGAGACATCAACTTTAGTTCCCACCGTCTCCTGCCCTTCCTCAAGATAAGGCTTGACGCTGAGGCGGCTTGTGCGCTCCATAAGGGCTATCATCATCGGGGTGGCGAACACCCTCACGGTTCCGCTGCCGATGTGGCTTGCGGTAAGTTCCTCCGTCACAATCTCCTCCTGACGGCCTTTGATTCCAAGTTCAATCATATTGTTGATTTGATTTCTTTCACAAATTTACTAATTGTCGGGCGCTTCGACAAGCTCAGCGGCCACCGGCAGCTCCACTTCATTGCGCTTCGACAAACTCAGCGACCGGCAATCGTCGTGAACGGATAGTGTATAACAAAAAAAATGAGCGTCGACGCATCGCGCGTGGACTCTCACTCTAACCACATAATTAATAACACTAAAACTAATAACCAATAGGTTGATCGGGGAGAGAACCTCCTTGCTCAACCCGAGTGCAAAGGTACTGCTTTTTTTGAGACTTGCAAACATTTTTTAATATTTTTTGCAAAAATTTACGAATATTCCGACTTAACCGTTTTATTTCCAACCTTATAAACAATAAGATAAATTTTAGTCAGTTTTAACTAGCATACGATACAATGCACAGAAGGCGCTTAGTTCAGGCAAAGCCATCACCTAAAACGTTTCTCCTTACGATTCGTAACCAAAACGTAACATATCTTACATTCCGACACACGCCAGAGTGGCGACACTGATGCGCACATCAGGGGGGAATACCGTCCTCAACGCCCTATGGCAGGAATGTAGTGTCGCTCCGGTCGTGAAAACATCGTCCACCAAAAGGATGTGTGAATATTCAAGGGCGGATTTCAGCCGTCTCACCTTAAAAGCACCCTCGACGTTGCGCACTTTGCTCTCCACCGAGAGTTTGGTCTGCGTTCGTGTGCTGCGGGCACGGTAAAGGATGTCGGTGCGAAGATCGGCTCCAAGGCTTTCTGCCAAGACCTTTGCGATGATCTCGGCCTGATTGTGTCCTCTGGACCACAACCTTGTCCAATGCAGAGGCACCGGAATCACAACATCCACATCGGAGTAAATCGGTGACGAGGCCATCTCGCGGCCAAGCATCGAAGCGAAATACCGCCCTGCGGCATAGTCCGAATGATATTTCAGCCTCTGGGTAATCAGCCTGTAGCCAGTCTGTGAGCGGTAAAAGAACAAGGAGGTAGCGTAGGAATATTCCTCAAAAACTCCCATGGCATCCAGATCCCGCTGAATCAAGGCGTTGAATCTGTCGGCAAGTTGGTTGTGGGGCATATTCGAGAAATATGTCCTTGGCAGGTCGGCAAGGCATCCGATGCAGAGATGGCGTTCGCGTATGGCAAGAGGCTTCCCGCAGACAATGCATTCTCGCGGCATCACAAGGTCGGCAAGTGCGGTAAGGGCATCTATAAAAGTAACGTTTCCTATCATAGTCCAAGTCTTTGTCCGCAATAATACGCAACAAAAACGTAAATTTTGATAAGAAACGTAAAA
>CAKUVR010000070.1:0-6945 GCA_934698975.1 uncultured Bacteroidales bacterium
TTTGTTATTCCAAATTTACAAAAACTTTCGCTATTTTCCTAATATTCAATCAATTAAATTTCATCGAACTCACGTTATTTATGTGGTTGTTATATCCCTTTCATTTAATTCGTGGTGTCTATACTGGTGCGGAATAGCTTATTCGGAATATGATGCCATCTTTTACTGTTAAATAGACAATGTCATCCAGATAATTGTAAAAAAGCGCATATTCAACAAAACCATTTCTGGGTTTAATCCATGATGCGACTATCGGCTTTCCGTATTTGAAATTGTCCAGTTTTGAGAGTTTGTCGCCTACCCGTATTCCACCTGGAATCCATGACGTCAAAGCTGCAAAATGGCTGTCACCTAAAGTAAAACTACTAAATATCCCATCATTCCTAAAATCCAAATAGCAATGCCCTATTCTGTAGTGCTCGTCGAAACACATTTCTTCCGTTCCCTCTTGTTTTATATATTCATCTGGTTTCCCGAATTTTGCCACGAACTGATCGTAATTCATTTTCTGCTCGACCTTTACGCCCTCGACATCAATCCCTTTCGCAAAATACTCATTCCAAAAGTCCTGTGCATTTGTGGATAAGCATGCCAGTGCCATCAGACAAATTGACAATAAATTCTTTATCATAACACTCAATTTTTATAGTATATTACGTTTCTCTTCCGTATCGCATTCGATTTCTATTATAGAACCACCAAGGATTCTCTTTGTGGATGGATCTCCATCATTCCAATTGACCGACCCGTTTATGATTTCCTCTGGATTGGCATAGGCATATCTTCCATTGGTACCCTTGACCTTATAGATAAGATGAAGATGCTTGTTGGTGACATTGTAGGCATTGCCTGTCCTTCCGGTGTATCCCAAAAGTTCACCACGGTATATTTTATCTCCCGGTTTATACACTTGTCCAGTTCGAGGGTTGACGGCAAGGGGTGTTCCTGCTTGCAAATGCCAATATCCAATCATTACATCGTTTCCGTTATATTGACCTTTTATAGTTATTCTATTTCCAGCATCGTTCGTATCTCCAGAGTAATTTGCGGGGTATCCTTTGTCGTCAATATCCTCTGTTTCAAACTTGTTTGGCTGAGTTGTTACGTAGTTGTTTTTCGATATTTCCCCGTCGATCATGGCATAGACCGGTGTCCCCTCTTCCGCATAGAGATCCAATCCAGAGTGAAATCTGGCGCCACCGCTCCTGACATGCCCAAATGTGCCGCCCCGCAGTCCGGAGTACCCCGGGGAGGCTATTGACATATGGTTTAAAGGGTTGCCTACCCCGGTTATGCTATTGTGGCAAGGTCTGTTGACTGGATCAAATGGGTTGTCAGGATCTCCAATCTCAGGAGCGAAATATGCTGTTGATGTGATGTCACTTCTGACAACAAGTCTTACCAGAAACCCTTGCCCGTGGAAATCGCCTGTCCAGCGGTCGAAAAAGGCCTGGGCTTCCGGACATGCCTCGCAGAGTATGCTGCGTTGTTCTCTGTTTGAATATCTTCCTGAACCATACACTTTTCCGGGGCCAATGCTTGTCAGTGACACCATGTACCAGATGATGTCATCGTTTTTCCGTCCAAGGGAATCCGCCTGAATGTAACTTGGTTCTAATTCGTTTGAGGTATCAACCTCCTCTGTTATGATGGCAGGATCAATTGGCCCGCCGTTTACTTCATTGTTCCCACTGCTTCCTCCACAGCCGCCTTCTCCTGAAGGATCCGGAACATTATCAAAATTCTCGTCTTCCATATCACAGTTTGAATCCTCATCATCATCCACATTTTTTCGCCGTTCTCCTATGCATACACTTTCCTCCAACTCCTCGGCTCTGTTGCCGGAGCGTGATTTTAGTGTTGAGTAAATACTAAGATAACGTATTTGTCGATAAAGCAGGGAATCTTTTGGTTGAATGATTCTTGCCACTCTTATTGGCCGCATTCCGTACGAGTTGATTCCCCTGAGTTTTCCGTCAAGGTCACTAAAAATGATAATGCCCTCAAAGGTTTCCTTATTGATGTAGCTGTAACTGTCCGGATCGTATCTCTCACAGTTCTCAGGTGTCGGCACAAGTGTCGAGACAAATACGTTCCTGACATTATTCACGGTGTCCACGGTCTCTACGAGAAACTTCCTAACCATGCTGACATCGTCAGGATTGCCATGCCGGCTATTTGACAAGACCGCTGTTTGCCCGTAGTCCAGATCATAGAATGGTATTTGGACAATATGATAGTTCTTGAACACCATTGTCTCGGTCTTGCTGCGGTCAAGCAAAGATTCGAGGCTCACTAAATCGGACATATCCTTGCCCGCCCTGGTACAATGAGGCTGGTGCATGATTCCGGGAAACTTTGCATGGAGCAGATTGCCTGACCGTTGAACCAAGACGTTGTCAAACGGCTTGTCTTGCAAGGTGGTTGCTCTTTTCGCATAGGATGAAAATTCATCCAACATCCTGCATGACAGTGATGAGGCGATGATTGTCAGGATGCTGATTAGTTTTAGTGTTGACCTCATGATTCTTGGTTGTGTCAGTGGTAAATATTGAGCGCAATATATCAAATATTATCATTCATTCCAAAAAAAATGATTTAACGTTTTTAATGGTTTTATATCAGATGCTTGGCGTAATATGATAACCCACATTTGGCAATGAGGTGGTTTTTCGGTATATTTGAATATTCAAAAAGCACTAAAAGATTAGAGGACATGAGGAAAATTCTGGTGATGGTCGCGGCGTTCCTGGCCGCGGGATTCGGGGCTTGGGCTCAGGATGATGAGAATTCGGGGCTGGAATGCACGAGCATCGTGGTGGGTAGGCTGGCGAGCACGGACGGGTCGGTGATGACCTCGCACACTTGCGACGGCACTTCGCACACTTGGGTGAACATCGTTCCGGCGAAGGACCACAAGCCGGGCTCCATGACACAGATCCGCAAGAACTGGCGCAAGACCAAGTTTGTGACCGACACCGCAGGAATCAAGGTTGTGGGAGAGATACCGCAGGTCGCGCATACATATTCATACGTAAACACTGGCTACCCGTCGCTGAACGAGAAGCAGGTGGGCATCGGAGAGACGACGTTCACAGGGCCGGACACGCTTATCAACAAGGATGCTCCGCTGCTCATCGAGGAACTCTGCCGTCTGGCCTTGGAGCGCGCCGCTACGGCAAGGGAGGCTGTCAAAGTGATGGGCTCTTTGGCTGAGGAATATGGCTACGGAGATGGTGGTGAGTGTCTTACGGTCTCCGATCCGAAGGAGGTATGGCAGTTTGAGATTGTGGGTGTGGGCAAACATAAGCTTGGAGCGGCGTGGGCTGCGCAGAGGATTCCGGACGGGCACGTCGGGATTTCCGCCAACATTCCAAGGATCGGGAAAATCGACCGCTCTGACACCGAGAACTTCATGGCTTCGGACAATCTGGAGCAGGTGGCTATTGACAACGGCCTTTGGGACGGTAAGGGAGACTTCGTGTTCTGGAAGATAATCGTCTGCTCCTACGCTCAAGGACGTAACTATCGAGAAAGGGAGTTCCGGGTGTTTGACCTGCTGGCTCCGTCGCTTGGCCTTAAATACGGAATGGACGATTTCCCGTTCTCCGTCAAGCCGGATTCCTTAGTCGATGTCAGAAAGGTAATGGCGTTGTTGAGAGACACTTACGAAGGCACTGAATGGGATATGTGCAAGAACTGGACAATCGATGTGCCAGAAAAGGAAGGCGTTCCGGCCCACAAGGAGATGAGTCCTCTGGCCAACCCTTGGCTGACCACTCCTATGCGCAACACTCTGAACAGCATCGCTCCGGGCGTGATCGATTTCAAGAGGACGCTTGCGGTGGCTTGGTGTTCATATTCAACGGTCATCCAAAGCCGCTCCTGGCTTCCGGACGGCATCGGGGGAGTCTGTTGGTTCGCAGTCGATAACCCGGCGCAGAGTCCTCGCATCCCGATTTTCTGCGGTAGCACGAAGCTCCCTGTCGCGTTTGAGAGGTGCGGGCAGCGGGAATATTACCCGAGCAGTGTACTGTGGGAGTTCCGCAGGGCCAACAAACTGGCGACGCTTTCGTGGCAGAAGACCAAGAAAGAGTTCACAGACAATGTGTTGGAAATGGAGGCTATGACGTTTGAAGGACTGCCGGATCTTGAGGCGGAATATTCAAAGGCCTCCGACCGCAAAAGGGCCAAACTGCTGAACGCCTACACCGCTGAGATCCACGACAAATGCGCCGCTCGCTGGAAGGAACTGGAAGCGAAGTACTGGTCGATGTTCGGAAGAGGCTTTTAGCAGGTGTAAAATTTCTTTA
Organism: uncultured Bacteroidales bacterium; assembly: GCA_934698975.1. Lineage (GTDB taxonomy): Bacteria > Bacteroidota > Bacteroidia > Bacteroidales > UBA932 > Cryptobacteroides. Next base: position 4,314 of record CAKUVR010000070.1, read on the forward strand.
CAGTGGGTGTTAAATTTCTTTACACTATTTGGAAACGGAATATTTGTTAATATATTCATAAATAAATAGTTGTGGCTTTTGGCACGAAAGTGGCTTGGCGAAGATGTCGGTTTGGGGGAACTGTGGCGATCAGTCGCCGCGAATCCGCCGGAAAATGAGGCAAACTGTTATTTAACGACTGATTAAAGGAGTTTATATGTCAAGCACGTACCTGAAGTTCCTGTCGAGGAACAAGCTTTACACTTTCATTGAGGTTTTCGGACTGTCGGTGGCGTTGGGATTTGTCATTCTGCTGGCTTCGTATGCCAAGACAGAGTTCAGCGTCGGGGCGAAGCAGCCGCTTTCCAAACAACTGTATGTCGTCGGTGCGGGGGACTCTTTCGGGATGACGCTCGGAACTTCCGAGGAGTTTTTCCCGTCCATTCCGGAGATTAAGGCATGGACAAGGATTGTGGACATGAACAATTCGAATGTCGTGGTAGGTGATGACTATTATAAGGCTGCCGAGGCATCGCTTGACACTAATTTCTTCAAATTCTTTGACTATCGCCTTGTCGGTTGTCCTAAGGAAATGGTATTGGAAAATGAAGATGAGACTATTCTGTCCGAGTCGTTCGCAAAGAAAGTGTTTGGAAATGAAGATCCGATAGGCAGGGTTTTGAGCATTGGAGATGACAAACTGACGGTAATCGGTGTTGTCGAGGATTTCGGACCCACAGATGTGTTCAACCGCTACGATTTCTTCACAAGCATAAAACGTGCACAGAAGCGGATTGCGTGGATGGACAATTTTGGCTGCGCGATTCCGATTGTCCAACTTGAGGCTGGAGTTGATGTTGAAAAGGTGCGTGAGGAACTCTTGAATAAATACATGGGCTATTGGAATTTCTATAAGGCTGACAATTCCAACAACGCCTTTTTGTGGGGGTCTAGTGTGACAAGGCTTGACAAGGTCTATTTTTCGGACATGGATGCCTATTGTTGTTTAAGGTCGGGGAACAAGGAACAGGTTGAGTTGCTGTTCATTGTGGCTCTGGTGCTGCTGGTCTCCGCCATATTCAATTACATCAACCTTACGGTCGCCCAGACGGGAAAGCGCGCCAAGGAAATGGCCACCAGAAGGTTGCTTGGCGAAAGCTCAAGGAATATAGTGACGAGGTACATCACCGAGTCTTTCGCCTTTACGGTCGGGTGTTTTGCCGTAGGCTGTCTGCTGGCATATTCATTCAAACCGCTCTTTGATGGTATTTTGAGCTCTGAAATTGTGTTGACGCCTGACTTGACCACCGTGCTTTGGGCTGTTTTGGCGTTGGTTGTCATTTCCGTGATCTCTGCATTACTTCCTGCGCTGCTTGTCTCACGATTCAAGCCGATTGATGTCGTGAAAGGGGAGTTCCGTTTTAAGAACAAGATGATTTTCGGCAAAGTGTTCATCGTGCTTCAGACCGTGTTCAGCACCATCCTTATTGCGATGGCGATCACGATGGCGGCAGAAGTAAACTATCTGGTCAATCTGCCTGTCGGTTATGAGACAAAAGATGTCATTCAGATTGCTTCTCAAGGTGTAGGTTATAATAGAGGACCTCAGGAGGCGCTTCGCGCCAGATTGAAGGCTTTGCCTCAGGTGGTTGATGCTGGACTTGGGATTACATCTCCGATATCCTGTGGGGCGAATGGCATTCACGATGAGAATGACCAGTTGATAGGTTGGATGCGTATGGCCCAGTTGGACACTACTTCGCTTAGGATTCTGGGAATCAAAGTCTTGGAGAAGTATAGCGAACTCTCTTCACCAAAAGTGCTTCTGACAGAGACATCCAAGAGAAGCACCGGTGTGACGGCAGAACATCCTTACGTAGGCGGAAGCTACACGAAAGGTGAATATGAAGTCTGCGGCATCATCCCGGATTTCCGTGCCAACACTGCTTTGTTCGAACCGATGGAGAATGAGCGGAACGCCATAATGATCATTGACGATAATTATGATTATGCATTCATTCAACTCCTTAAGATAACTGGAGATCGCTCCGAGGCTATGACTGCTGTGAAGAATGCGTGCAGTGAGTTTGCCAAAGAGACCATAGGCGTTCCTATTGAAATGGACACTTTCTATCTAGACGAGAAGCTGGTCGATGATTTGAAGGGCACCAAGAACGCGATGCTGCTCATGATTTCATTCATGGTGATTGCAATCTTGATCTCCGCTCTTGGACTTTTCGCGATGTCGCTCTACTTCACTGAACAGCAGAGCCGTCAGATCGCTGTGCGTAAGGTGTTTGGCGCGGAAGTCAGCTCTGCCGTCTGGACATTGTCCAAGTCTTTCATGATCATGAGTGCTGTGGCGGTAGTCCTTGCCGTACCATTTATCGTTTGGGGCATAGGCTACTATCTTCAGGCATTCTACACCAAGATCGCTTTCCCGTGGTGGGCCATTGTCCTTGCGGCTTTGATCTCGATGCTGATTTCATTCCTCTCCGTCGTCGGCCAGACCTACGCCGCGGCCACCAAGAATCCGGTCAAGACGCTTGGTCAGGATTAGGGGTAAGAACTCAACTTTTTACGTTTCTTATCAAAATTTACGTTTTTGTTGCGTATTATTGCGGACAAAGACTTGGACTATGATAGGAAACGT
>CAKUVR010000071.1:0-6863 GCA_934698975.1 uncultured Bacteroidales bacterium
TTTGCAAATATATTAATTAATTTATGAAAAACAATAATCTTTTCAAAAAATACATAAATTATTTATGAATATGCCCGATCTTCACAGCCGTATCCCACCGCATAGGAAATCTGACCTCGGTGCGAAAGAGAAATAACTGATGGAGGGGCCACGGATTTTGTATGAAAATCAATGAATATTGTATGAAATGATGGTTACCCTAATTTTGTACATCATTCTCGTTGTTTCATAAAACTGATTTTGAGCATACCTAATTATTCCTGAACTTTGCATCGTTGAAATAAATGAATATGCCAATGAGAACTAGAAATATACAATATTCTATGAACAAAACTATTCAAGTGTCGGCCATCGTGCTGGCAATCGCCATCCTGACCGTGGGCTGCCAAGGAAAGAAATCAAAGGGCGGCTCACGGGCTGAGGATGAAGATTCAAACACTGTCCTTGCGGACAGCACCATTCAAAAGTATTTCGGCAAAGCCACAGTCACCGGAAGTGAGTATTTGGGCAAGCTCGATGAACTATGCAGCTATCCTGCTGATTCGCTGAATGGAGGTGGAGCCAACATTGATTTGGCGGTTCTGGAGAGCAAGTTCGCTGATGAGATATTCCTTGAACTTGATGAGGATATCCAGAAGGATGACTTCACACTTTCGGTAAAAGACTGGTTCGACAGGACGGCGTTCCTTTATTATTGTGGCTCCCTTTATGAAATCCGCTCGCGTTATGATCGTAATTCTCATCCTTTGGATTCTGCGGATGCGGATACAGTTTCCACTGATGTGGATACGCCCGGCATGACAATGTTGTCGACCGAGGTGAGGCCGTCGGTGGATGAGTTGCGGAAGGCGTTTCCTGACAGACGAGTAAGGAACGCTGCGTCGTCCGTTTTGAATATGTTGTACAAGAATTCTGATTTCACGGATGTGACTAATCGCTTGGGAAAATTGGTAGGCACTTATAAGTCAACTGCTTTTGCTTCAAAGATGCCAATCGACACAGCCAAGATTGGCCTTGCGTTCGCGAATGAGGACACCTACTATGACAAGTCGGCGTTTGTTCCGGATATTAAGCGTTTCCGCGATGCGAGGGCATATCGTGACAGCGCCGCGGTTCAGATCAAGGACCCTGTCGGTGAGATTGTGGCACGGTTGGATGAACGGATGGATTTCGACACAAAGTGTATATATGCGATAGAACTATCGCACGTCATGATGAGTGATTGTGCTGACATTCTGGGAGCCATAATCGAGTCAAAGGAATATTCCCGTTACCTTCTTGAGGTCTGGGAGAATTGGCGTGCCAAAGTTCAGTTCGGGTGGTTTGGCTGTTCAAACGATTCGGTCATCCCTAATGCCTATTATTTCAAGATCCGTAACATCTGCGCCAACACGATGCTCCGTCATATTCAGGAACATCCGGAAGACAATGATGCTTTTCTGCGCCTGTTCCGCTTGCTGTACTGTGGCTCGATCACCCGTGACGGCCTCTTCGGCAACAGTGTAGGTGGCATATTGTATCACCTCAGCAGCGCCGAGTACTAAACTCGGTCTATGTACGTGCGTGGAACGTCCTTTCTTGCGCACCGCAGTGCCGCCACGACCTATCCAGTGCGTAGAACCGCATCGCTTGCGTACGGCGATGTGCCACCACAAAGCACATAACTTTTTATCGCGTCAAGAGTTGAGACGGCATCAATGATGTTGTTGATAGAAGGTGTAAGTCCTTTACGCATATTCAGTCATCTTTTTCACTTGTTCGAGTTCCTTTCTGCGAAGGAAGGCTTTCGCATTGCGGATGTTGAAATAGTACTGAGCGATCATCATATTCAATGAATATAAATAAGCGCCCTGACCGGCCATTCTGTCTTCCCAAACTTTTCGGACAAATCTTAATGGGAAAAGTTCGAAGAGCAGTTTGATGTCATCCATATCCAAGTGAATGAATGTCTTCTCAATCAGATCTTCGTTGGAGATCGTCTCTTCCGTGATATCTGAATATGACCAGAATGCATTGTTGGCCAATAATTTGGCACAAAGCGATTTCCGGATAGATTCGATGTGTTTATTGATACGCTCCTCATCCTGCATTCGCACAAGAGTCCCCTGCTTGAGGTCGAATAGTGATTCCAACCTTAACGCTTGATGCAAAGTAAGTTCCCGTTTCCCCGAAATGATATAGCTGACAATCTGCCGTGATACCCCAGTTTGTCTGGCCACGTCAGATTGTGAAAACCGTCTTTTCTCAGAAAGTTTTGATATGTATTCTCCCGTTGTCATAATTGTCAACATATTTGTTGACAATTATTGAGATTTCCAAATTAACTTGATTATCGAATACGATAGATGAATAATCCACAGCCTGATTTGCGTACAAACACTGAATTTTCAATGGGTGCAGCTGAACCTTGGGTTCCCTTTCCATTTTGACTCTGGGATCAGAGCATTGGCCGCGATATCATCTATTCCTTGTCAAAATACCCTTTCTTCAGGTTGTCGCGGGATGCACCGAGGCGGCGGAGTCTATAGTATCTTTCACGGCTGGCGCCTTCTCTCTTCCACATTTCTTTTGTGCCTTCTTCATCGGATGTGAAGTTCAGGGCGTTGCTGATGCCCATTTGGCTCGCAACTTCAACCGCATTCTGATTCGCTCCTATGTAAGCAAAAGCCCAATCTTTCTCGCTAAGCCTTTCAACCAGAGATTTTATGCTGTCAGCATCATATTCACGGGAAGAGTTCTCACGTCCATCCGTGATGATAGTGACAAGAACTAGGTCATCATCGGTGACGGTGGCTTCGAGTTTGGTAAGAGAATGCCCCATCGCATCCCAAAGAGGGGTGTTCCCATTTGGACAATAATCGTCTTCTGTCAAGTCTTCGACCTCTTCAATCGGCTTGTTGTCTATCGCGGTCCTGAATCTTTCGTTACCTCTGTCTGAAAATGAAACAAATGTTAAAAACTGCCTTTGCTCCGGATGTGCGGCTTGGTTGGATTTGATGGTCTGAATGGTTTCATTGGCACCGTCAAGTGTCGGCTTGTAAACGGAACTCATAGAGCCGCTTTCATCAAGAATGATGAGATTGTACACATTTTCCGGCAGACTTGTATTAGCCGCCGAGCCTGAATCGGCGCTTTTTGAGCGACCGAAAATTATCAGCGATGCCGCTACCGCTATGGTTGCTGTCAGTGCGCTGACTCCGATGATTGCCTTGGAACTCTTTCTCATATTCATTCAATTTTTTTCTGTGCAAAGAAAGGAAATAGTTGCGAAGTCTATCTTCGTATGGCGACGAATATGAAGGAAAGAATCCCTAAGTTTCATCAGAAGGTTACATTTTCAGTGTCCGCAGGAATCTGGAAGGTGTTTGTGAATATCCATTGGAATTATCCTCTGAATATGTCAGAAACAGATGCTCCTTTGTCCTCGTCGCGGCGACATACATCAATTTCAGGGAGTCGTTGAAATATTTTCTCTTCCCTTGCTTGTCAAGATCACGGGCGAAGTACGGATTCGGGAAATTCTCGTCCGACATCCCCATAATGAAAACATTGTCCCATTCCAACCCTTTTGCAGAATGTATTGTGGTCACTGTCAGGAAGTCTCCGGATACGGGTGTCACGCATTCGACATAGTCCTTCTGGTAGAAATCACCAAAGGTGTCCTTGTCTGTGGCAAAGGCGAGAAGATAATCCTCGATGCTGCTGAACTTTTTTGATATTTCGAGCAGTTTCGCATAATCGTCTGTGATTTCTTTGTTGCCTTCTTGGTAGTCGATAAGGTTCACAACCGCTGTCGCAATGTCCGCGAAACCCATTTCCGGATTATCAGTCAGCGACTTTATCTCCTTGACGCGCTCTCCAAGGTCGGACTTGTAGAATGATTCTTCGGTGATGCCAACCCTGAAAATTTGTCCTATGCGCTTAATGCTGTATCGGTTGTCACTTTCAATTACGCGCATAAAGTGATTGAATATCTTTACGTGAGGCTTCACTACTTTCCTGCCTCCGAACACCTTATACGGGATGTGGTTGAAGTTCAGAAGGTTTATGAATATCCCGAGATACTTGAGGTTTCGGCAGAGGACCGCTGACTTACGCAGATTGCCTTGTGAGCGGATTTTGTTCAGAACGAAAGACGCCTCGCTTTCAGGGCTGTGTAACACCTTGAGGTTCACGGAACCAGAAACATCGCTGCGGGACACAAGCGGAGGATTCGGGCAGTCCATAAATTGGAATGTGTTGACATAGTCTGCTACAACTTGAGGACACCGGTATGTATTAGTGAGTGCTTTTTCTGAATATTCACCCACTCCGCGCAGGAAATTGTTGAGGTTCTCGTAAGATCCACCGTTGAATCCGAATATGTTCTGCTTCGGATCCCCGACAAGAAACAGCTTCATATTCGGAATGACCTCCATCAGGCGGGAGAAGATGGTGTAGTTCATCTCATTCAGGTCTTGGGCTTCATCAATGACAAGGGTTGTGATTTGCGCGCTGATCCATATGCGGAAAGCGTCATCCTCATTCAGATATTCCAGAAATCTGTTAAGAATATCTTCGATAGAGATGATGCTGTAGCGTTTCTTGATGTCCGCCACGGCAGCCCGAAGAGCCGGATTCTTTGTCTTGAGATATGACCTCAAACACTTGACGATCTCATCTGTAGTGTAAGCGTTCACCAATTGGACTCGGATCTCATCCGCAAGGTCATTGATGTCGGAGTCGTCAATGATGATGTAGTTGAACTCACGTCCTTTGACTGCATTGTATGACTTCATCATCTTGAAACAGAATGCGTGGATCGTACCGTTATAGAAGTCGTATTCCTTGCTGAGTTGAGTCTCGAAAGACTTTTTACGGAACTTGTCTCCCAGTTCGTTCGCCGCAGTGTTTGTGAAAGAAAGCGCCACAATCCTTTCCTTGACGTTTGAGACATTGATGTACCACAGCAGTTTGTTTATAAGTAGATGTGTCTTGCCTGTGCCCGGGCCGGCGCTGACATAAACCACCCTGTCCGGACAGAGGACCGCATCTTTCTGCTGGTCGTTCAGATCTTCCAGCATTCCGGCGGGCTTGTAACCGATGAAGTCAAGCGTGGCGTCGTCCGGCATAACTTTGGTGGCAACGTAGATAAGTCTAACCAGAGCATCGTAAAACAAAGTCAGACGGTTCTTGTCTATCTCAACGTTGTTGTGGACAATATAGTTGAGTTCATCCTTCAGTTTGAAGGCAAGATCGCTTACCACCTTCTGTGTGTTCCATTTGTATAATTCCCTCATCGCGTCGCAGAGTCTGCCGTCCAGACCGGTGTACTCATTGTAGAATCTGTGCGCGATGGTTCTGTATGACTTGGCCTTGTCTGCCCAGTCACTGTCAGTCTTGAGGTAGTATCTTTTCAGTTCGTCGTAGTAGTATAGCACCCGCTCAGCTTTCATCTGTATCGTATTTTGAAACAAAGTATCTTTGAACAAAAATACGATTATTCTTTCAATAAGCCTCATATTTCCGATTCAATGGAATATTCAACCTATATGCTGTAGTTTTCCAATTGTCGCATTGCTTCTTTGCGAATATCCTCCCTCAGCCATTCGGGGGAAAGTACGACAAGCCTTTTACCGAAACTGTAAAGAAGCGAATGAAGCTCATAATTCGGGATGCAATCAAGAGTGAAGAAGGTCAGGTCTACCATCCCGGGATATTCGGTGCGCATTTTCTCTTGTTCGTCTGCCGTGAGTTCGGCCTGAGATGAATGAAGCGGCTTTGTCCGGATGTAATTCACAGATTGCCAGGACACTGCGAAAAGAATCCGCTCAACGGGCTTGTTTTCGTAGTAGGTGACTCCAACAATGTCCTCGAATCGCTCGTCAAGGTCGATCGGGCAGTCCTTGTACTTGACATCATAAACAGGTGCAAAAGATTCGATTCTGTCGAGCGGAAGATTCATCACAAAGTCTTCCCGATAGGGGAACCGTTTGTCTCCCACCGAATTGCAGACGAGATACCATCTGTCGTTGTATTGCTTTAGAAGATAGGGATAAACCACGAAAGAGGTAGGAGCGTCCGCGTCAAACTTTTTATAGACCACTGAAACCACAACCTTATTGGATATCGCCGAGAAAAGACCGCCAAGGAGATTTTGGTTGCGAAGGTAATGATTGCTGCTGAAGGAGATGGCCTTTCTTTGCTTCATCTCCGTTATGCCATTTCCGCCACCGAATGAAGTGTGGTCGGAAAGTTTGGCCTGTAGATCTTCCAGCCAATCAAAGTTGTTCAGCCCGGAGAACTGCCCAAGGGTATTCAGCACTTCCGCGAGGAGACGTTTCTCGTCATCGGAAATCTGCTTCGAGAAGATGGACTGCGTCTGGTCTTTGTACCTAATGATGTGCCTGCCGTCCACGACCGTGCTCTGGTCAATCTCCATATTGAATGGCGGCCGCTCCAGATCCACGAGGTCAATCTCGATTGTCCTTTTGCTGACCTCCGGGTACCCGTCACGCCGAAGACGCTCATTGCACCTCTCGTACAAATCTGTACGAGTGAAGTAATGATGTCTGTCAGACAACATATCATCCAGGTACATATACCTGATCACAGCATTCTTGTTAGATGGCATAACTCTTCTGTTTCTATTCTCCGAGCAAAGGTATCAGTCCCTTGCGAACTGTATCTTCGCAAATATTGTGCTAAAAATTCCAGATATGGGGTCACTGTTGTAAGGAAAGTTATCCGCTTTAATTCTTTGTGGCACAATGATTTTTGTTTGTTAGATTGCGCGTAAGAGAAACACAGTATGGTCATAATACATATTAAGTGGTGCCATTGAGTAAATGAGAAATATGCAATAGACAGTGTATTTTACGCTG
>CAKUVR010000072.1:0-6519 GCA_934698975.1 uncultured Bacteroidales bacterium
TTTGTTATTCCAAATTTACAAAAACTTTCGCTATTTTCCTAATATTCAATCAATTAAATTTCATCGAACTCACGTTACCTTAGGTTCGTTTTCATCACGGGGATCACCAAGTTCGCGCAGCTCAGCATATTCAGTGAACTGAACAATCTGATGAACATCTCGATGCTGCCGGAATATTCCGCTATCTGCGGAATATCGAAGAGCGAGATTGACAACGGAATGCGGGAGCCTGTCCAGACTTTGGCCGACAGACTGGGCGTTTCGTTCGAGAAGGCACGCGAACTGCTGAAAGACAACTATGATGGGTATCATTTCAGCGAAGAGTCCGAGGACATCTACAACCCGTTCAGTCTGATGAAGGCATTGGCTGCCAAGAAGATAGGAAGCTATTGGTTTGAGAGCGGGACACCGACCTTCCTGATGGAGAGGATGCGGGAGGAACGGATGGACGAGACGCAGCTTGACAGGATGAGTGAGATCTCGGAAAGTGATTTTGACATTTCTCCAGAAGTCACCGACAGCGTCCTGCCATTGCTCTATCAAGCTGGTTATCTGACCATTAAAGGCTATGATCAAGAAGACGGATCATACACTCTGGGCTATCCGAACAAGGAAGTGAGAGAAGGATTCCTGAAAGGCCTTCTCGCAAACTATAAGAGTACGGAAGGAATGAGCGCCTCATTCGTGCTCCAGTTCAACAAGGCCTTGAAAAACAATGACATTGACGGTGCCTTGGAGCGGATGAAATCATTCTTGGCCGGGATTTCTTACGACCTTGAGAACAAGTCCGAGAAGCATTTCCAGACGATAATCTACCTGATCTTCTCGCTGCTTGGCTACTACACTCAGGCAGAGGTAAAGTCCGCGATCGGCCGGGCGGACGCTGTGTGCAGGACCAAGGACCGGGTCTATGTCTTTGAGTTCAAGGTGGACGGATCCGCAGAGGAAGCCCTCAAGCAGATAGACGAGAAAGGGTATCTGATTCCGTACAAGTTTGAAGGTTCGGAAAGCCATGAGACCTCATCAGTCACGAAACTGGTCTCTGAGCCTGTCGAAGCGACCGGCCGTAACGCTTCGACAAGCTCAGCGTCCGGCTTAGTGGTAGGATCTGCGTCCAGTTTAGTGACAAGATCAACGTCCGGAAAAGTACTCGTCAAAGTCGGAGTGAACATCTCCACCCAAACCCGCACAATCGACTCGTGGCTAATTGGTTAGAAACAGCTTCTTAGAGTTCAGTGCCCCATGTACGGATTACAATGATGACTAAGTGATGAATGCCATTACCTTGCTGTGTTAGAATCAGTGAGTCCAGAGTCATTGTCAACATTACTGATGCGCTTCCCAGCATGCCCACAGGACTTGCCTTTGTAAAGATAATAAGTGAACTTCACGGAAATGAGATTTTTGAAGTTACCCCACTTGGTCTCTTCTGAATAGCTGAATCCGTTTATATTAGCGTAGGACTTTGTCGGATTGGGATTATGGACATATTCCAATCCCACGGACATTGACTTGAGTTTGTATAATACCGATGCCGTTGTGTTGAATCCTATCTTGGTGTAAACATCTCCGCTTGCCAATGTCATAGGAAGATTCGCGTTCCAGATAATCTGCCAATTTCCAGGCAGCAACTGAACACTTACACCCGCATTATGAAGATTATGGTTCACCAGGCGATTTGGAGTGCGGTACTTCAGGTGCTCATAATTGTAGAAAGGCTGAAAAGCGAGCCACTTTATCGGCCTGTAACTCAATGATATTGATGCTTGCAAACTGTGCACATCATTGATGCTTGCCATTCGTCTTATGATATTTTCCCCTTCGGCAGACAATGTCGGCATATTCTTATCCGGATAATATGAATATGACACTGACGGAGCCAGATATAGTTTGCCATCCTCTGACGCATACTTATAGGTCAGATTCGCGTAATAGTAATAATATGGTTTCAAGCCCGTGTTGCCTTGTGCGTAGAAACGCTCGTCAATGGTCACGACACTGTTTGTCAAGTCGCCGATGTTCGGCACGGACGAGTTGATCAAAGCTGTCAGTCTCATCGCGGAACGCTTGCTGTATTGCAGGTTCAACGCAAGCAACGGACGGAACACCAGATAGTTGTAAGTCTCATCCGTCGCTATCTGATAATGATTGTTTTCCAGTCCCAAACCGACATTGTATGAGAATATTCCCACTGAATTGCTGTAATCAGCGTAAACATATTCCTTGTGAGTCCCGACAGTGGATTTCTCAATGAAATTATATGTCTGTCCGAGGTTTTTATACTGGTAATATGCTCCAAGGTTGAAATCCCCGTTCCAAATCTTGTCGCTGAACAATGCCTCCGCGATCAGTGAATATGATTCATTATCAATATGGTTGTTGAACGAGTACCCTCCGGCATCGCTTGACAGCATATTATCAGAATCAGAAGTATAATAGGTATTCAGCACATTGAATGAGACGCTCCTGTCACCATTGAATAAATGCATGTAATATAGATCAGCGGAAACAGATGAATATTCACTCTCAAGCCTACGCGCATTGGTAAAAGAGGAGCCTCCCGAATCAATCAGTTTCTGTGAATATTCCTGCCTGCCTGAAGATTTGCGGTATTCCACCTTGGCATTGAAAAGATTCCTGCCTTGGTAGCGCTGATACGCCACTTGGCCGACATGATACCGCCCAATATACTCCCCTGAAACGCCTCTATATTCATTCGTCCTGTCGGAATATGAATATGTGTTGTTCATCCGGTTCTTGTTCAGAGCGCGGTAGTCGATGAAGTATGCTGCCGTGAACATATTCAAGGAATCCATGTAGGCCATTGACAGCATATCTGTGCCATAGCCGGTTGTGATGCCGTTTTTAGTGTCAAGGTACAGGCTGTAGAGCCGGTCGGTTCTCTTCCTGGTCGTCACGTCTATGACGGCTCCTATGTTCTCGTGAGCGTATCTAGCGGGAGGGTCGCTGTAGAAAAGAATGCTCTTGATGTCATCGGCTTTCAACAGCATAAGGTCGCGTGCGGACCTTCGTATCCCGTTGATCAACACAAGTATGCTCTTGTTGTCAACCGTGACAAGGTCTCCGCTTGAGGCATTGGTTTTGAACTGAGGCAGGCTTCCGATGGCATCCAATGCGTTATTCCCGACCTTCCTTGCGCTTCCGCTCAACATCAATTGGTCCTTGTTTCCGAAAGTGTTCAGAATCTGGGGAGTGACAACCACCTCATCGAGCAGCAAGGCATCTTCATTCAGAATTATGTCTCCAAGATTCTCGGAAAAGCAAACGCGGTTTAACGTCTCATAACCGACAAATGAGATTTGAAGCAGGTACTCTTTGTTTTCCTTGACGTTCAGCTCAAAAGAGCCATCAAGGTCTGTTGTCGTCCCTGTGATTTGTGTTGAATCGGGCAAGTTATAAAGAACGCAGTTCACTCCAACGATCGGATTCGCCCCCGCGTCCATGACCTTACCCCTTATGCTTTCCTGCGAATATGCGTTTTGGTTAAAGCAAAACAGCGCGCCTAAAAGGATGAGGATGTACAATGCTTCTCTACTCATTATTTGATTCTTTTTGAACCAAAATTATAGAGAAAAAGTTTCAACGGGGAAAGTGTTATTTCAGACCGCCATAACACGATACATTAATATTCAAGTATTTACAAAGTGCCCTATAAGCAAAGTTTAACTTTCACGATTTATTCTTTCAGCAGATTGCGAATATATGTCCCCAAATTAACATCGTGCTCCCCCAGCCCCAGTTTCTTTCTGATCTCGCTGCTGTTGTTGAAGTGGCTCTTCAGTTGGATATATTCCCCGATCTCTTTTCCTTTCAGTCCCAAGGCATACAGGCAGCAATAGTTTATTTCCCATTCATTCAAGCCACGGTCTTCAAGGTGCTTGATGAATTTGGGATGGCTGCCGACGAATGCCAACCGGGTGGATGACATGAAAACTTCCTTATTAGCGACAAGCTTCTCCATCTCCTGATTAACCTTTCTGTCCATGTCTCGGTTGTCGGTTATATACGCCAAGAAGAAGCGGTTAAGCAACGCCAATCTTTCCGATAACGCATTTTTCGCGGCCCCTTCAAGTTCATTATTTCTCTCAAGGAGCTCAGTCAGACTATCCCTTTCCTGCTCTATCTGATTATATAGCAGCCTGTATTTCTCCTTCTCTTGTTTCGCCAACTCGGATTCGACAATTTTCACTTTCAATCTGTACCGGATTATGACGAGCAATGAAAGGAATATAATGATGACTCCTATGGCGGCCAGCACCCGGCGGTCGCTCCGCTCTTTGTCCTGGATGTTCTTCAATTCCAACGAATGCCTTTCCTCAATAAACTCAATGCCAGCCTTTGACTTCTCGTAATCCAAAGAATCCGTCATCTTGACGTACTTGAGATATCCCTCCAAAGCTTTTTCATATTCCCCTCTATGCTTATGAATATCCGCGAGCAGCGCATAATATCGAACCTTTTGTTGGACATTAGGGATTTTATTCACGCGCTTGACGGCATCCAGAGCCAGCTCCGTGTCTCCGATATTCAGATAAGCGTAAGAAACTGAAAGCCAATCAATGTAACTTGAATCCACCGTGTCAATATAAATGCCGAGGATTCGCCTGACCTCATCGACCCGATCCGGTCTGAGGCTTGTCAGGAATATGATGTAGTTTGAATAGAAATAGCCTTTTATCCACATACTGCATTCCCCAAGGTTATTCAGCCCAATTGTAATGTAATGCTCCGCCTGTTCGACATCACCAATTATCGTATAGACATTGATTATGCTGGCTATGCAATTAATGTAGCTGCTGGTCCTGCCGCACTCCAGAAAATAATCCCCCGCCTCATTGTAGGTAGAGATACATTTATCCCACTCAAACACCTTGTTGTATATTCCCCCTTGGGTGAACAGTATCCTTGCCTTTGTCAGCTTGTCATCTGATTCTTTCCCTTCCGACAACGCTGACACGAAACACTCCATGGCCAAAGCGTCATTCCCTTGATTCTGATAGATGCGTCCTTGATAATAGTATGTGCGCAGTTTGTCGGTCGCCGATCCGCCTTTGCCCTCGTAATAATCTATGGCCGGTTGCAGGACCTCGAAATCAGTCTTGTCAATAACATTCTTATCCAACGCCATGGAATATAGCAAAGCATACTTTGCCTTCTCCGCTCTGTCGGATAACCCGGAAATATTCATTTGTTCCAAAACAGTCAGAGCGCTGTCCGGCCTTTCCTCGATGTATGATTCCACCTGAGAAAGAGTCTCCCGATAGTGTGGATGGCTATCGCAAGAGATCAAACAAAACGCCAGAATGATGACTGATAGATAATTCTTCATATTCCTCATGTTCCTCCAGATGGATGTAAATTTACTAGTATTTTATCGTGATTCAAAACCATATTTTCCATTTCACCAATTATGAATATGAACTCAAGCCTCACGAGAACCTTACACAATCATATCAAGCGGCATTATATGGCGAATATGCTCCCGTCGTGTGAGTTTTTGTCATAGACAGAAGCGATGTCGCAGGATTTCGCTCAACTTGTTGTCCGATACTTTTTCTGTGCGCACATTTTTTGAAGCGGAGTGGTCTCTGAAAAACGCGAAGATAATGAACCGGATAAGAACAATCGTAGCGCTGCTTGTCTTGGCGACGGTGGCAACGGCAATATATTCATGCAACAAAAAGGCTTTCGAGCCTGTTGATGAGGTTGTTTTCATTCAGGATGCGAGGCTTGAGGAAGAAGGACTGACTCGTGCCCCTGGTGACGCGATACACTTGAAAGGTGCTGGCTATCAGCAGACTGATAATGTCATGTTCACCTTCACTTGGAAGACTGGAGACAATCTGATCCCTGTCGGCAAGGCGTCCGGCATCTATGCGAAAAAGCTGGAGACGACAACCGAAGGTATAACCGCCGTGCTGCCTTACCGGTATCCGGAGGCTGATGTGGAAGTCAATTTAATGCGCGAAGGCAAACTCCAGAAAATAGGTTCTTTGAATATCACCGACGGGCAGTCGCCGAAAGAACTTAGGCTTTACGGTATAGACAACGCAAGAAAGAGTATCAATGGTTTCATCCTTGACGTGAACAATGTAGGCCGGAAATCTCTTGGCGTCACGCTGCCTGAGTATTTCCATTCCGTCATCAATGTGCCAAGGTCGTTCGGTCTTTGCGGAATCTCAGGGAAAGGAGAACACAGGACTGCCGAATATGTTGACCTCTTCACTGGCAAGGCCGAAACGCTGGCTACAGATGTCATCGCACTGGTCATGACTCCTGCCAATGCAGCGGTGGCCGTCGCATGCAAGGATGGTGTCTGCACTTTGCAGACTTTGCCAATTGAAGTAGGTGCCGACTATATGACAAAGTCCAATACTCAGCCCTCGACGCAGCCGACCTTCACACTTCCCGAAGGATTGAGGACTGAATATTTCGGCGATTATCCTGGAATATTCATAGGCAGCGCCGAATCTTGCTCATACCTGCTGTCCGCGAACA
>CAKUVR010000073.1:0-6487 GCA_934698975.1 uncultured Bacteroidales bacterium
TGCCGAATGCAGACTGCCGAAATCTGCGGAAATGAAAACTACCTAAAATTGTTGAAGAAAAAGTTGCTTTTTACAACATTCCGATACAAGTTGTATATTTGCATCCCATTGGTCAACCACATAAAAGATCCCATCATAGATGGTCTTGGCTTGATGCGGTGACCGACAAAAAAATCAGACAGAATGAATAAAAGGAACACATCACTCATCATCAAGGCTGTCGCCTTGCTGGCGGTGGGAACACTTACTGCCAACACAGCGTTGGCGCAGGGAAAAGCCAACGCAACCTCTTCCGGCAATACTTTGGTTGACACAGCTCATCCGTGGTACGGGGCAAGGGTCGGGATCATCGGGGATTCGATTTCGGATCCGCAGGTGGCGAACGGACCAGAGAAGTACTACTGGTACATGGCGCAGGGGATCGGGATCGTCCCTTGCGTGGTGGCGAGGAATGGCCAGCAATGGAATGAGGTCCTTCCACAGGCGAACAGACTGAAAAGCGAGTACGGAGACGACATCGACGCCATACTCATCCTGATGGGAACCAACGACTTCAACGCAGGCGTGCCGATCGGCGAATGGTTCACCGAAGAATATGTCCAAGTGGAGGCCGCCAACGGTGAGCCTAAGTCGATGCAGACGAGAAGGCACCGGGTCCCGAATTTCGACTCAAAAACATTCAAGGGAAGGATCAACATAGCACTCGACTCCCTTAAGAACATGTACCCTCGCAAGCAGATCATCCTTATGACTCCGCTTCACAGGGGTTACGCCAAATTCGGCGAGACCAACATCCAGCCGGACGAGAACTACACCAACAGATGCGGGGAATATGTTGACGCGTACATCAATGCCATCAAGGAAGCGGGAAACGTCTGGGCGGTACCCGTGATAGACCTCAACGCCATTTCGGGAATTTTCCCGCTCAACCGCTCGCAGAAGGAATATTATCCACGAGACAAAGACAGATTACACCCGACAGACGAAGGACATGAGAGACTTGCCAAAGCGATAACAGCCGCATTGACAGGTCTGGCTCCAAGGTTCGAGTAACTTCGCGGGAGGAATCGCCCGCCGGATCATGCAGCGCTATAGTTTCTCTATCTGATTCATCAGGCGTATGACGGCACGTCCTACCGCATAGGCAAGATTGACGGGGACCGCGTTTCCTTCTTGATGCCACATTGTTGATTGATCACAATTTTTCAAAACAGCGAATCAAAGCCTTCGTATGTAGAGAAGGCCAGCAAGTACAGACTCTTCAGGACATCCGGATTGAAACTCATCAACTCTTCATAGACAGTATTCCGCCATGCCAGTTTGTTATTATCAGAAACCACATCCTCAATAATATCTGGCTCATCGGAGAGGAATCCCAAATTATGCGATTTCATATTAAATGGTGTCATGCCTTTTATGGCACAACACCATATCTGCAAATATACGAAAACTTCTTAATTCCTGTAATATTCCTTGAAGGTGGTCCAGGAATAGAAGGATGGGGCGGACTGAGGAATCGGGAGAGAGGCCTCGTGGCCGTTGTAAAGGACTTTGACGAGGATTTCAGGGTTGCGTCTGCTACGGTAGAAAATTAGCTGAAGGTTGGAGGCCATCGGGACGAAATCACTCCTCCACCAGTTTTTCACGTCCGAAGGATCGGTCAGCACAGCACCGAAGTTGTCCAGTTTCATGTACGAAACCAAAGGCAGGATGGCTATGTCGTGCGAGAACCTGAGGCTCAAGTTGATGTCTCCGGAAGCGAGGTCACGGTCAGCGCTCTTTATCATGTCATTGAGGATGGCGGCGGTGCTGAGACATCCTTTGTTGTCGGTCATCGGAGAGCGTCCCATGCTGAGATAACCATTGAAATTCCACACTTCCCAGATCGCGAAGAGTTCCTCCGCGGTGAAAATGTCATCGAACTTGTCGGCAGGGACATCGTCCAGACACTGGAAATCGATGATGACACTTCTCAGATCCAACTCGAATTTCCAAAGGCCATACTCTTTCTCAAGATAGTCCGTGTCATTGAAATACTTGGAGCAGAATCCCTTGACATCGACCCTTGCGGCACGAAGGCTGTCAGCCTGCGCTCTGGCGGCAGCCGGAATCTTGGTCTTGACCCGGTACGGATTCATCGATCCGGTCGGATGAATCCTCGGCATGACCGACTTGCTGCATTCAAGTGTGAAAGTCAGGTCTTTGTCCAACCCCTTGAGCTCGTCCATGAACGAAGTCATGCTGACTATCACGCGAGGAGTTACCGTGCACAGAACCTCGGCGTTGGTCTTGCCCTTGAAAACCTCAGGAAATGACTTGTACATCACATCGGCTATGCCGCGAAGCTGATCCTGACCTTTGTGGGTCAGTTCTCCGCCACGATGAGCCACTGACGGGTAAAAAGCCTCATACCGTTTGCGGAGAGACTCCCCTGCCTCGGTCAGTTTACCTGCCGAATGAGCATCCGTGAAAACCTTGCGAAGATTCTCATAAATCGGGTCGCTGATCGCATACCTTGCGCCGTGACGGCCGATATGGCTGATATAAACCGGCTTGTAGCCTTTAGGGGCCGGTGTCAACTTCACGTCATCAAAACTGTACATGAAATATTCCCCGCCGGTTCTGTCCGGATCAGCCATCATCTCGGCATGGGTGTCATACTTGCGCACGACATTCTTCACCCCGTATTCATCCTCAACAGCCGCCCTCTGCTCCGGAGTCGCCGGAGTCTGAGCGTATGAATATGTCCCTGCGGCGAGCAGAGCGGCCACCGCAAGGACAACGTTATTCAGTAATCTCTTTTTCATTAACGCAAAGATATTCATTATTTCCCGTAAAGCAATTCCACATCGGCCTTGATGGCGGCGGGAGCGGACTCCGGAACGAATTTCCAAGAGCCGATGACTTTAGGGTCGCCTATGACTGCCGGATCGACACTGCCGTACTTCTTGAAATACTCATAGAGAATTGTCCTGAACTCCGGGCCTCGGTAGACGATCCTGTCCTCAACAGACTTTGAGTCAGCAAGACCGGCAGCCTTCAAGAGACCACCAGAGCCGACAGACCTGTAAGTGGTTATCGCGGCGGTATATTCCTTGTCCATCTCGAATGCTCTTCCGTTCGCCATTCCGGTGATCGTGATTCTGGAGCCGTAAGGCTTTGTCACATCGACCGTGTAGTTGATTCCGGCGGCGGAGTCGAAATTGGCCGGGCTCTTGGCGAGCTTCCAGGCCATCTTTCCGGTGGAATAGTCCTTGGACTGCTTGATCTTCAGGACATGGTTGCCATCAGAAGGGTCCGCCACCGTGTTGATCCAAGCATCGTAGCTGGCCTCAAGGTATTTCTGGATCTCGGCTCCGGTCAGCCTCAGCACAACCAGTTTGTTCTCGTAAGGATAGACCTTGCGGATGTCCTGATAGCGGACCTCCCCGGCAGAGACCTTACCATCAATCAGAAGTGTGGCCGACAGGGAGATGTCCACAGGATAAGCACTGAAAGCAAGGGTGTGGAGGAAGTTCAGGTAGTCGCACTGCTTGTAGTAGAATTCTCTGGAAACCAGATCTTTCTTAATCTCGCCGACCGTACTTGTCATGAAACCGTGAACCTTGTCGTAGTCAGACTGGAAAGCTTCCTCCATCGCGGTGTCATATTCCTCGGCGCCAACGGAAACCATCCGTGCGTCCAACGTGCGGCTTACGACCTTTCCTCCTTTCACAACGAGCTTGATGTCGGTCACACCAGCGTTCTGACCGGCCCTGCCACAATCAAGGACCACCACGCTGTCAGCGCTCATCACCTTGTTGGAATGGTCGTGGCCTGCGATGACAATGTCCACTCCCCTCAGGCTCTTGAACAAGTCAAGGCCTTGCTTCTCAAGGTTCTGCCCGTCACCCTTACCCATCGAAGTGTGAGCGACGACAATCACTACCTGAGGTTTCTCCTTGGAGCGGACCTTGTCCACATCCTCCTGAACCAGAGGCAGAAGCGACTCGAAGCGAATGCCTGTGACACTGCTTGCATCCATCAGCGAGGCATTGTCGGCGTTGGTGTAACCCAGAACCGCAACCTTGACTCCTCCTTTCTTTATTATTGAATATGCCGGGAAATATGGTTTGCCGTTCTTGTCGGACAAGGCGTTGCCGGCAAGAAACGGAATGCCTTCCTTCCTCATTTCCTTGGCCACACGGTCATAGACACGGTGACCGGACTCGAAATCGGAATGCCCGGCGACGACAGCGTCATAGCCCATGTAGGATGCGAGCCTCGGATAGAGATGGGCGGCTGTCGTGTCAACATAGTTGTAGTAGAACGGCGCGCCGTTGCCGAAGATGTTGTCTCCGGCATCGACAAGGATGACGTTGTCCGCTCCTTTCGACTCGCGGATTCCGTTCACGAAGGCGCTTTGGGACATCAGGGAGCCTCTGGCCTTGCCTCCGTCCTCTATAGGCTTGGCGAACCAGTAGCCGTGGCCGTCTCCGGTGGAGACTACAGAAAGGTTGTACTCGCCATCCTTCAGGGTGGAGCAGGCGGAGAGGGTCAGTGCGGCGGCCGCCGCTATAATTGGAGTTATTTTCATTTAATGAATATGTTTGTGTGTTTAAGTCGCTTCGACAATGCATTAGTGCCCGGTCGCTTCGGCAGGCTCAGCGACCGATGGTCGGTGAGCCTGCCGAAGCGACCGGGGAGTTTACTTCTGGTTCAGAAGAGCCGCGTTGACACGTGCAAGAAGGTACTCGTAGTGAGCCCTGTCCTCGGACGGAGCCGAAGACTTGCGCGATGCGGCCAAAGCCTTAACCTTGTTCAGGAACACGATCCGGCACCCGTCACCCTCATCGATGGACAGAACGCTCACCGCCTTCTGATAAGGGGCGTTACCCTCACCAAGGGTCACATCTTCATAGCCGCACCACATTGGTTCAGAAGCATATTCATCAACAGAAGATTCTTCCGCCAATGATTTGGAGAGCATTGATTTCACCCCTTTTGAAGAAGCGGTCAAGATTTCCCTCTGGAGAGTCTTTTCCTCCGATGTCAGCCCGCGCCCGGCAATCGAGGAAGCGAACACCTCGTTGTACAGGTCGCTGTAATATTCATTTACCGTATAAGGCTTGCCTTCACCTGAAACAGCCGACGCAAGGATGACATTCTCCGGGACGGTGGAAGCCAGTGTCTTGGCCACCTGGGCGCAGATCTTGTTGGACTGCGGAGCCGCCAACGGCAGATTGGATGTCACGTCCGGGTCATTAATCCAAGAAGATGAACGAAGCTGGCTTACTACCCATTTCAGGGAAGCTTTCTGAACCTTTTTGGAGACAGGGGTTGATGGTTTGACAGCAGAACCCTCCTTGACATTGTTCAAGTATATTCCTCCGACCTGAGCCAGCACATTGCCGATGTAGCGATAGTACTGGTTTGCGAGTTGGATGTAGAGATCATTCCTGTGCGTGAAGTCGCAGTCATCTGCACCGACCCATTCATTCATCTTTGGAAGGATGTACTTGAGGTTCTTGATTCCGTAGTCGCTGGACTTGATCGGATCGTTGCCCAAGTCCTCAGTCCTTGCGCTCGGATCGTAGGCTCCATAGCTGGCAGAAGTGGTAAGCTGCTGAGCTCCGTAACGGTAAAGCGGATCTCCAGCTTTCTCATCAATTATCTTTTCCGCTATGGCAGCTTCCTCCCAAATGTCCTTCGCACCGACAACCGGGGTGTAGAGCCACTTGATGGCATATTCATCATAGACTCCCAACGCTGGTGGTACGAGTTTTACTCCTTTGTCCTGAGGCTGGGCCACATAGTTGAAGCGGGCATAGTCCATGATTGACGGCGCCGTGCCGTATCTGGCGGTAAAGGACGCACTTCTCAAAGAATCGGTCGGATAGGCCGAAGACGCACCCATATTGTGCATAAGTCCCAGAGTATGACCTATTTCGTGAGAGATCACATAGACTAGGGACTCATCTATGATGTCCTGCGGCATCTTGACGGCACGGACTTTCTCGTCCACCTGCGAGGTCTGCACGAAACGCCAGTTGTTGATGAGTTTGATGACATCGTTGTAGACAAGCACGGAGGCGTTCAGAATCTCGCCGGTCACAGGATCCACCCAAGACGGCCCCATCGCATTCATCGTGGCGTCCGGGACGTACCGGATGCATGAATATTTCAGATTGTCCGGATCGAACTGCGGATCCTCCTCCGCTGTCGGGAAGTCACGCACCTGCATCACGTCCTTCAGGCCGATAGCCTCAAAGGCATGATTCCAGGCAAGCACGCCTTTCTTGATCGGAGCCTTCCAGGCCTCAGGGAACGAGTTGTCCACGTACCAGACAATCGGATTCTTCACGGTGACCTTCTGGCCTTTCTGCCAGGCTGTCGTGTCCGAGAGCTCAAGTCTCCAGCGCGAGGCCAGCACATAGCCCTTGAAACCGTCCTCGGCGGAAGACAGATTGTACTTCACACTACCCTCTCCCGGGCCTACCGGGAACAC
>CAKUVR010000074.1:0-6379 GCA_934698975.1 uncultured Bacteroidales bacterium
GAGGAAGAAACTGCCATTTGATGGCTGCTTGATTATGCGCTAAAGTGATGCAGGTTATTTTTTACATTTTACTAAATTGATTTAGGTTGTCTTAAATATTATTCGGTATCTCTTATTTTGATGCTGATCGCCTTCAGTTGCTGCCAACCAGCTTTGTCGGTCAGTCGTACCATAAAATGATAGTCGCCTGTGTCGATGCCTTCGGGGATAGGGATGTCCACCTTTGCGTCATACGACTTCTGCCCTTCGGGAATCGCGAAATCCTGATTATAGACCCAAGGATTGACTGGATCCTTCTTTGGGTCGAGAGGGCAGTCGCCTGCGGATGTCGAGTGTGTGTGGTGGTCGAAGTTGTGGTGGATCTCCAAGTTGAAGTTTCCGAGTTCATCGTTGTCCGTGAATGTGTAACGGAACGGAATCTCCTCTCCGATGTGATAAACCTCGCAGTCGATCGGTGACGGGACATCCCCGTCCACGATTTCTGGCTTTTCCAGATCCTTGGCCTTCGTGTCTACTCCCGTGCAGCTTTCGGCCACTATAAGCACTGTGAACAATGCCATTATACAGAAGCATACTGCCATCAGGTTGATTTTGTGTCTCATGATTTTAATGTTTTGTAGTCCTTCCTGCAGTCAGGAAGCTGTTGTTGTTAGTTGTTTTATTGTATAGACGCCATTAAAAATTCCACGCAGCCATCACCGAGATGTCACGGCCTGGGGCCGGAACCCCGATCAGACGGTAGTAGCTGGTGTGGTCGTAGTGCCTGACTCCGAGGAGATTGTCGCAGCGTAAGGTCAGGCGTAGAATGTCCTTTCCAAGGGGGAATGACTTCCCTAATGAGATGTTGACAAGCTGGTAGCCTGATGTTGGCTCTTCCGGAGGCACGACCTCATTCTGGCTGCCCACGAAAACATATTCAATGGCCGCGAACCCTCCTTTGGTCACATTCTCTGCTGGAAGATTGTAGCGAAGCCTGACGGAAGCTGACCATGGAGGGGACATTGGCAATGAATATCCTTTCTTTTCGCCGTTGAGCTGCCGTGAGTGAAGGTATTCACCGCTGGCATCCAATTCCAAGTTACGATTTAGTTTCCATTCAAGCGATGCCTCGGCACCCCAGCGGAAGACTCTGCTTTGTGTGTAGTAATATAGTTGCAGACCTTCCTGATAATCTGGAGTCGGGTTGAGGTAGATGTAGTTCGGGAAATAATTCAAGTATGGGGTGAGCGAAGCCTTGACGGATCTTCGCTCGTAGACTATCCCTGCATCCATCTGATAAGATTCTTCCGGCTTCAGGTTGGAGTTGCCTTTCTCGTAGCGGAATATGCTGTAGTTGATGCCGTCCATTCCAATCTCTTTCGCGGCCGGCATGCGGAAACTCTTGCCTATGTTCGCCTTAAGCACGAAGTCGCCAAGCCTCCCGTTGATTCCGGTGGACCAAGTCAGACTGCGGAACCGTTTTCTCAAGTCTGCTGACCTCTCCAAATAGACAGAGTCGCCGTCCGCAGTCGGGGTCTTGAACCAATCCTTGTAGGAATGAATATTCACACGTCCATAGTCGTAGCGGATGCCGCCGCTCAGTATGAGCCTTTCGTTGACCACAGTCCGGTCAGACACGTAAGCCCCGAACGTACGCTGCTCGAAATCTGGAAGGATGAACCCCCATCCCCCGGTTCGGTTCAGCTGGCATTCCGCATTCACTCCCATATTCAAAGTGTTCGCTCCTAATGTTTGACGGGCATTGATTGTGGCTGAGAATGTGTTTTTCCTGAAGCTCCGTTCCAGGTCGTTGGAAGGCGTAGGCATATAGCCGTGTGAGACCGGTTCTGAATATTCCCGCTGCCTGTTGTTCTGCCAGCCCAAGTCAGCCGTCAATCTTCCGCTGCTCCACGCCCGTTCGGTATGATTTGAGACAAATATGTGATTGACAGTGTGGTATGGCAGTTCAATGTCTCGTCTGGAAGCATTGTAGTCAATGTCTGACATTCGCACTTCAAGTCCGTGGGCATCAGCGAAAAAGCCGCTTCTTGTGTTCACATTGCTTATCCGCAGGGATGTTCTCCAGTTGTCGCCCTCGTAGCCAAGTGCCAGACTGCCGTCACCTTCCCTGCCAGCCGTGTTGCGTAGGCGGCGGTCGCAAAGTTTGATGTAGTACGAATAGTATTGTATGCTGTCGGCCGGAACCTTGTAGTCAGCATAGCCGACGAACGTTCCGTTCGCTTTATACCAGAACCTTCCATGGTTGCCTCCGATCTTCCCGGCCGCTCCAACCGATTCGTTATTGCTTCGGGCGAACAGGTTGACACTTCCTCCGAATCTTTTGACCGGAATGATGTCGCTCCTGAGGTTGATCACTCCACCGATGGCGTCCGAGCCGTAAGCCAGAGCTGCCGGTCCTTTGACGATCTCCACATTCTCAACGCTGAATTGATCGGCCTCAAGTCCGTGGTCGTCTCCCCATTGCTGCCCCTCGTGCTTGATTCCGTTCTCGGCCACGAGTATTCTGTTTGTTCCCAAGCCTCTTATGGTCGGTTTGGATTCTCCTGAACCGATCACAGTTGCCTTCACTCCCGGAATTTTCGACAGACTCTGCATCAAAGAGCCTCCGAAATTCTCTTCTATGTATTTCCAGTCGGTATTGACTGTGTTTAAGGATGTACGCATTTGTACATCCTTTTCGCTGCTGTGTCCTATCACCACCGCTTCATCCAGCGTCCCGCCTTCCTTTGATTTGATGCTGTCGGTCACGGCCATTCTTTTCAATGTGTCCGAACGTGTGGCATCACTCAAAGGCGTGCGGCTTACTTTCGCATTCAGTCCATCAAATGCGAGACAGAGCAGGATGAACAGTGGAAGAACACGGATCTTCCTTCTCATCTTAATCTGGTTTTGGGCATTGAATGACAAGTCGATAAGGATTATCAACTTCTTGCCCGATAAATACATAATGTTGTTGGTCGCCAATGCCTTGGACTCACATATATTTTTTGATGCAAAATCCTGGCATAGTACTCCGCGAAGTTCGTAAGCGGTAAAAATAAGTTGCCTAAGGTGAGGTAAGTTATTTTTTAAACGGTTACTAATGAGAATGATGGAAAGGGAGGGGCGCGTAGAGAATGCGTCAGAGTTTCAGCCTGTGTTGCTCCTGATTCCGGCTGAATTGTCAAATCAGGGAAAAGTAATATGTTGAAGACATCCAGTCTTAAAGAAGGCGAGCCAATGAAAGGTGTCGCGATGAAATGACAGATAGGACACGTGTCCTCGCAATGCCCTCCTTCTGTGTGGCCTGGGATGTCTTGATGAGAT
Source organism: uncultured Bacteroidales bacterium (assembly GCA_934698975.1). Classification (GTDB taxonomy): domain Bacteria; phylum Bacteroidota; class Bacteroidia; order Bacteroidales; family UBA932; genus Cryptobacteroides. The sequence goes on from CAKUVR010000074.1 coordinate 3,307, forward strand.
TCCGACACCGCTTCAATCTCGTGAAAGTGTGTCGCTTTCACGAGACCCGCAGTCATTAGGGTCAACAGAAGGACCAATGCGATTATGGTTTTGTCTTTTCTCATCTTTTCCACTCGGCTGCAAATGTAATGATTCTTTTTATTAAATGCAACAATGTTGCAAATTCGATTATAGTAAATTTTATAAATTGATTTATTTGCTATAAATTTGCGAATATATTATATAGTGAAAATGAATGCCACAGACATGCTCAAAAAGGGCGGATTGAAGAAAAGCGCCCAACGTATCGCTGTCATAAACATTCTCCAAAAGCACCTGATTCCGTTGAAAGAGGACGAAATCAAGGAAGAAATGGGGGAGATCTATGACAGGATCACCTTTTACAGAACGATGCAGGCTCTTTGTGAAGCGGGTATCGTTCACCGCATCGTTGTAGACAAGACCATTGTGGAATACGCCTTGAACACTGAAGAGGAACATCACTCCCACGTCCATTTTTATTGCATGGTATGCCATTCGGTCACTTGCCTCAAGGACACTCCGGTGTCCAGTTACGATCTTCCGCTTGGCTATAGGCAGGAAGAGTGTCAGGTTCTGATAAAGGGCATATGCCCTTCCTGTCTCGTCTAAACCTGATTTCCCCAATGTCACATCAGGTCTGCACAGACTGATAAAGGGGTTTGGGGAGACAGCTCTGATGGCTGGTGAAACGCTCCCCTGGCTCAAATGCAGTTCCAAGCGTGCTGTGAGCCGGTTCGTTTTGGTACACTAAAAGGCTTTCTGGTGTACCAACAGCACCCTGAACTTCATTTGGTGCCCCCAAAGGCCCTTGGGGGTACCAACCGCATCAAAAACGTCAATTGGTACACCAGAAGGCCTTTTGATGTACTGAGGCCAGTCTCTGTCAGAAAACAAACGCTGCTCCGATGTGCAGTTGGTTGCGCTTGAGTGTTGAATTGGCCGCGCTTGTCCGGTTCAAAAGACCAGCGTTGTAGCCGACAGAGAAACGTACCCGATGCATCAATTCGACACCCGCTCCGCCACCGACAAGGACATCGAAACACTTGTAGTCACTGTCTGAATAGAGGTTCTGCTTCTTCCTGTTGCCTCCCTTGCCGATTCCTGAGTCCACGGAAGTTGACGCTGCTATTCCATAATTCAGTGTCGGACCGGCATAGACGAACGCGCGGACATTGTCCCCGAAGTTCACTCCTGCGTTCAGAAGCACCGGAATATTCATGTTGTGCTCCTGAATTGAACCGGTTGCGAACGGCAGTTCGTAGTTGTCAGTCGTGAGGAAGTCGTAATATACTCCGGGAGCCACACCGAGAACATTCCCTAACGCGAAGTTCCAGCTTGCTCCGACATACAGACCGTCTGTGTTTCCGGAAGAGGAAGTTCCTGAGACTGTCATCTTATGTGAGGAATTGACATAACCCGCTTCTACGGAAACCTGCGCGAACGAACTCGCGGACACGCACATCAGCAGTGCGGTGATAAATACTGATTTTTTCATCTTGGTAATATTTTTTTATAACCATCCGCAAAAGTAGCGATGCGCAAAATTTACCACAATACTGAAGAATCAGTATTGCTTAGATAGGGTGGTGACTATAAATTGATTAGATTAAACCAAGGTAGTGCGCGTGACTGACCGCCTCCATGGCGTTGTCCGCATTCAGATGCTGAAGGATGTTCTGCCGGTGGGTGTTCACGGTGGCAACACTGATCTGCAGGATGTCCGCGATTTCCTTGCTCAGTTTGCCTTGAGCGACAAGTTTCAGTATCTCTGTCTCCCTTGCCGACAGAATGGACTCCGAAGCGTACATCTCGTCAGAAAGAGAAAACACATCACCTGATTCTTCGGTGATGTTCCTGAATTTCCCGTAAACGAACGCCCTGTATGTTCGTATCAGCTTGATGTTTATGGCGTTGCTGTTGTTCTTGAACACGAATTTCATGGCGGAGATCGCATTCTTGTAAGGGAACTGTATTGCAGTTGGCAAACATGGCATTCAAGCAGTTGCTGAACAATCATATAGCCGCTACGCCTTTTCCTCGTCCGCTATCCTGCTATCGCTGTCATTATTTGCGTGGACAATCATATACGAGTCGGCGACAGCGGAATTTTGTGTATATGGTGGCATACAATACCGCTCTGAGTGCGACGTGAAGTCTGTGGATATGCTGCCTATCAGGTTCGGAACCATAGGCGGCATACGACCGTGTCTCACGTCGGCATAGAAGCATGATTGAATGTCGCTATTTTACAAAATGGAAGTTCAAGCGTTCCTTGAAAGGCAATCATGTTCGGGTAGGTTGCAGAATGCCGCAGGTCTTTGACAGATAACCTCACTGGCCGTCAGCCTTGACTTGAATGTTGGCATTGGATGGCAATGGTCAATCAAGCCTTTGAGTCTCAATTATGACGGAGAAATCATGCGCCGGGTGTTGCGACCGATGGTAACAGACAGCAAACACGGTCAAGCCACTATGCTTGGGAAACCTATGCCCATCACACCCGAAACCCATCTCACCGCAGACAATGGATTGCTGTTCAGGTGTGAAAAACTCCGTACGCCAGAAGTGACATTTACGTGATGACGGATTGTTTTTCAGTCCCAAGTCTGTGGAATCCAATGAGCTCCGACGCAATGTGAAAGGATGGCAAGTTGGCGTATAGTTTCCAAAATTATTGCCGAATATTTTTACGGAACTAAGCACTTAAGGCTTGCTCCGAATCCCTTCGGCAACACTTTCGACCTCCTATGCTCCTCAAGAGTGCATACCGCACTCTTGGGAAACGTTTCTCGCTCTTTTCGTTTCCTGAGGGTGCAACCAGACTCTCACGGGCGGCATTATTTACCTTTTTCGCTTCTGAATAACCATCCAGTTTACGTGCGGCAACCTGCTCAGAACTTTTGGTAAGCATATCTGCGACTATGCACTTTAGTGCTTTCAAACCATAACAAGACTGCGTAAGTGGGAACATTACCTAAGTAAACATTAAAAAATAACTTGGTAAAAATTAAGACCTTTTGACGAGGTAATTCCACTTTGACAATACTGTTTG
>CAKUVR010000075.1:0-6302 GCA_934698975.1 uncultured Bacteroidales bacterium
AGAAGGAGAATGACTCAGGCGGCTAAAGCCGATGTGGATGAGGTCCTTTATGTTCCGGCGGCTCTGGCGCTTCATCAAAGGCCGGGAATCCCTGGCATACGCAGTACTTTCGGTACTGGAACTGAACTGCTTAACAGCCTTAGACTTATGTTTTCGAGATTGGCGAGTCACCGTTGCCCAAACGGACACTATGTCGAGCCGTCTTTGCTTGTGGCTGCCGGGAAAGAACTTGTCTGTCCTGTTTGCGGAGAACATTTCTACGCCCCTTCCGCTGAAGAATTGTCGTTCAACAGTCAGGGAGCGTGTCGGAAATGTGACGGAACAGGTACGGTAAGGACAGTTGACGAATCAACACTCATTCCGGATGAGAACCTTACGATAGACGAAGGTGCGGTCGCTCCTTGGAACACGCTGATGTGGTCGCTGATGAAGGATGTCTGCCGGGCGATGGGCGTGCGCACTGACGTGCCTTTCAAGAATCTGACGGACAAGGAAAAGGACATCGTTCTGCACGGTCCGGCCGAGAAAAAGCACATCCTCTACAAGGCCAAGAACTCCAATGATGCCGCTGAACTGGACTTCACCTTCTATAACGCAACCTACACTGTCGAGAATGCCCTTGCCAAGGTCAAGGACGAGAAGGGCATGAAGAGGGTGGAGAAGTTCCTGAGGCTTGATGTCTGCCCGGACTGCGGAGGCACAAGGCTTTCCGACGCGGCAAGGGCGCCAAGGCTCAGGGGAATATCACTTGCCGAGGCCTGCACGATGACCTTGACCGAGATTGTGGAATGGGTCAAAGGCGTCCCAGCCTCACTTCCTGAGGAGATGCTCCCGATGGCCGAAAGCATCTGCGAATCGTTCCTTGACACGGCCAAACGGTTGATGGACTTGGGAATAGGCTATCTGTCTCTGGAGCGCTCGGCGGCGACTCTATCGACAGGAGAGCGGCAGAGAATGCAGTTGGCCAGAGCCGTGAGAAACCGCACGACCGGTGTACTGTACGTTCTGGATGAGCCGTCGATCGGACTGCATCCATCGAACATCATCGGACTTTGCGGCGTGATGGAAGACCTGATAGCGGACGGCAATTCCGTGATACTTGTGGATCACGACACGCAGATTCTCACCAAATCCGACTGGATGATCGAGATGGGACCTGGAGCCGGCTCGAATGGCGGCAAGGTGGTGGCTCAAGGCACGGTCAAAGAAATTGAGACCATTGAATATTCAAGGATAGGCCCTTTCCTTTCAGGCAAGGCATCTATTAAAGTCAGACCGCAGATAAAAGACGCTGACATATTCATTGATGGGAAGATAGTGATGGAGACTGATGCCATTCACACCGTCAAACCGCTCAAGGTTGAGATTCCGAAAGGCCGCCTGACGGTTGTCACAGGTGTCTCCGGTTCCGGAAAGACAACGATGGTCCTTGAGAGCCTAATTCCGGCTCTTCAGGCGAAGATCGCAGGCCATGATTTGCCAGCGCATGTAAAGTCGATTGATGCTGAAGGAATACGTCAAGTCAAGCTCATAGACGCTTCTCCTATAGGTATTAACGTTCGCTCCACCGTAGCGACTTACGCCAATGTCCATGATGAACTGAGGAAAGTATTCTCCAAGACTCCCGATGCGAAGAAGCACGGCTACAAAGACGGAGATTTTTCCTACAACACCGGTAAGCTTAGGTGTCCGACCTGTGACGGAACTGGTGTGATCAGCCTTGACGTGCAGTTCCTTCCGGATGTGGACATCCCGTGCCCGGACTGCCGTGGGTCAAGATATTCAAAGGCAGCGGGAAGCATCCGGAGGGAGAATACAGCCGGAGAGTTCCATTCGCTGCCGGAGCTTATGGACATGGACATCAATTCTGCCCTTGACGCCTGTGCGGATCTCAAGCTGATAAGTCAGCGACTCAGAGTCTTGCGGGATCTCGGTCTTGGTTATCTGACGTTAGGTGAGGAGACCCCGAGCCTGTCAGGAGGTGAGGCCCAGAGGCTTAAGCTTGCCAGCGAGATGGGCAGGGGACAGGGCGACTCGGTCTTCGTGTTCGACGAGCCGACCATCGGCCTTCATCCGTCCGATGTCATGACACTTTTGAAGGTTTTCCAGAGCCTCATCGATCATGGCGCCACTGTCATCGTCATCGAGCATGATCTCGATGTCATTCGCAACGCCGACTACATCATCGACATGGGACCAGGCGGTGGCTCTGAGGGCGGACGGATCGTTGCGGTCGGTTCTCCTTGCCAAATTAGGTGTGCGAAAGAGAGCGTTACAGGGAATTTCATTTGATATTCATGAATATGGAAAAGAAAATCACAACACCGGCTGAGTACTGGGAGGCTTTTGCGCCTGGCTGTGACACCAAAATCCTTGAAAAGGAGTTGGATCGTGTCCTTCATGAAGAGCCTTGGGCTGAGAAGTCTCATCTTGAGACCATCTGCGGGCGAGTCGTGGAGAATGTCCTCAAGGCAAATTAGCAACACTTTGAACATGAAGCAATTATTATCGATATTATTAGTCGTTATTCCTGTCACCCTCTTTGCGCAGAATGGGAAGGATGTCACGGAGGAATGGCTGAAAGAGAACTACACAAAACGGGAAGTGATGATTCCCATGCGGGATGGTGTCCGGCTTTACACGGCTGTTTATGAGCCACTTTCTGTCACTTCAAGCAAGCCTGTAATGCTTGTCCGCACTCCATATTCGCTCAAACCCTATGGCTTTGAATATGGAGAGAAGCCTTCGAAAGACAGGTTTCCATATTCATCAGGAATATGGGGTGATTTGCTCAATTATGCCGCTGACGGCTACGTGATTGTTTTCCAGAATGTGCGCGGCACATTCCTGAGCGAAGGGAATTTTGAGAACATCCGTCCGCATGTTAGCGGGAAGGCCGGCGGAAAAAACCGGAAAAACATTGTTGACGAGGCAACGGACACTTACGATACTGTGGAGTGGATCCTAGCCAACACCGTCAGCAATGGCAACGTCGGTGTGAAAGGCACATCGTACCCTGGCTTTTACGCCACGATGGCGGCTCTTTCCAGACATCCGGCAATAAAGGCGGTCTCTCCTCAAGCCCCTGTCACCGACTGGTTTCTTGGCGATGACGCACATCACAACGGGGCGCTTTGCCTTGCGGATTGCTACCGTTTCGGCTCATCGATGTACAGGGCGCGAAAGGCTCCTTCCACGAAAGGTCTGTCAAAACTGGTGAGGATCGACAGCGATCTCTATGAATATTTCCTCGGACGCCCCATGCATGAACTTTCTTCATACTTCGGTGACACTTTGGCGTTTTGGAACAGTATGGCCGCTCATCCCGATTATGACAGATTCTGGAAGGACAGGAATCCGTGCCGACATTTGAAGGACATCAAACCGGCGGTTCTTGTCACTGGAGGATTTTACGATGCCGAGGATTGTTACGGCGCTTTCAAGACCTACAGCGAAATTGGCAGATTGTCCCCGGAATGTGACCTTTTCCTTGCCGTTGGACCATGGTACCACGGAGGTTGGAACAACCGGAAGGCGAACCATCTCGCCGAAGCCTGGTTCGGAGAGGAGTCCGGTGCTTTCTATTTGGATGATATCGAATATCCTTTTTTCGTCTATTTTCTTGAAGGAAAAGGGAGTGCACCGGCTAAGGTGAATGTCCTTCCGTCCGGGGAGACTATGAAATCTCGAATGAAGGGCGTGAAATCAACGGCGCTTTGGGAGACATATTCCTCGTGGCCACCATCAGATGCGACAGCGGCCAGAATCTTTCTTTGCGGAGCGGATTCTTTGACTTTGAATATGCCGGAGAGGCTTGACGCCGAGGCCTTCCGGAGTTTCACATCAGATCCGGCGAATCCTGTTCCGTATATGGACGTAAAGTCCAATGGCCGTGACCGTGGTTATATGACCGCAGACCAGAGTTTCGCGTCAGCCAGACAGGATGTCCTTACATATTCGGGAAAGGTTCTTTCTGACACTCTTCATTTGACGGGACCGGTTAACGTGCATATCGAACTGAGGCTTGACCTGCCGGATGGAGGATATTCAAAGACTCTTGACGCAGATATGGTGGTGAAGTTGATTGACGTCCGTCCTGACGGCTGCCAGATGTTGGTACGAGGTGACGTGATGCCGCTCCGATACCGTGAAGGATTCGGTAAATCAAAGGCGACAGAGTCTGGCAAAGTTGTAAGTGTGGATTTCTCCATGTGTGACATTGACCACCGGTTCCTCCCAGGCCATTCTTTGATGATACAGATTCAGGGCAGTTGGTTCCCGCTCATCGCGATGAACCCTCAGAACTTTGTCAAGAATCCTTTCTATGCAAAGAAAGAGGACTATCGACCTATAAATATCTCGGTGTCCTCGCATTCTTATATAGAATGTGGTAAAGTTCGTGCCAGCAGGTGATAAAACAATTATGTTTAATATCGTAACAAAAAAGTTAATAGGCTGATATGCTGCCGGATTACATATTTGATTTGATAGATGGAATCGCCGAATGGCACAGTAAAGGAGACTTCAGTTCCACTACGGAGGACGAGCGGAAAGTTCTCGGACAAATCGATGTGGCCATAGACAGTGGAGACATCGAGTTATACCCGATGAAGGCTCTTCTGGCTTCCAGCAACGACTGGAACACCGGGCTTATCACACGTATGGGATTGTTCAAGATCATCCTTAAAGAAGGAATTGAGAAAGGATCTCTCGCTCCGGAAAATGAATATGCCTGGGAGTGGATCGGAGCCGCTGCCACGAACAACAATCCAGAAGAGTTCATGGATGATATGACGCTGTACTATTCCATTCTCTCCGATGCCGCCGAATCCGGTGTCACTGTCGCTTTGGACATTATGGACAGGATTTGGGAACCAGAGAACATAATAGAGGAAGATTAACAGGTATATTTAATGTGGCTATGACAGGAATGAAGTTGGGCTTCATACAATGGAACGATCCTTTTGATCGCAAAGCCTCCAGCGGAACTCCGTACAAGATGGCGGAGTCGCTGCGGAAAAGAGGTTTCGATGTAGTGTGGGTTCGAGCCCGCAAGGATGGTTTGTTCAGGTTGTATTCCAGGTTGGTCAGCCTTTTTAACCGTATGTCTCCAAAAAGAATCGATGCGTCGCATTCTGTCATCGGAGCTTCGCTGGTCTCAAGGACCTTGGACAAGACTGCCATCGCCTCTTGCGATGCCCTTTTCGCACCTTTTTCAAGTGAATGCCTGTACTTGCTGAAAACCGGCAAGCCTGTCGTGTACCTTTCTGACGCGACTTTCAGAATCATGAATGGTTATTATTTCCGGAATCTGTCGAAATGTTCAATCCATCAAGGTGATATGATTGAGAGTCATGCCATCGGTCTTGCCGCTGAGGTGATTGTCTCTTCAGACTGGGCTGCCGAATCAGTGGTTTCAGACTACGGAAAGGATCCGGCCAACGTCCATGTACTGGAATTCGGCGCCAACATCGACGAAAAAGACATCGTGCCGGGAACGTCCCGATATGAGGGACATCTCGATCTGCTTTTTCTTGGTGTGGATTGGGTTCGCAAAGGCGGAAGTGTCGCAGTTGAAGCCTGCCGCTGGCTGAACGACAACGGCATTCCTTCCACTCTTCATGTGGCAGGAATCAAGGATTTGCCGGTGGAAATCCGGAATTTGCCTTATGTGGATCATGTCGGTTTTCTGAACAAGAATATTCCTGAGGATTATCAGAGGTTGGTCGATTTGATCCGAAAATGCCATTGCTTGTTGTTGCCGACCCTGGCCGAGTGTTCGGCCATCGCTTTCTGTGAAAGCAGCGCGAACGGTCTTCCAGTATTCTCGCATCGGACAGGAGGTGTCGGAAATTATGTGATGGACGGCGAGAACGGATGGCTGCTGCCATTGGGCTCTACAGGCGAGGATTTCGGAAGAAAGATCAAGGAGTGTCTGGACTCCGGAGAGTTGGAACGAATGAGCGAAACCGCCAGAGAACTCTACCGTCGTAAACTCAACTGGAAAGTCTGGGCTGAGAAAGCAGAGCGGATCATCGTCTCGGCCGTGTCCCCGGCCGCGGAATGAAAACAGCGTGCCTCAGGTCATAGTTCTTTAAGTTTGTTTACGAGCGACAACTGGATCCAGCCTGTCAGGAATATCACGGGGAAACGTTGTCCTTTCTCATATTTTCTAAAAAAAATTGGGAACATTCCGGAAAAAATACGTATTATAGCAGCGTATATTAAGTAATGTGTAAAAAATAAGTTGCATCAGTTGTTCGGTTTGATGAGGTAGTTCCACTTAGGTAGAACGGGTGAAT
>CAKUVR010000076.1:0-6048 GCA_934698975.1 uncultured Bacteroidales bacterium
TTTGTCTTGTACCTTGTTTCCATTTTCACTATACTTTTTGTCCTTGTATAGTGTCAACTTTTTTCAGTTCAAGTCAGTTACCTGAAGAAGCGGGCGACCCAGGCGGGGTCGATGCGTGAGAAGCCGGGGGAGGGCTTGACGGAGGGGTTGCGGCGGATGATGCCGGCGCAGTCTTCGTAGACATTGAAGCCGATGCGGAGACCGTGCATCTGGCCGTCTTTCGGGTAGGAGAACTCTATGTCGTTGTCCGGACCGTCCATGTGATAGAACTTGAACGGGGTGCTGAGCAGATCCTTGGCGCCGCCTTTCTCCATCATCTCCATCTTGGTGATGTACTTGCACATCTCTATCACGCAGTCATCCAGACCGGCGTCGAAGATGTTGACTTTCTCGATCAGCGATCCTATGTCGCTCACCCGGCGGAGCGTGTAGCCTTCCAAAGTCTGCGAAATCTTCTCGAACTGAGCCTCAAGTGCCTTCTCCTGGGCTTCCGGGATGATTCCTTCTGGCATCAGCCAAATCATCAGTTTCTCGGTAGGGTCGTGGTAAAGTGTCTGACCCTGAATGAGATTCGCCTTGCCGCAGTGCGGGCATTCCCACACAAACAGCGAGCCGTCCTTGACTTTAGCCTTAAGTTCCGGATTCTCTCCGACATTGATGCGGTTCCAGACTTCGATTCCGTGCTTTTCTCCGCAGGTTGAACATATTGCGGTAACTTTCTCAGGCATATTCGTTTAGTCTAAATATTCATTAATAATTCTCTGGTTATATTCTTCGCCACTTGTTTGGTTGGTGGGAAAGAATAATCCAACATCTTATTTATCAAGCCATTTCCAGACTTTGTACATCAACGCACCCCATGCGAGGAATAGGACCACATAGACCCAGAACGGCAGTTTGGCCGCATAATGCGTGCTTTGGGTGTACTTGTCGAACTCCGGGATGTCGGCGTAGTAATATGCCCCCGCACCGAAATCGAGCGAATCCTGAAGCCCGAGACCGCGCGCCATGATGTAAAGGGCGGCCAGAACGGTCGCCCCTATAACGATCAGGGTAAGAACCTTGACGATTCTTTTGCCTGAGATATTCATTAATCAAGAACTGGAATCGGGAAGAACTTGCCGGAGAGGAGGAACCATACGGCGAAGAATGTCAGCGCGATGTTGAAGAGCTGGCCGATGATGTAGAGCCAGAGCACCTTGCCGCCCTGCATCTGCTTGATGATCTCCTTGAAGTTCGTGTCCAGTCCGATGCTGGTGAACGCCAGAACGAAAGCCCAGTTCTTGTACTGGTCGAGAACCTTGTTGATGGCTCCGACCTGGTCGGCTCCGCAAAGAGGCTGGATCAGGAATGAGGCCACCATCGAGGCGATGAAGAAACCGAGGATGAACTTCGGGAATCTGTACCAGATCTCGCTTGCTCCCACTTTCGCTCCTGTGTTGTCCACCCTTGTGGCGAAGAAGACTGCCACGAAGAAAGCGATGAATCCGATCAGGATGTTCTGGATTGATTTCACAAGCACAGCAGCCTGCTGAGCCTCTGGGCCGAGGGCCGTACCTGCCACAACGACAGCACCGGTTGAGTCAACAGTACCACCGATGAGCGAGCCTCCCATGATCTGCGACATTCCGCAAGCCTTGATGATGACCGGCTCAAGCACCATCATGATGATTGTGAATATTATAGAGATGGACACCGTGATTGAAAGGTCGTTCTTCTTTGCGTTCGATGCCGCCGCGGTGGCGATGGCAGCGCTGGTTCCGCAGACACTGGTCGCCGTCGCCATAGTGATGACAAGCGGCTTGTTGCCTATTTTCAAGACTCTGGTTCCGAACCACCACATGAAAAGAATCACAATCGGAGTCACAATCCATGCTATTCCAAGGCCGTAGAGACCGAATTTGGCGATATTGGAGAACAGCACGGAGAATCCCATGATCACAAGACCTGTCTTGATGTAGAACTCTGTCTTGATCGCCGGCTTGAGCCAGCTCGGAACACCTACCGTGTTGGAGATAAGAAGACCGACCAGAAGTGCCCAGAAAGCCCATTCGAGGTAGCGGTTGAGGGTATATTCAGCGCTGATGAGACGGACCACAAGGGCGATGACGAACAGTCCGATGATGGCGGGAATATATTTCTTTACGCTTTCGCCTTGGAGTTTGACCCCAATCGTGAACAAGGCTCCGAGTGTGATGAACGTCACGAGGAACTTGCGCCAGAATGCCCATGCTCCAAGTTGCTCACCCAAAGGGACAACCTTTGCCGCTGCTGCTCCGGAGAGATTCTCTCCAAGTGTCCAAGTGGCGAATTTAACCGCTGAAAAATCAAATGCTTTCGTCAGGACAGCGATGCAGGCGATGACGATCACGATGCCGCCTATCCAGATTGCCTGCCAGTCCTCCTTTCCCCAAAACGCGGGAACAGTCTTGCCTTTCTCCATCTGTAGAAAATTAGTATAATGTTTTACTATTTTGCAAAGATAAGACAACTGACGCATTCTCGCAAAACTTTTTCGAAAGTAAAGGAGACTATAGACTTACACTGAAAATCCAGCCGATGTAGTTCTTGTTGAGGTCGCTGATCGGGAAGCGGTCGATGTAGTGCCAGAAGTTGCGGGCGTAGCGGATGCCGATCTGGGTGTCGTAGGGGAGCCAGAAGAAATTACCGAGATTGACGGTGAGGTCGGCCCCGACGCTGAACAGGTTCTCTCCGGTGACGGCTCCCGGATTGTAATGCAACCAGTTGTCCCAGCAGAAAGTCTGATAGGACCAGTCGAAGAACGGAGTCAGCTCGAAATTCTTGATGTAGGCCACCGGGCTGAGGAACGACCAGTCAACATCCGCGAAAGGAATCGCATAGTCGGCGGTGACCCTCCATCTGGATTCCGAGCAGGAATTGATGATGTTTTTGAGGTTGGTGCCCACGAAGCCTCTCGGGATGGCGGTCAATGCCCCTTCCATGATGCCCCCCTCTTCGTATGGCCCGTACCACACCTCCATCGATGCGGTGAGCCGGAGTCCTTGGCGGGCGGTGAACCCTGGAAGGTAACCGTAGGTGTAGAGGTAGGCTGTCGGATTGTAGGCCTTGCTGTGTCCCGGTCTGAAGTGGAATCCAAGTTCGGCCCCGATTCCCAGCGAAGGGAAGACCTGTGACGGGGCTTTCTGCCTCATGACATAGCCTCTCAGGGATGCGTCCAGAGTCCGAAGAGGCGAGATGTGGTCCTCACCTACTGTGTTGTAAGTCTCTGCCACATCTTTTCCGTCCTTTTTCACGATGTGCTGGAACAGGATCTGGTCGTTGTACCTGTCGTTTGTGAACTTGTACTTTATCTGCGGAATCAGTCCGCGGCTGATGCCGCCAGACGAGAAATTGAACGGGATGTAGACTTTCAAGCCTCCTTCAAAATAAGGCTTGTCTGTCAGAGTGCCTTTGTTATAAAGCCTGTACATTTTCTCTTTGCTGACTTGGATTTTCTGGATGTCAAGTGCCGCTCTGTCATTGAAGTCGGCGGAGAACTCAAACACTGGGTAAAGTCCTGTGAATATGTACTTGAAGTGTCCCGAATGTCTCCATTTGCCAGCCTTGTACGGGTCTTCGTGCGCACCGTAGCCAATCATTCCGTAGCCTGTGCTGAGCAGGTTCTGAAATATAGCTGTGGCTCCGAGTGAGGCTGTTTTATAGTAGTCATCGCCGCTGACGGACTCGACATTGTCATAGTTGAAGTAGATCGGAGCCCAGGAATGAATATGCGGGAGCCTTATCTTTGAATATCTTTCCGGCCGCGTGAATTTTACCTCCGCGGCAACGGCGGTCGAGTCTCCAAGGTCGAGTTCCTGCGCTGTGAGTGCCTCGGCGACAGGGTATTTATGAATATCCTCGTAGCGTACTTCGGTGACCGGAAGGTCGCTTACCGCCGTGGCGTACATCATACGGCCTTGTTTGTAGTCCTGTGGTCTGTCTGATGCCGCCAACGAACTGTAATACAGCGTGTCTGCCCTGAACACCGGCGAACTGATCCCGTAGCGTGTCGATGTCAGCTGCCGCAGCGTCCGGCTCTCCACGTCCAATGAATATAATTCCGTCACTCCTGTCCGATCGCAGAGGAAGGATAGTTGCGCGTCTTCAGTGCGAAGATGCGAGAGGGTGACTGGCTGAGGACCAAGTAGTTGCCTGAGCGTGGCCTTCCCGTCAGAATCTTGACTAGTGACCTCATAGACTCCCATTCCGTTCTCCGACAACCCAGCGGCGAACAGCCTGTTCCCGATCCAGGCCGATTCCGTGAACTGAAGCGAGTCCGGAGCGGTGAACGATTCCTTGACGGAACCATTGCCGGAATCCAGCAGGACAATCCGCGATCTCCCTGAGTAAGGATATTCAGTCGCGGCAATGACCTTTCCGTCAGGTGCCGGAGCCGGATTGAAATACCGTCCGTTCTTGGTCAGGTTGTGGACTCTTCCCGGCTTTGACAGGTCCACGTAGCGGATCCGGGAACTGCCCCCGAGAGTCCATCTGCGCCCCGCCACGGACTCGCTCCAAAATATTCTTTGACCCTCCGGATCAAGGAACAGGTCGCTGGTGTAGGATGCGAAAGACCTGATTCTCTTTTCCTTGCCATTAATTAGATCCAGTCTTACCAGGCAGTTCGGTGTCGCCAAACCTGATTTCAGGGAATATATTCTTGAATCTCCACCGATGACAGATCCATTATATTCAGTGTGCCTCCGAGGAGTCCGTGAGATTTGCCTTGATGGCATAAACGGCTCTCTGACAGCGGCCTCAACATTCCAGAGTTGCTGGAAATTATCCTCTATGGTTCGGAAAGATTCCTTGAAACTTTTTCCACTGCCGGCCTTGACGGTCTTTTGGAGGTTGAAGAACCAGCCTTTGCGCACAACCCTGCCGAAATATTCCTGAGTGAAAAGAGGATCGTTGAAGAATACCCTCGTCCCTGCGATGAGCATATATCCAACTCTATAATAGTCGGGTGTATAGTGTTTATAGGATCCGTAGAACCATCGGTAGTAGTCCCTCCAGTCCCCACAGTCGAACGCCGGCCTCATATATTCAAGGAAGTCGGCCTGTCGTCCGCGTCCGCTCCGGCTGAGCGCCGTCTCCGCCACAACCGCGTCACCTTCGAGGAAAGCCGGCCCCGGGTATATTCCCGCGAAGGCTCCGGCCGCCATTTCTCCGAAAAGCCAATGCAGCACCTTGTTGCCCCGGTCCGCCCCGAACTGCATCTGGGCCGCGTGCCGTCCCTCGTGGATCGCCAGATTCCTCACCCAAGGCATCGCCGTCGGGGAGTAAGGGTCGTTTACAGTGAATATGTCCATTCTCTTCGGCGCCCACGTGACCGAAGCGTTAGGCAGCACATAGCGGCTGTGCAGCACGATAGGCATCTTGGCCTTGTAACTCTGCCCGATAAGATAGCCGGAGGATTTTGCTATCCTTAGCCGCGCGTTTTCCAGTTCCGTCCCGTAAACCCTTGCCAATGAGTCCTCTCCCTTAGGAAAAATCAATTTGAAGTTCTCAGTCTCCATCTGCCTCCACCGCAGCGCCGCCGGATCGCTCCCCGTCAGCGAGAACTGTGCGTTCATCTTCCCGCAAGCAATCGTGAGAAGAACCCCCGCCACCGCTATTATTCTGATTCCAGTCTTGGTCATAAAGTCATGTTCAAAAAGTCCATCTGCGAAGATAGTGATTTGCTGTAAATAATTCCAATCAAATCAATAGTGTAACAAAAGAGAGCCATCTGCGGCAAGACAGAAGACTCTCAGTCGGGCGGAAAATGCTTCCGGATGAAAGATCCGGTCTAAGACCAATTACTTTTTACGGTGATGAGCCTTTACATAAACCTTCTTGCCGTTGATCACCCTGAAGTGTCCTCTGACAAGCGAGGTTTTCTGAACTGCATCTTTGCAATCTTTACAAAGGCGCTCATCAACGCGGATTTGGAATTTAATGTTAATCATAACGTGAGTTCGATGAATTATAACTAAAAGAGAGACAATTGAATAAGGCCATTCTCATAAGGAGAGACACGCTCCA
>CAKUVR010000077.1:0-5498 GCA_934698975.1 uncultured Bacteroidales bacterium
ATCATCAGCGCCGCGGCAGCTCCGAACAAATACTTGGTTTTCATTTCTTTTAGGTTTTTTGTTAAACTGTGAGATTAATATAAAAAATATACTATTGTTATTCTTAATAAGATAATTACATGTGAATATCCTCGTTGATTTCGTTCCAGTCATCAATTGTCGCGTCCATGTTGCCTCCGCCGATCGGCTTGGGCAGGTCAAGGCCGTCGATGATGATGTGCACGTGGCGCTTGTCCGGCGCCGTGTTGACTTGTGTGGTCACGTTGAACCGTTCTCCTTCGGTTCCGTAGCAGTATTTCTCGCCGTTGTCCATCCAGACATAGAGCAGCATGCGGTGAGCCTCGCTGTTCTCCTCGTTGTGGCCGAACGTGAGGAACTTGCCGACGATGGTCGTGGCGTCTCCGGCATGTGCCTCGAAAGGTACCGTCACGCACTCTTTGCCGAGTGACTCGTCATGGAAGAGCAGCGACGGAGCCATGCCCGTGATTGAGCCACACATCTGGGAGACGTGGCTGAGCCCCTTGACATTACGGATTTCGTAGGTGTAGGTGCAGATCAGTTCATGAGGATAGAGTGTGATGACATGTTCGGTCTGCACGGCAGGCTTGCCGATCCACTCATCCTTCTCTGATTCCGGAATACAGATGTAGCTGACACCGTTGTCGGTGATCTCCACGTCAAAGGCGGCGCATCCCCACATCATGTCCGGGCTTAGAACCACACGCTCGTCCTCAGCTCCGGCCGCCCTCGGGGCGCTGCTTCTCGCGGAACTTCCGTAGATGGTCTCGAAGATGTCGCAGTTACGGGTGAAGGCCTCGTGTGTGTCAAAGTTTTCGATTCCGCGCATGAGCGCGATTTCGGTGTCGTTGTTGTAGCAAAGGACACGGTATCTGCCGACTTGAATGTCGATCTTGCCGCCTTCCTTGTTCTGGAAGTCGAAACGGCGCATAGGAGCGACCTCACCCTCGACAGGGTAGAAGAAAGCGCACATTCCGACAGGATCGGCCTCAGGAGCGTCTTTCCAGTTGAATTCAACCTTTATCGAAGCTATGTGAGGATGATGATAGCACAGTTCCTTGTGTTCGCAGGAGCACAGGACAGCGGCCAACACACACACCAGCATATTCAGTAATAACTTTTTCATCGTCTGCCTCCTTTGTTGCTGTTGTAGTTGCCGCGGCCGATGAGCCATACCAAAGAAACTTCAGCCTTGGTCGGTCCGAACCAGTGTCTCTGCTTGGTGGCCTGCCAAACGTAGCAGTCATCTGCGGGTTCATATTCATGATATGTGCCGTCGCTGTAGCCAAGGTCGATCGAGAAATCAAGGTTCAGTCTGCGGGCGATCGGGACTGAATATCCATATTCAAGGCCCACCGAATAGTTCATCTTTTCCCAGAGGGTGGCTCCCGGCTTGCCGCCGAGGTAGCCCTTGCCGCCGGTCTCGAAGTCGTAGGTGAATATCTGGCCGTTCACTCCGATGTGGTGTCCGGTGAGCGGTTTTCTCTTGGATGCCTTGCCGAACCACTTGCGCAAGGTAAGGTCTCCTCCATAAGTGCGCCAGTACCAATGTGTCCTGTCGGATTTCCACCAACCATACATCCAGTCGGCGACAACCGACCAGCGGCCGCCCAGATAGAATTCCACTCCGATGTTGGGCACAAGCAGGGCATCGTATAGAAGGTTGGTCCGGATGTCCATATAGAATGGTTTGGCAGGGGTAGTCGGGGAATACGTGTTCGGAATCAGCTCGCCTGTCGGAGTTACAAGGCGCAATCCTTGCAGGGTGAGAGCCCCTACCGGATTCCATACCTTTTCGTAGGATAGATAGAGTCTGGAGGCGCGGAGTTCCGGGAACAGTTTTCTGTACATGTAGTTGTAAGGCTCGCCGCCACAGAACTGCTGAAGGCGTAAGATGTGGTCGCCTTTGATGTCGCCGTTCTCTTGGGATTCTCTGGCGATCTTTCGCAGCAGGTAAAGGGTGGCTTCCTTATGCGGAACATCAGGGTCGTCCTCGACCAGTTGGATCAGGCCGTTCCAGTCACGTCCGAGGAATCGTGTTGTCTTGAGAGAATCAGGCAGTTCGCCGTATCGTGAGAGGTAGTTGAAAAGAACGGCGGCACGCTCTTCGGAAAGGTATTTGTTGAGTTTGACACTTCCTTCCGGAGACGCTCCACCGACAACAAGGATCTTTCTCAATCGATAGACAGAGTCGGCGTAACTTGTACGCAGACTGTCCGCAATCCTGTTCAAAGCTGTCCGGTTACTGTTCAAAGAAGGCACAAGCTCGGTTTTCCCTTGCTGAAAATAGATTTTCACGGAATCCCGAACTTCCTGCCTGGTCTGTGCGGAAAGGCAACTTCCGTATAGTACCAGAGCGATGAGTACTAGTTTCTTAAACATACCAGTATAATAGGTTATACCTTTGGCAACCACTAAATGAAAGCAACCACTCTTGCAGTTCCCTAACTGTAACTGCATAAAACTTTACAAATATACGAACTTTTTTCTTAAAAAATGAATTATTTGTGAAATAATAATTGAAACATTGAACCTCTCCGTTTCAGACATATGGTTGAAAACACCTTCTGAATATGATGATTCCGGACTTTTCACGCGGAAAAGCCCGGAATCCTTTGACTGTCGAACATCCTATTTAATACGGTACGGCTGGTCTTCGTAGAGGCTGTAACGTTTGGCCTTGCGGATCCATTTCTGTTCCTCTAGCTTGACATGCTCGCGCAGGTCTTGGAACGGGATTTCCCCTTTGAGGTAGCTGATCATGTCTGGATCGGCGATTTTCGATTCGAACCCTTCAAGAAGTTCGAACTGGGAATATCTGTCCAGAAAGTAACGCATCAACTGAAGCGTGTGAAGCAGGGAATGATACTCGGTTCCTGGCTGGAGCATAATCTGGTAGCCGTTGCATCGCTGGCCTTCGTAGCGTCCTGTGGACGGAGTGAATGTGCATGGGCGCATAAGGACTCCTGCGGGGGCGGGGAGGATCTCCAGACGGTTGTGATGTATGAATGGAGAGCCGAGATACTCATAAGGCCTTGCCGTTCCGATGGCTGGAGTGATGGTGGTGTTGTTCCATAGGCCACCGCCGCTGTACATCTCGCAGGTGAACATTCCCGGGATGTCGGAGGCAGGGGCTATCGTCCATGGAAGCAACTGCCTTGTCGTGTCACTGGCGAGAGCCGAGATGACGTGAAGAGGGTATGCCGCTCCTATCTCGTTGTACCAGAGATTGCAGAGTTCACCGAGAGTGAGGCCGTGGCGGTGGGCTACTTTGGGAGTGTGCGGCTCCACGTTTCCGGCTGGCATTGAACCTTCCACGATTCTGCCGGCCGGGTTTATGTGGTCCACGATGTAGAGTGACGGCGGGTTTTCAATTCCGGCCATCACTTCCATCAGGTGGAACACGTCCTTCGTGTAGTTGAAGTACCTTGCCCCGGCATCCTGAATCTCCACGACAACGGCGTCCAACTCATTCAGTGCCTCCGCATCGAAGGATATGTGGTTCGTCCCCGGGGTCAGTTCCGCTCCCAAAGGGCTGAACACAGCCTTGAGGTTTCCACGTTCCGTGAACATGTCGTACATGTACCTCCCGCGGGCCGTGTCCCAGCAATTCTGTGTGCAGAAACATCCGACCCTCCCGTCCATCAACGCCTTGTCCAGCTGATCCTCCAACGCCGTTGTCCTAAACGAAAACATATTCTTTATTTGTTATCAATAACCTTTTTGGCTATAGCAATTACCTCATTAGCAAGGGTTTCCGCGGCGGCGAGGGTCGGGGCCTCGGAGTAGATGCGGATGATCGGCTCTGTGTTGGAGCGGCGCAGATGTACCCACTGACGCTTGGACTCGAAACTGATCTTCACGCCGTCGATGTCGTTGATGTCCTCGGCGGCATATTCCTTTTTCATCTCATCAAGGATCTTGTCGATGAGCGCCTTGTCGCTGAGTTCGATCTTGTTCTTGGCGATGTGGTACTCCGGGTAGGTCTTCTTGAGATCGCTCACAGTCATCTTCTTGTGGGCGAGGTTGGAAAGGAACAGAGCCACTCCTACCATCGCGTCACGGCCGTAATGGATGGCAGGGTAGATGACTCCGCCGTTGCCCTCACCTCCGATCAGGGCTCCGGTCTCGCGCATCTTTGTGGTGACGTTGACCTCACCTACGGCCGCGGCGTGATATTCACCGCCATATTCCTCGGTCACATCCCGCAGGGCGCGGCTGGACGAGAGGTTCGAGCAGGAGACTGGTTTGTAAGGAGCGGTGACTTCCGCAAGGGTCTTGCCCTCTTTTTTCGCGATGGCGGCGGCTCTCTCGAAGAGGTAGCTTGCCACGCTGACGAGGGTATATTCCTCGACAAACGGTTCGCCGTTCTCGCAGATGAACGCAAGACGGTCCACGTCGGGATCGACTGAGATTCCGAGGTCTGCGTGTTCTTTTACCACGGTCTCGCTGAGGTCTGTGAGATTCTTTGGCAGTGGCTCTGGGTCGTGGGCGAAGTCGCCGGTCGGGTCGCAGTTGAGTTTGACGCACTCGACACCGAGTCTTTCTAAGAGTCGTGGCATGATGATTCCACCGACTGAGTTGATAGCATCCAGAACGACCTTGAAATGAGCGTCCTTAATAGCTTGTACATCAACAGCCTCAAGGGCGAGAACAGCGTCCAGATGCTCGTCCGTGTAGTCGTGCTCTGTGACATGGCCGAGATCATCTACGTCCGCGAAATTGAAGTCCTCCGTCTCGGCGAGATCAAGGATTGCCTGTCCTTCAGCTGCGGTAAGGAACTCTCCACGCTCGTTGAGAAGCTTCAGGGCGTTCCACTGGCGTGGGTTGTGGGAGGCTGTAAGGATGATTCCTCCGTCGGCCTTTGCGAAGGTTACAGCCATCTCTGTGGTCGGGGTGGAGGCGAATCCGATCTTCACCACATCGACTCCGCAGGCCATCAGTGATCCGATGACGAGATTCTCGACCATGGCTCCGGAGAGTCTTGCGTCCTTGCCGACAACGATTTTGTATTTGGCTCCGTTAGGCTGTGGCTTCCTCGATGGGAGTGTCGCGCAGTAGGCGTAGGTGAACTTTACGATATCAATAGGAGAAAGCCCGTCTCCGGGCTTTCCTCCAATAGTTCCGCGTATGCCGGAAATTGATTTTATCAGCGACATAGTGTGCTGTTTGCTTTGTTATTGTCACTTCGGCACTTCGACAAGCTCAGTGACCGAAACATTGGTGACCGTTTTGGTTGACTGCTAATGTTTCAGTCGCTTCGACAGGCTCAGCGACCAATCAAGGCGGTCGCTGAGCCTGTCGAAGCGACTGTGTTATGCCATGATCGCGCCGACAAGTCCAAGGATGGCGTAGAACTCAGGAAGGGCGGCGTAGATAAGCGTGTTGGTGAACACATCATGGCCCTGGCTGATGCCGACGATACCGTTGGCGCTGACCATACCCTGACGGATGGCGGAGATCATGCAGACAAGACCTAC
>CAKUVR010000078.1:0-5334 GCA_934698975.1 uncultured Bacteroidales bacterium
GGATGGCTCTCTGGGAGGCCGACATATTCATCCATGTTGAATGTGATGACATTCTTGAATGAGATTTCTCCGGCCTCGTACATCCTGACGAGTTCCGCATAGACATCCAGCGGGGTTGAACCGGTAGGGAGACCAAGAACAAATGGCTTGTCGGTCTTCTCTGCCTTTGCCTTGATTGCGGCGGCGATGTGGTGGGCGGCCCAGATTGAGCCTTCCTTCTTTGTGTCTCTGATGATTACTTTCATGATGATATTCTTTTAATATGTTATTTCAATTTTGGAAAAACCTTGTTATTTCAATCTCAGGAAAACCTCTATGGCTTGATATTCAGCCATTCCGAGTTCGTCGTAAAGCCTGGCTGTGTTCTGTGTGCGCTCCTCGGCCCTCTGCCAGAACTCTCTCGGGTCGTCGCCCGGGAACGGAACGATGTCTTTCTGGGAAAGGTGGCGGAAGATGGCGTGGCGCTTCTCTATAAGCTCGTCCGGGCTGAGAGGAACGGCCATGTCCACCCTCCAGAGCTCCCACTCCATCCAGGCACCTCTGTAGAGCCAGATTGTGGTGTCGTTCAGCCAGTCGTTGCCTTCCTCCTTGAGCTGCTCGATGGCCTCAAGCGCGGCTTCCGTGCAGACCCTGTGCGTTCCGTGAGGGTCTGCGAGGTCTCCGGCCATGTAAATCTGGTCTGGATGCAGTTTGACAATAAGGGCCTTGATGATGTCAAGGTCTTTTTGTGTGCGAGGAAGCTTGGTCACACCGCCCGACTCGTAGAACGGCAGGTTGAGGAAGTGCACGTTGGTGTTGTCGTTGAGGCCGAAGCTTCTGTCTGCCCCTCTGGCCTCGCTGCGGCGGATAGCCGCCTTTATCGCCAGAAGTTCCTTAGGCTCAGGCTCGCCAGGCTTCTTGGAATCTATGATCTTCTTCACTTCATCGAACTTGTCGGCGAATCCCAACTGGTAAGCCGCGTCCATGTGCTGAAGCACGACATCATCATGCACGGCAAGGTCTCCGGAGGTCTCGTAGGCGACGTGCACGTCATGTCCCTGATGCACAAGGCGGATGAACGTGCCGCCCATGGAGATGACATCGTCGTCCGGATGAGGGGAGAAAATCAGCACCTTCTTAGGGAACGGGTTGGATTTGACAGGTCTTGTGGTGTCGTCTGCGTTCGGCTTTCCGCCCGGCCATCCGGTGATGGTGTGCTGGAAGTCGTTGAACACATCTATGTTGATCTTGTCGTATGGACCGTAAAGCTCGATGAGTTCTCCGAGTGAATTTTCGAAATAGTCCTGCTGTTTCAGCTTGAGAATCGGTTTGTGAACCTTCTGGCAGAGCCACACAACCGCCTTGCGGATGAGAGTCTTGGTCCACTGGCAAGGACCGACCATCCAAGGCGCCACAAGTCTTGTCAGCATTGAGGCTGACATCTCGTCAGTGTAGAATGAGATGTTGTCGTGCTCCTGAAGCCATGTGGCAGGGCAGGACGGATCGATGTCGCCCTCCACGACTTTCTTGACTACGGCTGCCTTGTCCTCTCCCCACGCCATCAAGATGATTCTGCGGGCGCTCATCATTGTGCCGATGCCCATTGTTATGGCGGTCTTTGGGGTGACGGAGATGTCGCCGTTGAAGTTGCGCGCCTGCCTCTTTCTGGATTGGTAGGAAAGCGGAACGGTGCGCGTGCGGCATTTCTCCGATGAACCGGCCTCGTTGAACCCGATCTGTCCGCCTTCGCCGACACCGATCACAAGCAGGTCCAGACCTCTTGCGAGCTTGTCAAACTCGGCGCAATAGTCAGAAATATCTTCCTTGGAGACCGTTCCGTCAGGAATATGCACGTTTTCCTTTTTGACATCCACGTTGTCGAGGAACTCGGCGTGGAGCCTGTGGTTGCGGCTCTGGACAGAGTCTTTGCCGCAAGGGTAATATTCATCGATTGAGAACACCTCGACATTGGCGAAGGAGATTTTCCCCTCCTTGAACTGCTCTGCCAGGTTGCTGTAGAGAGACACCGGAGTCGTTCCGGTGGTGAGACCAAGTTTGAAAGGACGTGGAAGAGCCGCTCTTTCATGGTCTTTGATGGCCTTGACGATGATGTCGGCCACCTTGTCGCTTCCGATGGTCGCGTCATCTGAAATCTCGGTGGTGATCTTCTCAAAGGAGTGGAGAATGCTCTTCGGCAGGTTCTCCTCAATCAGTCCACCATCCTTTGGTAAAGAAAAGTGCTTCATTTCACTGAGCTTAAAATTTCGTTAAATGTGATATGTTTCGTTGTCCGTTTCCGGACCAAAGCTCTATGTTGTTTCCGTGGGACAAGCAATCGCTGAAAAATCTTTGCCGGATATGTGGCAACTTATTCTTGCCGCTTGCTGAAAC
Source organism: uncultured Bacteroidales bacterium (assembly GCA_934698975.1). GTDB lineage: Bacteria > Bacteroidota > Bacteroidia > Bacteroidales > UBA932 > Cryptobacteroides. Next base: position 2,371 of record CAKUVR010000078.1, read on the forward strand.
GGCCACGGACGCCGTGTCGAATCACTACAATTTGGATGCCGCGACACCGAATGTATCACCATGTTCCAGATCGCCATATTCAAGTCCCCGCTTCAGCCAGGTGTAGCGCTGCTTAGCTGTCCCGTGGGTGAAGGATTCCGTCACCACATAGCCTTGCGCCTTCTTCTGGAGATAGTCGTCCCCGATCTTCGAGGCACAGTTCAATGCGTTCTCTATGTCACCCTTTTCCAGAGACTTGTACTTCTTGTCGTCATTCATCGCCCAGACTCCGGCGTAGTAGTCTGCCTGAAGCTCAAGCTTGACGCTGATAGCATTCGCCTCGGTCTTGCTGACTCTGGCCATCTTCTGATGCGCCTGTCCTAGTGTGCCGAGAAGGTATTGGACGTGGTGGCCTACCTCGTGGGCGATCACGTATGCGTAGGCCAGGTCTCCGTCCGCTCCTATCTGCCGCTTCATAGAAGTGAAGAAGCTGAGGTCGATATAGACGCTTTGGTCGGCCGAGCAGTAGAACGGACCTATGGACGAGTTGGCAGCACCACACCCGGAAGTGGTTGATCCTGAATATAACACCATTTTCGGAGGGTCATATTCATAACCATGTCTTGCGAATATGGCAGTCCAGACATCCTCTGTCCCCGCCAACACTTTCTTCGCGAACGAAGCCAGTTCCTGCTCCTCGGCGGAGAACTCCACCTGCCCGTCAGTCTGCTCGCTGCCTTGGATCGAGGACACTCCTTCCAGCACGGACGAGGGATTTCCTCCGAGCAGCATCACAATCAATGCGATGATGATCGTTCCACCCAGACCCACTCCGGCCTTGGCCCCGCGTCCCATTCCTCGTCTGTCGTCCACATTGGTGCTTTCGCGTCTTCCTTGAAGGTTCATATCAATTCCAGTGTTACTTTCTCGCAAAGATACTTACTTTTCCTGTAAGCCGGATTGGTTTCCCGAAAAAATGAAGAGTGGAAAACCAGAGCGCATGCGACTCTTTTCCCCAATGATTTTTTATCCAAGCTTTTTTTGGAATATCGGAGGAAAATCAATAACTTTGCAATCCTTGTGGACGTGTAAGCGTGATGCTTCCCCGAGGAAAGTCTACTTGAATATGCCCGAATGGCGGAATTGGTAGACGCGTTGGACTCAAAATCCAATGTCCTTTAAAGACGTGCCGGTTCGAGCCCGGCTTTGGGCACCATAAAGAGGGAGGTTTTGCCTCCCTCTTTTTCGTGTCCGATTCCAGTCTCTTGACAGCCCCTGTGGGGCATGGTGAAGGCGATTCCCCATAAACCCCTTCGGTCGCTTCGCACTTCGCATGATTCCTTTATCCATATAATAATTCATCACTTTTTACTATATTTGTCAATGAGATGGCTCCGAGAGACGGGAATGTCGGGATGGGGCGGTCATGATTAACCATAAATGATTCTGTAAAACACTATGTACAAGAGAGTTTTGCTTAAGTTGAGCGGCGAGAGCCTGGGCGGGGCTGTCGGCAAAGGACTTGATCCGGAGAGTCTGCGTAAATATTCAAAGGAGATCGCGCAGGCTGCGAAGGCGGGTTTGCAGATTGCCATAGTCAACGGCGGAGGCAACATATTCAGAGGCCTCCAGGGGCTTGACAAAGGGTTTGACCGCGTCGAAGGTGACAGGATGGGCATGCTCGCCACGGTGATAAACTCGCTGGCTCTCAGTCAGTTCATAAAGGACGAAGGGGTGAAGGCAGAAGTTTTCTCTGCCACTCCGATGGAGCCGCTTGTACGCTACTACAACCGTGACAACGCCGTCAAGGTGTTGGAGGAGGGGGGAGTGGCTCTCATCGCCGGAGGGACAGGCAGCCCGTTCTTCACGACCGATTCCGGAGCTGCGCTCAGAGCTCTTGAGATCAAGGCCGATGTCGTGCTGAAAGGAACCCGTGTCGATGGAGTCTATACGGCTGATCCAGAGAAGGATTCGACTGCCGTCAAGTACGATGAGCTGACTTTTGACGAGGCGATGGCAAAGCATCTCAAAGTTCTCGACCAGACGGCTTACGCCCTTTGCAACGACGGGAACATGCCGATCATCGTCTTCGATGTGAACGGCGATGGCAACCTGCTGAAGCTTGTCAACGGAGAAAAAGTCGGGACGCTTGTTCACAAATAGCAGCCTGTCCAGGAAGAACTGTAACCTATGTACAGGCCGGCTGCAATTTTCTGGAGTGGCGACTTTTTGGTAAAAACAGATTTTTATTAAGATATCAATTAACACAATACATTATGCTTACAGACAAAGCGAAAGAAATCATCAGCGGAGTGAAGACCAAAATGGAAGACTCTGTGCTGTTCCTTGAGGAAGACCTCAAGACCTACCGTGTCGGAAAGGCCAATCCATCCATCCTCAACAATGTGACTGTGGATTATTACGGAACTCCGACCCCAGTCCCTCAGGTGGCTTCGGTCACGGTTCCAGACGCAAGGACCATCGCCATCCAGCCGTGGGAGAAGAGCATGATTCCTGTGATTGAGAAGGCGATTATCAACGCCAACCTCGGTTTCACCCCTTCGAACAACGGTGAGGTCATCCGCTGCCCTGTTCCGCCTCTCACCGAGGAAAGGCGCAAGGAACTCATCAAGAAGGCGAAGGCCACAGGCGAGAACATCAAGGTGGCTGTGCGCAATGCCCGTCGCGACGGAGTGGACGCTTTGAAGAAGGCTGAAAAGGCCGGCGAGTTCTCCGAGGACGTGCGTAAAGAGGGCGAGGATGAAATCCAGAAGGTCACCGACGCCAAGGTGAAGGCCATAGACGAACTCGTTTCTGCGAAAGAGAAGGAGATATTGACCGTCTAATGAATGTCTTGGAATGCTGTTGGTGAATATTCACCCGCTGCCCAGGCATATTCATTAAATTTTTAGAAGCTGTTTTGAAATGAATCAAAAAAAATGATATAGAGACGTGCAAATAATTGATTATCAGTTGTTTAGTTGA
>CAKUVR010000079.1:0-4953 GCA_934698975.1 uncultured Bacteroidales bacterium
CCCTGGCTGATGCCGACGATACCGTTGGCGCTGACCATACCCTGACGGATGGCGGAGATCATGCAGACAAGACCTACAGAGATTCCGACACCGAACATCAGCGGCCCCTGAGCGGCGAAATCCTTGCCGAGCCACATGAAGAACGCCACGAATCCATAGATACCCTGTGTGGCCGGAAGGGCTGAAAGTACCATGTAGTTTCCTGACTTCTCTGGGTTGACTTTGAGAGCTCCCTCAGCGGCGTTGCCCGCGATGGTCGTTCCGATTGAAGAACCGATTCCAGAAAGGGCCAGCATGAGGCCCAGACCGAGATAACCTAAAATTTCGTTCATGATGATTTGATGTTTATTTTGTTATTATTTATTATCGTTTGTTGTCAGCGGGCTGTAGGCCTTACCGGTTCCTTCGTAGCCGCTGTTCTTGAAGAACTCAAGGAAGTTGAGTCGGAGAGGGTGCACGAAGGCTCCGAGGCAGCACATCGCAAGGTTCAGGATGTGGCCGAAGCCGACGATGAGGGCGAAGCAGAGGATGTTCACTCCGGGAACGTCAATTCCGTAAACCGACAGTCCCAACTTGTTGAATGCGTTGCCGAGCATTCCGCCGGCGAGTCCGAGTGCGTAGAGACGCAGGTAACTGAGCACATCGCCAAGAAGTCCGGTGACTGTGTTGTAGGTCTCGTAGAGGCCTGAACCGATGTTCACAAGCGGATTCCTGTGGATGTCGTTGAACAGGAATATTCCTAAAGCGGAAACAACTCCAAGCACGATGACTATCCATTTTGTGACGGCAGAGTCGATGACGCCAGCGAGGGCGAAGCCTCCGACGATGACACCTCCAACGATCAGGAGAGTCCAACCTATTGTCCCGAGCGAGTTGGCAAATCCATTGCGCCTGATGGCGTAGGCGGTCTTCAGGAGCATTGCCACGCTGATGTGCACGATACCGATGAGAATCGAGAACAGCATCTGCGCGTCATAGCCGGCCACTGTGCCCTGGATCATGCATTTTTTGATCCAATCAGGAACCCAAGTGGCTGTGTATGTGTCCATCCCGAAGAATGTGTGCAGAACAGTTCCCATCACGATGGTCGCGACACCGAGCGTGGTGACGAGCGGAGCCATCGAGCCGATGAAGCCCTTGGCCTTCCTCATAGCGAGTCCTATGAGCGCAAGGGCAATACCATAGCCCGCGTCACCCATACACATGGCGAAAAAGAGGGTGAAGAATATGGAGATGCACGGTGTCGGGTCGAACTCATCGTAGGCCGGACGGCCGTACATGTCGGTCAGAACCGTGAACATCTTCACGAACTTGTTCTCCTTGAACTTGATAGGCGGGTTGTCGTCCTTGACGGCATCTTCCTTGAGATAGACGATGTCCATCTTGTCGAACTCGGCGCAGAGTGTCGCGTCATTCTCCACCGGAGCGAAGCCGATGAAGGTGGTGATCATGTCCTCGGCGGCCTTTCCCGCACCCGCGTCAGCGAGATACAACTGAAGGCCGGCGACATCCTCGTCGCACTTGCGGAGGATGTCAGGAATATATTCCTTCAGTTCCAGCAGCCTAGCCTTGCATGAGATTATGCTTTCCGTCATGGTCGCGACCTTTCTTTCAGCGAACCGGAGGTCTCCTTCAGGAGCGGTGCATTCCTCTACCGGCAATGAATATTCCGGATCATCGGAGATGGTGACAAACCAGACATTCTTCCCGTCATCGAACACTTCCTGAAGAGGATATATGTTCGCCCATGAAGGGTCATAGGCTTTCTTGGAGACATTGTACCAGCGAACCTTGTAGCCTTTTTCCTTGAGCGCGTCGAAGGCGCTCTTGTCGTAGCATCCCCATGGCCTTCTGCTCTCGACATCCTTTCTGGCCTGCGCCAGTTCGTTTCTGAGAGTGTCCAGTCTGGTGGAATATTCCTTGAAAGCCTCGAGAGGATTGTCATACTTGGCGTCCGGATTGATTTCGGCATCAATCTTCTCGAAGTCAGGATCCTGCGTGTAGTCTATGGACTCCAGCTTGGATGCGGCCTTCTTTAGCTCGTTGGTCATCGAGAGGAGAGCCGCGGAACGTTCGTCCACGGGCTTGGAGGACCTTGTGATGTCCACAAGTCCCAGCTCCTGCAGTCTCCTGAGGAATTCCTCACTCTTCCCGCTGAGAAGAATGAAGGAGTATTTAGTCATTTTCTCAATCATTGCCGCTTTCCTCCATAACTTCTTCTGATTCCTCCTCAGCGTGACGCTGCTTGACGATCTTGGACGAGGCCTTGCTCAGGTTCTCCTCGTCCTCCATGTAGCGCTTGATCTTGCGGATGGCCTCCTGATAACCAGGAATCTGGACTTTCTCGTACAGATTCACCTTCTGCGTGGTCTTCTTCCTTTGGAAGTCGAGGATGCGTCGCTTCTCCTCATAGACTTCTGACTCGATCCCGAGTCTGGACAGATCCTTGAGGATGGCCACGCCGTCGATGTACCACGCTGGCTTGATGAACGTGTTGAACGGGCTGATCTCGTACCGGATGCTCTTGAGCTCCGGACACTTGACACCGGCGACCTTGACGGTCACGAGGTCTATGTCAACTATCGAGACCAGACCGGGATCGAACTCGTTCCACAGGGGGGCAAGGTAGTCGTACTTCCTCTGGGCCTCCTCAAGGTCCTTCAGAAGCCGCTCGCTCTTGTCCTTGGCCTTACGCACCTCAAGCCTCAGGGCGCTTTCCTTGTTCTGCAACGTAGGGAGGGCCTTCTGACGCATCTTGAGCTGCTTCTGCAGGTTGTTGAGCGCAGTCTTGTTGTATTGAAACTTGATAGGCATTACTTACCTTTCCAGTATTTGTCGATCAATGATTGCTTGATTCCGGTCTCGGCCTTGGTGAAGTACTTTCCGAAGAGTTCCCATGCTGTGTCGAGCATCTCGGTGATGGAGATGTTGACATCGATGGAGAGGAGTCTGGTGGCATATTCCTTCGCATAGTCGAGGCAACGGTGGTCGTAGTCGGAGAGGTCGAAACCGTTCTCCAGCTTGGTCTTCGCGTTCTGGGCGTCGGCGTAGAGGCGCACTCCCGCGTTCATCACCTGGCTGTGGTCCTCGCGGGTCTTCACGTTCTGAACCCTTTGCTTGAGTCGTGAAAGGGAACGGAACGGATCGATGATGATCTTTCCCGAGTCGGAGTCGGCGCGGAGGAAGAGCTGTCCCTCGGTGATGTAACCGGTGTTGTCAGGGATGGCGTGCGTGATGTCTCCGTCGTTCAGCGTGGTCACGGCGATGATGGTGATAGAACCGTCTGTCGGAAGCTGCACGGCTTTCTCGTAGATCTTCGCGAGATCGGAGTAGAGTGAGCCTGGCATGGAGTCCTTGGAAGGAATCTGGTCCATACGGTTGGACACAATCGAGAGCGCGTCGGCGTAAAGGGTCATGTCCGTGAGGAGCACGAGCACCTTCTCGTTCTTGTCAACAGCGAAGTACTCGGCGGCGGCAAGAGCCATGTCCGGAACCAGAAGCCGCTCTACAGGAGGGTCTTCGGTCGTGTTGACGAAGCAGATGATCCTGTCAAGGGCACCGGCGCTCTCAAACGCCTGACGGAAGAACAGATAGTCGTCATTGGAAAGACCCATACCTCCGAGGATGATCTTGTCCACATCCGCCCTCAGGGCCACATCGGCCATGACCTGGTTGTAAGGCTGGTCAGAGTCGGCGAAGAACGGAATCTTCTGGCCGGACACGATGGTGTTGTTTAGGTCGATGCCGGCGATGCCGGTCGGGATCAGCTCGGACGGCTGGCGTCTCTTGTAAGGGTTCACGGACGGTCCGCCGATTTCCCTTTCCTCTCCCTCTACCTCAGGGCCACCGTCGATAGGCTTTCCGTAGGCGTTGAAGAAACGTCCGGAGAGCTGGTCGCTGACCTTTAGGGTAGGAGGCTCACCGAGGAAAGTCACCTCGGCGTTGGTAGGAATGCCCTCGGTGCCGGAGAACACCTGGAGGGTAACGAGATCACCCTTGGTCTTCACGACCTGGGCAAGCTTGCCGCCGACTACAGCAAGCTCGTCATTGGAAACACCCTTGGCCTTGAGCGAAACGGTGGCCTTGGTGATGGCTTCCAGTTTTGTGTATATTCTTTGATAAGCCTTATTTGCCATAGTCTTCGATGAGTTTGTTGATCTTCTTAGCGTAGTTCTCGAATTCCTCGCTGTGGAACTTGGTGTAGTTCATCTGGCGGAGGTCATTGATGAGTTCCTTGAAGAACTCGCGGCACTTCTCGAAGTCCTCGAAGTCGAAATCGATGTCGCAGATGTCCAGCACGAGATCCAGCATGTATTTCTGACGATCCATAGGACAGAGGGCATCGGTCTCGTCGAACGCGTCTTGCTGCAGGAACACGAAGTCGATGAGCTCTGATTTCCAAAAACTTACGTGGTATGCTACCGGAACACCGTCGTCACCGAGGATGTTGATCTGTTCGTTCGCCTCACGACCTTTGCGCAGAAGGTTCTTTGCTTTGATGACATTGGCCACCCAGCCGTGCTCCACCTGCTCGTCGAGCCAGGCGATGATCTCAGGATATTCAAGGTACTTTGAATATGACTCGATCGGGTTGACGGCAGGGTACCTCTTCTGGTCGGCGCGGTTCTGCTCCAGTCCGTAGAAGCACCTTGCGGCCTTCTTGGTGGACTCGGTGACAGGCTCCTTGAGGTTTCCTCCGGCAGGGGACACCGTTCCGATGAAGGTGACGGCTCCGGTCTTGCCGTTGTTCAGGACAACCATTCCGGCACGGGCGTAGAAGTTGGAAATGATGGCCGAAAGGTCAACCGGGAACGCATCGGCTCCAGGAAGCTCCTCCATACGGTTGGACATCTCCCTCAGGGCCTGTGCCCAACGTGAGGTCGAGTCGGCGAGCAGAAGGCACTTCAGACCCATCGCCCTGTAATATTCACAAATCGTCATCGCCGTGTAGAC
>CAKUVR010000080.1:0-4494 GCA_934698975.1 uncultured Bacteroidales bacterium
AAACTTGGCGGTTGCTCATACCTTACCACTTATAAATGTCGGCAAAAGACTTTCCCGTATGCCTATGAGGCGCTGACTGGACTTTGTGAGGAGGCAAAGAAAGATTACGGGGAACCTTATGGAGAGAATCCAATATTGCGTAAACAGATAAGAGATTACTATTTACATCGTAATAGGTGTGTGCGCGAACAATTCAGGGGGCGCCGTTCCTTGTTGTTCAGCGGTGCTAAACGCACATTGTCTAATTACTGCAATGATGAGAATTTGGCGGAGACGTGGCTGCAAAAAGCATGTATCCCATTTGATGAGTGGTCTCCTGCATATTTTGAGGAAGTTGATGAGCAAAAGAAAGCAAAACAGATCATGCGCAAGCTGATTTCTTTTTCGAATGAATATAACCACCTGATTGATCGTGAAAAGAAGGAGATAAAGAGATACTCGGCAGAGAAAAGAAGGCTTATAGAGATTCTGTCAAAGGCGGAAATCGGCAAGGGGTACGATAATATCAGCGCGCAATTAGCCAGTGAAGAAAGCCCAGGCAGGGTCATCGCGGTATTGAGGGATATCCGTTTCGGTAAAGACGACAGGAACAGGTTCTTGCCGAGCCGTGTTGAGTTTGTCTTTGCCCTGACAGCTGTACGTACCGAAATACGTGTCAACATGGTTCACAACAATAAGTGGAGTAACTATGAGCGCCTTCAGGAAATCCTTGATTCACGGTCGTGGCTGCCAGACTCCAAGGTTTGGGACTCTGAGATAGCCTTGAACAACAATAAGATAGTGGAACGTAAGATCATTACAGGCAACATCCTGGGAGCGTACGTTCATCCAGCCATCGCTGAACTCAAGCCTCGTTTCATCTCATTCTCTTTAAAGGGAGAAAAGGCTCGGTCACAAATAGGATTGCTGCTGCCGATGGATGAATCGAAAATCCGTGAGGCGATAAAAAACATCTCGATTCCCCTTCATGAAGGGTTTAAATATGCTACTAATATTAACACAGCCTATCCTATAGCAGGGATTGGAGTGAATTTAGTTTTACTGCCGTGCAGGGCGGCGGATTCCAGTTTGAGATATGTTGTCAGTGTGTCCGACAATCATTCAAAAAACTTTGAGAGGGACAAACGTTTTGATGACATACGTTCTTTGTTCATAGGGAGTCCGATAAGTTCAATATATGATAAAAAGGAACCAGGCAAGGACAAACGCAAGCCATTGATTCATTATCAGACAGCGATGATCTCTTATGAGTCGGAGCAGTTGCGGACAATCATCCAGACTCTTGCCCAGATGGATGCTGTGATCATAGTCCCTCGTGACCAGATGAGGTTCGGTGATGTCAAGGAGTTGTCCTCGCGTTCGGAACGAGATGATAATGAACCGTGGCCTGTTTTGGATTGGAAGAATGAAAAGGAGGTCCCGATGCCTCCGGTCAAAGAGAAATTACTTTTGCGGATATCCGCTCCTCTCATACCTAAGGTCCAGAAAGGAAAGCCTGTTTCCAGACACTCTGAATATTACAACCTTGCAAATGAGTCTATGTCATTGAAAGGATTGTCATTGGGGCTGCGCAGCACGAAGGATGCCCTGCGTAGAAACTATATGAAATGGAAAGACTATTACAACAATTCTTTGTTGCAGAGTAATATGTCCAAAGAACAGCCATCGTTATCGGTGCAGCGGGATATCTGCCGTGAGTTGCGTGCGGTGATAGAGAACAAATCGAAAGCGGCTTCAGTCAGTTTCGGTTGCGAAGTCACGGACAATCTGCAAGATATCCTTGACAGCGAATATCTAGAGACGAACGGGCTGTACCTTGCGAAGTTTGATGACGAGATGCTGTTCATGTCTCCTGAAAAGCAAGTCGCCCAAGCCTTTCTCGACGACCTTCCATGCTCCCCAAGATTTGACGGCATCAGGAAATGCATCCAAGACTACTTTGACGGCAAAACCGACATTATAAATTCCCCGGACAAGTGGTGATATGAGCTACATCGGTTCTCAAATTTCATATGGTAGTTTGGCTCATCAAAATTTGTTTGGCTGCCGGAAATTTGCAGTCAGGCTTGCCATCTTTGCCGAAGATTTAAAACATGAGATGCCATGACATTATTCGAACTGCTTCACAAGGTGTCATTCGATGACTTGATACCGACGCTCAAGGAAGTGTACGATGTCGAAACCGACATCTATGCCTACAGGGAGGCTTTCGATGAGCTGAATCTTCTCCGTCCGACCGGACGGGGCGAGGGAGACTATAGGTCAGCGACCCTGTATGAATCAATATTCAAATACGGTCTCCTGCCGCAATCTGAACATGACAGTGTGGTGATTGTGCTCTATTCATCGGATGCCGCCAAGGTGAGCCCTTCCCTGCGTTCCGCTGTTGAGGATCTGTTGATCACAGGAAGAACCCTGAAGCGTTCAGTCATAAAGGTATGTTCCGACCCCGGAATAACTGACGGCAGCATCAGGGCGTTTATCGTGACGAGTAAGGATGAAAATTAAATACTGTTAGAATGGAAAAGACCTTGCATATTTTACCCTGCAAACCGCATTGGGCATGGTTCGCATACGATTGGATAGGATCAGAAAGGGACACACACGACATTTTACGGTACCCAGTCCATACGAATGTTCATTATTTGCCAGAGAATTTTTCTGAAGTGGAAATGATGAAAGTCGCCATTTCTTGGGGTGATGCAAAACTGTATGAAAGCTTGAAGGTTTTTGCCCAAAAGCTATCCGAGATTCAGAACTACGAGAAGGTCGTAGTCTGGCATGCGGAAGACGCAGATTCAAGACTGTTGTTTTGCACGGTAGTCAGTGTTGTGCGGCAGGCGTTGTACGAAATTGACATTACTCCGGAGGACAGGCGCACTCAATGGAAGCAGACAATAGAAGATGAGCCTGAGACAGAGCGGGATGTGAATGTTTTTTGTGTGGGGCAAGTCGGCATAGATGTCACCAGAGCCAGTTATTTCATGAAGCCAGTGACGGAAAAGATGAGAGAGAGGCTTCTGACCGAATGGAGGCGATGGGGTGGGGAAGATGCTCAGGATTGCCCGGTCTTGGTCAACCAGTATGGGGAATTATTTCACACGTATCGTACATATTTGTACGGGGACATTTTTGAGTTCACTTCGAAAACTGAAGCGATATCTATCGCAAAGATTACCGAACAAGTCCTCCATAAACATCCACAATTGTTGTATCGGTATGTCTGTGACACTGTGGTTAAGATGGCTGATGAGGGAATGATAAAATGGGTGAAGAAGGATGAGGAGAATTCTTTACGAAGCCTTGTAAAGCAGTACAAATATGATGTGGGGGAAGACTGGCTCGGCTATCCACGGGACTTTCTGTATCATTTCATAGGAGAATGCGGGAAAAAGATAACCATGTCCGAGGATGACATCAAGGCGGAATATCGCCGTGAAAGAAAAGATTGCGCGGACATCTGGGGGCACGGTCATTTGACCCGTGAATACAGACAGAAGAGAAAGAGACAGTGGAAAGAGACGCTGGTTGTGAGGTGGGCTGCCGCTTTCAACGAAAACTGGGGCTGGTATCACTTACTGTCGGTCATCAAGGTGAAACTGGAGATGATGGCTGAATATATGCGCCAATGGTCTCCACTCGCTGACGGTTCTGTTTACGCGGATCAGATGGAACGCACCATCAGACTGATACAAGTCGTCCTTGACAGTGGCGGTAAATCCGATTACGCGCACACCGTAGATGAGGATGAATATCTTGATGCTGAGCATTTCTCGCACTATGTCAACTTTCGTAACCGCAACCGCATACCGAGTCCGGACTATGATGGTGAGATCTTTTGGTGCGAGGCACAGCGTCTCCGTTTCGACAAAGCATGGAATCTCCTCTGGGAGACGTTCCGCACGAAATTGCTTTCGTGGGATGATTGAAGGAGTAATCGCATTCCCCTTTGCCACGGGAAAGAACGACCAGAGCCGGCATAAGGGAATCCTTTGCCGGAAGTGAATAGATAAGCGGCAGCCTTGTATCTTCAAAAACGATTGTGTACCTTGGCAAGACATACTTGAGAACACGGAAGTGTAAGTTTATTCTCGAATACAAATCTGGAAAATCCACTTGGCACGAATGACTAATGAAAATGAATATGATGTTGCAGGCAAAACAGGTTGACCGTTCCACGGGAGGAGAAGATTGGAAATCTATACAAGATTTAATAAAGGAACACTTTCTTGTTCGAAGTTATCAAAGAGGTTATCGCTGGCAGCGGGTGAATGTGTTTGATTTGCTTAATGACCTCTGTGATTTCATCCATAGTGAGAAGATCCTTTATTCTTTGCAGCCACTTGTCGTATATGAGTCGACTCAAGGTGTTTATCATGTTGTTGACGGGCAACAACGCCTTACTACTGTGTCTATACTAATACAAAAAACCGAACAGCCAAAGCGGGATTCTTGCTCCGTAACCTGTCTCAATACCGTCTATGGCGAGGAAAC
>CAKUVR010000081.1:0-4412 GCA_934698975.1 uncultured Bacteroidales bacterium
GAGATCGCCTTGCTGGCGCCGATCTTCGAACGCATCACGCCGACACGCTTCTGCGGATCGTAAATCACCTCACGGTCGCTGCCGTAGACTTTCAAGGAACGTGCCTCGCCACGGGCGAACTGGTCGAACTCGGCCGGGTCATCGAGGTTGTAGACCTTCATCTGGACACGGTTCAGTTCCTCACCGGTGAGCTGGTGCATCTTGCCGCGCATGGTGCGTAATATTCCAGGCATCAGGTACTTATGGTTGTTCATTACACCGCCTCCGATCACAATCAGGCCATCGATCAGAGTGACAGCCGTCGCCATCGCGTCGCCAGCGACTTCGCCCATCTTGTCGAACGCCTTGATCGCGGCCTCACGCTCACCAGGCCTCTTGCCCTCGCAGATCTCGGCGATGTCCTTCGGCTCAAGACCGTGGTCCGGATTGCCGGTCAACTCTCCGTAAACTCTCTTCACGGCGCGAATCGAGGCACCGTCCTCAACGATGATGTCCGGCATGTCAGGATGCTTGAGGCAGAAGGTCTCCACGCAGGAGTTGTCGCCACGGTTGAGCTCGCCGTTGATCACCGTGCCTATTCCCAGACCGGTGCCGAAAGTGTAGCCGATGAGGTTGTGGTAACGCTTTGCGCTTCCGGCTTTTGCAAGTCTTTCATTGACTTCCGGGAGCACGCCTCCGAGAGCCTCTCCGTAGGCGTAAAGGTCACCGTCATTGTTGATGAAGACAGGAATCCCGAATGTGTCCTCAAGGAACGGACCGAGAGCGACTCCATCGCGGAATGAAGGGAAATTCGGCAGGTAGCCGCCAATGATGCCGTCAGGGTAGTCGGCAGGGCCAGGGAAACAGAAGCTTATGGCCACAGGTTTCGCCTCACCCAACTCCCCTTTGATCTTTGTGAAGCCCGCCACCATAGTGCCGAGGCAACGGTCAAGATTGTCAGCGTTGGAAGGAAGTGTGATAGGTTCACAGCAGAACTCACCGCCTCTCATCGCACCGAAGACCATGTTGGTGCCGCCGGCGTCGAGTGTCATGACGATTCTGCTGTCGTTCTTTATGTCAGACATATTCTTGAGTTTTTAATTATTGTCGTGCCTGTGTTTGGTTATGAAAATTCAATTAAAACTCCGAAGAAGCCAAATTTTGAATATTCATAAAATCAAGCCACTTTCGTTGCAAAGATAATCATAATCTGTCTTTCGGGCTCATCGTTTGCAGGGAAAATTCGTACCTTTGTACCATTAATATATTCGTAATGCAGAAAAAAAGAAATCGCCAGGGTGGCGAGAAAGGCGGCAGGAAGAGCCGCGACAGGAAATTCGGTTCCAGACAGAAGACAAAAAGAGTGCTGGAGGAGGTAACCGGTAAAGTTCAAATGACAAGGGACGGCTATGTCTTCGTGATCATTGAAGGCGAGCCGGACAACGATGTGTTCGTCAAGGCGTCCAAGACCCGAGGCGCGTTGAACGGCGACATTGTAAAATGTGCGGTGACAAGTGAAAGGAAAGAAGCCTCAGAGGGCGGACGCGGCAGAAAGGACGCGGCCAAACGCCGTGAGGGTGAGATCATTGAGATAGTAGAGCGCAGTCACAAGCCGTTCGTCGGTGTGCTGCATATTGTCGGAAGGCAGGCGTGGGTGCTGATGCAGTCAAGGAATATGCCGTACGACATCAGCATAGATTTCGACACCCTTCCAGAGGGCGCTAAAAGAGGAATGAAAGTGGCGGCGTTGGTCGATGGCTGGGACAAGGGCGAGCCGACTCCGAAAGGTCACATAGTGGATGTGCTCGGAATGCCGGGAGAGAATGACACGGAGATGCACGCCATCCTCGCTGAATATGCCCTGCCGTACAGGTTCGAGCCGGAGGTGGAGAACGCCGCCGACCAGATCTCGGACAAGATCACGGAACAGGACATCAAGGAACGTCGTGACTTCCGCGACACGTTGACATTCACGATTGACCCTACGGACGCCAAGGACTTTGACGACGCTTTGTCGTTCAAGAAACTGGACAACGGCAACTACGAGATCGGAATCCACATCGCCGATGTGTCCCACTACGTGCTTCCGGGCACCATCGTGGACAAGGAGGCTCAGGAGCGCGGCACATCTGTCTATCTCGTTGACAGAACCGTCCCGATGCTCCCGGAGAAACTCTGCAACAAGCTCTGCTCTCTCCGTCCTCACGAAGAGAAGTTGACCTTCTCGGTAGTTGTCGAGATGACACCTCGCGGAAAGATCGAGAGCCGCTGGTTCGGCCGCACGGCCATCTGCTCGGACTATCGTTTTGACTACGACGGAGCCCAGCAGATCATCGAGAGCGACGGCAAGGAACCTGCGGATCCGGCGATCGGTCAGGACATCAGAGAGGCCATCGTGACGCTCAACAAACTGGCCTCCATCCTGCGCAAACGCCGTTTCGCAGCCGGAGCCATCAGCTTCGAGCGTCCTGAGATGAAGGTCGAGGTAGATGCCACGGGCAAGCCGATAAGAGTTTACGAGAAGATAACGAAAGAGGCCAACTGGCTGATCGAGGAGTTCATGCTTCTCGCCAACCGTTCTGTGGCTGAGTTCATAGCGACTTCCGGCAAGATGGACGGCAAGGCGGACAAGAAGGCCAAAACATTCGTCTACCGTGTGCACGGCGAACCGAACACCGACAAGATCGCGAGCCTTGGGCAGTTCGTCAGCAACTTCGGGTTCAAGTTCGGCCCGAGCGGCAACGGACGCGAGATCGCAAAGTCTCTCAACACGTTGCTTGCCGAGGCAAAGGGCACTCCTGAGTGCGACGCCTTCCAGATGATAGCCCTCCGCTCGATGGCGAAGGCGATCTACACCACCGACAACATCGGCCACTACGGCCTCGCGTTCAAGTTCTACACGCACTTCACCTCCCCTATCCGCCGCTACCCTGACACAATGGTACACAGGCTGCTGGCCCTCTACCTCGACAATGCGGAGAGCCAGAACAAGGAATATTACGAAGCGCAGTGCCAGCATGCCTCCGAGCGCGAGCAGATCGCGGCCAACGCCGAGCGCGACAGCATCAAGTACAAGCTCATCGAGTTCATGCAGGACAAGATCGGCAATGAATATGAAGGCAATATCTCCGGTCTGACCGAATGGGGAATGTACGTGGAGATCAAGCCGACGATGATCGAGGGAATGGTCGCCCTGCGCGATGTGAAGTCCGACTTCTTCGAGTTTGACGAGCAGAACTACCTCATCAAGGGTCGCCGCACCGGCAAGATATTCCGTCTCGGAGATCCGGTGAAGATCCGTGTCAAGGCCGCCAATCTGGAGCAAAGGCTTCTGGACTACGAACTGGTCGATGTCTCCATCGACGGGAATGACACGAAGTCTGCCGGCAAAGGTTCACGCCGAGGGAAGAACAAAGAAGACGTTAAGGCCGCTCAGGCCAATGGAGCCAACTATGCTGAAGGCATCGAAGGCGAGCCAAACGACGGATCCGCCAATGGAAAGCGCAAGCCTTTCTACGCCGCCGTCGCCCACAACGACAGCCAGCCGCAGCGCAAATCCTCCAAGGACAAAGGCCGTCCCCGCAAGAAGTTCGGTCCGAAGTCTTCCTGGAACGAAAAGAAGAAAGCCAGATAATTCTTTGATGTTATCTCAAAGAGTGACCGCAAATTACGGTCACTCTTTTTTTTGTCCGGTGAGAGCTTTACTGGCCGGATGAAATGTAGAAATCATGGGCTTTGTCCGGCCAAATCGCAATCCACCGGACGAACTGTGCCAAGGGAACAGGTGACGGTGAAAAGCTTACAAAAGGCTTTCAGCCCTATATCGAGCCTGCACCGACAGAAGCCGGCTCGAGCTGAAAAACTCAAAGACTATGGCACAAGTTTTTCACGGGAATGTGCCGTCCATGGGATTCTGTTCGGCTTTGAGGTGAAGGCGTTTCGTAAATTCGCAGTACCCAAACTCCAACAAGGAGACCTCTCCTCTACTTACACATTGACATGAGTCGCTGCAATCCTATTCATATACGGGTTTATCTTATTTCGGGTGCGAAAGAGGCTGTTTTGCCCCCAAGGTGACTTTCTGATTGGTTCCGGGGTGCGAAAAGCTGACTTTCACACCCCGAAAATACCCACCAAACTCTTTCCGCTTCTATCTTGTCTTTTATGCATAACATAGAGGGTGGTTACAAGGGAGATTAAATCATCAACAAACAAATCATTGCCAAGAAGCGACGGTTATCAATAATCACTTGAACATCAGCATCATAAAACAGGCGTTAGCCCACTCGTATATAATATCCACACAAAAGTGAAATTTTTATCTGACGTTTGCGGTGGTTCCTCTTATTATTAATACCCTTAATTCCGCAGAAAGCAGCGCTATTTCATTTGAGTCCTCCGGTTGATGCCGCCCTCGCGCACATCGAGCCGGG
>CAKUVR010000082.1:0-4259 GCA_934698975.1 uncultured Bacteroidales bacterium
GTGAATATCACCGCGGCCAGCACCCAAGGCAGGAACGCTATCGCCTGCATCTTGGTGTTGTGCCCCACCTGAATGATCTGGAAATTGTACGAGCAATACGTGATGGCGACCGCGCCTCCGATTGCCAAGACAGTGTCCACACCAAGCGAAAGCATCAACAGGAAAGCCCCAAGCAAGGAAATGAACAACCAGTTGGCCGGTCTCTTACCCTTCATGAAAAGGTTGTACAACGGCTGAGTCCAGTCTCCGTCACTTGAAGGAGCGAACGAGGTTGTCGGCATTCCTCCGAACATGGAGTCCGTCCAGTAAGTAGGAACGTCCGGATGTGCCTTGTTCCAAGTAACGGCCTCCTGCGACATGCTCCTGTAGCCGGTGATGTCGCTCTGGTTGACCACCTTGCCTGTCAGGACCTCCGGCACAAAACCATAGGCCAGCGCCAGAAACAGCATCACTATCCCGGCATATATTCCAATCTTCTTCATCAAAGTTTTGTTCATTGTCTATGAATATTATTTTTCAGTTATCTGATTCAGCAGCTCAGCCAACTTCGCCGTCAGGTTGCGGCGCGTGAACCGCGAGATGTCCGAAGTGTTGTCATGAAGCTCATCATTCTTGAACTCCTCCCAACAGAAATCAATCCATGTCCGGATCTTCTTTTCGTCATCCCAGTCGTAAACCACTCCGGAAGCCGTCTCGCTGACAACCCGGGCCATCGCCCCGTCGGTCTGGCCTATTCCCAGAATCGGGCGACGCGAGGCGAGATATTCAAAAAGTTTCCCAGGCAGCACGGCGCGATATTCAGGTTCCTTTCTTAGCGGAAGAATCAGAATTGTGGCGTTAAGCTGCTCTCTGACAGCCGTTTCGTGATCCTGGTAACCAAAGTCTTTGAGGTTGCCCCCAAGTCCGGACGCCTCGATGGAATCTGTGATCTCCCTGTCCGTCTTACCCACCAGTCTGATTCTCAGGGAGCGCCTGAACTCCTCATCCTCCTCACACTTCTGAGCAAGGACCCTCCAGAGGGTTTCAGGATTGCCGTCCGAAGCGAACAGACCTGTGTGGGTGATGTTGAAATTCTCGTCAAGGTCAACGTCTTTCTTGAAGTCATCCTCGTCGTAACCATTCGTGATCAACTCGACAGGAGTCTTTGTCATCGCCTTGAACTCGTCCTGAACCAGCGGAGAGACAGCCACGACCCTCGTGGCTCCGTCCAGAACAGCCTGCTCCAACCTGTGATGCTTTTTCTCCGCGAAGGCAGTCAGGCCGAGATGCTTGAAATAGAACATCTTGGTCCACGGGTCACGAAAATCAGCGACCCAAGGGATCCTGGTGGCCTTTGAGAGTCGCAGACCGATCAGGTGCATCGACTGAGGCGGTCCCGTCGTCACAATCGCATCAACCGGATGCTCCTCAAGGTATTTCTTAAGGAAGCGTACCGACGGCCGGACCCACATCACCCTCGGGTCAGGAATGAAGAAGTTGCCCCGGATGAACAAGGAAATCTTCTGCTTCCAGGATTTCTTCTGTCCGTTGATCGGATTGACCTCGTCCTTCCCGGCGTTTGCCGCTGTCAAAGTCTTCAGGTCGGTGGTGCTCCCCTGCCCCATCAGCTTACGGTAAATTCCGTATGGCTCGAATATGTGATTCTTGACAATCTCGGCCTCCGGCGGAATCTCATCAGCCAAAGTCTTGTCGATTGTCGTAAGTTCCGGATTCTCTGGAGTGTAGATGACTGGCTGCCAGCCGTTCGCCGGAAGATATTTCGCGAATTTCACCCATCGTTGCACCCCTGATCCGCCGGAAGGCGGCCAGTAATATGTCACAATCAGCACCCTTTTCATGTCGCTCATGATTATGTTACGCTTCAATGCGTGCTTAAGTAATCTACTTTATTAACGCCCACTAAGTAACCGCAAATAAAATCCCGTATCTTACATAAGTTTACAAAGATAGTCCTTTTTTGTTATATTTGTCAGAGCAAGACACTCTCTAGGGTGCAGAAGCGCCAACTTTGCACCCGAAAGACTGAAAATATTCCATTTCAGGGGCGGAAGAGGGCTTTTCGCACCCGGACATAAAATATTCATAGATCATGAGAACCATAAAGTACAAGACAAGCATTTCGCTTCTGATCATACTGGCGTCGATCCTGCTGGTGCTGCTGTGCCTGCTGATCGTGCACACGTTCCGGACGGGAGAGGAGGCGACAGTGGGTATCTTCTCGCTGGCCGCGACTCTGGTCGGCACCATATTCATCGCCATCGAGCTGAAGAACGGGTCGGAGGTAACATGCAGCGAAATGCTGATCAATCTGAACAACTATTTCCATGACAGCGACCGCCTCATGAAGGTCTATGAGGTGCTGGAGAACGGAGAGCTCGAAGGAGATTACAGCTACGAACGCTGGAAGGATGTCTCCAGCGTGGAGGTTGCCCAGTACTGCACTTTCTTCGAGAACCTATACCTTCTCTACCGCCACCACATCGCCAGCATCGATGACCTGGACGATCTGTTCGGCTACCGTTTCTTCCTGTTCATGAACAACCCTTACATCCAAGAAAACTACATCCTGCCGACATCCTCCTCCTATGTGCAGGTCTTCGAGTTGTACAAGATCTGGATCCGTCATCGCGAGAAGGAGAACAGCGGTGAGAAAGGTTGGCAGAGACATGTCCCGAGCCACCAGTTCATGTTCCCGGAGAAGTACCTGAAGAACAGGCTTTACCTCTTCGACTACGGGACCTCTGAATATAACAAAGTCCTTTCCACCCTCCCGGACGGTTTCACGATGAAAAGGCTTGGTTTCGACAGTCTCAGCACTGTGGAAAATCTCCAGCGAAAAGTGGTTGACGGCATGGAGAACAAAAATCTCTTCTACCCTCTCAGCCGAGAGGAACTGATTGAGTCCATGCAGCTTGATTATGTCTTGGGAATATTCTCTCCCGAAGGCGGGATGGCGGCTTTCAGCGTCATCGTCAGCAACCGTGACGGCGAGCGCAGCCTTGCCTCGGACCTTCACCTCAATCCTTCCGAGGTGTTCACATTCGATGCCGTGGCTGTGGACAATGAATATCGTGGCAGAGGTTTCCAGCGCACGTTCATCGGCTGGTCCATCGAACTGGCCAAAAGCACGGGAGTCAAACACATAGTCGCCACCGTGGATCCGCAGAACGTCCCGAGCGAGCGCAACTTCCTCGCCCAAGGTTTCCATGTCGCCGAGACCAAGACCAAGTACACCGGCCTCACCCGTGACATACTCCGGTTGGATGTATAGCAGCCGTAGATGGAATCCGAAATCTCTTTCTGCATATTCATAGGTTTTTTGTAAATTTGTAATCTTGCCTCTTCGGTGGAGGAGGCATCTTAGTTTATATTGTTAGGCAAACATAAAACATTGATATGGCGAAAGGTAAGGCACCGGAGGACACTCCGCTGATCAAACAGTTTTTCTCTGTGAAGGCACAGCATCCGGAGGCGGTGCTGCTGTACAGGGTCGGAGACTTTTACGAGTCTTATTCCGATGACGCGGTGTTGGTCAGCAAGGTTCTGGGCATCGTACAGACCAAGAAATCCAACGGGGACAAGGGCTACATCGAGATGGCCGGATTCCCGCACCACGCCATAGACGTGTACCTTCCGAAACTCGTCCGGGCCGGCTACAAGGTGGCGGTCTGCGACCAGCTGGAGGATCCTAAATTCGCCAAGAAACTGGTTAAGCGCGGAGTCACCGAGCTGGTCACCCCGGGCGTGGCGTTCAACGACCAGCTTCTGGACCAGAAAGAAAACAACTTCCTGGCCGGCCTGACATTCGACAAGGACCAGTGCGGAGCCGCCTTTCTGGATGTCTCCACAGGTTCGTTTCAGGTAGCGCAGGGTTCACTGGACTACATCGGAACATTGATCGCATCCTTGAATCCTAAAGAAATCGTAGTCCAGAGGGGCTACGAGAAAGGTGTCAGGGAAAAGTACGGGGACAATCTCTACATCTCCACGATCGAGGAATGGGCGTTCGTTTACGATGCCGCCGTCGAAAGACTCAAAAAGCAATTCAACGTAGAGTCCCTCAAAGGTTTCGCCGTGGACGGTTTCCCTTTGGGAATATGCTCGGCCGGCGCATTGATGGTCTATCTTGAGCAGACCCAGCACACAGGTCTCAAGAACATCTGCTCGATCTCCAGAATCGACGAGGAGAAGTTCGTGTGGATGGACAAGTTCACGATGAGGAACTTGGAGATATTCAATTCATCCGTAGGCGGTGAAGG
>CAKUVR010000083.1:0-4178 GCA_934698975.1 uncultured Bacteroidales bacterium
ATCGCGATTTATGGCCGTCGTCGTGTCGGAAAAACATATCTGGTAACGGAGATTTTCAAGGATAGATTGGCTTTCGACATGACAGGTGTGTTGGAGGGTGGCAGGGAGGATCAGATGTCCAGTTTTTTTCTGTCCCTTCAGAAGGCCGGTTATGGTGGCGTGAGACCAAAGACCTGGATAGAGGCCTTCGAGGCTTTGAAGACTGTGTTGGCTCCAGCGTTGGCAAAAGGGAACGCTGTCATATTCATTGATGAATTGCCTTGCCTGGACACACCGAGGTCTGGTTTGATAAAGGCTTTGGACTTGTTTTGGAACGGTTGGGCGAACCGTCAGAAAAACATTAAACTGATCGTCTGCGGTTCGGCCACGACTTGGATGGTGGATAACATCATAGACAACCACGGGGGACTTCACGACCGGATAACACACGAATTGCATCTCCATCCATTCACTCTTGGAGAGACCGAGGAATATTTGAAGGCCAATGGCTTCCGGTGGAACAGGCTCTCTATTGCCCAAACTTATATGATTCTTGGTGGTATTCCGTATTATCTGAGTCTGCTTGACAAAAGGCAAAGTCTTACTGAGAACATAGACCGGCTGTTTTTCTCTGTCGATGCGGAACTGCATCGTGAATATGCTCGCTTGTTCAAGTCTCTTTTCCGGAATCCGCAGCCTTATGTGAAAATAATCCAGCTGCTTTCATCCAACCGTAAAGGGCTGACCCGGAATGAGATCAGTGAAAAACTTGGCAAGGAGACAGGAGGCCATCTGAGCAAGATGCTTGAGAATTTGGAAAACTGCGATTTCGTCCGTAAGTATTGCGTCAGGGAGAAGAGGATCAACTCGAAGAATGGAATATACCAATTGGTGGATTTCTTTGCCCGTTTTCATAACGACTTCTGTGTCAGGGGGACAACAGATGATCATTATTGGAGCAACACCTTGAATACCACGAAGCAGAACACTTGGTACGGCCTTGCTTTCGAGCGACTCTGCCAAGCGCATATTCCTCAGATTAAAAAGGCTCTTGGAATAGACAGGATCCATACTGAATATTATTCCTGGAGAAGCAAAGAGAGCAAGCCAGCGGCTCAGGTCGATCTGATCATCGAGCGCGCCGACCAGATCACCAACCTGTGTGAGATCAAGTACAGCCGTGCCGAATATTCAATAGACTCTGAGGAAAACGCCAAGTTGCAGAATCGTGTGGCTGATTTCGAGCGTGAGACCGGCTCCCGCAGCGCCGTCAACCTCACCTTCATCACCACTTTCGGCCTCAAGCCCAACGCCTACTCCTCCGACATCCACTATCGTGTCCAACTCGACGCTTTGTTTGAAGAGTCATAGGACCGGTTTAGCAAAAAAGAGGTAATGCGGGGGGGCAGATAGATTGTCTTTGCACCCGGGTGGGGCTATTTCTGTTACTTGGGGGGCAAAACTGTGGGTTCTGCACCCTGACGGTACGGATTGAGTGGCCTTGTGTTACCGGTGGTGTATAGTCGGTTCCACTGTTCTCCTTCATGATGATCTTGAGAGACACGTCGTGTCATCGATGGAGTCATGCCTGGTGATGCGGAATGGTCTCGATCCATTTTCGGAGGAGTTGAGCGGATATTCGCTATTTGAAAGAAAAATTACTATATTTGCAGAAACAGGCAGGGGGTTCCGCCGGAAAAGGGCGGGACTTCGTTTTAATGTTATGGCTCCGAAAGGGGAGGGCGGAGGGCAATGGCCGCTCATTGTTAAGGAAATTGTTTGCCTACAAGTGATTGCCCGCTTGTTGGTGCAAGGGAACATAGAAAGTCGATCACAGTGTACAAGGTAAATACATGCTGGTCGTTTTTGTGTTAACTTAGATTAATTAGGAACATAATTGGTTTCATTATGGCTGAAATTCATTATATGACCCAGGAAGGGTTGGACAAGCTGAAGAAGGACCTCGCCGACGCGTTGGCGCAGCGTCCTGTCATCTCCGCGGCCATCGCGGAGGCAAGGGAAAAGGGAGACCTCTCCGAGAATGCTGAATATGACGCGGCGCGTGACGCCCAGGGGCTTCTGGAGGTCAAGATCGCCAAGCTCAAGGATCTCGTGGCCAACGCCAAGGTCATCGACGAGTCCAAGATCGGCACCGACAAGGTTCAGATCATGAACAAGGTCAAGGTGGAGAACCTCGCTGCCAAGCAGGTGATGGAATTCACCATTGTCGGCGAGACCGAGGCGGATTTCGCCCATGGCAAGCTCGCTTCGACCACTCCAATCGCCAAGGCTCTGATAGGCCACTCGAAAGGTGAGATCGTGGACGCCAAGGTGCCGTCCGGCATAATCAAGTTCAAGATTCTCGACATCACACTCTAAGACGATGGCTACGATATTCACTAAAATCGCAAAAGGGGAGATTCCTTCATTCAAGGTGGCCGAGAACGATGAGTTCTACGCCTTTCTGGACATAAGCCCTCTTGCGAAAGGGCATACTCTTGTCATTCCTAAGAATGTCGAGGATGACTACATCTTTCACCTGGACGAGAAGACCTACGAAGGACTGTGGGCTTTTGCCCGCAAGGTGGCGATCGCCATCAAGGCCGCAGTGCCTTGCCAGCGTGTGGGGGTCTGCGTGTTGGGGATGGAAGTTCCTCACACTCACATCCATCTGGTCCCGCTTCAGACCGAGGCGGATATGGACATCAAGAAAAAACGTCTGGAAATTTCTCCGGAGGAAAACAAGGCGATAGCCGAAGCTATATTCAATGAATATGAGAAATTGTAGAAACCTGCTTCTTGCGGCGGCCGTACTGGTGGCCGCTTCTTCGTGCTCGGACAAGGTTCAGGTCAAGGGTACACTCACCGGTGCCCCCGACACACAAGTGGTTGTGAAGCAGCTCAACGGCAGCACATTGGTGGCTCTGGACACGCTCAAGACGGACGCTTCGGGAGCATATTCCTGCAAGATTGATGTCCTTATGGGGCAGCCGCAGTTCGTCTATCTCTTCAAGGGGGACACCAAGGTCGCGTCTCTGCTTCTGCAGAATGGCGACAAGGTGAAGGTGGTTTCCGACACGCTTGGGAAATATTCCGTTGAGGGTTCCGAGGAGAGTGAGAAACTGCGTCAGGTCGAGGAGGATTTCGCGGCGTTTATGGACAAGTTCTCCGCTGATGCCGCTGCTGGTGACAATGCCGCCGCCTCGAAGGATTACATCGACTATTATCGTGGCTGCGTCAAGTACATTATGACGAACTCCAAGTCCTTGACTTCGATTCCGGTGCTTTACCAGAAGGTCAACGAAAATTTCCCGGTGTTCAGTCAGGCTACCGACGCCATTCTGTTTCAGAATGTCTACGACTCGCTGATGACTGTCTATCCGGAATCAAAGTACGTTGAGGCTTTGAAGAAAGAGGCCGAGAAGAGATTCAACATATTCAATCTCAGCCAGCGGGTTCAGAACGCCCAGGAAACTTCGTATCCAGATTTGAACCTCCCGTCCGTTGACGGAACCAAGGTCAAACTCAGCGAGGTGAACTCAAAGGCAGTGCTTGTCTATTTCTGGCAGGCCGCCGACGCCGCCCAGAAGATGTTCAACCAGGATGTGCTGATGCCGCTTTACAAGGAATATCACCCTAAGGGTCTGGAGATATATTCAGTGTCCCTTGACACCGACAAGGGTGCGTGGGCGAGCGCCGTGAAGAGCCAGAACCTGCCGTGGATCAATGTGTGTGATGGTCTTGGCGCCGCTTCACAGGCCGCTGTGCTGTACAACATCAGCCGTGGTCTTCCGGTTGCCTATCTGATCATGGACGGAAACCTCAGCCCTGATGTCATCAGGACGGACAAGGACCTGCGCAAAGCCGTCGCTTCGAAACTTTAATTTTAGGAATATGTCTGAGGCTGACCACGTTCGATTGCTGGCCAGCCTTTTTTACCTTTTTATAATATGACCCGAAAAACAAGAGTAAGATTCGCGCCGTCACCGACCGGCCCGCTGCACATGGGCGGAGTCCGCACGGCTCTCTATAACTACCTCTACGCCAAGCAGCACGGAGGTGATTTCATCATCAGAATCGAGGACACAGACTCGCACCGGTTCGTGCCTGGGGCCGAGGAATATATCATCGAGGCCCTGAACTGGTGCGGAATCATTCCGGACGAGGGCGTGGATGAGAACGGAAAGGTTGTCGAGACC
>CAKUVR010000084.1:0-4033 GCA_934698975.1 uncultured Bacteroidales bacterium
TGACTGGTCGGGTGTGATGCCGTATTCGCTCGTGATGTAGTGTGATACGGCGCGGAAGTAGTCGCTGTGGGAGAGTTCCTTGCGGTGGATTTCTATTATCCACTTGAGTCCGTCTCCGGAGGGGCTTCGGAAAAGAAGTGCGGTCTCAAAGTATTTGTCTTGTAATAGCTTCCCGAAATTGACTTCAAGTTGTGGTATATGGTCGAAGTCAAGGCATAGGAGTCCCGATATGGATTTGATCTTGTCATTGGCTCTGACATCGAACTCTCCGCAGAAGGTGGCGTAGGCGAAGTTGGCCGCCTTGTAGTTTCTCGCCCTTTTCTTGTCCTGTATGCTTCGCAGGTGTTCGGTCTGTGTCTTGGCATACGGCCCGACGATGTAGTTGTAGGCATCGAATATGGTGATGCTCTTGTAGGATTTCGTGTTTGTTATCGGTGCCTTGAAGAACGAGAATCTTGGGCCTTTGGATATTGACTCCTGAGTTGGCTTGTCATACTGGTTATGGCTGTAGTCAAGATTGAGGTGCATTTCCCTGTTCAGCGTCATCAGAAGTTCTTGTCCTGTCTGGCGGTAGAAGAGTGCGGCGAAGTCAAGCGCGTCTCCGTCGGGGATGAAGCCGGTGCCATCGTGGTGGAATGCGGTCTCGTCGCTGAGTCTTGCCGTGGGGTCGTTCTTGGCGAACCAGATGTGCAAGGTCCTGCCGCCTCCGGCAAAGGGATTGCGGCAGATGCCGCAGTCCCTTCCGGTTATTTTGATGACGGTCTCGTCGGGGTAGTATTTCCTCAGTATGTGGGCGTAGATGTCCACGCCCCAGAGGGTGCGTGCGAGAAGCGTATGTCTGTCAATGGTCTTTTCCATAGCGTTCTTCGATTTTGAACATTGTGTAGTTGTCACGGAGGATGCGTTCGAGATCTTCCCGGTGGTACCAGATTTTGTGACCTATCTTTATGAACGGGATGGTTCCGTTCGAGCGCAGTGTCTGGAGGGTGCGCTGACTTATGTGCAGGCGCATCATCACGTCTTGTCCGTCGATAAGATTGTCAAAGAATGAGTCGCTCGGTGCATTCTCTTGGCTGTCACTTTCAATCAGTTGGTCGCATTCTTTGTCTGTGAGGTCGTCGAAGCTCATAAGGCCTCTTGACATCAGTTCTTTCTGGATGAAAGGGCAATGGCGGAGCAGTTTCCCGAAGTCGTCTTCCGGGTTGGATGCTATCTGGAGCATTATGTCTCCGATTTGTCTTGGCTCGCTCATTTTCCAGCCCTCCTGTGGTTTATGTAGTTGATGGCTTCGGTCTCCATTTCGATGTCGGTCTTCTGTCGTCCGGCATTGAGCCAGTCTTCGATTTCCTGACGCTTGAATATGAGCTTCTTGCCTTTCTTGTAGTAGGGGACGAGTCCGCCTCTTACCCAGCCGTAGATGGTCGGTGCTGCGGGATGTTCGGGATGGAACTGCTGGAATTCCTTCAGTGTCATCCACGGGCTGGCGTTGTCGGCCTTTGCGTTCCTCTGGCCGGATTCGACCAGAGATTTGAGGTCTCGGATTTCTTCTACCAGCGTCGCTATGACTGCCGGCAGTTCTTCAAATGTGTATGCTGACATAAAATTTCGTTTTTATGTCGCGAGTCGTTCCTTTCTTTGGCGCCTTATAAAAAGAGAAAGCCCACGACTGTTATTTCGTGGGCAAATATCATTGAATATTAGCGTCTGAATCCTATACTACAAGTTGTAGTACAAGATGATTTTCTATATTTTTCGTGCTATTCCTTGATTTTTATGATTTCGGAGGCCTGTTTCTTTTTCTCATTGACAAGGTCGGCGTATATCTGGGTGGTGCTGACGTTCTTGTGGGTGAGCATCTTGCTGACTGTGTAGATGTCGGCTCCTCCGGCTATTAGAAGGGTGGCGTAGGTGTGGCGGAAGCAATGGAAGGTGATGTATTTGTCGATTCCTGCTGATCTTATCCAGGGTTTCAGCCGTCCGTTGACGAGCTGCCTTGTGAGGCCTTTGAAGACTTTGCCTTCTGATGGAGTGCCGCAGAGTTCGAGAGCCTGGTCACTGATGGGGATTGTGGCCTCGGTGTCGGTTTTTTCTGTCTTGATGCGGATGCATTTGCCTCCGGAAGGGTAGTCCTGGATGTGATGCCATTCGAGCTGGAGAATGTCGCTCAATCGGAGCCCGGTGAGGCAGGAGAAAAGGGAGGCGGATTTGAGAACAGGGTAGTCGCAAGGAGTGTCCGCAAGTTTCTGGAGTTCTTCTTGCGTGAGGTATTCCCGCTTTGTCTCCCGGGTTTCTATCTTGTCGAGATAGTCATTGACATTCTCTTTCAGGTAGCCTTCCTTGAAGGCGATGGCAAGGAATGCGCGGAATGTGCTCCAGTACCCTGCGGCTGAGTTCTGGGAGAGTTTGAGACGGTCGCTCTTGATGCGTGTGGTGGTGCCGAGGTAGTCACGGAACTTGTTGCAGAAATCTACGGTGAGTTCGTCGAAGCTGCATTGGCCTTTTACGAATATGTTGAAGTGTTCATAGACTATGCGCCATTTCTTGTCGTGGCCGTGTAGGATGGAGTAGAAATATTCAAGGACGTTCATCATTCCCTTGCCTTTGTCGAGAAATCCGTATTGTTCGTTGATTAGGGATATTTCTCTCTGGGCGCGGATGGCTTCGGCCTGCTTGAGCTTGGCGGCATTGACTCTGCGGTCCGCTGCTGTGCGCGGACTTTTCATTATGTAGATGCCGAGGTATTCGCGGCGTGTCATCTGCATTGTCCTGGGGTTGCGGATGGCCGGGTAGAAGTCGAGGTAGAGGGAGACTTTGCCGCTGGCGTATTCCCGTTTTCGGAGTGTCACTTTAACTGCGCCCATTTTGCTTTCTGTTTGTGAGAAGGGTGTGGACCTCTTCTCTGTTGAAGTATACAAAATTACCAAATTTTACTCTTTCGATTCCGTTCTCCTTGAAAATTGTGTAGAGGTGGTTGCGTGAGAGGCCGTAGGTGGCGGTGATTTCTTTCATTGTGATGAATTTGTCGGTGTCGATGTTTGTGCCTCTGGCGTTGTCCCATTGGCGTTTGGCGACGTAGGTTATGCCGTTCTTGCGCTCACGGGTGATTTTGTGCGCCTTGCAGAAGTCACAGATGGATTCGGTGAGCATTCCGGTTTGCTCGCGGAGCTGGTCGAAGGTGTACCATTTTTCGGGATCGGCGTAGTCTTCACGGGTGAAGATCTTGTCCATCTGTGTCTTTTCGTAGAAGTTCTTGCAGCCGATGATGCGTGGCTGGATGCCGAGGCGTTTGGTGGTGGAGTAGAGCCTGCTCAAGGTGATGCCGTATTCCTCTATTATCTGCTCCTTGGTCATCCAGTTGGTGAGGATGGCCTCTTTCTCGGTGATGGTGGTGTCTTCGAGTGTTACTTGTCGGTTCGCCGCCTTGTCGAGGTCCTCTCTGGAGATGCGGATTGTGCGGTCGGTGAAGCGTTTGAGCGGGATGCTGTTGAGTTCTATGATGCGGTAGAGGGTGGTGCGTGAGATTTGCATCAGCCTGGCGGCATCTGTGAGTGTCAGGAAGTTCTTGTCGAGCAGGGCCTGGCGCTGAAGTTCCCGGACTTCCTGTGTGGTGGATTTGAGCCGGTCGTTACGCTTGCGGAGCTTGTCGGCAAGTCCGGAGCAGCGGTGCGAGCAGTAGGCTGTCGCTGATGTGTAGGCGATGAATTCTTTTCCGCAATGCTGGCAGATTTTGCGGTAGGTTCTTCTTGGTGTGTCCATAGCGGGTTACTTGGGCTTCGTCTACGATTTTTAGCGTCCATCTTTGTTCAAGGTTGTTCAACGTTGTCCAACCTGCGGAGTTCTTCGGCGGTGTGGTCGAAAAGACGTGAAATATTGTACCGCATAAGGTACAAATGCGGTACAAATCAAGACAGAAAAGCGTAGAAAAGCATTAAAATATCAATAATCGTTAAACTTTTACCTCGGAGGTAAGAAACTGATATTTAGCACTTTTCTGCTTTATTTCGATGGATTTTGATATTCGGCTATTTTCCGA
>CAKUVR010000085.1:0-3339 GCA_934698975.1 uncultured Bacteroidales bacterium
GCTGGGGGCGGCGATGACGCTTGCGGTGGCGGGCGGATGCTCCGGCAGTGGCAATGAGAGTGCCGGCGGATCCAAGACGCTAGCGGAGAGTAGGACACTTCTGTCTCCGGACGGGAATCTGGAGATGAGGTTCGGGATGTCGGCGGAAGGGGCGCCGTCATACTCATTGGACTACAAAGGTCACAAGGTGGTGCTGGACAGCCGGTTGGGATTCCTGCTGAGGGGCGACCTCAACGAGTCGGAGATCAAGGTTAACGGGACGGAGGTGACCAAGGAGGACAAGCATCCGCAGATTGATTTCTACAAGGATTTCGAGATTGTGGACGCCGACACCTGCTCCCACGACGAGATCTGGCATCCGGTGTGGGGCGAGGAGGATTCAATCCGAGACCATTACAATGAGTTGGCCGTCAACCTGAAGCACAAGCCGACCGAAAGGCTGATGACAATCCGCTTCCGGCTCTTCGATGACGGACTGGGCTTCCGCTACGAGTTCGGGGCGATGGACTGGCCGGAATATTTCATCATCAACGACGAGCTTACGGAGTTCGCGATGGCCGGCGACTACACCGCATGGTGGATCCCGGGAGACTTCGACACGCAGGAGTATGAATACACCAAGTCACGCCTGTCGGAGATCCCTTCCCTGCTGCCGGCGCAGCTGCTGCCGAATCCGTACCACTATCCATATTCGACTAACGCGGTGCAGACATCGCTCCAGATGAAGACTGACGAAGGGATCTACGTGAATATTCACGAAGCAGCGCTGCTGGATTACGCATGCATGCATCTGGAGATAGACCCGAAGACGCTGACATTCAAGGCCTCCCTGACTCCTGACGCGACCGGAGGGAAAGGCACGATCCAGACTCCGGCCAAGTCGCCTTGGAGAACGGTTCAAGTCACGGACGATGCCTGCAAGCAGCTGGAATCCAGACTTGTGCTGAACCTCAACGAGCCTTGCGCTATCGAGGATGTCAGCTGGATCAAGCCGGTGAAGTACATCGGAGTGTGGTGGGAGATGATCAGCGGAAAGGGGACCTGGTCCTACACCGGAGATGTCCGCCCTGTCGATCTCAACACGGTGGACTACACCAAACTGCCACATTCCGAGAAGCACAGCGCCAACACGGAGAACGTGCGCCGCTACCTCGACTTCGCCGCCGCCAACGGCTTCGACGAGGTTCTTGTTGAGGGCTGGAACATCGGCTGGGAGGACTGGGAGAGTTTCTCAAAGGACTTTGTCTATGACTTTGTCACCCCGTACCCCGATTTCGACATCAAGGCTCTCAATGAATATGCCCACTCGAAGGGCGTGAAGCTTATGATGCACCACGAGACCTCCTCATCGGTAAGGAATTACGAGCGGCACATCGACGCGGCCTACGACCTGATGAACAAGTATGGCTACGATGCCGTGAAGTCCGGCTATGTCGGCCAGATCTTCCCTCGCGGAGAGCATCACTACGGCCAGTGGATGAACAACCACTACCAGTACGCCATCCGCAAGGCCGCCGACCATCACATTATGGTCAACGCCCACGAGGCAGTCCGCCCTACCGGAATATGCAGGACATATCCGAATATGGTAGGCAATGAGTCCGCCAAAGGCACTGAGTACCAGTCGTTCGGAGGGCTTCATCCGCAGCACGTCACCATTCTTCCGTTCACAAGGCTGAACGGAGGGCCGATGGACTACACGCCTGGCATCTT
This sequence comes from uncultured Bacteroidales bacterium, assembly GCA_934698975.1. Taxonomy (GTDB): domain Bacteria; phylum Bacteroidota; class Bacteroidia; order Bacteroidales; family UBA932; genus Cryptobacteroides. Next base: position 1,714 of record CAKUVR010000085.1, read on the forward strand.
CGAGATGGACATGTCCAAGCTCTGCCCGACCAACAAGTCACACGTGAACGCCACGATCTGCAACCAGCTGGCCTTGTACCTGACGATGTACTCCCCTCTCCAGATGGCCGCCGACCTGCCGGAGAACTATATGAGGTTCCCGGACGCGTTCCAGTTCATCAAGGACGTGGCGGTTGACTGGAAACTGTCCAAGTACCTGATGGCCGAGCCAGGCGACTACCTCATCGTGGCCCGCCAGGCAAAGAAGGACGGCCAATGGTTCCTCGGCGGAGTCACCGACGAGAACGCAAGGGAGTTCGAGATTCCGCTCTCGTTCCTTGAGGCCGGAAAATCCTACGAGGTGAAGGTCTATGCCGACGCAGCCGACGCTGACTATAAGACAAACCCGCAGGCCTACACAATCGAGACACGTACCGTAACGGCGACGGACAGCCTCAAGGTCAGGATGGCTCCGGGCGGCGGAGTAGCGGCATCATTTATAGAGAAATAAATTAACCAAACATACACAAAGAAAATGGATTTCAAAGAATTAGCGAACAAGTACAAGACAGAGCTTCTGGACAGCGTCCTTCCTTTCTGGTTGAACAATTCCATCGACAAGGAATATGGTGGCTACTTTTCCTGCCTTGACAGAGACGGAAGTGTCTACGACACCGACAAGTTCATCTGGCTTCAGGGACGTGAGGTCTGGCTGTTCTCGATGCTTTGCAATAAACTTGGGAAAAAGCAGGAATGGCTGGACACAGCCATCCAAGGCGCCGAGTTCCTCAAGAAATACGGCCACAACGGCGACTACGACTTCTACTTCTCGCTGACACGTGAGGGAAAACCGCTCGTGGAGCCTTACAACATATTCTCGAACACTTTCGCCTGTATGGCTTTCGCCCAACTCGCCAAGGCCACTGGGAGTGAGGAATATGCCGAAATCGCCAGAAGGATATTCAAAAGGATCCTTGAGCGCCGGAGCAACCCTAAGGGGAAATGGTGCAAGGCGGTTCCGGGAACGCGTCCGATGAAGGATTTCGCTCTTCCGATGATCATCTGCAATATGGCTCTGGAGGTCGAGGACATCATCAATGATCCGGAGCTGCTGGAAAAGACGATCGACGAGTGCCTGCACGAGGTTCTGGACGTGTTCTACCAGCCGGATCTCGGGTGTATGGTGGAGAATGTCTCCTCCATTGACAATTCAAGGCTTGACTGTTTCGAGGGCAGGGAGATCAACCCCGGCCACGATCTTGAGGCTCTTTGGTTTATGATGAACCTTGGCATCCGCAGAAACGACAAAGTCCTGATAGACAAGTGCGTGGAAATCGCCCTCTCCGTCATCGAAATAGGCTGGGACAAGGAATATGGCGGAATCTTCTACTTCCTCGACAGCAAGGGCGCTCCGCAGCAGAAACTGGAGTGGGACCAGAAACTCTGGTGGGTTCACCTTGAATCTTCCATCGCGATGATCAAAGGCTACCAGCTCACCGGAAACAAGAAATGCCTCGATTGGTTCGAGAAGCTTGATGAATATATGTGGTCTCGTTTCAAGGACCCTCTCTACCCTGAGTGGTTCGGCTACCTCAACCGCCGGGGCGAGATGCTGCTCCCCCTCAAGGGCGGCAAATGGAAGGGATG
>CAKUVR010000086.1:0-2856 GCA_934698975.1 uncultured Bacteroidales bacterium
GCCGTCAGCTCCGCCGCCTTGCCGAACGTCGAGATGCCTTTCATCCTCTCGGCGAGAACTGCCCATTCCTTCATCTGGCCGTCGCTCAACTTGCGGAACGACCTCGATATGGAGGAAAGCCTGTTCCTGCTGACCGCCTGGGATTCCGTCTTGACGCGCGTGTAATATGCAATATGGGTCTCCCTGTTTTTTCGCAAAGTTAATTCCCTGTTTTATTCATTGTCGGGATTCTTCCTCGGGCGTCCTCTTTTAGTTTCTTTTTTAAGTATTGTTTGTCTGTTTTCCATCCGGTAGCTGGCTCCGGATAGTTTGATGACTTCACATTTGTAGAGAAGCCTGTCGAGGAGTGCGCTTGCCAGTACCTCATCATCAAGTGTTTCAGCCCATTCTGTTGGAGATTTGTTGGTTGTTATTATGATTGACACCTTCTCATGAAGGGTGTTTATCAGGTTGAAGAATGCGGAGGAGTCTTCTTTCTTTATCGGGAACAGCATTATGTCATCGATTGCGATGAGGTCCGCATGGAGGATCCTGCTGTATGTCTGCATCGCCGCCGCTGATATATCCTTGGTCCTAAGGCATGTGACAAGTTCCTCCATCGTGAAGAGATTAGCCTTTCTTGCCTGTCTTTATCGCGTCATAAATGAGCCCTGCGGCTATGTAGGTCTTGCCGGTGCCGGAAGGTCCCATCAGCACGATATTGTATGCCTGTTCGAGCCATGCGAGCTGGCGCAATTCATTCAGTTCACGTTGTGATATACCGGAGACGAAGTCGAAGTCATATTCATCGAGATCATGTTTCGGAGGGATTCTTGATGTCTTGACACGTACCTCACGAGTGTGCATCTCTCGCATGTCCGCCTCCATCTTGAGTGTCTCCGCAAGGAAGTCGATGTAGGTGGGCTGGCACTCTTGCGCCTTTAGTATGATATTGCTGAGCTTTAAAGGAATATAAGAAAGGTTTATCCTGCTGCAGTATTCTTTTATTTTGTCTGACTGTGTCATGAGAAGTATTGATTATATTGGTTTATGTCTGTTTTGTCCGGACTCTGCTTGATCGCTTCCGAAAGGGAGTCGTGGAGAGTGGTGGAAGGTTCACGAACTGATATCCGCTTGCCTATCCTGTCACATAACGTCAGATAGTCCTTCGCGTTGTACATTCCTCGGTCAATGCACTTCTCGAAGGCATTGTGAAGGGTTGATGGTGCGAAGTGCCTTATGCCTTTGACCAGGACGGCCAGATTCTGAGTGTAGTAACGCGGCTTGTTTCTCTTCAGATTGGCCATCCACAGCATCGCCAGCTCATCATAACTACAATACTCCATGACCGTTTTCTCATGGGCCTTGCAGGACGCTGATGTCGCCCTCCTATGACAAGGAGAGGATATATATTGCCCTTTTTCACTGCTGATTTCATGGATATGTATCAGCTTGCCCGTCTCCTTGCTGTAGATTTCCAGTCTGCCGTCATTGACGTTGACCCATACCGTAGTCCTTGGACCTTTATATGTACCAGAGGGCAGGCTGTAACCATTACCTCTGTAGTTTATAAGGTTCGACTTTTGCACGGTGTATTCCTTCATCGGCCTCTCTGGCATCATCGGGCGTCCATAATAAGGAATAAGATGTCCATTCTCCTCTTTGAAGACCTCATCCGGGACTAGATGTGTGCCGTTGTGTGGGAGTCCGTTGGCTGTCCGCGATAGCCAACGGACTCCATCTTCGTTCAGCTGCTCCACACTTTCGAAAGTGCGGCCCCTCAAGAAGTTATACTTCACATATTTTACAGCATTCTCCACCTTCCCCTTTGACTCCGGGTCGGACTTGCGGCAGAAGACGCACTCGAAGTGCTCCTGATTTACGAACGCGTTGAAGGTCTTGGTCAAGACGCAATCGCCCAGATTCTCGTCATGGATAAGAACGGCATCTTGATCATAGATGATCTTTCTTGGCTTTCCTCCATAGTACTCGAAAGCCTTCTCGTGGGCATATACGGTCATCTCCGCAGTGAACGGACTCCTGCTGAAGTACACATACTTCTTGCGGCTCCTGCACAGCACCATCACGAAAAAGTACACTTTCAGGTCTCTCTTGTCCGCTGTTTTCATCCACATCTCGCCAAAGTCCGCCTGCGCGTACTCTCCAAAAGGCGTTTCCTCTACTTTCATGTACTGGCGCCGGGATGTTGCCTGAGGTTTGTCTATGTTATATTTCGCGCGTATGCACTTTACGAAGTTGAACACCGTTTTGCTGTTCACCTCCGGCAGGTCGGCATAACGCTCTCGAAGCCAGTCGTGTATCTGGCTTGCCGACAGATCTGGATGCTCTTCCAACCAGCTGGACACCATGCCTTCGTACGGATCAAGGACTTTTATGTACATCCGTTTATATGACCCACTCGACTTGAACTCGTCATAGCTCATCCGCAGATAACGACGGACCGTCTTGACATCAAGACCAAGTTCTCTTGCAATCTGGGCTTTTGATAGCCCCTTTTCAAATTTTTCTTTACATTTGTACCACATCACGAGTTTCCTTTCCGGACTCTCGAGTTCGTATGCATTCATATCTATTGTATTGTTTCTCTTTTACAAAGATATGAATGCTTTTTTCTTCCCTCTAAAACGGGGAATTAACTTTGCGAAAATTCGGGGATTCAAAGTTACTGATTACAGCGCGAATGCTGACAGCGTGACGAAAGGATCTGACGGCCTTTCGACACCCTCGCAGTCACGTCCCCTGCGGAACCCTTGAACTCGTTGAACGCTATTGACGGCAATGCTTTCATATACCTTTGAAGAATTGTTGATAGCAAAGATATTGAATAGATAAGTCATTGGAACAGATTGAGATTTA
>CAKUVR010000087.1:0-2588 GCA_934698975.1 uncultured Bacteroidales bacterium
CCTGTTTCTTGCCGATAACGGCAAGAAACCTTATCTTTGTGCAGGCATTCGCTATTTTTTATGCCGATAGATATGAAATTACGTCTTATGACTTTACTGCATCTAAAAATCTAACGAATCATGGAAAGATCCTTTCCAGCCGTGATGTGATGCCCTGCTTATAAGCTTCCTCGCTCCCGTCATCCAGAAACGACAAGTCAATCATGTCGTAGAATTTCGGCAGGAGTTTTCTGTACTTTTCGAGCATATTGTCAAATACCTTAGGAGCAATGCCTAAAAGTGTCATGGCTCTGACGAAATCGCTTTTCTTCATTCGCTTCTTCCGTCCATTGAGTGTGAGATTCTTCGGTGTCCTTCGGGTTTACCATTGAGACATTCAGAAGGTCGTATGCCGGAGTCAGGATCCACTTGCCTTTTGGCGCATAGAGAGAAAAGTTCTTCAGATGCATATCATTGTTTCCTAGGAGCCAACTGAAGAACACTCTTTATTGTAGCGGAACTCATAACCGGATTCTGTTTCTGTAAGAATGCCGGCAAGGTGGTCCTTAAAGTAAATCTCAGCTTTTCTCATACAGTTCTTCTGTTCTTACCGGTGCAAGCTCATAACCGAACATTGCAAGCACCTGATTAACCTTATCCATCCTGAGCGTCGGCTTTCCCTGCTCAAGCTGACGAACGAAATTAAGACCCACGCCACATTTCAATGCGAGGCCCTCATGTGTCAATTCATACTCCTTCCGGAGAGATTTGAGTTTTGCGGGCAATAGTGTCTTCATAATAATTACATCCTATCGAATGTAAACTATGTCAATATTCTAAAATCACATTGTTTCGGATATAAGTGAAACGTGTCTTAATTGTCTGGCATTCTGCTCTTTTGCACATTGCGTTACATTTTACGCAGTGCATTGCGAATATTTACGCAATGCAAATATGAGTAATTTCTATGGCAACCGGTTATTTCTTCCTACCTGTGCTGACTGTTGGCGGCACGCAGGTCAGCGAGGGAGACGTTCTCGTTCCGATAGCGGGCGGCTGGGTTCAGTTCTCCACGGGACAGAAGCGGGTCATCCTCCAACTTGGCGAATTGGATTGCCTTCTGCGGGCAGTTCTGGATGCAGGCGAAGCAGAATTCACAGTCTCCTGAAATCTTCACTCTGTCTCCGTCAAGTTCGTAATTGCCCCTCGGACACATATCAACGCAAACGCCACATTGTACACAGGCGTCAGTGGTCACAAAGTATTTCTCGCTGCGTTTGAGAAAGCCTACCTCGGGGTCAATGCCGGTGTAGGCTATGAAGCCGTTGTGCATCATACGTTCCTCCTCCGTGGCAGGCTCAATCCACTGTTTTCTATCGCTGATTTCAGACTTAATCTTTGACAGATTCTCCGGAATATGCTTATCTATCTTCCGCTGCTCGTTCATGTCGAAGTTCGGCAGCCAGTTGTCCACCATTATGATGGTGGCGATGTAGTCGAACGGCTTGCCGGCCTTTTTCGACACCTCGTCCCAGATCTCGGCAGCGTTGCACTTTCTGTTTCCGTAGGTAAGGACAGCGAACTTATAGTCCGCTTTCAGATTGGCCTGCTTGATGAATCGTCTGACCATGTTTGGTGGCATGTGGCCGTAAATAGGATAGACTATCCCTATCTCGTCGGCCTCTATGTCAAATTTTCCGGACTTCATCAGCTGCGGTATGCTGAGAAGTTCCGTATTCTCGTCCGCGAGCTGCCGTGCTATGTAAAGGCTGTTGCCGGTTCCTGTAAAATATAGGATAGCACGTTTTGTCTTCTTACCTGCGCAAGATGTCAGGCTCGGGACACCCACGGCCGTGGCGGCCAGTCCCATAGCGACGGTTCCTAACATTGATTTCAATGCGGTGCGCCTTGTTATTTTTCTGTCTCCGATCATAATTTTATGCGGTAATGATATTTGTACAAAAATAAGGGTTTCATTCAACAATGCCGATTCTCTTAAGCCAGGAGCTTATGTTCGCGGCATTGACACGTCCGCTTGTAAGCCCTTCTCCTTCGAGATGCTTGGCGGCCGGAGTGAGTTCCACGATCCTTGCCAATGTCTCGTCACGATATGTCGATGCGTAAGTGCAGAACGGGACGACTGTCTTGCCGGCGAAGTCGTAGCTTTCGGCGAATGTGCAGATGATCATAGGGGTAGTCCACCACCATACAGGGCATCCGATGAACACGGTGTCATATCCGGACCATTTCTCGACTCTTCCCGAAATTGCAGGGCGAGCGTTGGCTTCTTTTTCAGCTCTCGCGACCTCCGTGCAAGGGGTGTATTCCGTCGGATATGGAGTAACAGGCTCAATGCGGAATATGTCCGCTCCCGTCTGGGTCGCTATCTCCTGCGCCATGCGCTGCGTGGTTCCGCTCCAACTGAAGTATGCTACAAGAATATCGCTTCCTTCTCCAGGGTTGTCGGGTCTGTCTTCACCGGGGGTATCAGGATTGTCGCCACCAGGTGTGTCTGGTGTCTCTCCCGGCTGGTCAGGAACGGTCGGCGTACCGGTATTGCCGGAATCATCATTGTCACTATCTCCATTGTTGTCCGGAATCTCCGTGTC
>CAKUVR010000088.1:0-2154 GCA_934698975.1 uncultured Bacteroidales bacterium
TCAATCGCCTCGCTGAGGTCGTTTATCGGATCCGGAGCAAGATAAACCGAGACAAGTTCCGGTGTGCGGCTGGTGTTCACCTTTGTCACACCTGGATCTATATTCTTGAATATGTTGAACTTGGACATCTCGAACCTTTCTCCGCCCGTAACCTTCTGGGCGTAGGTCAGCATCACCGAGGCGCGCTCGTCCCGAGGCAGAGTCTCCGCACCGAAAGGCCATCCTGATCCGATGATCAGATCGCACGTCATCCCGATGCGCTCAGCCTCGTCGAACACGACCTTCAGCATGTCTATCCACTCGTCGCTGAGCCATTTGAGGGCTTTTGTACCCTTTGCGTCGGCACCGTACGGGAAGGATATCGGATTGATCTCGACTCCTCCGATGCCAGCGTCCTTGAGGATATGCAATTCACGCACAAGTTCCTCGGCCTCGACACGGTCGCCGTTCCACCACCAGCGCACGAACGGACGGTAGCGGTTGTCAGGGTTCTGGAACTGCTTGTATAGATCCTTGGATGTCGTCCTGGCCGATGACTCGGACGGGACGGCAACCAAGGAGACCAAAGCGACTGCGGCAGCCGCCAAAAATCTGAACATCTTCATGTTACTCGTCAACGTGGTTCACGACCTTCGGCTTGCTGGAATATACCAGATAGTTGTCGATGACGATGTTCATGTTGTCCTGCTTGTTGAGGAACTTGAAAGTCAGAGTGTGCTCACCCTCTGGAAGGTCGTACTTCCAGTAGAGGTCAGGGGCGGCACCGTTGCCCTTGATAGGGTTCTTGGCCACAGCGGAGAGTTTGCCGTCAAGGTAGATCTCGACCTCTCCTACGTAACCGGTGTTGTCGTTGTAGCCGGCTCCTTTGTAATAGTGACTCTTGACAACGATTCCGTTGCCCTTGAACTTGATCTGGCCGACATTCGTGATGGTCTTCTTGACATTGACCTTACCTTGAGGATAGTGGCCCTCGAAAGCCTTCTCGTAGCGCACGGCCTCTGGCTTCTGAACCTTGATGGTGATGTTGTCACCGTCGATGGAACCGCCGTTGCGCTCGATTACCTGGAGAGCCTGGCTGAAAGAATATTCAGTGGCCTTGTTGAGGGAGATGTCGGTGTAGACGAAAGGAATGTCCTCTACCTCCTCGCAAGGCTTTCTCCAATATTCAGGAATATTCTTGTACCCCATCATGACTCCGAGGATTCCGGCGGCTGACGAAGGGTTGCAGTCAGAGTCCTGGCCGCAGCGGGTGGAGATGTCGATCGTGCGGTAGAAGTTCTTGTCACCGTAGAGGAGACCGATGAGGATGTAGCCGCTGTTGATGACGGCATCGATGTTGAACTGGTTGTCGACTCCGTCAGGGCAGCCGATGTCGTAGCCGTAGTGCTTGTTGAACAAAGCCCAAGTGATGTGCCAGTCCTTAGGGTACTGCTTGTGCCATTTGATGACATCAGCCATGGCCTTGTAGTAGTTGCTCTGGGCAGGGATAGCCTTGAGAGCCTCATTGACAACGAAGTTCATGTCATCGCTGACGAATGCGAGTGAAAGCATCGCGGCGACATACACGCCACCGTACCAACCGTCACCGTAGTTCATCATATGTCCGATCTCGTCGCAATAGAAAGACGATGTGTTGATCATTCCCGGAGCCATCAGACCGGCGTAGTCGGCCTCGATCTGGAAGTCGATGTCGTCAGCGTGAGGGTTGTTGTGCCAGTGGCCGGACTCAGGAGGCATCACGCCGTTGAGGATGTTGTAGCGTCCGAGCTGGTTGGCGTGCCAGAGAGGGTACGGAGCGTGGGCGAAGGCATTGGCGAACGACTCGATCGGAGCGTCAAGGCCTTCCTTCTGGAAGATCTCCACGAATGTGAGATCCATATAGACATCGTCGTACAGTCCAGGGAACTTGTCGAACCACCATTTGATCATGTGGTCGTGCCACGGAATCTCGATCTCGTCGTTGATGAACCCGGCGTACTTGAACTCGGTCGGTCCGCCATAGGAGCAGCCGATGACCTTTCCGGCCCAGCCGCCTTTGATCTTGTCCATAAGAACCTCCTTGGTCATCTTGACCTCCTTCGGGAGTTTCTTTGCGGCCGCGTCGAACGTGGTCGTCAGCATCAGGACGCCAGCGGCGATCAGGAATAAATTTTT
>CAKUVR010000089.1:0-2042 GCA_934698975.1 uncultured Bacteroidales bacterium
AACACCAGCCGCACACCGGAACTTGTCTCGGTTTATCTTGCTCCGGATCCGATAAACGACCTCAGCGAGGCGATTGACCTGTCGAGCAACATCGAAGGCGATGTGATCACGGTGGATGTGCCGAAAGGTAACTGGCAGTTCTACGCTATGGTGAAGTACGATTCGTTCGCCTGTGTGATCAACGGTGCTCCGGGGGCAGCCGGTTCGATTCTGAACCACATGGACGCAAAGGCAGTCCGCAAGTACCTTGACCACATGACCGACACGATCGAGGCTCGTATCGGACCTCTTTCAAAGCATTTGAGGGCTTTCTTTGTGGACAGTATGGAACTTGAGGGCTGCAACTGGACAACCGATTTCCCTGAGGAGTTCAAGACCCGCAGGGGCTACGACCTGATGCCTTGGCTGCCGTTCACGATGTTCAAGGTCGGCCGTCTGGGCAACGTGGAGAGTTTCGACTATGGTTCGAAGAAGGGCGAGAAGTTCCAGGACCAGGTGAACCGTGTGCGCTTCGATTTCGAGCTCACAAAGGCTGAGCTTCTCAACGAGCGGTACATGAACACATTCCTCGGATGGTGTAAGGAGAAGGGTGTCAAATCCCGCTCCCAGGCCTATGGCAACGGATTCTTCATCGAGGAGTCCTCGCTTGGTCAGGACATTCCCGAAGGCGAGTCTTGGACGACCAACTGGCTCAAGCACAGAATCGGAGAGGAGATGGGTGACGAGGACTACCGCCGCGGGCGCGCCTACACGATGATCAATAAATATGTCTCATCGGCCGCTCACCTGACAGGCAAGCGCATTGTCAGCGCCGAGGAGATGACCAACACCTACAAGGTGTTCACGACAAACCTTGAGTTCCTGAAGGTCGGCTCGGACATGAGCGCGATCTCCGGCACGACCCATTCGGTGTGGCACGGTTTCAACTACTCGCCTCTGAAGGCCGAGTTCCCTGGCTGGGTACAGTACGGTACATTCCACAACGAGAGGAACACCTGGTGGCCTTACGTGAACAAGTTGAATGACTACCGCGCGAGGATCGCCAGCCAGCTCCAGAACGCTGACATGTACACCGACATCGCCATCCTCCCTGCCAACTACGACATGTGGAGCACGATGGGCGTGCAGACCGAGCCGTTCCCTGTGGCCTTGAATATTCCTTACACCTCCCTGATTTGGGAGGCCATCCACAAGAACGGAGGCGGAGCTGACTACGTCAGTGAGATCATCCTCAATGGCGCGACTGTCCGTGACGGCAAACTTTGCTACGGGCCTAAGGAATATGGTACACTGTTCATTGTTGAGGTGACCAGCACGACACCTGAGACTCTCGCCAAACTGGAGGAGTTCGTCAAGGGTGGCGGAAGGGTGTTCTGCATTGGGAAATATCCAGAGAAGTCTCTTGGCCTCAAGGATTTCGAGGCTCGTGACAAGCAGATCACCGAGGCTGTTTCACGTCTGAAGGAGTACAAGGACAATTTCATACTTCTTGAGAAACCAGCCGATGGAAAGTACCTTGAATGGTACACAGGGGTGATGGAGAAGTACAGCCTTCCTCACACTCTGACGATCAGCAATCCGGACAGATTTCTGCTTCAGAACCAGTATGTCACCGATGACGGAAGCGATATGTTCCTTTTCATGAACGCTCATATGAGCGAGGCCAGGGAGACGGACATAATATTCCCGAAATCCGTGACTGCCGGGAAGCACGCGTGGCTTTATGATCCTGCGACTGGCAAGAGGTACGCCCTTCCTGTAGGCAAGGACGGCAGGATGCACTTCCGCTTCGGCCCATCGGAGACTTATCTCTTTGTGTTCAACAAGATGGGGGGCAGTGCTCCTGTGTGGAAGGCTCTTCCACTTGAGGGTTCTGACGAGATTCAGGTGGCAGGCTCTTGGGATCTTAAGATGCACCACACCTGGCCTGATTCCACTTGGACAACCAGCCTTGACCAGCTTCAAGATTTCAAGGACATGAAGGACACTACTTTCAAGAACTTCATGGGTGAAGTGACCTACACCAAGACCGTGTCGTTGTC
>CAKUVR010000090.1:0-2024 GCA_934698975.1 uncultured Bacteroidales bacterium
GTTCCGGAACACTGAACTTGCCAAGGATGCCCAGCATGACAAAAGGATACTCTTTGATCTTCTCTGCAAGACCCCTAGCGGAACCATTCTTGTCGAGATGCAGAAAGCCTCAAGGTCTGACCAGCGTGACAGGCTGTTCTTTTATGGCGCCAGGTTGGTCAATCGACAGGTAGAGGAAGGTGATAAAGAATATGTCCTTACCCCTGTCAAGGTAATCTGCATCATGAACTACGAGGATGTCCATCCGGATTCACCGGAGGACAAGATCCTCTACCATTACCGCATCCAGGAAGTTGAGACCTCAGAGCCATTTGGTGATCAGATTTCGTTCTACCTCCTTGAGTTACCGAGGATCATGCACTACACGGATGAATATGACAGTCCCGTCGCAGGATGGTGCCGAATATTCAGGAATTTCGCTATCTTTGCCAAATCGAGGTCGAAAGATGACGAGCGGTTTGGCAGATTGGAGAAGGCGATGCGTGTAAGCGGCCTTGATGACAACGAGATTGATAACTATTTCAGTGTTATGTTGACAGAGAAAGAGATGCGTCCCTACATAGAGGGCGCCAAGCAGCAAGGCTATAGATCTGGTCTCAAGGATGGCGTGGAAAAAGGAAAAGCCGAGGGCAGAGCCGAAGGGCGCGATGCCGCCATGATAGATGTAGCGAAGTCATTGCTTGCGCTAGGCATGCCTGTCGAACAGATAGCACAAGTCGCAGGCCTGTCACTTGAACGGATAAAGTCACTTTCGCAAGGATAAGGGGCTTGAATTAAACTTATAATCTGTTATCCACCTGGTACGGTAAGTCTGCGAATTCACGCCTCGTTCTTGAATTAGGATAATCACAAGCTTATAATAGTTGGTGGCTGGCCAAAATCCTGGTCAGCCATCACTTGTGGGGAGCAAAAATCTCGATGAGTTTGACTTCGAGGCGTTCAAGAAATATGTAGCGTCACTGTAGCATGTGGAAGTTTGTCCAAACAACTCAGTTCAAGAAAGACTACAAGAAGTATTCGAACAATAAGAAGAAACTGTTGGCATTGCAAAGTGTGCTTTCTCATCTTATAGAAACAGGAAAAGTGCCCGAGGAATACAAACCACACCCTTTGACAGGTAACTACAAAGGAGCGTTTGAATGTCATATAGAGAGCGATTTCCTGCTGATATGGGTTGATGAGGCGGAACAAACCATCAAGTTGGTTCGTCTTGGAAGTCATTCTGAACTATTCGGGTGATATTCAGCTTCTAAGAGACGGGCTGACATTCCTGTGACGGAGTGATTGGACGACATTCTTTGACTATAATGTCGTTCAAAACCGACAAGTGGAGGTGTTCGACGGCTCTTCGCTGCAAAATTGTCGTTCAATCTCTCAACATTTAGCCTGTTCCCTTACCCGAAGTCGATGAAGAGGCTCAATGTCCCGCACAAGCATAAAGGACTTATCGGGTGTGATTGGTAAATCGTTGTTAATGAATATTTTAACTGCTTGTCTTTAGCGGCTTGATGCTTAAGGTAGAGTGTTAACTATTTAATAACCAATGTGTTATCGCTACTCATTAACGTTGAATGACCAGCATTTACTATAGAGAGATTATGGACGAGTGTTGAAGTAATATTGCTTGTTTCAAACATTGGGATAGATAAGCCTATGCGGGAAGATACCATTTGCGGAATCAACTACATTAAAATCATTACTTTGCGCCAGCACTTGCCTGCCATCAAGGTGCTGAAGGGCGACGGTTTTGGCTAAAAATGATGCCGCAGAGTGGCGTTTGTTCCTCTGAGGAAGCGTTTTGGCGGGATTTTGTCACCGGAGAGCGCCACGGTGGGAATGTTGATGACTTGGGCATAATGAAAATCACCACGGGCAATGGGTGCATTGTGCCGTGGTGATGTGTGGGTGGGGATGGAATATGAAAGGGTCATATCTTCCCTTGAGAAGGAGGCTGGGGCAGGGATCTGCTGCTGCCCTCCTCCATCATCATTCAAACCTGTCTCGGATTATTGAGCCATCTCGTA
>CAKUVR010000091.1:0-1944 GCA_934698975.1 uncultured Bacteroidales bacterium
GTCGGCGAGAGCGGAGCGACCATATTCAAAGTGCTGGATGTCAAGCAGCAGAATGACCGCGAGTGCTGGTACATGATAGACAACTCGTTCATGACAAGCCTCCCGGACACCTGGGGACTTCACCAGAGGTTCATCCTCTTCCCTATCAACAAGTGGAATGAGGAATATCATAGGGTGTTCATCGGCGGGCTTACCTGCGACAGCAAGGATTTTTACAATTCCGAGGCGCACTCCAATGCCATATTCCTTCCTGTTATGAAGAACAGAAGAGATCCGCTTTACATCGGATTCTTCCACACTGGAGCCTATCAGGAAGCGATTTCCGGGTACGGTGGAGTCAAGCATTGCCTTCAGCCTTCACCTAAGCACATCTTGATTGACAAGGACAAGGACGGAAAGATTACGACAAAGGTGTTCGCTCCGGAGCAGAGTTCGGACTCGATGCTGAAGATTCTCGGATTCTAGGCTATGCCTTCATCTTTGTCACACAATGAGATAAAGTTCGTCAAGTCTCTGGAACAGAAAAAGTTCAGGGATGAAAACGGACTTTTCATCGTTGAAGGGAAAAAGATGGTGGCCGAGGCTTTAAGGTCATCATTCACTGTCGAGAAGGTTTATAGGGAGAGTGAGGTCGGGGATGCGGCGATGGCTAGAATGAGCCTGTTGTCCTCCCCTTCTCCTGCTTTGGCGATAGTCAGGAAGCCGACGGACATTGACCTCGTGCATTTTCAGAATGTTCCGGGCAAAGGTCTGTATCTGGCTTTGGACGGAATCCGGGATCCGGGCAACCTCGGCACGATCATCCGCACGGCGGACTGGTTTGGGATAGACGCTGTGTACGCCTCAAAGGACACTGTGGATATATTCAATCCCAAGGTCGTGCAGTCCACGATGGGAGCCATATTCAGGGTGAGATTCCACTATTGCGACATTTGCGGACTATGCGCGAGAGTGGCCGCGGCCGGTGGCAATGTGTACGGGACTTTCCTTGATGGCGAGAATATTTACGCCAAGGATTTGGCCACGGGAGAAGCGTCTCCCTCCGTCATTGTGATCGGCAATGAGTCAAAAGGCATTTCCCCACAGGTCGGCGAACAGGTGACGGACAGGTTGTTCATTCCATCTTGGCCTCGGGACGAGAGAGGCTCTGAGTCTCTCAATGCGGCTGTGGCCACAGCGATAACAATTGCTGAGTTCCGCCGCAGGGCGTAGAATGCTTTATTTTCTTTTCTGCAATCTGTTTTGATTTGTCGGAAACGTTCTTTTGAGGTGAGAATATTCATGGATTTTTCGTAATTTGCGGTTTGCTAGTAAATACGGACGCAAATGAACGAAGAATCACTGATGCGGTCCAGGATCCGGAAGATTCTGATGATCTGCAGCAACTACGACGCTTTTGCCCTTGAAGAGGACGGACGCATTGAGAATCAGGTCAAGAACGAGTATCGTGAGCTGAACCTAAGCAATCCGCCGAAATTCATCTGGGCTAATTCATCCGCCCAGGCAAGAGAGATTATCGATTCCGAAACGGAGATCGACATGATCATCTGCATGTTCAACGAGCAGGACAAAGGAATATTTCCGTTTGCATCCGAACTTAAGGATAAAGGATGCGGCATTCCTTTCATCTTGCTGATACATTACTCGAAGGCGGTGAGACAGAGGGTGTTGGAATCCCCGCACAATGGAGTCGATTTCGTGTTCAGCTGGCACGGCAACGCCGATCTGATTCTGGCGATAGTAAAGCTTCTGGAGGATGCGGCAAACGCTGAGAATGATGTGTTCGAGGTTGGAGTGAAAGGGATTCTGCTTGTCGAGGACTCCATCCGTTACTACTCGAACTATCTTCCTGAACTCTACAAGATTATCCTCACGCAGAGCCGCGAGTTCCTGACGGAATCCCTCAATGACGACCAGAAAAAGTACCGGAAAAGGTCCAGACCC
>CAKUVR010000092.1:0-1785 GCA_934698975.1 uncultured Bacteroidales bacterium
GTCAGAAAACGGGGACGCCAGCCAAAACCGAAAACCGAGAAGCAGACTTATTAGTACAAAATTTTGCAAAACTCGGAACGATTTGGCGACAAACTATTCGTATGTGTTCCTCAGCAGGCCGCGGAGGTTCGGAAAGTCGCTACTGTCATCCACGATCCATAGTTACTTTGAGGGGGAGAAGGAGCTGTTCAACGGGCTGAAGGCCGGGGAACTTAAGAAAGAGTCTGGATCCGTACCTTAGGTTCGTGTTCATCACGGGGATCACCAAATTCGCGCAGCTCAGCATATTCAGTGAACTGAACAATCTGATGAACATCTCTATGATGCCGGAATATTCCGCTATCTGCGGAATATCGAAGAGTGAGCTTGACAACGGAATGCGGGAGCCTGTCCAGACTTTGGCCGACAGACTGGGCGTTTCGTTCGATGAGGCGCGCGAACTGTTGAAAGACAACTATGACGGGTATCATTTCAGCGAAGAGTCAGAGGACATCTACAACCCGTTCAGCCTGATGAAAGCACTGGCCGCTCAAAGAATCGGAAGTTACTGGTTTGAGAGCGGGACGCCGACTTTTCTCTTTGAGCGCCTGAAGCAGAATCCGATTGACGAGACCACATTGGACAGCATGCCTCTCATTCCGGAATCAGACTTCGACATCTCGCCGGAAATCAGTGACAACGCCCTTCCGATGCTCTACCAGACAGGCTATCTGACTATTAAGGAATATAACCGTGATCTGCAGCTATACACTTTGGGCTATCCGAACAAGGAGGTAAAGATCGGCTTCACGCAAGGTCTGTTGTCACAATATAAGAACAGAAAACACTTGTCAAGGTCGGAGTGAACATCTCCACCCAGACCTGCACGATAGAATCCTGGAAGATTGCCGAGGAATAACAAGCCGATGTCGATTCTGCTGCAGCAGCAACAACATGAAAGTCACCGAGTAATCACTGATCACTCAGAGACGATCGGTTGGATGCGGTTTTTCCAACGACTCCAGCCCGGGGCGGTACGGTACGCTTCGAGGGAAGCGGCAGGGACATAGATTGTGTCCAGATAAATACCGAGATTCTCATCCAACATTTCCGGCGGAGTTTCAGGCAAAAGCCTTACCGTCACAAGCCTGTCGCAATTGGCAAAAGCGTCAGATTCAATCAGTTTGACATTCTCACGAATCGTTATTTCCTTAAAATGGCAATTTGAGAAAGCGTTTGAGGAAATCTTGGTAAGTTCTTTTGGCAGAACCAATGACTTTATTCCTGTACATCCGCTAAAGGCGGATTTGTCTATCTTCTGAACGCCATCAGGTATTTGACTGATTTCCAGTGAGGAGCAACCCTCAAAAGAAGATTCTCCAATTGACTTTATGTTGGAAGGAAGCTTATTTAAACGGATATTACGACAATCGACAAACGCATAACGCTCAATGCTATCTAATTGTGAAGGCAATTCTGTTATGCGTAGCTCATAGCAGTACTTAAAAGCGCTATCTTCTATCCTCTGAATTCCATCAGGCAGATTCTGTAATGCCAATGCGTAACAACATGAAAAAGCACGTTCTCCTATTGAGATAACCCCCGACGGAAGTTCCTTCAAACAAAGTTCTGCACATCCTTCAAAAGCACACTCCCCTATAGATAGCAATCTTGATGGTAATTCTGTAAGTTTTAGCTTCTGACAACAGAAAAAAACTGTGGACCCAAGTTTAAGAAGCTGTTTTGAAATGAATCAAAAAAAATGATATAGAGACGTGCAAATAATTGATTATCAGTTGTTTAGTT
>CAKUVR010000093.1:0-1682 GCA_934698975.1 uncultured Bacteroidales bacterium
CGATTCGGTATGGTAAGAAAAAGTTCCATGGCTTCCTTGAAGAAAGATTGAAAAGATTTGCTTAAATTTGTCTGGCTTTTGAGGGCGTCTGCAATCAGCTCTCCGAGCTGGATAAGTGGCTTGATTTTCATCTATGTAACTTGTTTGATTTGCATTATTAAGTTACTGAAAATCAAACACTTATCCAAATTTTTCAAGCAAAATCTTCATCTTATTTAACACTTTTTTCAACTGTTTTCTATGTCGTCTGCGAGATGCTGTAAAGTACCCCTTGACGGGCCATTGTATACGTAAGTGGCTGTATGTCACTGGGTTTTAAAATTTTTAACGTAGTATTGATTGAATACATGTTTGTTTGTGATAAGAAATGGTCGTGCTTTTCCGTGTTCATCAGCAGCACGTGTCATAAAAAATCCTGTTCCTATCCATATAGTAGGATTATTTTGATTTTTAATGCCAATTGAAACTACAGCATTTTTATACAATTGAGGAATTATGGCCATGATTAATAATCGTTTAGTACTTGTTCTCTATCTAAAATAAAATATATCAGAATATAGGTAGAATCATACGGTCTTTCGCTTCGGTTGACCATTGAACTTGCCAGGTGCGACCGTTGAAAGTGTCAAGAAGGATGAAGTTGTACATATTTTGAGTCTTGTATAGTTCAAAACGTCCGGCGAATCCTTCTTGCTCGTTCCAGACCAATGATTCTGAATTTAGTGTGGAGCGGAATCGGTAGTCAGGGCCTTTCGTTGAATATTGAACTTGCCAAATACGGCCACTGAATGTTTCCAACTCGAGGAATGTCCACATATTTTCTGTCGAATACAATTTATAGCAAGGTGCGGTATGTTGATTTATGCGCGTTAGTAGATGCACTTTTATCGAGTCCATCTGCATTTGTTGTTGGCGAAGGGTGTCAATCGGTGCTTGTGCGAAAACGCATTGAACAAACAGTGTTGCGACAAGCGATAATATTATTCTTTTCATATAGTTGTGGTGTTATGTTTTATTGTGATTTTTATTAACCGATGGATTTACTTTGCAAATAAGACATCTTTGAAATTCAGTGTATTACCGATATTTCGGAGTTGTTCTGCTAATAAGATTCTGTGTTATATCCGTTCAAAGAAGTCGTCGTAGTCCTTGTCGAGAATCTTCCAAGTGCCGTTTTTGCGTCCGCCTTCACGGGCTATCAGGTGCAGGTCTGTGAGGCGTTTCATATATGTCTTGACTTGCCGTGTAGATAGATTGAGATCTGCGGCAATTAGGTCAATGTTCACTTTAGGGTTCATAGAAATCAGCTTATATATACGCCTTTGAGCTTTTGTGAACTCTTTTGTGAACTGTGCGGACTCTTTCGTGAAGTCATTTGTGGCATCTTTTACGACATCGGTGCCGTAGTTGAGATTCCAGAGGGTCACGTGGAACTCGCTGGCATTGGATGTGAACTCTGGGGCGTGGTATTCCTTCAAGGACTCAAATCGGACATATTCACCGAGGATTTTCTTCATTCCGCTGCCTCGACGCTCCATGAGGTCGAGACGGCTAAAGAAATCGGCGAGGAGGGGATTGCGACGTTTGGACGGGACTGAAAGCGGGTTCAACTGCTGAATCAGGCGGCCATCAATCATTCCGCCCGGTGAATATACTTCCATCCGGTCGTCGTAGATGTCAAT
>CAKUVR010000094.1:0-1568 GCA_934698975.1 uncultured Bacteroidales bacterium
CGACTTTCGTCCTCGCCTTAGGTCCCGACTTACCCAGAGCAGATCAGCTTTACTCTGGAAACCTTAGATATTCGGCCGTAAGGATTCTCACCTTACTCTCGCTACTCATTCCGGCATTCTCTCTTCCTAAAAGTCCACAACTCCTTTCGGTGTTGCTTCGTTCCTTTAGCAATGCTCCCCTACCAATCATTTAATGATTCCTAAGCTTCGGTGTTATGTTTTAGCCCCGGACATTTTCGGCGCAGGACCTCTCGACTAGTGAGCTATTACGCACTCTTTTAATGTATGGCTGCTTCTGAGCCAACATCCTAGTTGTCTTCGAAGTCCCACATCCTTTTCCACTTAACATATACTTTGGGACCTTAGCTGTAGATCTGGGCTGTTTCCCTTTCGACCACCCAACTTATCTCGTGCAGTCTGACTCCTGAGCATCGGCAACATGGCATTCGGAGTTTGATAGGCTTTGGTAAGCTTTGACGCCCCCGCGGCCATTCAGTGCTCTACCTCCATATGTCTAACTCAAGGCTAGCCCTAAAGCTATTTCGGGGAGAACCAGCTATCTCCGAGTTCGATTGGAATTTCTCCGCTACCCACACCTCATCTCCACCTTTTTCAACAGATGTGAGTTCGGTCCTCCACCACCTTTTACAGCGGCTTCAACCTGGACATGGGTAGGTCACCCGGTTTCGGGTCTATGTCTACTGACTGGACGCCCTATTAAGACTTGGTTTCCCTTCGGCTCCAAACTTTTCGTTCTTAACCTCGCCAGCAACCATAACTCGCCGGACCGTTCTACAAAAAGTACGCGGTTGCACTCATATGGTGCTTCCACAGCTTGTAAACACAGGGTTTCAGGTTCTCTTTCACTCCCCTCCCGGGGTTCTTTTCACCTTTCCTTCACAGTACTATGCGCTATCGGTCACTAAGGAGTATTTAGCCTTACGGGGTGGTCCCCGCTTATTCCCACAAGGTTCCACGTGTCTCGTGGTACTCTGGATCCTGCTGGCTGTAATCAGATTTCGCGTACGAGGCTTTCACTCTCTCTGGCTGGCTTTCCCAAAACCATTCTGCTATCTTTTTACAATACCGTATGCAGTCCGAACCCCGGATTGCACGCAATCCGGTTTGGGCTCTTTCCCGTTCGCTCGCCGCTACTTAGGAAATCACTTTTGTTTTCTCTTCCTCCGGCTACTTAGATGTTTCAGTTCACCGGGTTCCCTCTATATGGCTATGTATTCACCATACAGTGACTGGAGTTCCTCCAGCCGGGTTTCCCCATTCAGAAATCGACGGGTCAATGGATATTTGCTCCTTACCGTCGCTTATCGCAGCTTATCACGTCTTTCTTCGGCTCTTAGTGCCAAGGCATCCACCCTGCGCTCTTATTCGCTTGACCTTTTGTTCCAATGTATTAGCGATAATACATCAGCACGGCTCTTTGAATGAATACTTGGTTCTCGTTTTTAGAAAATAGATATCTAAAATCGGTAAAATTGATTTCGTTTTGCACTTTCGTGCAAGATGTCTTTCAATCTTCTTCATACAATGTGTAGTTTTCAAGGTACTAA